>NZ_NAJR01000039.1:0-2378 GCF_002196695.1 Shewanella sp. Shew256 | reverse complement strand
AAAAGCCAGCCTTTCATGATATATCTCCCAATTTGTGTAGGGCTTATTATGCACGCTTAAAAATAATAAAAGCAGACTTGACCTGATAGTTTGGCTGTGAGCAATTATGTGCTTAGTGCATCTAACGCCTGAATTAAGCTGCGCCGCGAAGCGGCGTCGGCTTGAATGAACTGTTAGACATCATTGGCGTGGAGCCGAGCAGACTGGCGGCTTCGTGCTTCACAAAGTAAATGAACGCAGTCAACTGATCAGCGCGTGAGGCCAAGCAATCCATCCCTTGTCCAAGGTAAGCCTGCTGGGCTTCAAGCAGCACGGGCTGATGTTGGACGGGCAGGCGTTCCATTACCCAGTTGGCAGCTACATCCTTCGGCGCGATCTTGCCGGTTGCTGCGCTGTACCAAATGCGAGACAAAGTAAGCACTACATTCCGCTCGTCGCCTGCCCAATCCGGTTGTGAGTTCCATAGTTTCAAGGTGTCGGCCAGTGCTTTGAATAGATCGCTTTCCGGGACTGAGTTGAAGAAATCTTCCGCGGCCGAACCTGCCAAGGCAAGGCTGTGTTGCCTTGCTTTAGTTAGCAGAATAGCCAGATCAACATCGGTTGTCGCGGGCTCGAAGATGCCCGCAAGAATGTCCTTGCGCTGCCACTCCCCGAATTGCAGTTCCCGTCTGGCTGGATAACGCCAAGGAACAACATCGCCGTACACGACGATGGTAACTTCCAAGGCACGGAGAGCTTCACTTTGGCCGGGAGAAGCGGAAACTTCCAGGAAATCTACGAACAGAGCCTGCCGCACAGTCTCATCGAGCTGTGCAGTCACAGTAACCAGCAAATCAATATCACTGCATGGCTTCAGGCCACCGTCGAGTGCAGAGCCGTACAAATGCACGGCCAGCAACGTCGATCCCAGATGATGCTCGATGACGTTGAGTGCCTGTGATAGCTGTACCGAAATCTCGGCGGGCACTGCGTTGCTCATGATGTCTAACTCCCAATTTGTGTAGGGCTTATTATGCACGCTTAAAAATAATAAAAGCAGACTTGACCTGATAGTTTGGCTGTGAGCAATTATGTGCTTAGTGCATCTAACGCCGCTAAGCAGCGGCACATTTTGCGTTTTGAGCGCAGCGAAGCAAAATGTGTCCGATGGCTTGGATGGTTAACCCCTTTGCCAGATTTGATAGCGATAATTTATATTTGAATGAAATTCCTGCTCGAACACCACATTGAACTCTTTGGGGATTTCCGGAAAGAAAACATTGCCCTCTGGCTCGGAATCTATTGTCGAGATATGTAGCGTGTCGGCATGGGCGATCAGACTCTTGTAGATCTCTCCACCACCAGAAACAACAACATGGTTCGTAAGAGTCTTTAGCTCCCTCATTGCTGCTTCTATAGATGGAAACACAACCACATCATCGTTAGTAGCTACCGATCCTGAGCGGCTGACAACTGCATACTTTCTATTTGGGAGAGCCCCCATTGCCTCAAATGTTTTACGGCCGACTAAGAGCCATTGATTGTAAGTTATTGCTTTAAAAAGCAGCTGCTCACCTTTAGCGTTCCACGGGATATCCGAGCCGCAGCCAATAACCCCATTTCTTGCTTTTGCAGCCATTAGTGATATTTTCACGATACTCCTTTGGGTTAACGCCGCCATAAACGGCGACAGGGTGGCGCGCCTATTGCGCATAAAATGGCGAAGCCATGCGCAACAGGCGCGGAATCTCTGGCGTCCGGTTTGATGGCTTTGTTATGCAAAGGACTAGTCTTCAATGACGTGTAAACCACGGCGCTTTAAGTCCTCCAACGAATCCAACATTCCCCTTATTAATTCAACAGGATGCCCCTCCCAGTCTTCAACAACGCCAACAATTCTCAAGGGTTCGCAGGTTCTATAGGACTGTGTTGGATTACCGGGAAATCTTTTGTTCGTAAGATTCGGATCGTCTTCGAACGGTCCTGTTGGCTCAACTATGTATATGTAGCCGCGACCCTCGAGGCCAGACAGTGACATAGCAAGTTCAGCTCCCCAAACTGCTGGCTCCATCAAGGCTGAAAAGTAGATGTGCTTAAGAATACGACCGTCCTCGAAATGAGAGATGAACCCTGTGGTTAGCAAGTCACCAATCGCCAAATTGGCTTTGGTTCCATGATAGAACGGTCCTTGCACCTGCTTGTAATTATCATGAGAGATGGGAATCCAATCTTTTACCATTTTAAGACCCTTAATTGTTGGGATTTGGCTGCATAACTTTGTTTTAGGGCGACTGCCCTGCTGCGTAACATCGTTGCTGCTCCATAACATCAAACATCGACCCACGGCGTAACGCGCTTGCTGCTTGGATGCCCGAGGCATAGACTGTACAAAAAAACAG
>NZ_NAJR01000038.1:0-3624 GCF_002196695.1 Shewanella sp. Shew256 | reverse complement strand
TTAATGGAATATCGATCGAGCCTTTTACCTCGTTACCAAACACATCCCAACCTTTGGTTTTGGTTCTGGCGAACATTTCAAGGCGCGGAACGTCACCCATGAGTTCGACGCATTTATCGCGAAACTCATCAGGCTTTTGACTGTGGCGAATGTTTTGATAGGTGCCCACGTAGCAGAGGTGAGCGAGTACTTCATCAAGGCTTTGTGGATCGTAATTGCCCACGGCGCGAACGCTGCGGCAAGCTGGCGTGGGTTTGCCCTTGATGGCGATAATGGCCGACTCGCTACCTGCACGGGTCCAAAAGCCCATGCCAAAAAATGGATTGTTATTGACTGTTAGCTTGTTCCACACAAAGCCGTTCATGTTTTTAAGGGTGAAGTCCCAGCTTTTAACCAGATCAATGGCATCCTGTGGCATAGCGCCCACGTACCACATCACTAGCACACAGTTATCATCGGCAATGCTGCCCACATCGAGGCGTTTTAAGTCCTCTGTGCTGGTGACGGTGTACTTGGCTTGGGCGCTGGATTTCATTGAACCGCCCGTGTTCTGGTTGCTAAATGCCCATGGCGGATCGGCGTATATCAGCTGATATTTTTTGCTCATGCGGCATTCTCCTTTGAATCAGTTAACTGATAACTGGCTAATTGTTTTTCTAGCTGTGCTATCCGCGCGTTGGCTGCGGCTAACTTGGCGAGATGCTTTTCCCAGTCGATTTCTTTGATTGCTTCAACCACGCCCATGGTGCTGTTGAGCGTGTTTTGAGCGCGCATCAGGTTTGATAGCTCGATAAAGTGGCGAGCGGCGCAGCGTTCTTCAGCCAGACCCGTGGTGTAGTGCAGCTTTAATGCAGCAATCGTTGGCTCTGAGGTGATGCGCGTTAGCGATAGCAGCAAGTCAAGCTTGCGCTCTGGCTCGCTGCCTGACAGCAGATAAAGCATTTCGCGGGATGATATAGGGGCGGTCATGCTTCACCTCTGTTCCATTCGTGCTCAGGGCATGCGTCCCAGTAGCAAAACTCGATAAAGTTTTTAAACCCGTCACCGTACTCTAAGTAGCGTTGATAGCGTTCTTGGGATTTAGTTTGTTTGCGGATGCTTCCAATCTCGCCGTATTCAACTTCCCAAGTAGGGTGGCAATGACGAATAACACTTGGCTTATCTTCGTCAAAATTAACGCCAAGGTGATGGCCGCAATCTTTTACGATGATGCCTGCGCGTCCATTCACTTTAACTAAGCGGCCGATTTCGGCAGGAACACCATAATGCTGTTTGATGTAATCAAATTGGCTCATGGTGCCTCCTTGATGATAGGTTTATTAAATAAAACCAAATCCCAGAGTGCTTTTTTGCTATTTACGCGACCTTTTATCGCCAACACTTTTACGGTTCGATTTGGCAAATTAGTGCATTCACACTGATATTTTTGGCTATTGCGAACATTCCAAAGCTTTGCGGATGCCTCGATTGCAGATATACCTAGTTCTGCACCTAACTGCGCGGCAGTGTAGTGCCTTCCAGTTGAAAGCATGTGTTCAGCGACGAGATACGTGTTCATTCAAAATCCTCCAGACTTAACCCAAGCTCTTTGGCGAGCTTGATATCCTCGATGCGGCGGCGTTTAGCCATGAGCACTTTATCCTCGGCCGATATCCTAATTGACTGGATGACTGGTTCTTTTTCCTCTTGGAATCGGACTGTTTTAGCTTTAGGTGCAGCAATTGAAGGTTGAGAAGTCGAAGAGTTAACAACCTTCATCACTTTTGGCTTACGCGCCTTAGTTTCGTATTGAGCCCGTTTTTGGGCTTTGATACTTTCCTTATGCGCTTGGTAGTAAGCCCTTGCTGCGATTTGCTTTGGTGTGAGTTGTTGGCTCATGCTTTCACCTCTTCACTTGGGTATTGCTCTCTTACCGTGATAATGGCTTCTTCGATGGTTGGATGACGTTCACAGTAATCACCTTCACGGGTATGGCGCTTGTGAACGATGAACTTCAACATCCGTGGTGCTGATGGTTCGATTTGAAAGCGGATCATGCGGTCATGGGCAAGTACTACGGCTTTTGTCAGATTGCTATAATCAAACGTTGACATGTAATGCGAGGCTTTACTGTTGATGACTAAGCCATGCTTGCCACAAGCTTGGATTTTCCCAAACATGTGATTGCCGCCATTGTGAATGTCACAAAGAAAATCAAAGCACTCACGTTGATCTGCGTTAAGCCAAGGGTAGTTTTTGGCGTAGAAGTCATGTATCGGATTCATGCTTTCACCTCTGGCGTGGTGAGTGACATGATCCAATGGCGTAATTGGATCATCTGTGGGCAAAACACCATTGATTCGACATAGGTGTAAAGCCTTGGATAGTCGTGCTGCTTACGGGCGATAAAGGACAGTGCATCGGCTTCAGTTAGGCAGGTTTTGATCACTTCTTCCGTTTCTTGAAGGTGGAACTTTTTAAGCGGATCAGGTAGCTGGTCGTAATCTGACTCAACATCAAATTTATCGATAAAGGCTTGTATAAACACTTCATCAAATGCATGAGTAACATCGTGACAAACTTCATCAATATCGTTATCAAACAGCCAATTGCTACACCATTGATGGTCGTTTTCAGCTAACCATTCAGCCAGTGCTTGCTTGATATCAGATTCATCAGACCGATAAAGAACAGTGCCACCATCGGTATCAACAATCTCCCAGTGATCTTCGTCATAGCCTTCTTCGGTCGGTAAATAGCGCTTGCAGCGAACTTGCCATATGGGTTCGGCGGTGCAGCGGTTAGACTGCTGGTGCATTTGCTGTGACATTTCGAGCAAGAATGCAGGGATTTCGATTTGTTGGCTCATGTGACGTCCTTATCTTTTAACCAAGAAACGGTGCAGGCCTTTGGCGGCACGGATGGCAACGGCGCGATTGGTGGTGAACTTGCCACCTGGCAACATCCAGCCGTCTTTATCTGCGACGATATGGCCGAGGCCAATTTTGATATCGCGGTGTTGGGGTTTGTCGTGGGTTAGCATGCTGCGTCCTCCTGCTTGATGATTGGCAGTTGTGCAGCTGCTGCGCGTACTGCTGCGGCGGCTTCTTTGCCATAGCCCCAAATGTCGCCGTTATCTGGGTTCCAACGAACAGGTGCAATAACGTACAAGGAAAGCTTGGTGCCTTTGGTGATGTAATCACGCATGAGTTCCACTAAGTTGCGCATCGTTCCGCCATGACTAAATCCATGCCAACGATCGCGATAATGGGTGTAGATTCTGGCTTTAGAAAATTCGTCAACAAGCCACACTTTGCCGTTTTTATCGAGCTCAAGTGTTGCTATGGTGCCTTTGTGTTCGAAAAACTTGCGGCCATGCTCTGATATCACTTTGATGAGTGCGTTAGCGTGTTCAACGCGCTCGGTGATGATTGGCTCAGGCAAGTCGTAATAAGAGTCGCAACCGCATTTAGGGCAAACGCCTTTGTAAACAGCAAAAGACTTAGATGCGTATTTAGGGTCAGCGATCTTGCTTAACTCTGAGTGTCTACCCGTCCAGCGGCAGGTGCGGCGGCTGCATTCGATACGTTGTGTCATGCTCTATTCCTTCTTTCGTGAATGGTGGCAACTATCAAGCGGCGCTGG
>NZ_NAJR01000037.1:0-3999 GCF_002196695.1 Shewanella sp. Shew256 | reverse complement strand
AGTACCAGCGTACGGCCCACAGAATGATGTCACGCTGAAAATGCCGGCCTTTGAATGGGTTCATGTGCAGCTCCATCAGCAAAAGGGGATGATAAGTTTATCACCACCGACTATTTGCAACAGTGCCCATAGGCTTCATCAGCGCCTGACTGGCGAGCACGATTCCGGCCCTAGCCGCAGGATCGCGCAGGACGACCTAGTTACGAACCAGGCCGAGTGTTCCTGACATCCATCGGCACCATAGTTCTGCTTATCCGGCACGCGCGCGTCAGGGGTGTGGTGAACTACAAAGCAGACCCGTTGAGGTTATCAGTTCGATGCACAATCAGCAGCGCATAAAATATGCACAAGAACAGGAGCACCCTTCGCATTAAGCTGTGGTGGTAACAAGTAGTGCCGGGCTACCATCAGCGAGCATGATGCGCTCCCACAGCATTCGCCTTGGCAGTATGGAAGTTCCTCGCTCCAGTTCGGGCCGGTATCCACCTCGAGTGACCCCAGCCGCCCCTCATGCCAACCGAGCCCATTAAGCGCAGAGTCGGCCGCAACTATCTCGGGGACGCATAAACACGCAGCGATTTACCAAGGAGTTCGGCTAGGTCAATCCGCAATTCCCTTTGCCTGGCCGGAGATGCCGCGAGCAAACAATGTGTCCGGTCGCTACCAGATGGACTTTGTGGGCGGAGGATTGCACCAGACGCTTCAGCGCAGCGTCGTACGATGAATCGGAAGGCCCGGTAAGCAATTGAAGAACCGCTGACCACCTCCCATCCGACAATGCAAGGGTGCCCCGCTCCCAGCGCGACACGGTTGCCTGATCCACACCCATTAATTCAGCTAGGTGACTTTGCTTCATATGACGAAGCAACCGCGCCCTCCGCACCTGCCGCCCCCTGTCATTCGTCAACATTCTTCAGCACCTCAATGTCGTTCGTAGTGAGCCTCATTTTTTCAAGACCGCCGATGATGAGAGCCAGGCCTCGCTCGAATGCCGCGTCCGGACCGCCTTCGTAGACGATTTTCATCGCGCTCTGTAGGCGCGCCGGCATCGTAGACGCTGAGGTGGTCAACTGATCTTCGCCCCGCTCCTCGGCGTCTGCCTCGCTAGCTTGCTGCTCAAGAACAGCGCCGACGGTGAAGTAGCTGATTGCCATCAACGCATAGGTCGCGTCACCTGCCGAAAAGCCAGCATCGCAAAGGAAGCGAAGCTGCGCGTCGGCTTTTTCCATCTGCGGCGCGGCTGGCCGCGTCCCGGCATGAATACGCGCGCCATCGCGATAAGCGAGCAACGCCCGTCGAAAACTGCATGCATTGCCCTTCAGGAACGAACGCCAGTCGTCGTCATCCCTTGGCGTCGAATGCGTGTGATTTATCGTCAGCATGGCTTCGGCAAGTGCGTCGAGCAACGCACGCTTGTTCTTGAAATGCCAGTAGAGCGCTGGCTGTTGCACCCCGAGGCGCTCAGCCAGTCGGCGCGTCGTTAGACCTTCCATGCCCACGTCGTTAAGCAGTTCGAGCGCGGTTCGGATCACGGCCTCGCGTTGGAGCTTGTTCATTCGCGAATTCTCATGTTTGACAGCTTATCATCGATAAGCTTTAATGCGGTAGTTTATCACAGTTAAATTGCTAACGCAGTCAGGCACCGTGTATGAAATCTAACAATGCGCTCATCGTCATCCTCGGCACCGTCACCCTGGATGCTGTAGGCATAGGCTTGGTTATGCCGGTACTGCCGGGCCTCTTGCGGGATATCGTCCATTCCGACAGCATCGCCAGTCACTATGGCGTGCTGCTAGCGCTATATGCGTTGATGCAATTTCTATGCGCACCCGTTCTCGGAGCACTGTCCGACCGCTTTGGCCGCCGCCCAGTCCTGCTCGCTTCGCTACTTGGAGCCACTATCGACTACGCGATCATGGCGACCACACCCGTCCTGTGGATCCTCTACGCCGGACGCATCGTGGCCGGCATCACCGGCGCCACAGGTGCGGTTGCTGGCGCCTATATCGCCGACATCACCGATGGGGAAGATCGGGCTCGCCACTTCGGGCTCATGAGCGCTTGTTTCGGCGTGGGTATGGTGGCAGGCCCCGTGGCCGGGGGACTGTTGGGCGCCATCTCCTTGCATGCACCATTCCTTGCGGCGGCGGTGCTCAACGGCCTCAACCTACTACTGGGCTGCTTCCTAATGCAGGAGTCGCATAAGGGAGAGCGTCGACCGATGCCCTTGAGAGCCTTCAACCCAGTCAGCTCCTTCCGGTGGGCGCGGGGCATGACTATCGTCGCCGCACTTATGACTGTCTTCTTTATCATGCAACTCGTAGGACAGGTGCCGGCAGCGCTCTGGGTCATTTTCGGCGAGGACCGCTTTCGCTGGAGCGCGACGATGATCGGCCTGTCGCTTGCGGTATTCGGAATCTTGCACGCCCTCGCTCAAGCCTTCGTCACTGGTCCCGCCACCAAACGTTTCGGCGAGAAGCAGGCCATTATCGCCGGCATGGCGGCCGACGCGCTGGGCTACGTCTTGCTGGCGTTCGCGACGCGAGGCTGGATGGCCTTCCCCATTATGATTCTTCTCGCTTCCGGCGGCATCGGGATGCCCGCGTTGCAGGCCATGCTGTCCAGGCAGGTAGATGACGACCATCAGGGACAGCTTCAAGGATCGCTCGCGGCTCTTACCAGCCTAACTTCGATCATTGGACCGCTGATCGTCACGGCGATTTATGCCGCCTCGGCGAGCACATGGAACGGGTTGGCATGGATTGTAGGCGCCGCCCTATACCTTGTCTGCCTCCCCGCGTTGCGTCGCGGTGCATGGAGCCGGGCCACCTCGACCTGAATGGAAGCCGGCGGCACCTCGCTAACGGATTCACCACTCCAAGAATTGGAGCCAATCAATTCTTGCGGAGAACTGTGAATGCGCAAACCAACCCTTGGCAGAACATATCCATCGCGTCCGCCATCTCCAGCAGCCGCACGCGGCGCATCTCGGGCAGCGTTGGGTCCTGGCCACGGGTGCGCATGATCGTGCTCCTGTCGTTGAGGACCCGGCTAGGCTGGCGGGGTTGCCTTACTGGTTAGCAGAATGAATCACCGATACGCGAGCGAACGTGAAGCGACTGCTGCTGCAAAACGTCTGCGACCTGAGCAACAACATGAATGGTCTTCGGTTTCCGTGTTTCGTAAAGTCTGGAAACGCGGAAGTCCCCTACGTGCTGCTGAAGTTGCCCGCAACAGAGAGTGGAACCAACCGGTGATACCACGATACTATGACTGAGAGTCAACGCCATGAGCGGCCTCATTTCTTATTCTGAGTTACAACAGTCCGCACCGCTGCCGGTAGCTATTGACTATCCGGCTGCACTAGCCCTGCGTCAGATGGCTCTGATCCAAGGCAAACTGCCAAAATATCTGCTGGCACCGGAAGTCAGCGCCCTGCACCATTATGTTCCGGATCTGCATCGCAGGATGCTGCTGGCTACCCTGTGGAACACCTACATCTGTATTAACGAAGCGCTGGCATTGACCCTGAGTGATTTTTCTCTGGTGCCGCCTTATCACTGTTGAAGGCCACCGCTCATCACGCGTTTGCTGACATTGAGCCCTGCCGGCCGATCGGCCTGAGACTCTCAGCACAGGAGACGGCGGGTGACGAGCGTATACTTTTTCGACGCTTGGTTGCGGTCGCGCTAGGCGTGGCCGCCGACGAACCCGCTGGTGTCGCCCTTGCGGAGCAGCGCAAGGCGGACCTTGCCACGACATCCCCTCGCCCGCCGATCGTCTAAATTCGTCGAGGTTAAGAAATTCCCGCTCCGGCGAGGCCATCACCATCACCGGCGTCAGGTAGTGGACATGGCAGCAGCGCACGCAGGGGCACTGTTGCAAAGTTAGCGATGAGGCAGCCTTTTGTCTTATTCAAAGGCCTTACATTTCAAAAACTCTGCTTACCAGGCGCATTTCGCCCAGGGGATCACCATAATAAAATGCTGAGGCCTGGCC
>NZ_NAJR01000036.1:0-4325 GCF_002196695.1 Shewanella sp. Shew256 | reverse complement strand
CCCTTCTATACCAACAACACCATCGGCCCCGACATCAATATCTGTTCCAGCAACTAACGCAACAGGTGCCTTCAATGTGACTTGGTCTAGCGTCAGTGGCGCTACACGTTATGAATTACAGCAGCGCGTTAACGGTGGTGCCTGGGTTGCGAAATATTCTGGTACGGCCACCAGTTATGCATTATCGGGGCTTGCTTCTGGTACTTATCAATATCAGGTTCGCGCTTGCGCTACCGCTTGTAGCACTTGGAAATTATCCAGTAATACTCAGGTTACGTTGCCCGTACTTGGTAGCGACTGGAAAAATTTATCTCGGGTAACGGTTGCTGATGCGGGTGGCAGCGATATTGAGCCCGCAGAAGGTGTTGACTTAAATGCCGCAGCGGTTAAGGGGCAAGCCAGCGTATCGGGTGGTCAAGCAAGTTATCACATTCCCATCGATTTACCACCGGGGCGCAATGGCGTTCAACCTTCGATATCGCTTAGCTATAACTCCCAAGGGGGAATGGCATTTTAGGTGTGGGTTGGTCACTCAATGCCGGTTCAAGTATTAGTCGCTGTGGTGCAACCTTTGCGCAAGATGGTTTTACCCGTGCGGTCACCTTTAATGCCTCGACCGATAGGTTGTGTCTTGACGGGCAGCGTTTAATTGTCGTGAGTGGCAGTTATGGGGCAAGCAATGCTGAATATCGCACTGAGATGGATTCCTTCGCTAAAGTGGTACAGCACGGCAATATTAATGACAGTAACAGCAGTTTTACCGTCTATAAACCTGATGGTAGTCGAGCTACCTATGGCGCAAACGCTAATAGTCGCTTTGTGCCAAGCGGCTTAAGCACTGCACTCAGTTGGAAGGTGACCCAGGAGTCTTATTCCAATGGCGCTAATACCATCGATTATCAATACGATACGAGCGTGGCGGGTGAGCATCTTCTTAGCCAGATTTTATATACAGGTGGTTTGGGCGCATTAGGTGATAGGAATATCACATTTTATTATCAGCCTCGGACTGACAAGCGTAAAAGTTATCTGGCCGGAGGGCTAACAACCAGTACTCGTTTGTTATCAGAGCTTAAGGTCAATGGTGCAGGAGGACAATTAGTTCATCAATATCAGTTTGATTATCAACTGAGTCTGGCTAGCGGGCGCCATTTATTACGAGCGCTAGCGCAGTGTGATGCATTAGGGCACTGCACACCGCAAACTCAACTGACTTGGCGCGATAGCGCATCGACAGTTAAGGCCGATGAACTCCTTATTGGTGGGCAAGCGGTATTTTCAGGTGAGTTGGACATTAATAAAGTGACCCCGCATGGCGATGCTAATGGTGATGGTTCCACCGATTTCCCTGGATATGACTCAAATGCAGAGCAGGACATGCTGGGTCAAAATGGTTTTACCCATGAGAAAGCTTGCTACAACGATTATGTCTCCGATGGTTGGATTTGTGTTGCATTCGATGCGGACCATGACGGTAAAGTCGACCCCTTTAAATCCATCAACAACATCTTACATATTCAATTATCTGCATCAGGGTCAGCTTCGTATATGTCAACGGGTATCCCTTTTAATCCGAATCGCTTTCCAAGCCCTGATAGACTAATGAGTGCGATAGACCTCAACGGAGATGGGTATGTTGACCTGATGGTCTTTACTGTTGTGAGCGGTAAAGGCTATTGGCGAGCTTATTTAAATACGGGTAACGCATCAACGCCTTATTCCGCGAATTCCTTTCAATTAATCCATGAGACCGCAATAGACCCCAAACTGGGAAGTTGGCCAGCAAGACCTGAAGTTGATGTCACTATGGCGGGTGATATTGATGGCAATGGGATGGTGGATTTTGTGGTGTCAAGCTTGGGCGGCAGTGGTGCGGCGAATGCCCCTGTCCCCGTGTTGCGAAGTTTCATCTTAAATAACAGCACACCGCAACAATGGAGTGTGCAATGGTCAAGTGCTCCAACTTATCCATTCCATACTGGGGATGGTTTTCATTTTTTCCAAAAGCTGATTGATATTAATGGTGATGGATTAGCGGACATTATTTCTTGGCGAATGGTAAATAATGACCGCGTGATTGGTTATGAACTTAATCAAGGACGCGCCACGTTTGCCCCTTGGATGGCATTTGCGGGCAATCTGCATTTGAAAGAGCGTTTTCATTATGTGGTGGTCACGGCGCAAGAGCCTATGGATGTGATTTACCCCCAATACTTTGACAGCATGCAAACGGCTGACATCGATTTAGACGGTATTGAGGAGATATTACTTCCAGGGAAGAGGGTGATTACAGGTTGTGCCTATGTGATGTTTCCCGGTGGGACTTCGGGCAGCGGGATTAAAAGGACGCTCTGTGGCGATGCGCTCTATGGGGATATGCCTGTAAACAGTTTTAATACGGTTCCCAGCAAACCGATTGCCAGTTCAGATTTTGATGATTCGATTTATCAATACGATGCAATTAAATTCGTGTTGCAAGCCGATGGCCGCTGGGGCTTGGTAAAGCAATCCACCCCATATTACGGCTCTGCCCATGAATCCCGCTTGGTGGATACATTTGGGGATGGTCTGGTTGATATGCTCACAACCTATGGGCCACGCGTGCCTGGCACAGGACAGTTTAACGAAACGTGGATACAAAACCCGGGTTCAAGCATGTGGGGCACGCGCTATGGCGCTTACCTCAGCCGTAACTATGGCTCTGGTAACGGACAAACTACCAACGATTATGCTGCTACAGATTACCTGCAAGCCGTTACTGACGGTCTAGGTAATCGTAGCGAATGGCGTTATCGCCCACTGTCAACCGGAGAAGGCAGTGCGGACCAAGCTAAGCTTTATACTACAGACCACAATGAGGTTGGTTCCGGTTATGTCCATTTCGCCTCCAGTATGTATGTGGTGCAATCCTTCAAGCAAAGCAACGGACAGGGTGGCGAAAATGAAACCCAATATGCCTATAAAGGCGCGATGTACAACCTGCAAGGACGTGGCTTTACCGGATTTAATCAAATCTGGGAAAAGAATATGCAGCGGGATAAGACAGTGCATAGCGTCTTCAAGCAGAAGTTTCCTGAGGTGGGACTGCTAACTGAACAAACGGTCAGCGTGGGCTCGACTACCGTTAACCAAGTGACGAACACTTGGGCAGATAATCCGCAGCACTCGATTAATAAAGTATTCCACAATATTCAAACCCGCTCGCTACAGCAAAGCTGGGATTTACAGGGCATTGCTTTATCTACACAAGAAGTGCAAGTGAATGCCAGTGATGTTGATTCATCGGGCAATATTAAAAAGCAAACTCAAACGGTGACAGATTACATAAAGGGTCAGGCGAATACCTATACCAGTGTCACGAAAACTGGTTATGTGCCCGATATTAATAATTGGTGACTCAATAAGTTCAACTGGATAAACACGAGCCACAATACTGCGCAGCGCAACTGGGGAGATGACCCCGTCGGCACGATGGATAAGGCACAGTGGCAATTGCAAACGGTCAATACTTGGGATGGCAATCATAAGTTACCCACTAAAGTGACTTATACCGGCAGTAATAGTAGTTGCAATCGCGTCGAAGAAACCGGATTAAACAGTTACGGTCTGCCACTGTGGGCTAAAACCACAGGACAAAGCAGTACGTGTATTGCCATGGCGGCAAGGCAAACCAGTTTTACCTACACCAAAGATGGCACAACTCAGGCTGACGATGGTTATCTGCCTTACAAGGTCACCAATGCCAAGGGCCATATCACCACCACCGAATACGATATGGGGCTAGGGCTCCCCGCTAAAGTGATAGCGCCCAACAATATCATCACTCAAACCGAGTACGATGGTATCGGTCGTCCAGTGCAGGTCAAACAGACGGGCAGTCCAACCCGCTATTTGCGCTATTTACTCGCCAATGAGGGTAATAATCCGCCCCAGAACAACGACAATATTCCTGTGGTGATGACTCGCACCAGCGGCGCAGGTATGCCTGAAACGGAGCAATATTTTGACGGCCAAGGTCGTTTACTGCGTACGGCAACCCAAGGCTTTGATGGGGGCTATCAGTATCAGGATAAGCATTATGATGCGCTCGGGCGCTTAACTCGTGAATCGACACCCTATGGTAATGGCACGGCGGCAGACTATACCGAGTTCAGTGAGTTTGATGCACTCGATAGACCCGGCAGACGCACCATTCCTAATGGGCGCTCCGGTGGACTAGAGTCCCTATACACCTATAACGGGTTAACCACCGATATCAATGTCGAAGGACGCTTAATGTCGCGCACCTATGGCAGTCAAGGCTGGTTATATGAAACCGTGGATGC
>NZ_NAJR01000035.1:0-2500 GCF_002196695.1 Shewanella sp. Shew256 | reverse complement strand
CTAAATACTCCTGACTGACCGATAGTGAACCAGTACCGTGAGGGAAAGGCGAAAAGAACCCCTGTGAGGGGAGTGAAATAGAACCTGAAACCGTATACGTACAAGCAGTGGGAGCGGTTCTTGAGACCGTGACTGCGTACCTTTTGTATAATGGGTCAGCGACTTACGTTTTGTAGCGAGGTTAAGCGAATAGCGGAGCCGTAGGGAAACCGAGTGTTAACTGCGCGTTTAGTTGCAAGGCGTAGACCCGAAACCCGGTGATCTAGCCATGGGCAGGTTGAAGGTTGAGTAACATCAACTGGAGGACCGAACCGACTAATGTTGAAAAATTAGCGGATGACTTGTGGCTGGGGGTGAAAGGCCAATCAAACCGGGAGATATCTGGTTCTCCTCGAAAGCTATTTAGGTAGCGCCTCGGACGAACACCTTTGGGGGTAGAGCACTGTTAAGGCTAGGGGGTCATCCCGACTTACCAACCCTTTGCAAACTCCGAATACCAAAGAGTGCTATCCGGGAGACAGACGGCGGGTGCTAACGTCCGTCGTCAAAAGGGAAACAACCCAGACCGTCAGCTAAGGTCCCAAAGTGTATGTTAAGTGGGAAACGATGTGGGAAGGCTTAGACAGCTAGGATGTTGGCTTAGAAGCAGCCATCATTTAAAGAAAGCGTAATAGCTCACTAGTCGAGTCGGCCTGCGCGGAAGATGTAACGGGGCTAAACATACCACCGAAGCTACGGGTGCAATCCATTAGGGTTGCGCGGTAGAGGAGCGTTCTGTAAGCCGTTGAAGGTGAAGGGGTAACCCACACTGGAGGTATCAGAAGTGCGAATGCTGACATGAGTAACGATAAAGGGGGTGAAAAACCCCCTCGCCGAAAGACCAAGGGTTCCTGTCCAACGTTAATCGGGGCAGGGTGAGTCGACCCCTAAGGCGAGGCCGAAAGGCGTAGTCGATGGGAAACAGATTAATATTTCTGTACTTCCGCTAACTGCGATGGAGAGACGGAGAAGGCTAGGCTAGCGCGGCGTTGGTAGTCCGCGTTTAAGGTGGTAGGTGGGTGACTTAGGCAAATCCGGGTCACTATACACTGAGAGCTGATGACGAGTCCCCAAGGGGATGAAGTAGTTGATGCCATGCTTCCAGGAAAATCTTCTAAGCTTCAGGTTAGCGGGAATCGTACCCCAAACCGACACAGGTGGTCGGGTAGAGAATACCAAGGCGCTTGAGAGAACTCGGCTGAAGGAACTAGGCAAAATGGTACCGTAACTTCGGGAGAAGGTACGCTGCTGTTGGTGATGGGACTTGCTCCCTAAGCTGACGGCAGTCGCAGATACCAGGTGGCTGCAACTGTTTATCAAAAACACAGCACTGTGCAAAATCGCAAGATGACGTATACGGTGTGACGCCTGCCCGGTGCCGGAAGGTTAATTGATTGGGTTATCGCAAGAGAAGCTCATGATCGAAGCCCCGGTAAACGGCGGCCGTAACTATAACGGTCCTAAGGTAGCGAAATTCCTTGTCGGGTAAGTTCCGACCTGCACGAATGGCGTAATGATGGCCACGCTGTCTCCAGCCGAGACTCAGTGAAGTTGAAATTGCGGTGAAGATGCCGTATACCCGCGGCTAGACGGAAAGACCCCGTGAACCTTTACTATAGCTTGGCACTGAACATTGACCCTACATGTGTAGGATAGGTGGGAGACTTTGAAGCGGGAACGCTAGTTCTCGTGGAGTCGTCCTTGAAATACCACCCTTGTAGTGTTGATGTTCTAACTTGGGCCCCTAATCGGGGTTAAGGACAGTGCCTGGTGGGTAGTTTGACTGGGGCGGTCTCCTCCCAAAGAGTAACGGAGGAGCACGAAGGTTGGCTAAGTACGGTCGGACATCGTACGGTTAGTGCAATGGCATAAGCCAGCTTAACTGCGAGACAGACACGTCGAGCAGGTACGAAAGTAGGTCATAGTGATCCGGTGGTTCTGAATGGAAGGGCCATCGCTCAACGGATAAAAGGTACTCCGGGGATAACAGGCTGATACCGCCCAAGAGTTCATATCGACGGCGGTGTTTGGCACCTCGATGTCGGCTCATCACATCCTGGGGCTGAAGTCGGTCCCAAGGGTATGGCTGTTCGCCATTTAAAGTGGTACGCGAGCTGGGTTCAGAACGTCGTGAGACAGTTCGGTCCCTATCTGCCGTGGGCGTTGGATGATTGAGGGGAGTTGCTCCTAGTACGAGAGGACCGGAGTGAACGAACCGCTGGTGTTCGGGTTGTCATGCCAATGGCATTGCCCGGTAGCTATGTTCGGAATCGATAACCGCTGAAAGCATCTAAGCGGGAAGCGAGCCCCAAGATGAGTCATCCCTTGGACTATAAGTCCACTAAAGAGCCGTTCGAGACTAGGACGTTGATAGGTCAGGTGTGTAAGCGTTGTGAGGCGTTGAGCTAACTGATACTAATGACTCGAGAGGCTTAACCATACAACCCAGATGGGTTTTACT
>NZ_NAJR01000034.1:0-5373 GCF_002196695.1 Shewanella sp. Shew256 | reverse complement strand
GCACACACAAATGCCAGGCAAAGTTTTGCGGGAGTGATCAGGCGAAAGCGTTCAATCATGTGAGTTTGAACACCAAGTGAATTTAATTGTTGCTCTGAAAACAGGGCTTCAAAAATGGTTGAAAATGTGGTAATTTGATTTTGCTTCATTCGTTTTAGCCCTCTGGGCGTTCTATTTTATTCGCAAAATCAATTAGATCACGAATGAAGCACCTATTCAAATCCTAAAGATCATACGTATGAGAGAGAGCTCGGGCTCAGGCTCCGGAAATGCGGAGCAGGGAAATCAACTAACAGTATGAAACAAAATAAAAAAGGCAGCTGCGGCTGCCTTTTGTACAATCCACTAAAAAAATAACAAGGACAGTCGTATGAATGTCATCACAAAATGTGTTTTCACCGCTTCTGCTCTGCTGATGCTTGGCTTAAGTTCATTTGTAGTATCAGCCCAATCCCCTTTGTTAAAAGAGCAGATTGAAACCATAGTGACGGGTAAAAAGGCCACTGTAGGTGTAGCAGTGTGGGGGCCTGACGATCTGGAACCTTTGTTGCTGAATCCATTTGAAAAGTTTCCGATGCAAAGTGTGTTTAAACTGCATTTAGCTATGTTAGTTCTGCATCAGGTCGATCAGGGGAAACTGGATTTAAATCAGTCTGTTACTGTTAATCGTGCTGCAGTATTACAAAATACCTGGTCGCCAATGATGAAAGATCATCAGGGCGATGAATTTACTGTTGCAGTACAGCAGTTACTGCAGTATTCGGTGTCACACAGCGACAATGTGGCCTGCGATTTGTTATTTGAACTGGTGGGCGGGCCGCAAGCTTTGCATGCTTATATCCAGTCTTTAGGCGTTAAAGAAGCTGCCGTGGTAGCAAATGAAGCGCAAATGCATGCGGATGATCAGGTGCAATATCAAAACTGGACGTCGATGAAAGCCGCAGCACAAGTTCTGCAAAAGTTTGAACAGAAAAAGCAGTTGTCTGAAACCTCTCAGGCCTTGTTATGGAAATGGATGGTTGAAACCACCACAGGACCACAGCGGTTAAAAGGCTTGTTACCTGCTGGTACTATAGTGGCGCATAAAACCGGTACTTCGGGCGTCAGAGCAGGAAAAACTGCGGCGACTAATGATGCGGGCGTCATTATGTTGCCTGATGGACGGCCTTTATTGGTGGCGGTATTTGTCAAGGATTCGGCTGAATCAGAACGAACCAATGAAGCTATTATTGCGCAGGTTGCGCAAGCGGCTTATCAGTTTGAGCTGAAAAAACTCTCTGCAGTGAGTCCGGATTGAGCAAAAATCAGCACTATCTAAGCGACTTATTAAAGGTATAAACTGCAGTCATGATCTGAAAATGGAGTAGGTTATGCAGTTATTAGGTTCAGTCGCTTCGCCTTTTGTGCGTCGTTTACGTTTAGTGCTGGCTGGTCAGCCTTATCAGTTTGTGGCTTTGAATATTTTTGAATCCGAAGGCCGTTCTGTGCTGGTAAAACACAACCCGGCCCGAAAGGTGCCGGTGCTGGTGGATAATGAACAGGTTATTTTTGATTCCGGGGTGATTTACCGTTATCTGACGCAAAAGTTGAAACTACCGCCTTTAAGCTGGGATCAGGAAAACAGCCTGACGACGATCAACGCCTGCACAGATTCGCTGGTTGAACTGTTGCTTTGTAAACGTTCAGGTTTCGATGTGACTGAAGATAAATTGTTTTTTAATCTACAGCATGAGCGTATTCAGGCAACTCTGGAAGCCTTAGAGCAACAGATCAGGGCAGGGCAATTTGGACGCTGGGATTATCTGAGTATCAGCTTATTTACGCTGGTCGACTGGGTGTTATTTCGTGATTTGGTCGACTTAAAACCTTTCCCGGTATTACTGCAATTCAGAAACGAGCATTTAAAACAACCGATGGTAGCTGAAACCGACCCTCGTTTGAGCTAAAGGCAGGGTCAGAGCTGTTAGCTCTGACCCAGTGACTATTATTCCACGCCAATAAAACCACCGGTTTGATGCGCCCATAACTGAGCGTAAATCCCACCTTTGGCGATCAGTTCCTGATGGCTGCCTTGCTCAACGATACGACCCTGGTCCAGTACTATCAGCCTGTCCATTGCCGCGATAGTGGATAAACGGTGTGCTATCGCTATCACAGTTTTTCCTATCATCAGCTGAGTCAGACTGTGCTGAATCGCAGCTTCCACTTCTGAATCCAGTGCTGAGGTTGCTTCATCCAGAATAAGGATAGGGGCGTTTTTCAATAACACCCGCGCTATAGCAATACGCTGACGCTGACCACCTGATAGTTTTACACCCCGTTCGCCGACCTGAGCGTCGTAGCCGCTATTGCCTTTAGGGTCGGTCAGTTCCTGAATAAAGGCATCGGCTTCGGCCAAGCGAGCTGCTTCAACCATTTCTGCTTCGGTAGCACCAGGGCGGCCATACAGAATGTTTTCGCGCACAGTCCGGTGCAGCAAAGACGTATCCTGTGTCACCATCGCAATATGAGCACGTAAGCTTTCCTGTGATACGGTTTTTATGTCCTGACCATCTATTAAAATCTGGCCGGAATTAACATCATAAAAACGCAGTAACAAGTTCACCAGCGTCGATTTGCCTGCACCAGAGCGGCCGACTAATCCTACTTTTTCACCCGGTTTAATCGACAATTCAAGGCCATCAATGACGGGGCCATGTTCGCCTGCGACTTTACCGTAGTTAAAGTTCAGCTGTTTAAATTCAATCTGTCCCTGTGGTACTTCGATAGGCTTAGCTGTTGCTATATCAACGATTTGCTGAGGCTGAGACAAAGTGGCAATGCCATCAGCCACTGTACCTATATTTTCAAACAGCGCACTGACTTCCCACATGATCCATTGCGACATACTGTTTAAACGCAAAGCCAGACTGACGGCTATGGCAATAGAACCCACAGTGACTGCATTGACCGACCATAACCATATCGCCAGAGTAGCGATAGAGAATACCAATAGATAATTCAGACCCTGCACACAAATGTTCAGCCAGGTGGCAAGGCGCATTTGTTTATACACAGGCACCAGAAACAGCTGCATGCTGTCGCGGGCATAATCAGATTCACGTGCTGTGTGTGAGAACAGTTTAATGGTACTGATATTGGTGTAACTGTCGACAATACGGCCTGTCATTTCTGAACTGGCGTCGGCTTGCTCAGTAGCAACCTGTTTTAGGCGCGGCACAAAATAGAACTGTAGACCTGTGTAAATGACTAACCATGCAAGCATCGGCAGCACCAAACGCCAGTCTGCATCTGCTATCAGGTACAACATAGAGCCAAAATACACCACCACATACACCATCACATCCAGCAGCTTGGTGGCAGTTTCCCGCACAGCCAGAGCCGTTTGCATGACCTTAGTGGCGATACGGCCGGCGAATTCATTCTGATAAAAGCCAAGGCTTTGTTTTAATAAATAACGGTGCGCTAACCAGCGGATCGACATAGGGTAGTTACCCAATATGGTCTGGTGGATCAGGGCTGAGTGGAAAAACACTAAAGCGGGTAACACCACCAGCATCACGACTGCCATGGTGATTAAGGTATCTTGTTCTTCCTGCCAGAAGGTTTCCGGGTTTTTATTCACCAGCCAGTCCACCAGTTGGCCCATATAACCGAATAATGAAACTTCCAGCGCAGCCAGCAGCGCTGTTGCAATAGACATCAGGATCAGCGGCAGCACCATACCTTTGCTGTAATGTAAACAAAACGCAAATAAACCTTGAGGTGGCTGAGTAGGCTCATCATCAGGAAAAGGTTTGGTTAATCGTTCAAAAAAGCCCAGCATAAAATTCCTCAAAGGCGACGAAAAAGGTCGTTATTGTACGTCAAAGTATAAAAAACAGATGTAACTATTTGATGAACGCCTGTTTTACAGCGCTCATCTATCTGGCGGACCACTTTGCTGTAGAGCCTTTGCTAGTGACGTCACATACGTATGTCTTTAGCGAACTAACATCATGATTCATATGTGATTTCCAACACTTTAAAAGCCCCTGATTTTTGATCTCGCTTTACATTTACCCTCTGGCAATGTTCCGCGAGAAACGCAAAAACCTTACCCAATTCCGCAGCAATTTCAGTTATCCCTGAACAAGCCCATTTTATACAAAAGGGAAGCGCGAATTCAACTCCGAAGTGCAACACCCGCCAAATCAAGCAACCTGTCGTAGTTCATCAAACACGATCTGCGGTTGCCTGAAATCCAAACATTTGCGCGGTCTAAGGTTGAGTCGCCGCTCGAAGGCCGACAACTCATCCGGGCTGAGCTGGCTCAGGTCGCTGCCCTTGGGCACATACTGCCGCAACAAGCCATTGCTGTTCTCGTTCAGACCTCGCTCCCACGCGCTGTATGGATGCGCGAAGTAAAACTGGGTATTTAGCACCTTGGCTACTCGCTCATGTTCCACAAATTCACTGCCATTGTCCGCGGTGATTGTATGAACATGTGCCTTGTAGGGCTCTAGCATGCAGATGATGGCATCGGCCACTGCAGCTGCCGTCTTGGCAGGCACATACTGCACTAGGTAGAGTCGGCTCTTACGCTCGGCCAGTGTCACGATGGCACCACTACCTTGTTTGCCCGAAACGGTATCCACCTCCCAGTCACCCAATCGGCTACGAGAGTCGACTATCGCTGGGCGCTCATCGATCGATACCGGGTTGGGGATCACGCAGCGCTTGGCATTCTGTCCCTTACGGTAACGTTTGTGGCCTTGCCGCAAGTGACGGAACAGCTTGCCACCGTTGGCCTTATCCTGCGCCACATAGCGGTAGATCCACTCATGACTGACAGGGCAACCAATGCGCCTGCAGACCGAGCTTATCTGCTCCGGACTCCAGTCTGCGGCCAACGCCATGGTCACGAAAATAAGGGTATCTTCCGGGACACGATATTTGCTGCTGGAACATCGTCGCAGGGTGGCCGATTGATGAGCCTCTGCTGGTTGATAACCTTGCGCACACCGGTTGCGACGGAGTTCGCGACTAATGGTGGATGGATGCACACCCACCTTGCGGGCAATCATTGCTTGGCTCAAGCCATGGTCATGAAGGCAGGCGATCTGGTATCGTTGTCCTTCGGTCAACTGATGGTATCTCATGGTGTTCCGCTTTGTTTCTTTGGCGAGAAGAAGCGTACCAGAACCGGCAGTTGGCCTCTTCTCTCCTATGCACCATGGGTGTTGCAGTTATTATCTGAATTCGCGAGCCACCACTGATTGGCTGTTTTGGCCCCGCTGAACATGGACAACACTCGCCGATATTTTTGCTGTGCTCCGTTGATTAACCAACGCTTGAGCGTTGCCGCCAGCAGACTTCCCCAAATCAACGTTT
>NZ_NAJR01000033.1:0-5548 GCF_002196695.1 Shewanella sp. Shew256 | reverse complement strand
AGTACCAGCGTACGGCCCACAGAATGATGTCACGCTGAAAATGCCGGCCTTTGAATGGGTTCATGTGCAGCTCCATCAGCAAAAGGGGATGATAAGTTTATCACCACCGACTATTTGCAACAGTGCCGAAATTCTGTAGTTAAAATAAAATGTTAGTTGATTGGGGAACATTCATGGCGGTTCCTGATCTGATCATTCGCCAAAACTCCCACACCGCGGATGCTCACCATGAATGTAAAAGCTATGCTCGCTGATTTCCTCACCTTTGTCACGCCAAAATCAATGCATAAAGCCCGATTTTCGGTTTTGCTAGATGCGGTAACCGCCCTGGCAAAGGATGCGTGTTGCACCGTTACTGCGATTGGCCGGGCGATGCCTGGCTCTTCAGATAAGGTCAGTATCAAACGGGCAGATCGTCTACTCAATAATCCTAACCTGCAACGAGAGCTGCCATTGATTTATGCTGCGCTGACGGCTTCTATTGTTGGCCATAAAACTAAGCCGATGATTTTGGTTGACTGGAGCAATGCCGATACTGCCAAGCGACACTTTATCCTGCGTGCCAGCATTGCCGCTGACGGTAGAGCGTTGACTCTGCTACAGAAGATTGCCGCCGCAGAAGATTATACCTGCCCACACCTACACGGGGCGTTTTTAAAGCAGCTTAAAGCCATGCTACCCAAGGACTGTAAGCCCGTAATTGTCACTGACGCGGGGTTTAAAGTTCCATGGCTGAAACAAGTGCGTAAGCTGGGATGGCATTATGTAGCTAGAGTTCGAGGCAATGTGAAGCTTAAATTGGCAGAGCAGGACAAGTTTATCAGTGTTAATCAGCTTTATCGGCAAGCGAAGAAGGATCCAAAAAGTGTAGGAAAAATCATGCTTGCCCAAACACAACACTATGAAACGCAGGCCGTCCTGGTTGGCAAAGGTTATAAGCTATTGAAACGCGATAAAAATAAGACGTATAAGGAACCATGGTTGTTGGTGTCATCCTTAGCTGACTGCCATGGGTATGCGGATAAAATTGCTAAGTGCTACAGTAGCCGAATGCAAATTGAAGAAAGCTTCCGTGATCAGAAAAGTCACCGCTATGGCCTGGGTAGCGATTTGCATGGTACCAAGAAGAAATCTCGCTTAGAGATACTGCTACTACTGGCCGCATTGGTTAATTGGTTTCATTACCTGCTAGGTAGCGCAGCGGAGAAAGCGGGTTTGCACCTGCGTTATCAAGCTAACACCGTTAAAAATAGGCGGGTATTGGCCCTGAATTTCCTTGGGATATTACTTTGCAAAGAACCCAAACAGCGAATACGCAGGCAATATTATCAGCAGGGACTTAAACAAATACTACAGTGGGTGGTTCAGTGGGACTGGGCAGTAATCAAACAGGCTGATAGCTGATTGTATGAATGGAAATTTTGTGGGGATCCCTCAGATACATTAGACCTCTTTTCAAAAATAACAGATAAACAACGCCATCTATTCGCCAACAAGCTCTCAGAGCTTCCTGAGATGAGTAAATATTCACAAGGCACAGAAAGCTATCAGCAGTTTGCTGTACGTATAGCTGCCATGCTGCAAGATGCAGAGAAATTTAAGGAATTACTTCCTTTACTCAGAAAATTAGGATTTCAATGACATTGTTAATTGAAATTGTTAAGTTAACAGTCAGGTATTAACACAAGTTGAAAACTGGTTTACATAATGAAAAAACTGTCAGTTTCAGAGTTAGCTAAGCTTTATGGATATTCAAGACAAGCCATATATGCACATATAAACAAAGGAAATTTATCTAAAGGATCTGATGGATTAATTGACTTTTCAGAGGCCCTAAGAGTTTTTGGGGAACCACAAAAAAAAGAGGATACAGTCAATCAAAGTCAATCAATTAACAGTCAAAACTTGACAGAAGTTGACTTACTAAAACGTCAAGTTGACATACTGGAAAAACAATTAAATCAGGCAATACAGAGAGAAAATCAATCTTTAGAACGTGAATCGTTTTATCAAGAACAGATTGAAGCTATGCAGCGCTTACTAGAAGCACCAAAAGCCAATATGACTACCTTTACCGATCAGAGCTTTAAACAGGATATAGCAACGGATCCTCGGTCGGAACTAGCAACGAACTATGACGAATTGACTACTCCTCAGCAAGACAATAAGCGTATTCCTATCCCGGAGCATGTTGAACCAGAACAGAAGAAGAGAGGCTTCCTAAGCCGCTTTTTCCTTCCATATGGTTAGCCAAGACTCCAGTTTTTTGAAGAGCCAATTTCAGTGCAAGCACTTGAAATAATGACTCCTCAAAAAACCGGATGATGTTTATTAAAACTGAATAAAACCGTGGAACATCGCTCAATTAGTGATCGTGGAACATGAATAATCAATAAAAAGCCGTTCTGGTGCCCTATACTCCAGAACGGCTTACGTTAATATAATGATATTTAAAGAGAAATATCAAGCATTTCGTATAAGAAATTTTATGTTAAATGATTGTTAGAAATACCCCTTGATCGAGGCATTTTCTATAAAGAATACTAAAAACTAATTAAAGCCAACCAAGTTTCAAAACAAGGCAGTTCTCAGCAATCATATTTTTAAATTATATAACTCCCAACTGAGCTTTTGCTCCAACGATAAGGCTTTCATTTTGAGTTTCTAAGGCAAATAAACCATACATCAAAGGAGAGGCCGCTGCTCTTTCTAAAGTCTGTTCATATAGTTTATTCCAAACTTTACCCCCTAGTTTTTCATACTCGATGATTAGAGTTTTGAGGCTTTCTTCTCCAAACAAAGTTACATGCCCAGCAAAATCAATCGCTGGGTCATCTATATGGGCTGTTGACCAATCAATAACGCCTGAAACAGCTCCATCCTTTGAAGCTAGTACATGCCCAGCATATAAATCGCCATGTATAAATTGGGTGAAATCTGCCCATAGAACATCATTATCCAACCATTTTCTGTAGCGGGTTTCCAATTGCTCACTTATACCAATTTCAGATTTTACTAACTGCAAATTGTTTGCTATTTCAGGTCTTAAATCTGAAGGTTTCATAATTTTCAAATCATTTTCCCGAACTTCTTTTTCAGGAATACTATGGATTTCAAATAAGGTTTTTGCCAAAGATGTTATGTATTTCGGGCTATCTTTGTCCATATTCCAAATTATTTCATAGGTTTCAGCATCCAAATTTAAAACAGGATTATCTTTAAGTATGGGATAAGCCACTAATTCTGTAGATGAAATTCTCCAATCAGGAACCTCTACAGAAAGATGTTTTTTTACCAATTCTAAAATGCGTTTTTCTTTCTTGATTTGTTCCCTCATGCCATCACGACGAGGAATACGCAGCAACCATTGTTGCCCCTTTGTATCAAGAGCAAAAACGACCTTAAAATCAATGCCCATTTCATTGAAATTCATTTTGTCCGTAAGCAACAAGCCGTGTGCTTCAGCAAGTGATTGAATATCTTGAATTGTCATTTTTAATTTCCTTTAAAGAGTTCAATAATTAATGTTCGGATTAGATTGGCTATCATTAACAATCTCTCTCAAAAGTCTTGATGATTTTGTGGTCTTTGATCTCGTAGATAATGTCAGCAATATTATCGACCAATTGCTTGTCATGAGATACGAAGATAATAGTTCCTGCATAGGACTTCATCATTGTTTCTAATGCGGCAATACTTTTTAGGTCAAGATAGTTTCCTGGTTCATCCATAAGCAAAATATTATATTTTCCTAAAAGCATTTTGGATAAAAGCAGTTTGATGATTTCACCTCCCGATAAGTCGGATAAGTTTTTTTGAATATCATTCGCTCCGATCCCCATTGAAGCCAATACTGCACGAATTTCCGCAACTGTGTACTCGCACTCTTCCTGCATAAAGGAGAGCACAGATTTATGCGTGTTAAATTTATATCCTGTTTGTGTAAAGTAGCCAATTTCAGCTTTTGGAGATATGGTTAATCCATCAGCACGTTCTGATATCATTTTTAACAAGGACGTTTTCCCTGTTCCATTCGATCCAGTTATAGCGACTTTAGCGCCAAGCGGTATTATAAAGTTAGCGTCATCAAAGATAGTACGGCTACCAAATTTTAAGCTCAGACCATCTGCCGTAATCGGGAACTTATTGTGCAGTTCTAGGGCTGAACTTTGACGAAAACGAATAGAACGCAAATGCTCTGGTGCTTGAATATCTTCTAATGCAGCCAAACGCTTTTCCATACTCTTAGCTGCCTGATACAGTTTTCTTTGCTTGGTGCCAGTCATTTTTGCATGCCCAAGTCGTCCAGCACTTTCGGTAGAGTTTTTGGATTTTTCTCCTTTTTTCTTATTGTCTAATCGATTAGCTTGCTGGCGTTTTTCTTGCACAGCAGATTCTAATCGCTCCCGTTCCTTCATCATCAGCTCATATTCTACGGCTTGGTGTTGTCGCTCTTCTTCTTTTTGACGCAAGTAATCCGAGTAACCACCCCAATATTCCGTAATTTTACCGTCTTTTAACTCCCATATCTTGTCTACAACCATATCAAGAAAATATCGGTCATGACTGATAACAAGTAATGCTCCATCAAATGCTTTAAGTTGACCAATAAGTAGATCTATTCCATTGAGATCAAGGTGGCTGGTTGGTTCATCCGCTAGAATGCCATGTACTTGTTGGGAAAATGCGGCAGCAATTTTTGCACGAGTTTCCTCTCCGCCACTCATTGTGTCGTTTTGTACATTGGAAACACCAAGGCGAGATAACATTGCCCGGTCTTCGACCGTTTCTATTTCGATTCCGCCCAGTTGGCTGATATGTGCAAAATCACCAAAACGCTGTAATGTCGCTTCGGCTAAAACAATTTCGCCATTAAGTACTTTGAGTAAACTACTCTTTCCTGCTCCGTTATCACCCACAAGACCAATACGGTCATAAGAGTGAATTTCCAATTCATCAATATCCAAAACATCACGCCCAGCATAATCCAAGCGTATGTTTCTCGCTTTAATAATTAAACTCATTTTTATTTACTCCTGTTTAGCTCTTGAAATTTTTTATGCAGCAAACAGGATTTAGGTGAAAACAAAAGCTAGCATCACAGTGTCCTCCCAAAAAAAAAGCTATTCATCCACAGGGTGGACAAATAGCTAGTCAATTAAGTTATAACTGGAAACTATGCACTAAAAGCATACTTATAAATTAAGCATACTTTTACTTTATATATCCGCATATATTCTTAAAGACACAACAAAAGCCCACCATTATAAAATAGTGTCACTATGCAAATAGTTGTGTCTTAACGAATGCGGATAGAATGCATAAACTTACCTAAAAAATAAAATTCAGTTTTATGATAACTTTACTGTTAAAAGAAGTCTAGACAACCTTGTTTTATGCTTGGATATAAGGCTTATTTTAGGCACTGTTGCAAAGTTAGCGATGAGGCAGCCTTTTGTCTTATTCAAAGGCCTTACATTTCAAAAACTCTGCTTACCAGGCGCATTTCGCCCAGGGGATCACCATAATAAAATGCTGAGGCCTGGCC
>NZ_NAJR01000032.1:0-6871 GCF_002196695.1 Shewanella sp. Shew256 | reverse complement strand
AATCAGTGCCTTAGAGGCCAGCATCAAGCTGTTTAATCGTTTTAGGTGAAGTTCTGGGCAGTATTGGTGTAAAGAATGTTGTAGGATATTGGCTTCGCGCATCTTGTTGTCCAAGTGTAGTTTTTGGAGAAACCATTTGATCATGCAACAAGATGCGCTTCCACCCTAATTTGATGATTTATTTGTAAATCATCAGGGGATTCTTCAGCGCATAACCTTAATCAATAACCCTAATTAATGGATAGGCCCTAAAAGACACGAGGTCGCCTTAAGCGACCTCGTATTTAGCCAATCGGCTTTAGTATTTGCCGATTTATTGATTAGCGTATTTCACTGCGACTCATTAAGCCACGCGCTGATTGAAATCAATATCTGCCATCAACTTATCGACTTGGAAATAACTGCCCTGCTCATTGCAAAACTGCAGTTGCATGGCAGGCGTCACCATAAAATATTCACCGAAGAAGTTGCCGCCGACATCTTCCACTTTTTGGCCCTGCGGCGTATCGGACAGATTCACTTCATCCAAACTATGGCAGCCATCGCTAAACCAGGTTTCTAAATAATATTTGTCCGCTTCTTTATAGAGGGTAATTTTGTCACCAAGCAGTGGACGCTCATCTAACCAACGACCAATAATTTCTCGATTTTGCATATCTGACTCCCGCCAATGAAGGCGACGGCGTTTTTCAATCCCAGACATCCTGATATCCTTATGCAATACCCACTCACCTAAAGTGAACGTCAGTTGTGGTAGTACATTAAGCATAGAACCCATTTACTGCTTTACTCCCCCGAGTCGCAAATTACCCCAAATCCACCATAAAATGTAATTTTTTGGTTAAATTAAATTTGCTAAACGTTTAAAAAATAAAAGATAATTTCGTCTGATTAATTAATCGGCAGTGTAGCTTAATTAGAAAATAAAAACGCGATCTTTATCACTATTTACCTATCGCTAAAGTAAAGATAAATACCTTATTTCACATCTTGCGCATTCATCCCCACGAATGAGCTTGTTACATCTTTTATTATTCACTCAGCTTAGGATTCTGATATAACAAACGGGATATATATCGCCCTACAAATAATCAAAAATAATGCAGGAAGCTTATGCACAATATTCATCGCCGCCATTTTCTAAAAGCCGCGGGCGCCGTTACCGCAGGTCTGGTTACGGCCAATATTGCCCTCAATGCCAACGCCAGTAGCGTAGCCCCTAAACCCCGCGTTGGAAAATCCGTTATTGGACTTATCGCCCCGAAAATGGAGCTGGTTAGAGTCGGTTTTATCGGTGTGGGAGAGCGGGGTTTTAGCCATGTCGAACAATTCTGTCACTTAGAAGGCGTGGAACTTAAAGCCATTTGTGATACCCACCAAGCCGTTATCGATAGAGCCGTTGAGCATATCGTTAACCAAAACCGGCCCAAACCTGCGGTCTATACAGGGAATGATCTCAGCTATCGCGAGCTGTTAAACCGCGATGATATCGATATTGTAATTATTTCGACCCCGTGGGAATGGCACGCTCCCATGGCAATAGATACCATGGAAAGTGGTAAGCACGCCTTTGTGGAAGTGCCATTAGCACTGACAGTAGAAGAATGCTGGCAGCTTGTCGACACCGCCGAACGCACTCAGAAAAACTGCATGATGATGGAGAACGTCAATTACGGCCGCGAAGAATTGATGGTGCTCAGCATGGTGCGCCAAGGTGTGTTTGGCGAGCTGCTCCACGGTGAAGCCGCTTATATCCATGAGCTGCGCTGGCAAATGAAGGAAATCGACCATAAAACCGGTTCGTGGCGCACTTACTGGCACACTAAACGCAACGGTAACTTATATCCCACCCACGGCTTAGGGCCGATTTCTCAATATATGAACATCAACCGCGGTGACCGTTTCGATTATCTCACCTCCATGAGTTCACCCGCGCTCGGGCGCGCGCTGTATGCCAAACGAGAATTTCCCGCCGATCATGAGCGGAATCAGCTCAAGTATATCAATGGCGATATGAGCACGAGCCTGATTAAAACCGTTAAGGGCCGAACCATAATGGTTCAGCACGATACCACCACCCCTCGGCCCTACAGCCGCCATAACCTTATCCAAGGCACCAATGGCGTTTTTGCAGGGTTCCCAAACCGGATTGCCGTTGAGCACGGCGGCTTTGGTAAGAGTTACCACGAGTGGGATATGGACATGCAAAAGTGGTATGACAAATACGATCACCCACTGTGGCAACGCATCGGTAAAGAAGCCGAAATCAACGGCGGTCACGGCGGGATGGATTTTGTGATGCTCTGGCGTATGGTCTATTGCCTACGTAACGGCGAGGCGCTCGATCAGGATGTGTACGATGGCGCCGCTTGGTCTGTGGTGAATATTTTAAGTGAGCAATCGCTGAATAACCGCAGCAACTCGGTCAATTTCCCCGACTTTACCCGCGGTGCGTGGGAGCATGCCACGCCATTAGGTATTGTCGGCGCCTAAATCACTCTAAAGTGAGCGGTTAACGTAAAGGGATAAACTTAGGATTATCCCTTTAATAACAACCTATCGATTTAATCTTTAACGAAAAATCACCACTTTGCTGCGCACCAATCACCAGCCCTATGCTAGTCAAACGGCTTAAATCTATCGCAGCACGCTCAATCGGCTTACCGCGGCACTGGGGATGAAACGCCGTAAAAGGGATTTCGATGCGTTGCCAGTGAATAATACTGCCACCGTTAACGCCAAAGGATTGATGCTTAGCATCAGGCATTGGCGCCTGATAAACCGTGCTCTGCGGTGTATCAGCATCCTTAAGGTTCACTTTGTAGTGCTTGCTTCTGTCACGGTCGAGTTCGAGGTAAATCCCACTAAACTCGCCGACATCAAGCGGCGAAAACTCGCAGCGCACCGAGGCAAAGCCCCCCCCATTGGCGAGCGACACATGGCCGCTAAACATCCCATAGCCTAAAGGTGAGATGGTGAGCTTACTGCGTGACAGGCCGCCCATCACGGTATCATTAACGCCATACCAAGACTTAGCCGCATCTAAGTCCTTAAAATCGAAAAGGATCATAACTACTCCCATAAAAAAAGCAGCCACCGTGGTGACTGCTCTTATGATACTTTTTCTACACTAACAACAGCACACTTTATCCAAGTTTAGCTTTGTTTTCAGCGGCTTCACAAGCAGCGGCCGTAAAAATCACGTCCGTAGAGCTATTCAGTGCGGTTTCGGCCGCATCTTGGATAACCCCGATAATAAAGCCAACGGCAACCACTTGCATGGCCACATCATTAGAAATACCAAACAGGCTACAGGCCAGCGGAATAAGCAGTAACGAGCCACCAGCCACACCGGATGCGCCACAGGCCGAAATCGCCGCCACTACACTCAGCAGTAACGCCGTTAATAAATCCACCTGAATGCCTAAGGTATGCGCCGCGGCTAAGGTCAGCACGGTAATGGTAATCGCCGCGCCGCCCATGTTGATGGTTGCACCTAACGGAATAGAGACAGAATAAGTGTCTTCATGCAGCTTTAACTTTTCACACAGCGCCATATTCACTGGAATGTTCGCTGCGCTAGAACGGGTGAAAAATGCGGTTACACCACTTTCGCGCAGACAACGGATCACTAAAGGATAGGGATTACGTTTAATTTTCACGTAAACAATCAGCGGGTTAACAATCAAAGCTATGATAGCCATCGCGCCGAGTAACACGGCCAATAGCTTGGCGTAACCGGCAATTGCGGCAAAACCGGTTTCGGCAAAGGTCGCTGCCACCAGACCAAAGATACCGATAGGTGCTAAACGAATGATAAAACGCACCATTTGCGAAATACCATGGCTTACATCGGCAAATACTTGCTTGGTCGAATCGCTAGCATGGTGCAGAGCTAAACCTAAACCCACACCCCAAGCCAAAATGCCAATGTAGTTGCCCGTCATTAACGCATTGACTGGGTTATCAACCAGTTTGAAGAGTAAGGTATTGATCACTTCGCCAATGCCCTGCGGCGGGCTGGTGCCCTCAACGCCAGCGACCAACACTAAATTGGTTGGGAACATCATGCTTAACACCACGGCAGTTAACGCAGCAGCGAAGGTGCCAAATAAGTACAGCACCACAATCGGGCGCATATTGGTTTGAGTATTTTTCTTTTGATTGGCGATGGAAGACGCCACAAGGATAAACACCAGAATAGGTGCGATGGCTTTTAATGCACCTACGAAGAGACTTCCTAAAAACGCGACTTGCTTTGCGGCTTCATGTGAAAAACTGGCTAGACTCACACCAGCGATGATCCCCACGAGAATTTGCAGCACCAAACTGCCATTAGCCAACTTGGCTAACAAAGACGATTCTTGTTTCATTACTTAACCTATCGTTATTATATTTCGGCTGAGTTTCCCCACCCCACACCTTCAAAATCGAGGCCAATAAGGTTTTTATAGGATGTGACCGAACTTGTCTAGCTTTGCGGGGAAATAAGCCGATTAAATTACCCTGCCCCTGCAAAACCCTTACAAAAATCCAACATGGGGCCTAATTCGCCCGCGTAGCCGCTAAATCGGCGCCCCGCAGCATGGCTTCCACCAGCTCATGGGCATCAAACTTTGTCAGCGCCTCATTTGCGCCAACTTGGTGGGCTTGGCTGACGCTGATCTCGCTCGAAAGTGAGGTATGCAGAATGATATAAGCTTTGGCGAGAAGAGGATTGTCACGCACTTCAAACGCCAGCTCATAACCATCGAGCCCAGGCATTTCAATATCGCTGACCAGAATATCGATAGGATGATGCTCGGCGGCGGCCTGCTCCATAATCGAGAGCGCCTCTTTACCGTCAGGGGTAACAAAATAAGGAATGTTAATGCTATCGAGCGCATCGGAAAGTTGTTTGCGCGCGACCTTAGAATCATCCACCAGCAAAATACGCATGGGTTTTAACTTCTCGCGCTGCACGTCAGTTAAAATGGCGCGATTGGCCTCGGGCGCATCGGGGAAGACCTTCGACAGCAACAACTCCACGTCGAGTAACTGCACCAGCTGATTATCGTAACGCGTTACTCCAGTTAAAAAGGCATTGCGGCCTAAATTGGCCGATGGCGCTTCAATATCGCGCCAATTACACTCGATGATCTTATCAATCGCACGCACCAAAAAGCCGATAATCATCCGCTGACAATCGGTAATGATGATATAGCAATGTTGGCGCTCTTCATCGCTGATGGGGCGATAACCAATCGCTGCCGCCATATCTACCACGGGAATGGTATGGCCGCGAATCTTTGCGGCTCCCATGATCGTCGGATGAGATTGAGGAATTTTACTCAGCGGAGTGTAAGGCACTAACTCACGGATTTTAAGCGTGCCCAGAGCAAAGACCTGTGTTTGCGATAACCGAAACAGTAATAGCCCCTGGGACTGACTTGCCTTGCTTTTCATAAACCTAAATTCTCATTAACTATTCTGTTTTTATCATAACGGTTCACAAAATGAGTTGCGATAGCTAAAACCGCTATTTAGTCACCTTAGCTTATAACTGTGACTCTATTGGCAATAGCCCGAGGAAATCGGCGACAAAGATACGCCAAAATCCGGCATCAGGCTCACTGTCGTAGCGCTGCTGCGCCCCATCGTCCCACCAGACGAGATCGCCATCATCCAAGGCGAGTCAATAGGTATTCGTCGCGAGCTTTTCCTCAATATTATGGCTGACATGGCCACTCAATTGCGGCTGAGTGATCAACAATCCAAGCTCGGTATTCACCGCCGCAGAACGGGGATCAAAGTTAAATGAGCCCACAAATATCTGATTATTATCAAATACAAACGATTTGGCGTGCAGGCTGCTTTTTGAGCTGCCATGCCAGCTGTGGGAGCGCTCACCCGCCTGAGCTTTCACTTCGTAGATTTCGACGCCCGCGGCCAACAAGGTTTTTCGATACTGCTTATATCCCGCATGCACCGCCAGCACATCGGTTGCCGCCAGACTATTAGTTATGACTCGAACCCGCTTACCCGACTGCGCCAAGAGTGTGAGCAAATCGGTTCCCGATTGCGTCGGCACAAAATAAGGCGAAATGATGAGTAACTCGGACTCCACCTGCGTCAGGTAAGGTAATAACTGGCTGAGCAACCAAGTGGATTTATCGCCCTGCTGCAATTTATCGGACGGGTCAACCAGCACTAAGGCTTTGCCCCAAAACCAAGTCATGCTATCGCTCTGCAAATTTGCCAATAATTGGCTTTCGGCTAAGCGCTTCACATATTCGCTGGATTTGGACTGTTCACGCTGTTCACTCACCCGCTGCGCCAGCGCCTCAAGCTCCGCCTGCGTGGGATTATGGTCACTTAAGACTTCAATCGGATGGGTCGTGTCGGCATTCCAATATCGGTCAAATTCATCGGATATCTTAGGCACTGCATCGCCCATGGCTAACAGGTCAAAATCGCCAAATTCGAGGTCACGATTTGCCGCAAAATACTCATCACCAATATTACGCCCACCGACAATGGTCATCACATTGTCCACTGTGAACGATTTATTGTGCATCCTGTGATTTAAGCGACTAAAACCAAACAACATGGCAAGGCCGCGGTAATTGCGCTCTGTGCTTGGGTTAAACAGCCGAATATTGATGTTAGGGTGGCGCGCGAGGGCAATTAGCTGCTCGCCCATGTCGGCACTGGTCATATCATCCAGCAATAAACGCACTCGCACCCCGCGATCCGCGGCATCCATTGACATCCTCCTCGCCGTAAACGACGAGGATTCCTACTGCGGTTAGGCGCGAACGCCGGACTCGCTTCGGTGGGTTCCTGCTGCTGGCGGCATTGTTGCACCACTCACTTCACAGGCTAATCGGGC
>NZ_NAJR01000031.1:0-13122 GCF_002196695.1 Shewanella sp. Shew256 | reverse complement strand
CACCCACGCGCCTGGAGATCTGCGAAGCGCAATCACCTTCTCGGAAACCCTCGCGAAATTTCGCAGTCGCGACGCCAGAGACCGAGGGTTAGATCATGCCTAGCATTCACCTTCCGGCCGCCCGCTAAATATCTCCTTTTGGGTTGTTAATAAAACATCCAATAAGTTGACTGTGCGTGAAAAAGAAAGTTTTGTGTGATGGCGTTGAAGATCGCACCGTTAAGCTCTTATGTGGGATGGTGCAGAGCTCGACGACTACCGATAAAACGCAACCGCCGCAAACAGACAAGAAAAAGCCCCAACTGATAACAGTTGGGGCTTCAGTATTGTGATTGGTGGAGCAATAGCACCCTGAACCCAAAACCTTCTCGCTCAACCGGTAGTGGCTGATAACAACTCGTGAGGGCTATTGCGGGTTAAGCATTTAGCGATGTCTAGGGCCAGACTGGACGTCTGAACGCAAGCCGCTGATACTGTACATAACCACAGTATCAGCGGAGGATACCCATGTCGCTGGCAAGGAACGCCACGGCGAGTCAATCGCCCACTCAAACAAACGGTTACGAACGCCACCAACCCGACCAGACGCTGCTCTACCAGCTGGTTGAGCAGCACTACCCAGCCTTCAAAGCCTCACTCGAAGCCCAAGGTCAACACCTGCCTCGCTACATCCAACAAGAATTCAACGACCTCCTCCAATGTGGCCGTCTGGAGTATGGTTTCATGCGGGTTCGCTGCGAGGATTGTCATCACGAGCGTCTGGTCGCCTTCAGCTGTAAACGACGCGGCTTTTGCCCTAGCTGCGGTGCCCGCCGGATGGCCGAGAGTGCGGCGCTGCTGATAGACGAAGTCTTCCCCAAGGAGCCCATTCGCCAGTGGGTGCTCAGCTTTCCTTTCCAGCTACGCTTTTTGCTGGCTCGCCATCCCCAGCTGATGGGCCAGGTCTTGAGTATCGTCTATCGTACACTCTCAACTCATCTGATCAAAAAAGCCGGTTACACCAAAGCCTCTGCACAAACTGGCTCAGTGACTCTTATCCAACGCTTTGGCTCCGCGCTAAATCTCAATGTCCACTACCACATGCTGTTTCTCGATGGTGTCTATGCCGAAGATGACTATGGCAAGCAACGCTTCCATCGTGTCAAGGCACCCACTTACGATGAGCTGAATACGCTCGCTCACACCCTCAGCCATCGCATCGCTCGCTGCATGGAAAAGCGTGGGATTTTGGAGCGTGATGCCGAGAATACGTGGTTGACACTGGAAGTGCGCATTCTGTTTTATGTGAACACCGATTCTGGTCAATATGAACACTCGGCATTTCCCGCATTGGGCTCAGTTCTCTTTTAACCTAGGTGTTCATTTTCAGTCAACTCTGATGTGACTTTTCGCATCGATTCTCCTTTGAGTTTTAGCCTGTGGGCGTTGTGCATTAACCTGTCCAGGATGGCATCTGCCAGCGTGTTATCGCCAATTGCCTGATACCATTCCTCTGTTGGCAACTGGCTTACCATAATTGTTGACGTTAGCTGATGCCGATCATCCATGATCTCCATCAGATCGTTGCGCTGTGCCGCTTTTAACGGCTCTAACCCCCAATCATCCAGGATCAGGATGTCGTATTTCGCCAGCTGTTTTAATGCTTTGCTGTAACTGCCATCTGCTTTGTGTTGGCTTAGTTCCATCAGTAAGCGCGACAGTCGGTAATACTTTGCGCTGTGGCCTTTTAAGATCGCAGTATGTGCCAGAGCACACGCGAGATAGGTTTTACCGCTACCACAGGGGCCGGTGATTAAGATGTTCTGATGTTTCGTTACCCAGCCGCAGCTGAGTAAACCGGCTATCACGGATTGGTTTAAACCGCGTGGCTGTTCGTAATTAATCTCCCGCGCATTTGCAGCAACTTTGAGTGTTGCACCTGTTAACAAGCGCTGTTGTTTACGGGTATCGCGGCTTTGCTGTTCGTGATCAATCAGGAGTTGCAACCGCTCTTCAAACGACAATGCCTGGTAGGTGCCCGGTTGCTCACGTTGTTGTAGCAGGGCCTGAGCCATGCCATTTAGCTTGAGCTGTCTAAGAACGGTGATGTTGTGCGCTGTCATAATGATTCTCCTTAATGGAAGCTGCTTGGGCCGCGGATGTTTTCATGTGTCTGCGGCAAGATGGGCTGGCTGTCATCTTCCGTAACCAGCGTATCGAGATTGCTTTTCAGGATTGAGGTAATGTTTTTCAGCCGGGTGAGCTTTTGTTCATTGGCGATAGCGCAAGCACGATTCACGCGTTGCGCCGGATAGCGTCGGGTCAGATTCAGTAAGCCTAAACATGTCCGGTAACCTTGTTGTTCGTGTGCTCTGTCATCCATGACGTGCACCACCCAGGTTAGCGTGTCACTGCCGATGTCTTTAGCCCAATTCATCAGCCGCCCACGGCTCCATTTGTGATGCTTCTCATGCCGCACCGGCATATGCTCAGGTTTTGTACTGATACCGCGGCGATTAATGCGCGGATGGCTGGTGATCTGCTTGTTCTGGAAGTACAACGTAATGAGGTTGTCGGTGGCATGCAGTTCAAGTTTCTCACCCACTAACTGATGCGGCGCTGAGTAAAGATGCTCACCGAACTGCACATGGTAATCGATGTTGAGCTTCACCATTTTGATGTCCGTGTATTGATACGGCTCGCGTGGTAAACGGCTAAGCGCCGGTTTATCCAGTTGCTCGAACCATTCTTGCCGGTTACCGCTGAACTGCTTAAACGGCCGAGTATTCACATCCTGTAATAGCGCCTTGATGCAGTGATTCAGCTCAGCTAACGAGAAGAAGGTATGGTGACGTAATCTGGCTAAAATCCAGCGCTCAATGATTTGCACACCTACTTCTGCTTTGGCTTTATCCTGTGGTTTACGGGGCCTAGCTGGCATAACCGCGCAGCCATAATGGTGAGCTAATTGGTGGTAGGCGGCATTGATATCCGGATCGTATCGGCAAGCCTTGGTCACGCCGCTCTTAAGGTTATCCGGGACAATGAGCTTGGGCACGCCACCAAAGAAGCTGAAGGCTCTGGCATGGCTGCCCAGCCAATCTGGTAGCGTCTGCGTTAAGGTCGCTTCGGCATAGGTGTAATTCGATGCGCCCAATACGGCTACGAAGACCTGGGCAAAGCGAATTTCACCGGTACTGGCACAGACAATCGGGACGGTTTGCCCAGCATAATCAACAAACAGCATGTCACCGGCAATATGGACTTGTCGCATTGAGCGGCGCTGCTTTTTCTGCCACTCGCCATACAGGTGACAATACTGCGGGTAACTGTAACTGCGATTGGGGTACTGCTGGGTATATTCTTCCCAGAGTAGATGTTTGGTGACACCTTCTTTACGCAGTTCTTTATGCACGGTCGTCCACTCTGGCAATTCCAGCCTGGTGGATACGCGGGCATCGGCTTTAGGATAAATCAGCTTGGCCAGAGCACTGTCGTCTAAGGTGCAGATGGTTGACCAGTCGATGCCTTGCTGCTCTGCTGCGCTGGTGACTTTTTGTATAGCGCCGATGCTGATACGCAGGCTATCCCGAACCTGACGGACGGACAAACCAGCATGCAACCGTAGCCTGAGGATTTCACGAAGTTTACGCATTGATGTTCTCTGTCTGCTCATAACCGTATCCATCTGAAAATGAATAGGTTATCAGTGATAACAATCAACGCGGGAAAGGGATTCTGGAATTATGTGAACACTGATTCTGGAAATCGGGCAAAAGTGTTCACTTTGCGCCAGAATAGGTGTTCACATTAAATCAGAATGGGTGTTCACTTAAAACCAGAAAGGGTGTTCACTTTGGGCCAGAATACGCAGGAAGAGGGCGAAGACGATACGCTGACTCAATTACATGGTGCTTCGGTTACGTATCGCATTGCCGTCGGCCCCCAGCAAGGGCGCAAAGTCTTCACCCTGCAAACCTTGCCAGGGCGTGAGGATAAAGCCGACTCAAGCAGTCGAGTAGCCAACCATGCTGGTTTCTCGCTACACGCCGGTGTGATGGCCGAAGCGCATCAGCGGGATAAGCTTGAGCGCTTGTGTCGCTACATTAGTCGGCCAGCGGTTTCAGAAAAACGTCTGGCATTAACCGCCAATGGGCAGGTGCGTTACGAGCTCAAAACTCCGTACCGCAATGGCACCACCCATGTGATCTTCGAGCCGCTGGACTTCATCGCCAAACTCGCTGCGTTGGTACCTAAGCCGCGAGTCAACCTCACACGCTTCCACGGCGTCTTTGCACCGAACAGCAAACACCGAGTTCAAGTAACACCCGCCAAGCGGGGCAAGAAGCCCGACAAATCGGAAGGTCTCGATACTAACTGGCGTGACAAGAGTCCTGCAGAGCGCCACCGCGCCATGACCTGGATGCAACGCCTCAAGCGAGTCTTCAATATTGATATTGAAGTCTGCGAACACTGCGGCGGTCACGTCAAAGTGATTGCCAGCATCGAAGATCCGAAGGTCATTGAGCAGATTCTCAAGCATCTGAAACAGAAAACAGCCAAGGCGAATGCCGCCAAGCAGCGTGAGCTGCCACCAGAACGAGCGCCGCCACTGACTCCCAGCCTGTTCGATCCATCACAGAGTCGTCTCTTTGACTGACGACCCCAAATCCAACACTGCTCAACACTGCCAACTTTTAAACGGGGCGGTGGGGCAGTTTGTATCTCTCGAGCTATCAGGCTAGAGATTTTACCGCCAAATCGAACCTTATTAGAGCGGTTTAGGCTGGACCGGCAGTTAAAATTGGGGCTTGAGCGGTAAACGAGTGAGGGAATTTCAGGTAAGATACTTCGGATGAGGAGCAAAAAGGTGGTTTATACTTCCTATACCCCACTACTTTCTGGCTTTCAAATGCTCGCCGATAATCCTGATTTAGGACGAAGCTGCCATGAAATATATAGTAACGGCTTTTACTTTCCGATTGGAAAACACACTGCTTACTTCACAAAGGAAGAGAATTTCATCTTAATCGTAGCTGTATTGGGGCAATCTCAGTTACCGCAAAATCACCTGAAATAATAAACAATTATGGGCGATGCTTTCGATTGGTAAGCTAACGCCGCATTAAGGGGCAGGCAACGCAAACAACTGCGCTCAAATTAACCAGCCGTAACCTCAAATGCTAAACCAAACCAAAACTGCCAAGCGTTGACTGTCCCTCTTGAATGCTTTGTTATGTAACTTTACTAACTATTTCAAAGCATTACAAAGAACAACATTGCCAAATATCGTTTAACTTACATGAAAATTTAACAGTAACCCAGTAGAATTTGCGTGACAACAGCGAAACTGCGAGCCCTAGTTCAAAGAAAAAAATGACTACCACTAAACTTATCGCAAACCCACTTTACCATTAAAACCCAGAGCAAAGACTCGAAGAACAAGGAGACGAAAACTAAGCCAACATGAATAAAACTAGGTTTATAAATTTGAAAATAACCAATTTAAACAATTACTTAAAAGTAACGAATATATAAAATAGAAGCCAAATTCAAAGTAAAAAAGCATAAAAATACTTTAATTTTCAATACATTGTGGGCTTTTTCTCTACGGTTACATAACGCCGCATTAAGGTGCAGGCAACGCAAACAACTAAACTTAAACTAGCCAGCCGTAACCTCAAATGCTCAACCAAACCAAAACTGCCAAGCGTTGACTGTCCCTCTTGAATGCTTTGTATGGATAATAACTAACAAATAAGGGTAAAGTGAGACCCAGACTTTAGCTGCAACTAAAGTTCTCTATCTGATAGTTCGATTGAACGATGGCTCCTCTATTGAGAGACCGATAACAAGAGCGAACGTCAGATAGAACTCCAAGCACCACACTCGAATAGTCTTCTGGGTCTCGAACCCGCATTTAGCAAGCAAGAGTTAGCTTATTATGAATACAAATACACTGCAAAACATTAATATCGGCGTTGATACCGGCAAGTCACAATTAGATATCTATATCCGCCCTCTCGATATCTATTTTAATGTCACCAATGATGAAAAAGGCATTAAACAAGCCATCAAAACCATTAAAAAGTACCAGCCTGAACGTGTAGTCATCGAAGCCACCGGACGGTTAGAAATGCCCTTCATCTTAGCCTGCGACAATGCTAAGTTGCCCTATGTCATTGCTAACCCATTACACATTAAAAAGTTCTCCGGTGCCCTTGGCCAAAGAGCTAAAAATGACCGTTTAGATGCTGCTCTTATTGCTCATTACGCGGAAGCGATTAAACCGAAGCTCACACAATTGAAAAGTGAAAACATTCGTTTAATGAGTGATTTAGTGACAAGACGCAACCAGTTGTTGACCATGCAAACCATGGAAAAGAACCGCTCTCAAATCATGCCTAAATCTGTTGCATCATCGATTAAATCCCTACTTACCATGCTCAAAAAACAGATAGAAAACATTGAGACTAGAATCGAAAAACTCATCGAGACATGCCCTGATTACCAAGCCAAAAATGAGCTATTACAGAGCGTACCTGGCATCGGAAAAATTGCGGCAGCCTCCATCATCAGTAACGTACCTGAGCTGGGCTACATCACCAACAAACAAGCGGCTTCATTAATCGGTGTCGCTCCCATTACTCGAGAAAGTGGCAGTTATAAGGGCAAGCGAATGATCAAAGGCGGACGCATGCAAGTCAGGACAGTTTTGTACATGGCCATGATGTCTGCAATGCAATGTAACCCTGTTTTTAAACAGCACTATCAAAAATTATTAGCCGCTGGCAAACCTAAAAAAGTAACGATCATTGCTTGCGTCAGAAAGATGGTAGTTATCCTAAATTCTATGCTCAGAGATGGCTGTATGTGGGATGCAGACAGCGCAAAAAATTAACTCTTGACGCCATAGTCTCTTGTTATGTAACTTTGCTAACCATTTCAAAGCATTACAAAGAACAGCATTGCCAAATATCGTTTAACTTACATGAAAAGTTAGTAGTAACCCAGTAGAATTTGCGTGGCAACGACGAAACTGCGAGCCCTAGTTCAAAGAAAAAAATGACTACCACCAAACTTATCGCAAACCCACTGAACCATTTAGAACCAGCTAAAAACTCGAAGAACAAGAAGACGAAAACTAAGCCAATATGAATAAGGCTGACTTTACAAACTTTATAAATAACCAATAAAAACAATAATTTAAAACCATAAGCATGTGAAGTAGAAGCCAACTTAAAAAAGCAAAAGCATAAAAATATTTTTAATTTTCAATATATTGCGGTCTTTTTCTTTACGGTTACATAACGCCGCGTTAAGTAGTGAGCAACATGCCACCCAACCTAAACCATTGTGCCGTAAACACTAAATTCAAAGCAAACCGAAAATGCCCAGCGTTGCGAATCTGTCTTAAACGCTTTGTTATGTGCGTAGCCGAATCTTGCGCTTAGTCAGGAACAATGATTACCCCTAATTGCTCCAGTAACTGCTCCTGTTGCCACGAGCATATTTTTACACCTGTAAGATCAATCTTTCGAGGATCTAAACCATAAAGCTCTGAATGACTTAAATCACAGCCTTGTACTCTAAACTGTTCCCAGCAGTCTTCTGAAAAAACGCCACGACTTAAATCTGATTCTTTAAATGAAGCGCCTCGAAGATTTGCACCAATCCATCTATTTTCGAACAGGTCACATTTTTCAATAAGCTGCTGCTCAAAATTGGCATAGGATAAGTTACAACCTGTTATGTATGCAGAGCAAAAGTACATTTTATTCGAAACCTGATTTACAAAACTAACTTGGCTAAAATTTGCCCCTTTAAGATCACAATCTCTCAGTTCAATACCAAAGCAATTTGCCCCCTTAAAATGGGACATTGAAAGCTGACAATCTTTAAATGAAGCATCTCGAAGATCAGCATAAGAAAAATCGCACCCTTCCAGTGCCCCCTGCTCTATGAAAGTACAGTTAATGAACTGTGTATCTCGAAGGTTTGAGCGCTTAAAATTACAATGTATAAAAGTACAATTGCTAAAGATATGTTCTTGCAAGTCCTGATGTGAGAAGTTCACTTGATTATATAATTGCTTTGATTTTTCCATGCTGTAGCTCCAAAAAACATTTGATTTGAAGACTACCATTTACCTGAAAGTTCTCAACAATGTCAACGGCAATCCAATTTTGACCCACTTACCGCTTAAAACGGTAATCTAAATTTGACCCACCCCGGGCGTCTTTTCAACTTAACGTACTTTCTGAGGCCGGTATGACACCCGCTGTTCTTTTGCCTTTTAACCTATAACTATTTCCGCTGATTTGCACGATATGCGCATGATGTAACAGCCTGTCCAGCAATGCCGCAGTTAAGGTTTGATCATCAGCAAACGCCGTTGACCACTGAGAGAACGGTAAGTTACTGGTCACAATAACGCTGCCCTGTTCATAACGTTTCGCTATCACATTAAAGAACAGATTGGCTTCATCCCGCCCAAACGGCAGGTAGCCGATTTCATCTATCACTAACAGCTTTGGCGATAACACACTGCGCTTTAAATAGGCCTCAAGGCGGCCCTGTTTCTTTGCCGTAGCAAGTTGTAGCATTAAATCTGCCGCAGTAATAAAGCGTACTTTGATACCACGCATAATGGCGCTGTATGCCAGTGCTATCGCCAGATGGCTTTTACCCACCCCACTGGGGCCAAGCAGGACGATATTTTCTTGCCTTTCAATAAAGGCCAGGCTGGTCAGCTCCAGTAGTTGTTTGCGTGGTGCGCCGGTGGCAAAGCGGAAGTCGTAATCATCGAAGTGCTTAACCGCTGGCAATCCCGCGGTCTTGAGTAACATCTCCCGCGTGCGCAGCATTCTGGCATCCAGTTCGGTTTGCAGCAGGCTTTCAAGGTAGTCTGCGAAGCTTTTGCCTTGTGCCGCATTATGGTCAGCTATTGCTGACCATTCCGTTGCTATGGCCGACAGTTTTAATACCTCACAGGCATGTTGTATGCGCTGAAGTTGCAGGTTCATGGCCGCACCTCCAGCAGTTGGTCATACACCGATAACGGGTGCTGCAAGCTTTCCCTTGGCATCGCATAGCGTGTGGTTTGCCGGATGTCAGACTGACGCGCTTTAATCCCACTGGGGAGCGCCTGTAAGCTCAAGCGCTCTTTGGCCAGTAACACCGCAGGCTTCTCGCCAGTGGTGCCATGAATGCGCTGATTGGCTATATCATGCAGCCAGGGGCCGATATGCGCATTCGCTGTGTCGACATCGAGCACCAGGCCAGCCTGTTTTAAACTGGCAGCCAGCGGTGTGATAAAGCTGCCTTTTAAATAACCATTGAAGCGTTCAACTTTACCCTTGGTTTGTGCACGGTAAGGACGGCAGGCTTTAAGTTTAAAGCCGTAATCTTTAGCCATTTCCAGTAGCTTCGCATTCCAGCGGTGCGCACCTTCACCGTAGGCATCGCGTTCAATCATGATGCATTTGGCATTATCAAACAGCAGCTCTTTAGGTACGCCACCGAAGTAATCCAGTGCTGCTTCAATGCCCAGCAGCCAGTCTTCCTGGCGCTCATATTCACTAAAACGAACATAGGTAGCACGGCTAAAGCCCAGCGTGGCAACAAAGGCTTTGAGCTTATAACGCCCGCGACGAATGGTCGTAAAATCGATTTGTAGTTGCTGGCCAGGTGCCGTCTCAAAGCGCTTCACGGGGTCATTCTGTTGGGGCTTAAAAGGCCGGATATAGTTCTTCAGAATGCCTTCTTTGCCAGTAAAGCCTTTGGCCTGGATTTCACGGAACAATACTGTTGCCGGTATCCAGTCAGGCTTAGCCGCCGCGATACGTTCCATCAGATATGTCTTGAAGGGGTCGAGTTTTGACGCCCGATCAGCGCGTTCACTGTAGGCTGGCGTTCTGGCAATATCTCGCAGATACTTACGAACAGTATTACGCGAGACCTGTAGTGTTTTGGCGATAGCACGAATGCTATGGCCTTGCCGGTGTAACACATGAATTTCCACTAATGACTCCTGAGTCAGCATTAAAATTACACCGCCTTTTCGAATTAATGACGGCGGCAATTTTGCCTCAGGTGGGTCAATTTTAAATTGTCGTTAGTGGGTCAGTTTTACATTGCCGGTGACACAACAAAAACAAAACCAATAAAAACAGACACTTAAAACACCCCGTTTTAGCCAAGATAAGGCATCAAAATGGCATTTTAAAGGGTGCTAATTCAAAATAAGCGATGCGGCCAGCTAGAAAAAAGTTTTGGTGAACCTGGTGAGTTTTAGAGAAAGCACATAACGCCGCATTAAGGGGCAGGCAACGCAAACAACTGCGTTCAAATTAACCAGCCGTAACCTCAAATGCTCACCCAAACCAAAACTGCCAAGCGTTGACTGTCCCTCTTGAATGCTTTGTTATGTAACTTTTCTAACCATTTCAAAGCATTACAAAGAAAAACATTACCAAATACCGTTTAACTTACATGAAAAGTTAGCAGTAACCCAGTAGAATTTGCGTGACAACGACGAAACTGCGAGCCCCTAGTTCAAAGAAAAAAATGACTACCACTAAATTTATCGCAAACCCACTAAATCATTAACAACAAACTGAATACTCGAAGAATAAAGAAGCCGAAAGCTAAATCAATATGAATAAAACTGGATTTATAAACTAAAAAACAACCAATTAAAACAACTAGTTAAAACCATACGATATGCAAAGTAAAAACACACTTAAAAATAAATACACTTTAAATTTCAATACATTGCGGTCTTTTTTCTCTACGGTTACATAACGCTCTGTTAAGGGGTGAGCAACGCTATACCGAAGCCACCGCACACCACCTTAATCACTAAAATCAACGCATAGTAAAAATGCCACGCGTTGCGAATCCCTCTTGAACCGTTTGTTAGGTATTTATTGCTGCTGAACGTAAATGAGCCGATTTGTATCAAAGCCACGCTCTTTCGACATTTGAACGAACTTCTCCAGAATGTCTGGTTCGACTCTAGGCGTTCTTGAAAGTAATACCAATCTAAATAAAAATGTGATCTAATTAAGGCTATTTAACTACTACCGTCATTCGTCATGAATAGCCTTAATAATATCGACTTTAAAAAGCTCGCCAGTCAGCAAAAATCCATTCAGATGAAAATGAGATTACTGGCTCTTGCTCATTTCAAAGATGGACAATCTCGAACACAAATTGCCAAATACCTAAAAGTGAGCCGCACTAGCGTAAACAAATGGGTTCAAACCTTTTTAGAGCACGGGCTCGAAGGTCTTCAAGAAAAACCAAGGACTGGGCGACCCGCCTTTCTTACCCCTGAGCAACGTGAGCAGTTAAGTCAGTTTATTAAAGCGCGCGCGTCTGACTCTTCTGGTGGACGCTTAACGGGCAACGATATTCATGCCTATATCGTCAACGAATTTGGCAAACATTATCATCCTGACTCCATTTATTATTTACTTAATCATATGGGCTTTTCTTGGATAACCTCTCGTTCAAAGCACCCTAAACAATCACAGCAAGTCCAAGACGATTTTAAAAAAATTCAAAATCGAAACGATCCTGATGATCCCAGGCCACATAAGCCTTGAGTCGGTTGATGTCTGGTTCCAAGACGAAGCCAGATTCGGTCAGCAGAATACAACGACTCGTCTTTGGGCACCGCGTGGGACTCGGCCGAGAGCAATCAAACAACAGCAATTTGAATACGCTTATTTGTTTGGCTCAGTCTGCCCCGCAAGAAGGATAGGTGAAGCTATCGTAGTGCCTTGGGTCAACAAAGAGATCATGATAAATCACCTCTCTCAAATCTCTAAAGCGACAATAAAAGGACGCCATGCCGTTGTGATCATGGATGGTGCAAGCTGGCATACCGATGATATTGCTGCGCAGTTTGACAATGTCAGTATCATCAAATTGCCGCCCTATTCACCAGAGCTCAATCCAATAGAACAGGTATGGAGTTGGTTACGACAACATTTCTTGGCGAACCAAAGTTTCACCAACTATAACGATATTGTCGAAAAGGTATGTCACGCATGGAATCGATTTTTGGAATGCACCGATAGGGTACAAAAAATGTGTAAAAGAGATTGGATTGAGCTGACCAGTTAATTTTCCAGATTGGTATAACCACAGATATTCTGTATTCGGCCCTGATACGAAGGCATAACTGTAGTTTTCACGCTCTAACTCAAACACCACGTAAGAGCCATAAAACGGACCAAAAAATGAAACCTTCAGATAACCGTCTGTTGGACTATTTACAAAGTAAGCTTTGCCTTCAGTCTCTTTCCACTCACCTTTCTCTTCGGAATAACCACGATTAAGAACTGAAACACCGCCATCATTTCGAACACGGTATTCCGCAGTAACCTGACTTAAACCTCTTTCAAAAGAGTGATCAAGTCGAGCAACCTCGTACCATTTACCTAAATAATTGTTCAGTTCAAAATCCGACACAGGCTTTACTGATTCGGGCATACCCAAGCAGCCGTTTAATAAAACAGTACAAATAATCAACAAGATTGATCTCATGATGCCTCCAAATACCTAACGCCCTGCTAAGGGGTGAGCAATGCACTGCAAAAGCTACCGCACACCAACTTAATCACAAAACTCACCGCATGCTAAAAATGCCACGCATTGCGAATCCCTCTTAAGCAGTTTGTTAGGCAACTCTGCTGCATAGTTCAGATACACTTGGGCATTGGAGCAAGAAAGGTTCAATATTTGTATTTCGTTCTGGTACCCACAGCAACCGAAACTCTTTTTGAGGCGAATATTTATCACTGGGCTTTACAAAACCTATAGGTCCTGGTGGTGCTTCTAACCCAGTGTAGACTCGGTCTTTATATTGCACCAACCCCATACCTCCTTCACGAATTTCAATATGCTTGTTGAGCTCGACAGAAACGCGTTTGAAGTACTCTACTGGATTCGAAATCTTTACACAGTATTTGCCAAATGTATCCGATAATTTTTCCGGCTGCTGAGGCACTGTTGCAAATAGTCGGTGGTGATAAACTTATCATCCCCTTTTGCTGATGGAGCTGCACATGAACCCATTCAAAGGCCGGCATTTTCAGCGTGACATCATTCTGTGGGCCGTACGCTGGTACT
>NZ_NAJR01000030.1:0-16605 GCF_002196695.1 Shewanella sp. Shew256 | reverse complement strand
TCAATACGGCGACGGGCGTGCTGAGTGGTACGCCAACTAACGCTAACGTTGGCAGTTATGCGGTATTGCTACGCGCCACGGATGTGGATGGCTTAACCGCAGACCAGAGCTTTACGATAGTGGTGGCAAACGTTAACGATGCACCAACCATCAGCTCAACCGCGGTGACCAACACCACCCAGGATGCGGCCTATAGCTACACCTTGGTGGCGACGGACAGCGACGTGGGCGACAGTCTCATCTTGAGCGCAGTGACCTTACCAAGCTGGCTGAACTTCAATACGGCTACGGGAGTGCTGAGTGGTACCCCAACTAACACTAATGTGGGCAGTCATGCGGTATTGCTTCGCGCCACGGATGTAGATGGCTTAACCGCAGACCAGAGCTTTACGATAGTGGTGGCAAACGTTAATGATGCACCGACTATCAGTTCGACGGCGTTAACGAGTGCGACTCAGGATGCGGCCTACAGCTACACCTTGGTAGCGACGGACAGCGATGTGGGGGACCGTCTCACCTTAAGCGCGGTGACCTTACCAAGCTGGCTAAACTTCAATGCAGCCACGGGCGTGCTGAGTGGTACCCCAACTAATGCTAACGTCGGCAGCCATGCAGTGGTACTACGGGCCACGGATGTGGATGGCTTAACCGCAGACCAGAGCTTTACGATAGTGGTGGCAAACGTTAATGATGCACCCATTGCGACCAATCAGACAGTGACTCTTGAGGAAGATAGTTCGCTGATGATCACGCTTGCCGCTGAGGATGCCGACAATGATCCTCTGACCTATGAGATCACCGCGCAACCAGCCTCTGGTACCTTAGAGCAACACGGTAGTGTCTGGCTTTATACACCTGAGAAGGATTTTAATGGTACCGACTCTATTGGCTTTATTGCCAAAGATGCGGAGTTAAGCTCAGAGCCTGCGACTGTCACCATTACGGTTACGCCAGTGAACGACGATCCTCAAGCTGTCGATGACAGCTATACCTTAACCAGTACCCCCAATGACACCTATACACTGACCGTATTGGCAAATGATGTGGATGTTGATGGGGACACCCTAACGATTGATGGCGCTGCTGCAGATATTGGCAGTGTGCAAATCACCTCAGATGGGCTCAGTTTTACCGCGCCCGAGGCTTATGTGGGGCCTGTGGCTCTGCGTTATACCATCAGCGATGGTCACAAAGGGCGGGCAACCGCCAAAGTGAATGTGCTGATTGAAGGCACTGACTCAGCGAGTCAACCTGTGTTCACTCTACCTGATGATGTTGAGGTGAATGCGACTGGCCTGTTTACGCGGGTGAAACTCGGTTTTGCCAAGGCGGTTGACCGTAATGGCCATCCATTGCCTGTGTCGCTGGTGAATAAGAGCTTGTTCTTCGCCCCTGGCAACTACTTAGCCTATTGGCAGGCAGTGGATGGCGAGGGTAATAAGGCGATTAAAGCGCAGAAAGTCAAAGTCAATCCATTGATTTCACTGAGCAAAGATCAAGTGGTAGCCGAAGGTAACCAAGTGACTGTGAGTGTTCATCTCAATGGTGAGGCGCCGAGTTATCCGCTGAGTATTCCATTCACAGTATCCGGTTCAGCCGATAGCAGCGACCATGATTTGGTTGATGGTGTTGTCGAGATAACCTCGGGACAGATGGCGGAAATCCACTTTACTACCCTGAATGATGGTGTGACTGAAGGGGATGAAGAGGTGCTTATCAGCCTAGATCCAAGCTTGAATCTTGGTAGTAAGCAGCAGACCCAAGTTGTGATTACCGAAGCTAATATTGCACCACAGGTCAGTTTGGCTGTGGCTCAAGCTGGCCAGCAGCAAGTCATTGTCGCGCAAAATGGCGGTGATGTGCATATCCGTGCCACAGCATCCGATGCCAATGAGCAAGATACATTAACGCTGACGTGGGCAAGCGGCGCGCTAAGTTTGCAAGCGGATTCGACAGGCATGGCATTCTCTCCAGCAGCTGTGACTCCGGGGATTTATCCCGTGAGCCTAACTGCCACCGATGATGGTTCGCCTGTGCTGTCGAGTACCGAAACAGTGTACATCGTAGTGCGTCCAAGTTTAGCCGCATTGACGAGTGCCGATACGGATGGCGATTTAATCCCCGATGTTCAAGAAGGCTATAGCGATAGCGATAGCGATGGTATTCCTGATTATTTGGATGCGAATAACGACTGTAATGTGATGCCTGAAGGTGAATTGCAGCCAGTTTACTTCTTGGCCGAAGGGCAGGCCGGTGTCTGTTTACGTTTGGGGAATATTGCCCTAAGACGTGGGCAGAGCGGCATGCAGCTACAACCTGAAGTCGTGACTGAAGATGCTTTAGCAGCCAATGTTGGTGGTATTTTCGACTTTATCGCGACGGGCCTACCACAACAGGGCCAAAGCTATAGCTTAGTATTACCACAACGCTCGCCCGTTCCTGCGAATGCCGTCTATCGCAAGTTCAATGCTCAAGCGGGCTGGCGAGACTTTGTGATTGATGCAAACAACACTGTTGCCAGTACCGAGGGTGAGCGTGGTTTCTGCCCGCCACCGGGGGATAGCCGTTGGACCCTAGGATTAACCGAAGGCCATTGGTGTGTGCAGTTGACTATCGAAGATGGCGGCCCTAACGATGATGATGGTGTGGCTAACCGTACTATTGTCGACCCAAGTGGCGTTGCTGTGATGCTTAATGGTAACCACTTGCCCGTCGCCAATCCCGACTCGGCAGCAATTGCCTGGAACCAAAGTATCGATGTGAACGTGCTTGCCAACGATACGGATAGCGATGGGGATAGTTTGAGCATCACTCAAGTGATTAGTGAGTTTGGTACTGCCACAGTGTTAGCTGATCAACGGCTCAGTTACACGCCGGCGGCAGACTTTATCGGCACCGATGTGTTGGTATATAGCATTACCGATGGCAAGGGCGGTACGGCAAGTAGTGAGTTGACGATCGTGGTGAATGGTAACACTGCACCTGTGACTGTCGATGACAGCGCCGCTACCGATGACCGTACCAGCTTGCTTGTCGATGTGCTGAGTAATGACACCGATGTGGATGGTAATACGTTGACCTTGTTAAGTGCGACGGCCCAACAGGGCACTGTGACTATCGAAGCCAATAAACTGCGCTATATCCCTAAAACAGGATTCGATGGTGTGGATACCGTGACCTATAGGATTAGCGATGGCCAAGGTGGTGAAGCGACGGGGCAGGTGCTTATCACAGTGAAAGCCTATCAAGAGGTCATTATCGATAATAAGTCAGGAGGAGGTAGTATGACCTTATGGGCGTTGGCATTTATCTTGGCATGGGCGATATTGCGTCGCCGAGAATTACAGCGATTGGCCTTAGGCTGCCTGTTATTGCTCAGTGTGACGCAACAGGCACAGGCAACCGACTGGTATGTTGAGGGTTTTATCGGCCAAGCGCAGGCCGATAAAACACTGCCTGAGTTAAACGCCCAAGTCGGAGAGGGACAACTCCTCAACGTCGATGACTCGGATACCGCATTTGGGGTGAGTCTAGGTTATCAATGGACGCCGATTGTGGCGTTGGAACTGGGCTATGCCGATTTTGGTGAAGGAACAGCGAGGATTAAGGGCGCGACGTTAACGCCAGCGCAATACCATGAGTTGGTGAAAACCGTCACCCCTGTGCTTGCCGATGGGGTCATGTTGGGCCTGAGATTTACCCTGCTGCAGCATCAAGGTTGGCGCTTTGAAGTACCCGTTGGCTTGTTCCATTGGCAAGCCGATATCAGCAGTACCATGGGCAATACCAGGATCAAGACCGACTTGGATGGCACTGATTGGTATGCGGGAGTGCGTTTTAGTTACCAATTCAGTGATGCTTGGTCCGTGGGGTTAGGTTATCAATACATAGATATCGAGCCGAATGACCTATTGAGTTATCAACTCAATCTGCGCTATCAGTTTTAAATGATGTCGACATAAAAAGGGGCTTAGCCCCTTTTTTGTTGGTGAATTTTCGCGGTAAAAAGCGAAAAGTTTTAACCGTTTCTCCTTTGTCTTGGCTGAGTATGTGATTTAAATCCCGTGGCTTGGGTGGTGGTCTTTGGAATAGCCGCACTAAATTCAGGTTGTAGATTAAAGACAGGATAGTAAGATTGTCACTTATCCTAGTTAGTTTGTTGCTATTTTTATCCAGGGGCAGTTATGTCGCAGCGGCACCATAAGCCGGAAATCTTACATACCGAAGTTGTCGCTAAGAGCCGCTTGTTTCAAATTGAACAGGTTCATCTTAAATTCTCCAACGGTGTCGAGCGCCAGTATGAGCGGATGAAGGGTGGTAGCCGAGGCGCTGTGATGGTGGTACCCATTCATCAAGGCAACATGCTGTTAGCCCGTGAATATGCCGCTGGAACAGATAATTACGAGCTAGGTTTTCCTAAGGGATTAATAGACCCTGGTGAGCAAGCTATCGAAGCGGCCAATCGAGAATTGCAGGAAGAAATTGGTTTTGGGGCCCGTAAGCTGACCCTGTTGAAAGAACTTAGCCTTGCGCCGGGTTATTTCTCTAGCAAGATGCAAATTTTCATAGCAGAAGATTTATATGAAAGCCGCCTCGAAGGCGATGAGCCAGAACCCATAGATGTGGTGCCTTGGGCGTTGGCCGAGTGGGAAGCGTTACTCGAAAATAGCGATTTTTCGGAATCCCGTAGTGTGAGCGCATTGTTTTTAGCGCAGAAACACCTACAACTTAAATAATCTTTTTTGTTATAGCATTCAGCAATTGAGTGCTTGTGGATCATTCGCGATGTTAGCGATTGGAGTGGTTATGAAGCCAGAAGAGTTAATCGACGAGGTGATTGCGATAGCAACGGATGCGGGGCGCACTATTCGTGAGATTTACCTTAAGGGTAATTTTGAGCGAGAGACTAAGTCTGATAATACCCCTGTCACCTCGGCGGACTTAGCGGCGAATCAGCTGATTTGTGAGCGCTTAGCCGCGTTGACGCCTGAGATTCCTATCTTGTCCGAAGAGGCTGCCGATATTCCCCTGAGTGAGCGTGAAGGCTGGAAACGTTATTGGTTAGTCGACCCTCTCGATGGCACGGGGGAGTTTATTGCCGGTAGTGGTGATTTTTCGGTGATCATTGCGTTGGTGGAGCACAATCGTCCAGTAATGGGCGTGGTCTATGTGCCGATGACGCAGGTGTGTTACTACGCCATCGCGGGATTAGGTGCCTATAAACGCACCGATAAGCAAGAAGTGCGTATCAGTAGTCGGCAAATTCAGCACCGTGAGCAAGTTTCCCTAAGGTTAGCGGTGAGTCGTCGTCAGGATCCTCAATCCGTGTTGACCCTGTTCAATCATCCTAAGCATTGTGAACTGGTGGTCATGGGCGGTGCGGCCTTGAAGAGTTGTCTGGTCGCCGAAGGACGCGCCGATTGTTATGTGCGAGTCGGGCCGACAGGTGAATGGGATACCGGCGCCGCGCAGATCATTATTGAGGAAGCGGGTGGTCAGCTCATGGATACCGAGCTGCAACCTTTGACTTATAACGAGCGTGAGACGCTTGAAAATCCTAACTTTATTGTTGTTGGTGCGCCAAATTTAGAGTGGGATAAAATTTTAATTGGTGAATAGGTTTACATGCAGTCGATTCGTCCAGTATTAAAGTCAGAGTTAGCCGATGTTTTTCAACTCGAACAGGCTATCTTTGGCGATCATTGTTATCCCGATTTTTTCTTCCGCCAAGGGTTTGATTGTTGGCCAGAGCAGTTTCTGGTTGCCGTAGACGCTGACGGGGAGCTTTTAGGCTATTTGCTCTGCGCTCAAAGTGGCGACCCTACCTGTATGTGGATCCTGTCCGTGGCGGTGAGTGAGCAAGCCCGCGGGCGAGGCATTGGTAAACAATTAATACAACAATGTTTAAGCCAAATACCACCTCTGGTTAAGCGGGTGGATTTAACTGTCGATCCCCATAATCCTGCCCATGGTTTATATCAGCGTTTAGGGTTTGTCGATACTGCCTTCGAAGCGGACTATTTTGGCGCTGGGGCCGACAGAGTCGTGATGAGTTATCACTGCCGCTAGGTAAAAGTTCAATCTCGAAATGGTGCCCTCAATTGAGGGCGTCATTTTTTATGCGTTAAAAGTTAAATTCCCTCCAAGGTTCGCATCGAGCGATTGCCCAGAGTTAGACTTTCTTCCCTCATTTTTATGCCTTTTACTTCATGCTGTACGCAAAATAAACTTATTTTGAACGTTGTTTTTTATTTTTCAGGCTGTTAATCTGACACCATTCAACAGGGAGTGAGACCTATGGCGAGACGCAAAGAACATAGTCATGATGAGATTCGTGCTATGGCAATAGAAGCAGCAATGGCACTGCTGCAACAGCAAGGGACACAAGAACTGAGTTTACGCAAGATTGCAAGCCAGATTGGCTATGTGCCGAGTACCTTAATCAATATCTTTGGTAGCTATAACTACCTTTTGTTAGCCGTTTCTGAGGCAACGCTGCAGGCGCTGATGCATGAGCTCTCCGAGGTAAATGCAGATAATAGTCGCAATCAGATCATCAGTATGGCGCAAAAATACGCTGAGTTTGCCCATGCGCAGCGCCAATGTTTTAAGTTGGTATTTGAACTGCAGCTACTCGACTCCGAACCTTTGCCCGAATCCCAAGGCCAACTTATTGCGGGTTTATTCAGTTTAATTGAGCGTGAGTTAGCCCTATTGTTCCCCAATAAGACTGCTGAGCAGCAACTTCAAATGAGTCGAGTGCTTTGGGGCGGCATCCACGGACTCACCGCCTTATCACTGGATAATAAATTGTTTGCCGATACGGCATCTTTACCCGCTTTACTAGAGAGTCATGTGACAGGGTATTTACAGGGAATGGGTTATCAGAGGGAAAAATCATGCTGCTAACAAAACGTTTTTTACCGTATTTCGCAACCCAATGTCTGGGCGCACTTAACGACAATATCTATAAAAATGTGTTGCTGTTGCTCGTCACCTTCAGCCAAGTCAATGATTTACCCATTAGCGTCGACATGTTTGTTAATTTGGCTGCAGGGGTCTTTATCCTGCCGTTTTTCCTGTTCTCTGCCCATGCTGGCGTCGTGGCCGACAATATGGATAAAGCCAAACTTATCCGTCGCTTAAAACTGCTCGAAGTCATCATTATGTTCAGCGCCGCACTCGCTATTGTGAGTGAGAATTACATGATGATGTTATTACTGCTGTTTTTAACCGGTAGCCAGTCAGCCTATTTTGGGCCAGTCAAATATTCCCTCTTGCCTCAAGCCTTAAAAGAGGATGAGTTAGTGACGGGCAATGCCTGGGTTGAGATGGGGACGTTTTTGTCTATCTTGATCGGTACCTTGAGTGCCGGGATTTTAGTGTCTGAAAACAACGCCACTTTGTGGTCGGCCATCACGGTCGCAGCCCTTGCCTTGGCGGGGTATTTGTCTAGCCGTGCGATCCCTGCTTTACCGCCACAGGGCACAGTTCAGAAAATCCAATTTCGGCCATTATCTGGCACTTGGCGCACCATTAAGAAGGCACGCCAAACGCCTTCGATTTGGATGGCCATCCTCGCCATTAGCTGGTTCTGGTTTTTGGGGGCGACATATCTGACCCAATTCCCTAACTTTGCCAAGCTGCATTTGCACTCTGGTGCGACAGTGGTGTCGCTGCTACTGGGAATGTTCTCTATTGGGATTGCGGTGGGCTCCTTTGTCTGTGAGCGTTTTTCCTTTGGCCATGTGGAGTTAGGCTTGTTGCCCTTTGGGGTGCTCGGGTTAACCGTGTTTGGTGTGGACTTGCTGTGGGCGATTCCGCCAGCACCGGCGGATGCTAGTTTTGTTTATGGCTTACAAAGCTTTATTGCCGAGCAGAAGCATTATCGAGTGATGCTGGACTTCTTTATGATTGGTGTCAGCGGAGGTCTGTTTATCGTGCCTCTGTACGCCTTTATTCAAGCGCGTTCTGCGAAGGGAGAATGTGCGCAAGCGATTGCCGCGAATAACATTATGAACTCACTGTTTATGGTGGCGTCGTCGTTGTTGTCTATGCTGTTACTCGGTGTGGCTGGTTGGAGTATTCCACAGTTATTCTTACTGTTGGCGGTGATGAACTTTGTGGTTGCGCTTTATGTCTATTCGCAGGTGCCTGAGTTTACACAACGATTTATCAGTTACTTACTCAGCCATGTGATGTATCGGGTGACTGTGACTGGGCGAGAAAAGATCCCTAAGGAAGGTGCAGGGATTATCGTCTGTAACCATGTGAGCTATGTGGATGCGTTGATCATTATGGGCGCGTCGACCCGGCCGATTCGTTTTGTGATGGATAAATCGATCAGTGAAATTCCGGTGCTGAAATATCTGTTCCGCCATGCAGGAGTGATTCCGATTTGTTCGCCGCGCCAGAGTGAGGCGACTTACAATCAAGCTTTTGAATCAATTCATGAGGCGTTAGCGAATGGCGAGTTGGTGTGTATCTTCCCTGAAGGGCGTTTAACCCCCGATGGTGAGCTCGGCGAGTTTCGCCCCGGTATAGATAAAATCCTCGCTCGCGATCCCGTGCCAGTGATCCCTATGGCGCTCAATGGACTGTGGGGTTCTTACTTTAGTCATAAAGATGGCCATGCATTGACTACAATGCCTAAACGCTTCTGGTCCAAGGTATTGGTGAGTTTAACGGATGTGGTGGATGGGCAAAATGCTGATCGGCACTCGCTCAGGGATAGTGTCGCAAATCTACTCAATAAGCATTAAGTTAACGAGATGGATAAAGAAAACCGTGGGCAGTTCGCACACGGTTTTCTTGTTTTTAGCGGTTTGAGTGGTGGCTATCCAACGGATTGTTATTCCGATGATAGTTATCCCGCTGATAGTTATCCAGCCACTCATGCATGGCTTGGTGACCTCCCCTAAACAGAATATTGCCGGCTTTCTTTTGCAACTGGTATTCGTACATGGGGTCGTAATATTTGTGCAGTAGCATACTTATCCAGGCCAAATGTTGTGAAGTTTGGTTTTGATTAAGTTGTTGCGATAGCGCATTTTGCATCATGTCTTGTAACTCTTGATATTGCTTACCGCCTAGGCGTTTGCGAATGCTGCCAAGACTCTGTAAGAGGTAGTGGCTAAAGGCTTCGAAACCTGCCTCTAAGCCGAGACGCTCGCTAAATCCTCGGTGCATTTTATGAACGTATTCATCGAGTAAACGAGTTAGCCTGATGCCATCGTCTTCTTCGAGTACCAGAATATCGGCCGTCTGCATTGCGCTATAAAAGCGTTGCGGCAACGCTGAGCGGCCAATCAAAAAGCTTTCATCCTCGAGCAACAAACAGGCGTGATTGCCTAATTGATGGTGTAACAGGGCAATGGCGAGCTGATTTTCAAAGTTAATTTGTGTCGGTTGTGGGTCGATGTTTTTACCAAAGCTCGAGCCTCTGTGATTGGCTATGCCTTCGAGATCAATCGCTTCTTTACGTAGTCTTAATAAATCGGTTTTGCCGCTTCCCGTCATACCGCTCAGGCTTAGCAAAGGTTGCAGACTTGGCGCCGCCTCAATTACACCAATTAAATATTGGCGCATACCTTTGTAGCCGCCTTGCACATAAGGTACGGAAACACCAGCCTCTTGCAGCCACTGCTGAGTTAATTGTGAGCGCAGCCCGCCACGAAAGCAGCAAAGGTAAGCTTCGGGGTGAGTCGATAAAAAGTTTAACCAGGCATCAATACGCTGCTGTTTTACCACGCCATGTACGAGGGAGTGGCCCAAGGCTATTGCAGCTTGCTGACCTTGCTCTTTATAACAAGTGCCGACTTTTTCCCTTTCCTTATCAACCATTAACGGTAGATTTATCGAGGAGGGAAAGGCGCCGCGATTAAATTCAATCGGCGCCCTTAAGTCGATTAATGGCTGCCCAGCAATAAAGATATCGTGATATTGCTGGGCGGGAATGATCATCGCTGACATTAACACAGCACTACATTAGCGGTGGAGGTGGGCGTTTTTAATGAGCCAATACAGATAGGCTCTATCTGATGTGCATTAAGCAGTGCCACCAGTTCCGCTTCGGCATCACTCGACACTGCCACTAACAAGCCGCCACTGGTTTGTGGGTCACACAATATGGCTTTTTGATGATCGGTAAGTACGGGTAAGTGTTCACCATAACTGTCGTAGTTACGGTGGGTGCCACCTGGAATACAGCCTTGCGCTAGATAGTCGAGGGCGCGGGGTAAGAGTGGCACGGCATCCAGATTAAGTTTAGCGGTGAGTTTAGCACCTTGACAGACCTCAAGTAGATGGCCCGCCAGCCCAAAACCTGTGACATCGGTGAGGGCGTTCACGCCTTTAATCTTAGCGATTTTGGCGCCTATACTATTGAGCTGGCACATCGCATTCACCGCAATTTGGCTATCTTCGTCTTTGAGCTTCTTCTGCTTTTGTGCCGTGGTAAGAATGCCAATACCGATAGGTTTAGTGAGATACAAACGATCGCCCGCTTTTGCGGTATCGTTTTGTTTTAAATCCGTCAGGGCGATTTGCCCTGTGACCGCAAGGCCGAAGATTGGCTCAGGCGCATCGATACTATGACCACCGGCCAGCATTATCCCAGCTTCCATACAGGCTTGACGGCCACCATCGACCACTTGTTGCGCGATCTCGGCGGGAAGCTTGTTTACTGGCCAGCCTAGAATCGCAATCGCCATCATGGGCGTGCCGCCCATGGCATAGATATCGCTAATGGCATTGGTGGCGGCGATGCGGCCAAAGGTAAAGGGGTCATCTACGATTGGCATAAAAAAGTCGGTGGTACTGATAATGCCAATTTCATCATTGAGCTTGTAAACGGCTGCATCATCACGGCTTTGATTGCCGACCAACAGGTTAGGATCGGTGAATACAGGCAGCTGCGAGGCAAGAATGGTGGTCAGTACTTTAGGGGAAATTTTACAGCCGCAACCGGCACCATGACTATATTCGGTGAGTTTAATGCTATCGGTTGGAGATACTGCACAATTCGACATGAGCCTAACATCCTGTAAAAAGTGAATGAGGCATCATAATAATAGGATACGGCCACCATGCAAGGCGGCCGTATGATTTTTACCGATAATTGTGGCCTAGCTATAAGTTGCAGTCAGGCTCTTCCAGCTTTTTTGCTGATTCAGGAGTCGGGTTTTTAGCTCTTCGACTTGCTGCAATAATTGCTGATCGACCAGTTGCTTACGTTTGGCCTCTAACAGTGCCTTTTGGGCTTGATAATATTCGAGTAAGTGTTGTTTCATCAACTCATACTCTTGTTGAATTTTTTCAATAATTTCATCGGCATTTGGCAAATTGAGCACTTTGCTTTTAGCATGCAGCAGTTGCATTTGTAAGCGGGCACTCTCGATTCGCTCCTGCGGACTCGTGCGTAAGTCTTTGGCTAAACCCACCCAAGATAACGCCTTAATCAACCACTTAGTCGGATCGTAATGCCACCATTTAATCCCGTTACGATAATCGTTTTCGAAGATATGGTGGAAATTATGGTAACCCTCACCGTAGGTCAACATCGCCAGAAAACCGTTGTCACGGGCGGTGTTTTTATCGGTATAGGGTTGGCTACCCCACACGTGGGCGAGGGAATTGATAAAGAAGGTGCAGTGATGCACAACGACTAAGCGCAGTAATCCCGCCATCAGCAACATGCCTGCGATATTGCCAGTGAACCAGCCGAGTAGCGCAGGCAAACCAATGTTCATCAGAATGACGAGGGCGAGATAGTGCTTGTGTTGCCACATCACGATACGGTCGTTTTGTAAATCACGCACGTTTTGGTAGTCATGGTAACGCTGGGCTTGGTATTCGCGCAGCATCCAACCGATATGGCTGTACCAGAAACCCATGTTGGCGGAGTAAGGATCTTTGTCATTGTCATCGACATGCTTATGGTGCACTCGATGATCGGATGCCCAATGTAACGCACTGTTTTGTAATGCTAATGCACCACCAAGTGCGTAGATGAAACGTATTACAGGGTGTGCCTTATAGGCTTTATGTGACCAGAGTCTATGGTAACCCGCAGTGATCGACAGGCCACTGGCAAAGGCTAATACCACAAAAGCGATCCATTCGCTGGCAGCGTAACCGTGGGCTAGGCCATACCAAGGAACGAGGATTACCGCACTGAGAAAGGTTAGGCTAAATAGGGTGACATTAAGCCAGATGATAGGGGGTTTATTCATTATAGTTTCCAATATCCGCATTTGAGCGTACAACTGTAAGCTAATTTAGCCCAGCAATCTTGTTTGGTCAAGGTGGATAGGGCTGTGTTTCAATCGCAAAAGCGGTATTATCGCGTCATTACATTCAGTTAGCGGATTCAAGAATGGGTATTCGTGCACAGCAAAAAGAGAAAACTCGGCGGGCTCTAGTCGATGCGGCCTTTAATCAGCTCAGTGCTGAGCGGAGCTTCTCTAGCTTAAGTTTGCGAGAAGTGGCGAGGGAAGCCAACATTGCGCCCACATCCTTTTATCGTCATTTTAAGGATATGAATGAGCTTGGGTTGACCATGGTCGATGAAGGCGGGCTCACCCTAAGACAGATGATGCGAAAGGGGCGGCAACGTGCCGAAGCCGGGGGCAGTGTGATCCGCATTTCTGTGGATACCTTTATGGAAGTACTTGATTCTAACCCAAACGTTTTCAGAATATTACTGCATGAGCGTTCAGGTACCTCTGCGGCCTTCCGCGCCGCGGTAGCCCGCGAGATTGAACATTTTATTTCTGAACTGGCCCATTACACTGAAGCGACGGCGGGCCGTACGCCTATGCTGGCCAGAGCACAGGCAGAAGCGCTCGTGACCTTAGTGTTTAACGCCGGAGCGTCGGCACTGGATATGAAGCGTGCCGATCGTAAAGTGCTTGCCGATCAACTGGTGATGCAATTACGTATGGTGGCTAAGGGTGCCGAAGCCTTACAACATAAGGTTGAGCATCGTTAAGTGAGATTGTGATTTAGTCCAAAAATAAAGGAGCCATTGGCTCCTTTATTTTTAGGTACATAGAGTCGCTTAACGACGCTCAAGCAGTACACCTGTTTCCATATGATCGGTATAAGGGAACTGATCAAACAGGGCAAAACGGGTGACTTTATGAGTCTGATTTAATTGCTGCAAATTGTCTTTCAAGGTGTCGGGATTACAAGAGATATACAGGATCCGCTCATAACCTTCCACTAACTCCAACGTCGCAGGGTCAATACCTGCTCGTGGTGGGTCGACAAAAATGGTGTTGCAGACATAGCTATCCAAATCTATGCCTTCTAAGCGTCTAAAGCTGCGTTTTTTCGCCATGGCATCGCTAAATTCTTCCGCCGACATACGGATAATCTGCAGATTATCGATATTGTTGACTTCGATATTGTACTGGGCTGCATCGACTGAAGGTTTAGCCAACTCGGTCGCGAGCACGCGATTAAAGTTTTGTGCCAACGCGATGGAGAAGTTGCCATTACCACAGTAGAGCTCCAGTAAATCGCCTTGGCTATTTTGAGTCACGTCGATAGCCCATTCCAGCATCTTGATTGCTACCTTGGCATTTGGCTGGGTAAAGCTGTTTTCGATTTGTTTGTAATGGAAAACTCTGTCATTCACTTGCAGTGACTCAACCACAAAGTCTTTATCTAAATCGATTTTCTGTTTGCGCGCACGGCCAATGATATTGACCTTAAATTGGCTGCTCAATCTGGCTTTAAGTGCAGCGGCTTCGCTGCGCCATTGATCATCAAGCTGTCTGTGATACAGCAGTGACACTAAAATCTCACCACTGAGCGTTGATAAAAAATCAACCTGAAAGAGTTTATGGCGTAAGCTGTGGTTCGGTTTTAACTCGGCGATCAGAGCCGCCATCATCTGATTGATTAAGGCACTCGCGGGTAAGTATTGATCGCAACGAACTTTGTCGTTCAATACTTTATCGAACATGTAATAGTATAAATCGTCGCCCTCGTGCCATACGCGAAACTCGGCACGCATCCGATAGTGGGCAGGTTCTGAGGCAAACACTTCAACACTCGGTGTCTCAAATTGGGCAAAGGCCTGCTCTAGCTTGATACGCTTTGCAGTCAGTTGCGCATCATAGGTCGTGGGATCCATTGCTGCTAAATTCATTGTTGATTCACCGTGGCTGTAAATTGGGGCGCAAATTTTATACTAGGTGACACGAATGTCCAGCATCTTGGTTTTGCGGTTTGAGCAAAGCTGTGGGAAAATCCGCCCGCGCATGGGGCGAAGAAGAATTAACTGGAGATGGGCTTGTCGCAACCAATATTAGTATTCGATTCTGGCATCGGCGGTCTATCCGTATTAGCAGAAATTCGCAAACTGCTTCCTCACCATGATTACTGCTATTTATTCGATAATGCCAGATTGCCCTATGGCGAGTTGGAAGAGCAGGAACTTGTCTCGGGTTGTGTCGCGCTAATCGACCAAGTCGTAGAGCGTACCCATGCAGCTATTGTTGTCGTTGCCTGCAATACCGCGAGTACGGTTGTGCTGCCCGCGCTGCGTGCCACTCTATCTATTCCTGTGGTGGGAGTTGTCCCCGCCATTAAACCCGCGGCGCAGTTATCTAAAAGTAAGCGTATTGGTTTGCTTGCCACCCCAGGTACGGTAAAGCGCCACTATACTCACGAACTCATTAGCCAATTTGCCGATGACTGCCATGTAGAGCTGTTCGGATGTTCGGAATTAGTACTGATGGCCGAGCAGAAGATTGCCACTGGTCAGCTGGATATGATGCGATTAACGCAGATATTGTCGCCGATTGTCGAGGCGGAGTTAGATGTATTGGTACTTGGATGTACTCATTTCCCAATGATGCGTGATGAATTGCAGCAGGTATTGGGTCAAGGTATGACTCTGCTTGATTCAGGTGAGGCAATAGCTAAACGAGTCAAAACACTGTTAGCTACTAAGAGCGAACAGCAAGGTCTAAAAGACGCGCACCAAGATTCGGTTATGCAGGCGTTTTATACTAAAGCGGAAATCAGTGAGGGATTGATGACTATGTTAGTCGATTGTGGCTTTTCGGCCCTAGAGCGAATCACCACAATCAAGCAGAACGGATAAGCTAACGAAGGTTATTCATCAGTACCTGTACGGTCGGCAGCTTCCGAATCTTGAGTCTTAGCTTCTCTAACCTTTAAGGTTCTTTCTTGGAAGTTAAAGTCATTTAGCTTAACCATTGCTTTTTGAGCACCTGCTTCGGACATTTCAACAAAACCGAAGCCTTTACGGCGGCCTGTTTTACGATCTCGAACTAAACGGACTGAATTGACTGGGCCGAATTCACCAAACAAGACTTTCACTTCTCCCTCATGCACACGATAAGGCAAGTTACCTACATAGAGTGTCATTGTCGGGCCGACATATTGTTCATCAGCAGCTTGAGTGGTCCCTAAATCAGGGACAAATTTAAAGATAAGCGTAGTAATAATCACGCCAGCAACAAAGGCGATGTAAGCGGGTAATGTTGTTGCAAATTGAGATAGCGCAATTGCGCCAAGAATGGCAATAACCAAAACAATAAGAAATGACTTTTGCATATAAATGCTCTCTGAATGAAATAGAAAATGATAAATAACTGTTAACAGCAAGTCATATGGTAATGAATTATTTACTTTTACACTAGACTGCTGCCGAAAAATTGAGCGCGAATTATCATTTATCAGATAAAAACTTACATCAAAATTGAATAACCAAGCCAAAATAGATAAAAAATAAACATAATGCTTAAAATGTCGGCGTACAGTCTTTAGGGGCTAAAAAAGCACTTGCACAAAAAGTTCCGCTGCCTATAATGCGCATCCACTGACACGGCAGACAGCGATACGCAGTTGCAAGTGCCAGTTCATCGAGTGATTCAGTACTTGATGAGCGAAAAGAAAGTTTAAAAAAACTACTTGACGCAAAAACGGGAATGCGTAGAATACGCAGCCCTGACCCGCTGAAATCACTTTTGATAAAGCTGGTGGTCAACGCTCTTTAACAATTTATCAAGCAAATCTGTGTGGACACTCACAGGTGTTGAGTTAATCGAAATTACTCTGCCGCTTGGCGAGTAATCAAAGAATTAAATCAATGAATGAGTGTTCATAGCAATATGTACATACAGTAATGTATGAATTGAAACGCGATGCTTCTTAGTGAGCAAAGCGAATCAAAACAGTAGAATTCATTGAGTCGTTTAACGTGAGTTAAACAAAAAACTTTAATTGAAGAGTTTGATCATGGCTCAGATTGAACGCTGGCGGCAGGCCTAACACATGCAAGTCGAGCGGCAGCACAAGGGAGTTTACTCCTGAGGTGGCGAGCGGCGGACGGGTGAGTAATGCCTAGGGATCTGCCCAGTCGAGGGGGATAACAGTTGGAAACGACTGCTAATACCGCATACGCCCTACGGGGGAAAGAGGGGGACCTTCGGGCCTCTCGCGATTGGATGAACCTAGGTGGGATTAGCTAGTTGGTGAGGTAATGGCTCACCAAGGCGACGATCCCTAGCTGTTCTGAGAGGATGATCAGCCACACTGGGACTGAGACACGGCCCAGACTCCTAC
>NZ_NAJR01000003.1:0-557036 GCF_002196695.1 Shewanella sp. Shew256 | reverse complement strand
GGTCAGCGATCTTGCTTAACTCTGAGTGTCTACCCGTCCAGCGGCAGGTGCGGCGGCTGCATTCGATACGTTGTGTCATGCTCTATTCCTTCTTTCGTGAATGGTGGCAACTATCAAGCGGCGCTGGCTTGTGCTTGGGTAGAGGTTGATTCCGTGGCGGCTTCGGCGGTTGGTTCTGCTGGTTGGTGTCCGGCGTGATTCACAAAGTCTGCTGGAGGTGCTGACTCTGATTTGTCCAATGTCATAGGCATGATCATGGCGACGATTTCTTTTTTTAAACCCATGACTACAATCAGCGAATTCTTTTCTGCTAGGTGCAAAACAGCACCGTTAATCTTGCAGTAATTCAATTTTGATAGGCGGCTGAGCAGGTTAACATTCATGCCAATTGTTGATGCTGGCTTTAAGTTTTCATCACTTAGCCGTGATTTAAAGAGTTTGCCTGCATTTGGGTAACGACCATCGATTGGGTTAATAAACTCAATGTGAGTAATAAGCTTACGTTCCTCGATGCCCAACGCTTCAAAGGTGGTGAAGGTATCAAGGATGTCGCAAATCGATGTGAGCATTGCCACGCCATCGTTGATAAAGATGTTTTGAATGGAAGGTAAATACTTTTTGTTGGCGGCTTTGACCAAGTCTTTACTGATTGGGTAAATGTACTCGCCATCGCTAAAGCCGTCCTCGTCATAAATAGTGACGAGGCAATGGCCGTCAGTGGCGGTGAGGATCACGCCTTTTTCGGGGTGCGGCTTTACGTGAAAGCCGTTTAGATAGTAACGAACATCATTTTTAGCGGCGAACGCTGCCAGCATTGGCAGGTATTCAATGTTGAATTTGGTTTTCATTTTCTCTCTCGCTTTTTGCTGCTTGCTAAGCTGGTTAAGGTTTAACTTCTAGGCTGCGCGGCTTTGGTTGCTAATCTGGTCTTTTGCGGCTGCGTCGCGCTGTTTGTCGAGATAGGCGGCTAGGTCGTTGACGTTGACCAGCCACGGGGCTTTATTGCCTTCGCCGCCGCGAAAGGCGGGGACGGGCAAGCGGCCTGCTTTGGCGTAGTTCGCTGCGGTGCGTGGCTCGAGTGCAAAAAACTCTTTGCTGATTTCTTCCAGTGGCACGATCACTTTGTTGAACTGGGCCATGAGTAAAAAGGCGGTGTTCATACTGGATCCTTGGGTTGAATGTTATTTATCAGGGCTAGGTGGCGGCGTTTGGTGGCGCGCCAGCCGGTGATAACTCTTTCGAGCGCTGCCCGTTCGTGCGGGTAATCGGCTATCAGCTTTTGGGTTTCGGCGATTTGTTTATCGCAGTGATCGCTTAAGGCACTTACATTAGTTGCGCTCATGGCCGCTCCTCTCATTAACGAGCAACGATTAGCAAGCGAGTTGATGCACGTTGGTTGGCGCTTGGTCGTTGCGCCAAACGGTGACGGTGCCAAACAAGCCTTGCTTGGGTTCGTTAAAGCGCAGGCCAAAGCTGTTGCCGAGCTCGCCAATGCGGCCTATGTATTGGCTGTGAAAGGCTGGGCTTGGGTGGTTGTAGGCAAAGTGCTTGGTGAGATCGCTACAACGCGCTTGTACCCGTGGGCAGTCCATTGGGTTTTGGTGGCCTTTGGCGATAGCCATTAGGCATGCAAAGCGGATGGCGACCAGTAGACGAAACTCGGTGCGCTGTTTTGCTGATGTTTGAACTCTGGTTAAGATCATTTCCCTGTCCTCGGTAGTGGGTACAGGTAAAATATAACCACAGTTAATTAACTGGTCAATAACTGTGGTTAATTATTTTTGGTTATTTTTGGGTTTAGTGAATTTGTTAAGCGTTGGTGATATAAATAAGGCTTTGAACTAAGGAGGGTTTATGGCGCTTGTTAACTGTAAAGAGTGCAGTGGTAAGGTAAGTGATAAAGCGAAGATTTGTCCGCATTGTGGCAATAAACTAAGACCGAAAACAACGACGTTCACTTGGATTGCTACTGTTATGATCATCGCTGTTGGCATTCAATGGATTTTGATTGTTGATAGCAAGCCTGTAGCGACAACGCCTACCGCTCAAGAACCTGCTGAAATCTACACTGCTCCAAGCAATCCGTTTAACGCTAATGTTAAGAATATCGTTAGCTATATTGATCGGTTTAATGTTGATGCGGCACTTGATTTTGATGTTGATATCAACGAAGGCCAAAACGTGGTTGCTGAGAATGAGCAGTATCGCGTGTTGTTTGAAACTCAGGAAAACAAGATAAGGTTTATCAGTGTTGATATTAAGAGGTCAGTACCTTGTAAATTTGGTAAACGGATTGATAAGTTTAAAGATTATCTTTTAGAAACAGGGTTTAATGAGGCGCTTTTAACACGTAACCAATCGGCAAATGCGGATTCATTTATAGACCAGAGCAATGGCGTAAAGGTCACAGTTATCTGTCAGCACAGTGGTGGTAGCGCTTCAGTTAATATCACTAAGCTCTAAATAAGCACCGAATACCAAAACACTTTGCCGATGATTTTGATGTGTTTTAGCTGTTCGGCGTTGATGTGTTCGTCTGGCCATTCGTCTAGGTTGTAGCTACGTAGGCGAATGCCGCCACCTGGTAACTTGTAGAGCATTTTTACCCGCAGCATGCCATCGTGGTTAATGGCATACATTTTACCGTCGATAATATCGGTGTGTGAGGTGTCAACTCCCACCGTTGAGCCATTCGGTAACACTGGCTCCATACTATTGCCATTTACTTTTACACACACCGCATCGTCGGCACTAACGCCTTGACGCCTAAGAGTTGATTTAGCAAAGCGGAGTTTGGGGCCGTAATATTCGCGTATATCGGCAATTCCAGTACCTGCGGCTAGCTCAACCTCCATGTAAAACGGTACCTCCACCTCATCATCACCTAGTGGGCTGTTTCTGTCCCATGTCTCAAATCCACCTGCAAACACTGCATTAGATTCAACTGCTGCAGTCGAGCGTTGATCTGATTGCCCTGTTCCGTATTGCAGTTCTTCAGCCGAACAGCCGAGTGCCTTCGCTAAATCCAGCAACTTAGAAGTGGTCGTGGTTTTACCAGAAACCAGTTTGTGAACCATGACTTGAGAGATGTTTGCGCGCTCAGCTAACTCTTTTTGAGTCATGCCGATGGCTTCCATTCTGTCACGTATGTTTTGGGCAAGTGTTTTCATCAGTTAATTATATTACCTAGGTTATATATAACAACTAACCAAAGTTATTGACTATGATTAACTGTGGTTATATTCTTGGGCTGTTTTATTAACTTCGGAGTCATTATGAAAAAAGCCGCAGCCATAGATCACTTTGGTTCACAGGTTAAGTTAGCGGCCGCTATTGGGGTGTCACAAGCGGCGATATCTAAATGGCCTGATGATGTTCCAGAGCTTCGCGCTTATCAAATTGAGCTGCTAACCGAAGGGAAGTTAAAAGCAGTTTCCCCATTACTGCCAAATCCCCAAACAGCGGCTTAAGTCATGTTTTTAACATTATCAGAGAGAGGATTTTTAGCATGAAACAGCAATCACGGTTGAGTTTGTTGATGAAAACCATTCATCGGGTGCTTGAGTTGCCAAAGATGAGCCGCGCTTGGTTGGCGATGGATTTTGTGGCGGCGGTTGATCGCCTTGGGCTTAACGAGGTGTTGGCCGCAGAGGGTATTAGCTTTGCACGCACCGATGATGTGCATAACAACGCGCGGGTGAATGCGCAAAAGCTGTTCCGTTGGCTTGGGCAATATGAGGGGCTGCATCCGCAGGCAGATCAGTTGTTTTATATCGAGCAGCCGTTAGTGGCGGCGTTGCCTGAGCATTTGCGGGTGCAGTATCTCAATGATGTGTTTGGCTGCACTGGGGTGACGGTGATTGCCGATCGCATGAGTGACGGCCATGTGCTGCATGTTGCTGATATGGCTGCACAGCTGACTAAAGAGAACGCCGAGGCGCAAATTGCGGTGATTCATTTAGTCGCTAACCCGAGTAAAGACGAAGTGCTGCGAGCTTATAAAGAACTTAAAGAGTCGGCTGCGACTACTCAGGGCAGTATGGCTGCGCTTGAACTGGCTTATCCGTTTTTGGCTGATAAACGCGCTGCTGATTTAAACAAGAGCGATTTTGAATGCTTTAAGCGGGTGGCCGATGTCGGATAAAGCGGATGATGCTAACGCATTAGTTGAGTTGCAGCTGCAAGTGGCAATGGCTAGCAGAGTACGCGCTGTAATGCGGCCATTTACTGGCTGTTGCTATTGGTGCCGCGAGCCTGTTGAGGCGCCTCGGATTTTTTGTGATGCCGATTGCCGTGATGATTTTGAGCGCGATGCGGCGATGAAAGGGAGCGTGAAACGATGAGTTATGCAGATGAGGTTGCGGTGAAAGCACCGTTTGATTATGCCGATGAGGTTACGGTTAAGGCCGAATCAAATCAGTTAAGTGATAAGTTCGAGGTTTATTTTGAACCCGCTTCTATTAACGATGCGAGTCCTATGGTTGTGCCTAAGAATCGTTACCGCAATTGGCCTGCGTTAAATCAGGCGATTGGCGTTGTTGGCGATAGCGGCGCAAATATCCCACATACACCTGAAGAAGATGCTGAGTTTGAACGCTTAGAGCGTAATCAGCAATTGTCTGAGGTCGCTCGCATTGAACGCAATCAAGATATCGCTTTACTGGCTAACGTGATCCGCACATCACCAACAACGAGTGCTGAGGCGATTGCTGCGCGGGTGTTGGATGCTGGGTATCAGTTTTCGGGTAGTGCAGTGCGTTTGAAATAAGAAAGCCCGCTGAAGTTTGGCGACTGGACGCGGGCTTAATACCTATAGAGAGGCGATTACATGTTACGTATACATGGGTATTTCGTCAATTTTGTGCTGGCTAGCGCTGGGTTTGGTGGTGCGCTATGAGCATGGAATTGATGGTTAAGGCGATGAAGGCCAAGGTGGGTAATCCACTGCGTAAGCTGGTGCTGATTAAACTCGCTGATAATGCGAATGATCAAGGCGAGTGCTGGCCGAGTCATCAGTATATTGCTGAGCAGTGTGAAATCGGCAAAAGCACGGTACGAAAGCATATAGCCGATCTTGCCGAAGCCGGGCTACTTAAGATTGAGTCTCGCAAGGGACCTAAGGGTAATTTATCGAATGTTTACACCCTGACCCTATGCCAGCAGGTAGCACAGCCTATGCCACCAGATAGCATAGGTATGCCACCAGATAGCACACCCCCTATGCCACCAGATAGCACCGGAATCAGTCACTCTTTAGAACCAGTCAATGAATCTTTAAAAGAGTCTTGTCCTGCGAGTTGTTCTAAGTCGGTTTTCAATGCGTTTTTTAAAGCCTATCCAGCCCATCGCAAGGGCGGGTCGGATGCGGCTGCTTGGAAGGCGTGGAAGTCGGAAAAGTTGACCGATGACGATTGTGTGTTGGCGGTAACGTGGCTGAAAAACGCGGTGGAGGTTGACCCGAGTTGGGGCTTTAGCGCGAATGGCCAGTTTGTGCTTGGCATCATCAAGTTTATCCGCGAACGCCATTGGTTAACGCCGTTGCCTAAGCCTGCCGTGCATAACTCGCATTTGGATATTGCGGTTTATCACGAGTCGGCAGCGCGGTTTGATTCGGTGAGCAGCCAGTTTAATACGGAGCTTTGACGATGATGGATATGAGCCAAGAGGTTAACAAGTTGCTGAAACGCCTTGGTTGCCCTGAGCATATCAAGCCTGATTCGCCAGAGGTTTATCGCCAAAAGTTTCGTGAGTTGCAACGCCGTGATGAGTTGGAAAAGTCGATTGAACATCGTACTCGAGTGAATAACGCGCTGTTTGGTAAGAGCGGTTTGAATGCCCATTTTTTAAGTTGTTCTTTTGATAATTATCAGGTTGAGCGAGAAGATCAGCGCAAGGCGCTCGATTTGGCTAAGCGCTATGTGGAGAAGTTTGCCGAGCTGTCGGCCGTGGGTAAGGGTTTTTTGTTTATCGGTACACCTGGCACGGGCAAAAACCATTTGGCGGCGGCGATTGCTAATGCGTTGATGGCTAAACACCACACCGTGGTGTTGCTGAGTGTGATGGACCTGTTTGCTCGGGTACGTGAGAGCTATAACGACCGTTCGCTGACTGAGGAGCGCCTGATTGCCGAGTTTATGCGACCTGAGTTGTTGATTATCGATGAGATTGGCCTGCAACGCGGCAGTGTTGACGAGATGCTGTGGTTAACGCGGATTATCGATAAGCGTTTGTACGGGCTTAAATCGACTGGGTTTATTACCAATCTTGATACTGAGTCGCTGCAAAAGATGTTGGGTGAACGGGCTTATGAGCGGTTGCGCGATGCGGCCACGGTGGCGGTGACGTTCAATTGGCCGAGTTATCGCGGTAAGCGGAGGTGAGCATGGCGGCACTTAAGCAATTACCCGATGATGCGCCCGATTTTTATTCGGCTTTGGTGAGCAATACTGCGGCGCGTCCTGTTGTGCAAGAGGCGGTTAATGATGCGCAGTTGTTTGTACCAAAAGCGGTGACTGCAGCTGAGTTACGGGCCCAAGGTTTTTTGCGTGAGCGCGAACTACCTCAAATGTGGCATTGCCGCGGTGGTGAGTCGGACATGGAGAAGATTGTAAAGCATATGTCGGTTATCCCTCCTGAATTTAAGCATTCCGTTTGTATCGAGTACGAAAGGATATTTGCTCAGGGTGGGCCCGCTGCGCGTAAACAGGCAAATCAGTTTTTGGTAAGGCAGTCAAAGCGATTTAGAGGAGTTCCCCATGAGCAGTAATTCAACTCAACCGGCTAAGCCGTTAACTCAGCGTGAACGCCTAGCAAAGATTATTACCGGGTCACGTTATTGGACGCTGTTTGAGATCCAACAGGAGTGTTTAACCCGCTTTGGTTCATACGATAGCGAAACGGCGTTAAGTGCGAGGTTTAGGGATATGCCGCTGGATAAGCGTTTTAAGCGTGTTCGCCATGGCACTAAAAATACCTTTGAGTATCGGTTGGAGGCTTAGGCGATGGCTAACGCGAGTGGTGTTGAAGTTGGCAAGCTGAAAGATGCACCTATGCGCCGCTGGCTGCGTGGCGGGGTGACGCGGGATTATCGTGATCCTGAATATCCGCAGTTGCGTTTGCGGGCAACGGCTGATCGTAAAAAGGCCTCGTTATTTTTGGTGGTTAATGAAGGCGGTAAGACGGTTTGGCAAAAGCAAGGTGTGTGGCCAGACATGTGTATTAAGACGTTTTTAGATCAGTTACCTGTATTGATGGCTAAGCGTAGTGCGGGTGCTGAGGTGTTGCGCGGTGAGTTTGCGACTGTGGTTGATCTGCTTAAGTGGTTTTTGGGCCATATCGAGGGCAATCGCTCGTTTAGCCAGAGTTGGCGGGCGAATTGTAAATCAGTGGTGAGTAAGCATTTGCTAGGGATGTTTGCTGATTTGCCGCTGGCTGAGTTGTCGTTTGTGGCGGTTGATCTGCGCTTGGTTAAGCCGATGTTGGCTGAGGGTTATTCGACTAACTACATCAAGTGCGCGGTGAAGATTTTTAAGCGGGCGATAAGTGCGGCGGCTGATTTGCGTTTGGTGGAGGGCAATGCGCTGGCGGGGTATCGGGTGGAAATGAGTTTGAAGATGGCGCCGAGTGTAGGAACGCAGTTGATGGAGTCTGACTTAGGGCCGTTGTTTACTGCGCTGCGTGATGCTATTTGGCCTGTGGCGATGTTGTTTATGTTGATGCTGATGTTTGGTACCCGCATTAACGAGACTCGTTTGGCACGGTGGGAGCATTTTGCGGGTGATTGGTGGATTATCCCGGCTACTAATGCGAAGAACCGCCAAGAGCATAGGTTGCCATTAACGCCAACGGCTAAGGCGTTGTTGACGCATTACTTGCAGTGGCAGGTTAAGCATGTGGGTAAGCGGGCGTTTTTATTCGCGGGTGATGAGGGGGCGATTAGTATTCGTACTGCGCAGTATTGGAGTGAGGAAATTCGCTTTAAGGCGTTTACGTCTCATGCGCTTAGAAAGCTTTGCCGCACCATTATTGCCGATATGGGTGTGGATACGATGGTCGGCGAGCGGCTGCTTAATCATGCCTTGCCTGTGCTTTTGCGTACCTATGTTCACTCGACTTTGGATAAGGGTATGTTGAGTGCACTCGATGCTTATCATGCTCATTTAATTTTGCGCGGTTTTAACGAGGTTGCGCCCGAGATAATCCCTAGATCGTCGGTAAAGAGTCAGAGCACGCAAACCCAGATGGCTAGCGGGTGGCTGTGATGATCGTTGCATCAACCCCTAAGGAGTATGCAATGGCACTAATTGAGGTGATTTTATGAGCAATCGGTCAGCAGTAATTCTCAAAACGGGGCGCTCGATTCGTGGGTTTAGCCAGCATGAAGTCGCCGAAATTTATGGTGTAGACCGCAGGACATATCAGCGCTGGGAAAGCGGCAAGTGTGCAGTACCGAGCAATCACTTTCTTGCCATCTTGGATGATGTATTTCAGTTATCGATTGAGCAAATCGCGGGAGTGGCGAATGGAACCATCTAAAAACCAGTTAGGCGAATGGAAGAAGCACAGGGATTTGCGGGAGGATTTCACCAACATGGCCGCGTTGCGGGCTGGGTTGAATGAATGGGGCCGCTATTGGGCATTCCAAGAACTTGGCCGCAGCTACGGCAGTCGTAGCGCCTGCGATAAGTTGGGCGATCCTATATCGCGTGGTGGTGCTGTCGTGCATGAGCTGAAGGTGCCTAAGCATGTGGCCCAGTACGACCTGGTGATTGATCGGCTATCAATCAATTGCAAGCGCGCTATACGTGCTCAGTATGTGTGTAAAGGCCAATGGGCACTGATGGGGTTCGACAGTAAGAAGTCTTATATCTACTGGCTCAGACGAGCCGAAATGCAATTAGCAAAGTGAGGTGAGTGATGGGTGATACTGCGTACTTACAACGTCAGTTAATCAAGCTGGGAGATATGATGGGAGATGGATTGCATCATGAACCTGATGGTAAGTGGATAGCGAGCGAATACAAACGAACTTTAAAGGCCCTTGGGTTACTTCCAAAGAATAATGTCAGGAAGAACAACATTGAACGTATTAACACCGCTATGGTGCAGCGTGTAGCCGATGTTCGATGTGGTAAGTGTGGAGAGGTGTTAACTCAAACTAAGTCTGGCTCTAAGCGAGCGGTATGTCCAAACGGTCACAAGTGGCAGCTTCTTAAGTGAGAATTACTATCAACAAGTCCAGATGCGACCTGTTATCATCACGGGTCCTTCTGGCCGCCTTCACTGCGGGGGCGGTGACGCGCAGTGGCTCACTACATACGAAAATTTTCTGGTGTTGAGTTGTTGTTTTATGTGACAGCAGCTTTAACCTTGGAATGTCTAAGCATTAACCGCTTATTAATCTTTTGATTTTAAAGTAAGTTTTTAACTTTGCGCGAACTCGTATTTTTTATGTTTTCGCTACCTAGCTAAATAACAACTTTGCTAGATCTTTTTTGATCGTTCGATCATTCAATCAAAACACTCTCGCAGTTTGTCCATAAACCATTTTGCCGATGCTGGGAAAATGGTGCTGTCTATACGTTCAAAATCAGTTAAGTGATAAGTAATTTAAAAAGTTTAGATTGAAGCGTGAGTAAATCACTTAACTGATAAGTAAAAAGAAAAGATTGCTGTGATTAAAGTTTCACATATCACACCTTTACAAAATTGGAAACGGCACATTTGCCGCATAATGCGGCAGATCTGCCGCTTTCAAACCCCTTAAAATCGAGTAGATTTATATACGCTTGCTAAAGCTTCGTTTCAAAGTTGCGCTCTCTCCCGCTCAAAGGCTCCCTCGTGGAGCCTTTTTATTTGGTGCTTTTATGGCTCGTGTCTCGCTCCGCAAAAAGGTTTACATCGCTGGCCCTATGACAGGGTTGATTGATTGCAATCGCCCCGAGTTTCATTTGGCTGCCGATGTTCAGCGCGAGCTTGGTCATATTGTGCTTAACCCTGCAACCCTACCGGATGGATTAACCGAACCAGAGTACATGGCAATTTGCTTGCCGATGTTGATGTGCTGCGACCGGATTTATCTGCTGGATAACTGGGCTAGCTCAAAAGGTGCCAAAGCGGAATATGCGCTGGCTAGCAAACTTGGCTTAGAGATTGTTTTTCAAGATGGGGTGGATCATGAAATAGCGCTGCTCGGTTTGCGGGGTGATCAATAACCGCCGCCTGATTTCTCACAGGTGTAATCCAAAAGAGAGTTCGCATTGCTCTAAGCAAAAAGCAACGCAGTCAGCGAAAGGTGGTCGAGCCATTTTTTCGGAATGGTAACGGCATGACGTAGTTCGGGTTCGCGCCCCGTTAATGCATCAGTAGCGCCAAAAGATTATGTGAAGCCAACCCCAGCTGAACAAAAGCGGCCACTGCAATGGTGGCCGTGGTGGGTATGTGTTGCCTAGGTGCTGACAATACGCCTAGGACGTTGAAAGACACTAAAAACATCAGCAGTTAGAGGCGGCCACCTTCACCGTTGATCTAACCGTTGGCCGCGCTAAGGCTAACCAACTTACAGGAGTATTGCCCATGTCATTAAAGCAAAAGCTCATGGCACTTGGGCTGGCCTCTGCTGTTGCATTGGCGGGGGCGAATTTAATTGCCCCAGCCGAAGCACCAAACGGTGAGCCGATTTTGCACACCTACCTTGATCCGGTGCAAATCATTACCGCTTGCTTTGGGCACACAGGCCCCGAGCTTGAACTCAACCAGTTTTTTAGCGAACAACAATGCATTGAAATGTTCGCCGAGGATTTAGGCAAAGCGGATCGCCAGCTGCGCCGCCTCACTTATCCGGTGCAGCTTACCGAAGGTGAGCACGCCGCTTACCTCAGTCTCATTTACAACTTTGGCGCCGGTAACTTTCAATCCTCCACGTTGCTAAAGCTGTTAAAGCGTGGCGAACGGGTAGCGGCCTGCCGTCAACTCACCGAAGCCTGCGGCAAACATGGCTGCAATGGTTTCGTTTATGCCAATAACGTCAAATTGCCAGGTTTAGAAGTACGGCGCCAAAAAGAACAGGCGATATGCCTTAAGGATCTCTATGTTCCAAAAACTGATTAACGCCACTGGCACATTCCACCTGTATATCATCGGCGCGCTGATACTGGTGATTGCATTACTGGGTATCAGCCTCACCGCCACTAAAACCGACCTAGCGCTTAAAAAATCACAGCTAGAGTCTGCCGTCATTAACCAACGCATGTTGCAGGATGACCTCACGACCGTTACAGATGAGCTGCAAGCGCAGGCTAAAGAACGTGACCGGCTCGCCAAGGATTACGCCTTTGCCTTAGCGCTCAATCAACAAGCCGCCAAAGCCAAGGCCGAGATTGACAAGCAGCTTGCCGATCAGCGCGACGCCATTAAAAAACTAAGGACCTCAGCCAATGAACAAACTCGCAGTTGGGCTAATACTGCCGTGCCTGATGATGTTCGGCGGCTGCTCAAGCACGCAGCCTATTGTGCGCACCGTAGTCACCAAGCAGACCCAGTATGTGTTGCTGCCGAAAGAGTTAATCAGCCAGTGCTTGCCCGCCGAATGTGACCTGTTACAAAACACTGGCGAAAACGCCGACCTAGCAGATTGCCTAACGCAGCAACTAGCAGTCATTAAAAAATGCGATGCCGATTGGCAAACCCTCGAAAAATGGCGAACGGAAAAAGAGTATGAGCAATCCCTACATCAATGATGTGACCACGCAGAAGAGTCTATCGCTGACAGCTTATATCTCGTCATTTATCAGCACATTAGGAGGTGCAGTCAGCATGGATAAAGTGGCGATTCTGGTAGGTATCGTGCTGGCAATCCTCACCTACCTCGGCAACATGCTTTATCAGGAACTGCGCCGCCGCCGAGAACAACGACAAGAAGATAAAGACGAACAGCGTAAGCAAGAGTTGCATATGGCAGAAATGCAGCTGTTAGCTGCCAAGTTAGAAAAGGTACAGCATCCTAATGGCCCGCATTCAACCCCAAGAGACAGCGCCTGTTCTGCTAAATAAAACCGACCTGTGCAAAAGTCTCGGTATCAGTACCCAAGCGTTTGATAAATGGGATGTACCAATTCACAGCAAAAAGGGCCGTGAGTGTTTGTACACCATGGCCGATGTCGTCGCCAATCGCGTAGCCAACGAGCGTAAAAAACACCTCAGCAAACCTGATGAAGATGATCCAGAAAAGCCAGATCTCGACTATGAGCGCTGGCGCTTAACCAAAGCTCAAGCAGACGGGCAAGAACTTAAAAACGAAAAAGAGCGCCAAGAAGTCGTTGAAGTCGGCTTTTGTACCTTTGTGCTTAATCGAATCTCAGCCCAAATCGCGCCAGTGTTGGATCAAACCCACATTCGGATGAAGCGCAAATATCCCGACATTCCAGAACGCTATATCGATGCATTTAGAGCGGAGATGATTAAAAGTCAAAACACCGTTGCCGAGCTGGCGGCGGGTATCGAGGATTATCTACATGAGTATATCGGCAGCACAGATTAAAAATCTGAAAGCTGCCGTTGCTGCTGGGCTGCGCGGATTCTATCGCCCGCCCATACTCACTTGCTCAGAGTACGCCGACGAGCATTTTTATATGTCGTCGGAGTCCAGTTATACCGAGGGCAAGTGGGAGAGCTTACCGTTTCAAATCGGCATTCTTAATGCCATGGGTAACGACCAAATCAGCGTGCTCAACTTAATGAAGTCAGCGCGGGTCGGTTACACCAAAATGCTCATGGCTAACGCGGCCTACAAGATTGAGCACAAAAAGCGCAACGTGCTGATCTACCAGCCGCGTGATGGTCAAGCCAAAACCTTTATGAAAAAGCACGTTGAAACGGCGATCCGCGATATCCCCGTTTGGCGTGAGCTGGCTCCGTGGATGGGGCGCAAACATAAAGACAGCACGCTGGAAGATAAAATCTTCAGCAACGGCAAAACGCTCATGGTGCGCGGTGGTACGGCTGCTGCCAACTACCGCGAAATATCCACCGATGATGTGATCTACGATGAGCTAGCGGGTTTTGATGAATCCATCGAGCACGAAGGTAACGCCACCTCATTAGGTGATACCCGTATCGAGCTGTCGATGTTCCCCAAATCAATCAGGGGATCAACGCCTAAAGTGCTCGGCACATGCCAAATGGAAAAGGCCTGCAGCGAATCGCCGCACTTTTTTAAATTCAATTTACCGTGCCCACACTGCGGCGAACTACAATCGCTTAAATGGGGCGGTGCCGAAGAAGCATTCGGGATTAAGTGGCGCAAAAATGATAAAGGCGAGCACGACCCAAGCACCGCTTACTATTTGTGTGAGCACTGCGGTTGCTGCATTGAAAACAACCAGCTCGATGATATGGAGTTGGATAGTCGCGCAATCTGGATTTGTGAAAACACCGGCATTCGCACCCGCGACTTTATTGATTTTTACGATGCCGAAGGCAACGACATCACCACGCCGCCCAATATCTCAATTCATATTTGGTCGGCATATAACTCGCTCAATAGCTGGGCAAAATTGGTCACCGAGTTTTTAAAGGCCAAAGGCGATAAAGAAAAGCTCCAGACCTTTATCAACACCAAGCTTGGCTTGCCGTGGGATAACGACACTGGCGAGCGCGTTGAATGGGAAGATTTAAAACGCCGCCGCGAAATGTACCCCAGTGGAAAAGTGCCTGATTGGGTGGTGTATCTCACCTGCGGTATCGACACCCAAGACGACCGTTATGAGGGCCGTGTATGGGGCTGGGGCGCTGGTAAAGAAGTCGCGCTTATTGACCGCTTTATCCTGTATGGCGATCCATCCAGCCAAGTATTAAAAGACAAAGTAGCCGAGCGTATCGGCCAAAGTTACGCCCGTGCCGATGGGGTGATCCTCAATATTGGCGTGGCGGGTTGGGACTCTGGCGGTCACTACACCGACGATGTATACGCCATGAGTAAAAAGCTTGGCGTAATGCGGGTGATCCCTATGAAGGGCGCCAACGTCTACGGCAAGCCGATTGCTAATTTTCCGCGTAAGCGCACCGCCAAGGGCGTGTACTTAACCGAGGTCGGTACCGACAACGCCAAAGAGTTAATCATGGCTATGTTGCGCATCGACCCCGATGTTGATGTGCGTAAGCCTGGTGCAATTCACTTCCCTCTAAATGAATCCGTTTGTGACGATATTGAGCTGCAACAGCTCACGGCCGAACGCAAAATTCCTAAACGGGAAAATGGCCGCATTGTTTACCGCTGGGATGCTGGCAAGCGCCGTAACGAGGCGCTGGACTGTTTTGTCTACGCCTTGGCCGCGTTGTATATCGCCATCGAAAAGTTTGGCATCAATCTCGACAAGTTGTCGCCCGTTAAACCCATCGCCACAGCCAATAGCGAGCAACCCGCCGCAGAACCTAAACCCGCAAGCAAGCCAAAGCCAAGCGCCAACAGTTGGCTAAACGGTGGCGGCGGTGGTGCAGGCGGTGGCTGGCTGTAATGCATAGATAGCAATAGGAAAACTCATGAGCCAACAACAATGCCAACAGATGATCGATGCGTATATCGCAGCCGAACTTGATGTACTTGAGGGTAAATCAACCACCATCAACGGCAAGTTAATGACCACCGAAGATCTTGGCGAAATCCGCAAAGGCCGCATGGAGTGGGAACGCCGCAAAGCGGCCTACAGCCGCCCACAAGGCGGCGTTAAATTCGCAAGCTTTAACTAACGTCAGCCATAAGGATTTTCCATGAGCATTATCAACGATGCGCTGGCGTTCTTTTCTCCCAATTGGGCGCTTAAGCGTCAAGCGGCGGCAATGAGCTACCGCAATCTAAAAGGCTATGAGGCGGCTAACCCAAGCCGTACTCACCGCGCTAAAAAGGAAAGTCGCGGCGCCAACCAAGCGGTATTTGCGGCGGGTAAAAGCCTGCGCGAGCAAGCCCGTTGGTTGGATGAAAACCACGACTTAAGCATCGGTATCTTAGACCGCTTTGAAGAACGGGTGATCGGGGCTCAAGGGATTGTAGTTGAGCCGCAGCCGCGCAGTATGAGTGGCGAGATCTTGGACGAACTCGCCAATGATATTCAGCGCCGTTTCGCCACTTGGTCGCTTAAGTGTGATGTTACAGGCCGCTTTAGTCGCCCAGAGCTTGAGCGCTTAGTGCTGCGTAGCGCACTGCGTGATGGTGACGTATTCGGTCAGCACGTGATGGGGCGTGTTAGCAAGTTTGGTCATCCAAACGAGCAGGGCACCCAATATAGCATCGAGGCGCTTGAGGCAGACTTTATCCCCTACGAGCTTAACGAGCCAGCAAAGCGGGTACGCCAAGGGCTTGAGGTGAACGCTTGGGGCCAAGTGGTTAACTATCATGTGCTGCTTGATCACCCCGCTGATCAAGTGGGCTTTCGGCACAAAACCAAAGCCGTTGCCGCATCAAGCATGATGCACCTCGGGTTATTCAAACGCCTGCACCAGTTGCGCGGCGTGTCGATATTCCACGGCATTTTAACTCGCTTAGCCGACATAAAGGACTACGAAGAATCCGAGCGCGTTGCCGCACGGATTGCCGCTGCGCTGGCGTTTTATATCAAGCGTGGTGATGCCTCGATGTACATCATGGATGACGCAGCAAGCAGTCGCGAAATCCCCATTGCACCAGGCATGACATTTGACGATTTAAAGCCCGGTGAAGATGTGGGGATGATTGAATCAAATCGCCCCAACGTCCATTTAGTGGAGTTTCGCGACGGCCAAATGAAGGCTGTTGCCGCGGGTAGTCGTAGTAGTTACTCGAGTATTGCCCGCGACTACAAGGGCAGTTACTCAAGCCAGCGCCAAGAGCTGGTTGAGCAAGACGAACCGAACCGCATTATGCAGCAATGGTTTTGTGCGGGTTGGTCGCGCCCCGTGTATCGAAACTGGCTAAAGATGGAAATGCTCAACAAGCAAGACCCATTAGTGCTACCGCCCGATCTCGACCTGCGCACGTTAATCGATGCAGTGTACTACGGCCCCACTATGCCGTGGATTGACCCGCGCAAAGAGGCCGAAGGTTGGGAAATGATGATTGCCGCCAACGTAGCCACCGAAGCCGACTGGACCCGTGCCCGAGGCCGCAACCCAACCGAAGTGAAGCGCCAGCGTAAACGCGAGGTGGAATACAACCGTGAAAACCACATGGTGACCGCCAACGACCCCGACCCATCGCTAGGAGATCCAAATAGTGAAAAAGACACCAATAGCAGTAGCGGTAGCAACGCTAAGCGCAATGCTGCCCAGCGGAACGCTGATCGCGCCCGCCGCAACGCTGAGCCAGATCAGTAACAGCTCTCAACCAAGCCAAAGCTGGTACAGCCTCAAGGCACAAAACGGCAACGCAGAGCTAATGATTTATGACGAGATTGGCGGCTGGGGCATTAGTGCCCAACAGTTCGCCCGTGATCTCAAAAATCTAGGCAAGATCGGTACCATCACCGCCCGTATTCATTCGCCTGGCGGTGATGTGTTTGAGGGGATGGCGATTTACAACATGATCAAAGGCCACCCTGCGCACAAGGTCTGTTATATCGATGGCCTAGCCGCGTCAATGGCCAGTGTGATTGCCATGGCATTTGATGAAATCATCATGCCTGAAAACGCCATGATGATGATCCACAAGCCTTGGGGCGGAACCCTAGGTGATGCGGATGATATGCGCAAATACGCCGATTTACTCGACAAAGTGGAAGGTAACTTAGTCGGTGCCTATCAACAAAAAACAGGCTTACCCGAAGATGAGCTTCACGCCCTATTAGCCGCTGAAACATGGCTAACAGGCCGCGAGGCAGTGGAAAAAGGTTTTGCCAACACCCTAACCGATCCGCTGCAAATGGCGGCATCACTTAATTCAAAACGTCTTAAGGATTTTACGAATATGCCTGAACATCTAAAAAACCTGTTTGCACCAAAGGGAAATATTCCTTCGTCTGCACCAGCACCACAACCAGCCCCTGCGCCAAGTGCTCAGGTTCCTGCACCAGTAAACCAACCCGCGCCCGCAGCTCAACCTGATGCCGCGGCTATTCAAGCGGCGGCGATTGCGTTAAATACCGCGCGCATGAATGGCATTAACACTGCGTTTGCAGCGTTCCCGCAGCTAGCCGAGTTAAAGAATCAGTGTATCGCTGATGCCAGCATCGATGCCGATAAAGCCAAAGATATGATCTTGGCTAAGTTGGGCGAAAACACCACGCCAGCGGCGAAAATGCCAAATGCTGCGCTTATCTACGCTGGCAACGGCAATATCGTCGGTGACTCGATTCGAGCACATCTGATGACCCGTGCAGGACATGCGAAAGCCGAAGCTGACAACGGCTATGCAAGCTATAACCTGCGCGAACTAGCCCGCGCGAGCTTGGTTGATCGCGGCATTGGTGTCGCTAGCATGACCCCAATGCAAATGGTTGGTTTAGCCTTTACCCATAGCTCAAGCGACTTTGGTAGCATTCTGCTGGATGTGGCAAACAAGTCGGTGCTGATGGGTTGGGAAACCGCCGAAGAAACCTTTGAACGCTGGACCAAAAAAGGTCAGCTAGGCGACTTTAAGATTGCTAAGCGTGTTGGCCTTGGTGACTTTAACAGCCTGCGTGAAGTGCGCGAAGGTGCCGAGTACAAATACGTCACTGTTGGTGATCACTCACAACAAATCGCCCTCGCGACCTATGGTGAGTTGTTCACTATCACCCGCCAAGCCATTATCAACGACGATATGAGTATGTTGACTGATATCCCGATGAAAATGGGCTTTGCCGCCAAAGGAACCATTGGTGACTTGGTTTATGCGGTATTAACGCAAAATCCAAAACTGGCCGATGGTAAAGCGCTGTTCCATGCCGATCACGGCAACCTAGGCAGCGGTGCGCCTAGCGTGGCCAGCCTCGATGCGGCGCGCATGTTAATGCGTAAGCAGAAATCAGGCAATCGCACCCTGAACATTCGCCCTGAGTTTGTACTCTGCCCAGTCGCGTTAGAAACCACCTTTAACCAGATCATCAAGTCGAGTTCGGTTAAGGGGGCCGATGTTAACGCGGGTATCGCTAACCCTATCCAAAACTTTGCCGAAGTAATTGCCGAGGCTCGCCTCGATGATAGCAGCGCTGCAGCATGGTTCCTCGCCGCAGGCCAAGGCCGTGACACCATTGAGGTGGCTTACCTCGATGGTATCGATACGCCTTATATCGAGCAGCAACAAGGCTTCACTATCGACGGCGTAGCCACCAAGGTGCGTATCGATGCCGGTGTTGCACCTTTAGATTACCGTGGATTGGTGAAATCAACAGGCGTGTAATTAATAAAGCAGGGCGCTTCGCTGCTAGAACGGGCTGCGCCCTTATAGATTCTAGATTCTAGAGTCTGGTCACTTCTTTACTCCATTAGGAAACCAAGATGAAAAATTACATTCAAGATGGCAAGACCATCAGCTTTACACCAACAGCAGCGGTTGCCAGCGGTGAAGCCGTTCTGCTTGGTATGTTGTTAGTGGTAGCCATCGCCGCTATTGCTGCCAATACACCAGGCGAAGGCGTCACTGAAGGCGTGTTTGAACTGCCTAAAAAGTCCACCGATGATGTTGCGTTAGGTGTTGATCTTTACTGGGACGATACCGCTAACGAACTCACCACCACGGCCACCGACAATACCAAAGTCGGTAAGGCTTGGTCGGCTGCCGGAAACGGCACTGCCACGGTTTCGGTGAAGATCAATGCCTAACGTGGGCAGAAACTTTCCCGACCGTGTGAACGGTAAAATGGCACGGGTGTTTAAGCGTTTGGCTGACCAGTGCCAATTTACCCCAGTGGATGGTATTGAGCCATTTACTCGTTTGGTGAGCTTGGATGATAACGGCGCCGAAATTGCCGCATCAGCCAATGAGTATGTGCCAGAGCTAATCAGCCGTGCCGAGTTCTTACTAAGCGAAGGTACGGTAAATGCCGGTGATATATTTGCCCTAGGCAGTGTTGACGAAAGCGGGGTGTTTATCCCCAACGGCCAACAAGGCCGACTCACTCAGCGGGTAAGCATGGATAGCGTTTGCGTGGCGTTTATCTATATCAGCTTGGATAGCGAATAGGTGGCCTATGTCCAAGGCAAATTTCCAGCGCATCCGTATTGAAGGCATGGCGGCGGTAACAAAGGAACTGAACCGCATCCGTGCCGCCCAAGCGCCAGCCATTAACCGTGCAATTGATGACACGGTTAAGTTTGGGCAAAAGGCGGCGGTCGATGCCATCTTTAACCGCTATGGCTATAACTCCCGCAGTTACATTGAGCAACACCTCTCGGTAAGTGTGGACCCGCGCAACTTAAAAGGGGTGATCACCGCCCGTTATCGCGCCAGTACCTTTACTCGTTTTGCTAGACGTTTGACCCGCACGGGCAAGAACGGCCGTTCAAGAACCGACGGCCATATGGTTAGCGCGCTGCGCAATCAGCCTGTTTGGTTCAAAGGCACCTTTAGCGTTCTCGGTCGCAACGGCAATCAAATCATGTTCCAGCGCCAAAAAGGTGATAACAGTTGGCGCAAGCTTAAGGGGCAAAAAGCCATGTACGGCCCTTCAGTGGCAGGCAGTTTCCGCAAAATCCGCGACGATATTGAGCCGCCGATTATTGCGCATCTGCGAAATAAATACGGCCAGTACAGCGGCACTTAGCCTAGAAATCGTAAGGACTCCTCATGATTCAAGCAATCATCGACCGTTTAAAAAAGGTTGAAGGCGCGACCGTGCGCGAAGGCTTTTATGCTCAAGGCGTGGCTAAAGAAAAGATGTTTATCTTTTTGCAGCCGTTTACCGATCAATTTGGCGGTAAGAATGGAGTAAACCCTTACCGCGATGATCTGGTGCTGCAAGTGGTGGCGGGAATTGCCGTTGATAAAACCCAAACGCCAACGGCAGATCTGATCAACATCGTGCGCGCCATTCGCGCCGCATTCTACAAAGATGAGCGCAGTGTTGAGCAGCCAAGTTGGTTGCCCTCGGTGATCACCTTTAAAGAGTTAGAAGCCTGCAAGTACATCATGCCCGAAGCCCATGAGAAACACGCCTTAGCGGTGCTCACCCTATCCCTTGTTAATACCGTTAAATTTGGAGAATCACTATGATTGAAACCGTAGTAGAGAGTTACATCGGCTCAGGCATCGTTTACGTTGCTGGCCGCGACGTTGGCAACGCCTCAGGCGTAAAAATTGCCATCGAGCAAGAAACTAAAACCAAACCCAACTACCGTGGCGGTGGCGGCAATGCGGCCGAAATTACCAAGGTAAAATCGGTTAAATTGTCATTCACTATGAACGACTTTAGCAATGCTAACATGGCATTAGCCCTGCGCGGTAAAGTCGAGGTGTTGACGGCTGGCACAGTGGATGATGAGCCAATCACCGCAGTATTGGACGGCCTAGCCGATACCAAGTTTATGATCGACACCACAGTTGATCCAGAAGTCACTAACGACACTGGCGCAACTACCTATGTTAAAGACACTGATTATGTGGTCAGTGCTGGCGGTATCCGCGCCTTATCATCAGGTAATATCACCGCAGGCCAAGCGCTTAAAGTGAGCTACACCAAAAAAGCCGGTAATGCGATGCAAGCATTAACCGAGTCAGCTCAAATGGTTCCGGTGGTGATTGACGGTGTAAACGATGCCACAGGCAAACCGTGGACGCTCAAGTTCTACAAATGGAGCCCAAGCCCCACAGCGGGCATGGACTTGATTGGCGACGACTTCGGTAGCTTTGATATCGAAGGCGGCGTGCTTGCCGATAGCTCAATCGTTGCCATTGGCAAGTCTAAGTTCTTCGTCCGTAGCGCGGCATAATGTTGGTGCAACTATCCGGTATTACCGGATAGTTCAATCTCGTTAAACGAAGGCCCACAGCATTTATTCAATGCTGTGGGCTTTTTATTTTGGTTTGTTTATTCCATTGGTGATGCTATGAGTTTTAAAGATCAAGTCATTAACCTGATCATCCAAGGTCGCGACTTATTCTCAAGCGAGTCGAAGAAGTCGGAAAAGGCATTACAAGAGTTAGCAAACCAAAGTGAAGTCTTAAACGAGCGTCTGGATGATTTAAAAGATCAGCAGGCGGCGATTAATGCCATTGATGGCCTCACCACTGCGATAAGCAAAGGTGAGCGTAAATACGTTGATAGTACCCGTGCGCTCGATGAGTTAGTTAAACAACAAAAGCAAGCGGCAACCCAAGCCAAACAGCTTGAAGCCGCGCAAAAAGAGGCGGCCACCTCAACCGCCAAGCTTGAAACTGAATACAGCCAAACCGTTGCCGAACTGGCTAAGTACGATCAGCAGCTAACCGCTGCCCGTGCCGAGGTTGAGCGCCTAACCGCCACCCAAGGTGAAGGCGCACAGGCGAGCAAGGCACAGGCGCAAGCGCTCTCTCAAGCTAAAGATGATTTAAAGCAGCTTGAGTCTGCCCAAAAGAATACCGAAACCAGCGCCAAGGCGTTGGCTGACGAACTCGAAAAGCAATCGACTGAATTAAAGCAGCTCGGTAGCGAAGTTGATAAAGCCGGGCAACAAAAGGCCGAGTACGCGCTAAAAGTCAAAAGCGCCCGTACTGAGTTAAATCAACTCGGTACTAGCCTCGGACGCAATAAAGCCGAACTCGATAAACAACAAGCCGTGCTCAATAAAGCCGGTATTGATATGAATAAGCTGGCCGATGCCAGCAAAGAGCTTAAGACCCAAGAGGCCGCTGCCGAAGTCGCCTTAAAGGGCGTGAACGAACGGCTGGCTCGCCACAATAAACTACTTAACGAATCCCAAAAAGAAGCGAGTGATTTTGGTGGCAGCATTAAAGCTGCTACTGGCTCATTGCTTGCCATGGCTGGCGCCTATATCGGTGTGGATCGCCTATGGGAAAGCCTAAAGGCTATCCTCACTGCGGGTGATAAAGCCCAAGCCTTTAGCGCCCAAATGACGGCGATGATGGGCTCAATCGCCGCTGGTGAGCAAGCCACCGCATGGATTAAGGATTTTGCTAATCGCACAGGCACACAGCTCGATAGCGCCAAGCAGGCCTTTGCTTCGTTAAAGACATTTGGTATCGACCCGATGAATGGCTCACTACAAGCCATGGTCGATTACAACGCTAAGCTTGGCGGCAGCCAAGAAAAGCTCGAAGGTATCATCCTTGCCACAGGCCAAGCGTGGGCAAAGCAAAAGCTGCAGGGTGAAGAAATCCTGCAGTTGGTTGAGCGCGGCGTGCCAGTATGGGACTTGCTGGAAAAGGTCACGGGTAAAAATGCGGTCCAACTCGGTAAGCTCAGCGAGGCTGGTAAGCTAGGCCGCGATGTGATGCAGCAGCTGTTTGACGAAATGGGCAAACAGGCCAACGGCCAAGCAGCTAAAAGCCTTGAACGCTTAAGTGGTCAAATCAATTTAATCTCCAATAAATGGGAGCAATTTTTACAAATCATCGCCGACTCTGGTGCGTACCAAGTCGCGGTTGATTTGCTCAAAGATATCAACACCCAGTTTGATGAACTGAACAAAAGCGGCAGCATTAAAGCCGCCGCGCAGGATATCAGCGACTTTTTTAGAAACCTCGTGCGCGATGGTGGCGAAAGCCTTAAAGCGACACTCGATAACATTAACGCCTTTACCACTGGGCTAAATGTTGTCGCGGGTTCGGTGCGGCTGATCTTCAATGTGTTTAGCTCAGTGGTGGCCACGTTTGGCGCGACGCTCAGCGGTGTGTTCGCTTTGATCCTGCAAGGTTGGGCCACGGTTGTCGGTACCCTCGGCGGTGATGAGTTAGCCAGAACCCTAGAGACACAGGCCAATGCGTTAAAGGCTGTATCGAAAGCCTATCTTGATCAAGTCGAGCAAGACGCCCGTGATGCCACCGCCGCCCTTAAGCAAATGGGCGTGGATATTCGCCTAGACTCCGATGGTACCACCGAAACTCAAGTCGATAATGCCGATAAGGTTAAAGCAGCGGTTAAGAGCCAACTTGAGCAACAGATTGAGGCCAGCCAACAGGCCGTAGCTGCCGCAGAAAAAGCCAATGAGTCAGCCACTAAAGAGGTGGATGCATGGAAGGCGCGCGAACAAGCCGCCAAGGAGCATTACACCGCCCTTAAAAATTCCGGCACCGCCAGCATGGCCGAGCTTGAAGCGGCGCAAATTGCCCTTGAAAACGCCACGCTACGCTTGGGTGATGTTCAACTGAGTCAGGCCGACAGCCAACTGCAATTAGCGAAAAGCAACACAGCCTTAGCCAATGCCACAGTGAATTTGCGCAATGAGCAAAATCAACTGGCGCAAGAACAATTGAGTAAAGTGCGCGATGCGTTTATCGCGGGCAAAGCCTCGGTCGATGACTATAAAGCAGCGCAGGATAACGCTAAAAAGACCGCGGTTGAATTGGCTAAAGCACAAAGCCAACTTACCAACGAAGTTAAAAAGACATCGCAAGCGGCAAACGATTACGAGATTGCCATGGCGAAAGCTGGCATTACCACCACCAAGGTATTGCAGGACCAAGCCGCCGAAGCCAAAAAGACCTTTGAGCAAGTTAAACAAGGTGCTAAGGATGGCGCCGCCTCGACATACGATTTAAACCAAGCGTTTTTAAAGTATGCAGAATCAGCCCTCAAGGCCGATCAGGCCTCATTAAAGTTCGGTGAGTCCAGCGATGGCACTGTTGCCGCATCGCTTAAACAGCAAGCTGCAGCGATGGGGTTAACCGACCAGCTTGGTAAACTCATTGACCAATATGGCAAGGTGGATGCCGCCCAAACCCATTTCGCCCAAAAGAGTAATAACGCCTTTAATCAAGTTGATAATGGCGTGAACAATATGGGCGATTCGGTGATTAACACCCTCGATACGATAGTCAAATCAGCCGAGGATGCAGGTACTGGCTTAGGCGATATCGCCCAATACTTTGCTGATATCGGGGCGGCGGTACTCACTAAGGTGCAATCCTTAAGCGATGGCGCCGCACGTTATTTCAATACCATTGTTTATGGTGCTCAAAACGTCAAAAAGGAATTTGGCGAACTGGGCGAAGTGCAAAACGAAATTGAGCGTTTAACCGGGGTGATCTACGAGTTAGACAATACCCTCGCTAAAACCATCGACTTTGTTGGCCTTCGCACTTGGGCATTGGAAACCGAAAAGGCGGGCAAGATTGCCGAGCGCGCCTACTATCGGCAAAAGCTTGAATTACTGCAATTAGTTGAAGCGCTTGATAACACTGATGACGCTAACCTTAAGCTTATCTCGAGTGCTGACCGCGCCACTAAAGCGCTGGATTTGGTCAATGATCAAGATATGTCATTGCTCACTTCGGCACTGGCCAGCGCCAAACAGCGCATGGATGCCCTGCGTGATAGTGCTGAGTCCACGCTTAAGTCACTGCAGGATGAGCTCGACGGTTATCTTGGCCGCCAAGACCAAATCGAAAAGCGCCGTTATCAACAGCAGATTGCCGACCTCAAGCAGCAACTCACCGCCGCAGAACGCACTGGTGACAAAAAGCTGATTGCCGACTTACAAGAAGCCGAGCGCACACTAAAGCAAGTGTATGAGTTCCGCACCGCCGAAGTGAAAGCCCAGCAAGAAGCCGATAAAGCCGCCAAGGCCAAAAGCGAAGCCGAGGCCAAGCAGCAAACCGCTGCCGCCAATGCGAGCACCAAAGCCGTTACCCAAACCACTACAACCACGACGAACACATCTAACGCTAATGCCCCAATGGGCAATAGCGCGGATACCGTTGTGCTTAAGTTGCAAGTGGGTGGCACTACCTTTGATGCCCAAATGAAGCGCAGCCTGGTGACTGAGTTGGTAGCGGAGATCAAGCGTTTGCAATCTATCGGCGGTTAGCCTGTAAGGGCGCCGCCTTCGTTATTTACCCCATATGCCAAGGTGACACATGACAACCGTTGATAGCATCGTCATCAGCGCCGATCTGCTGTGGCTGAATCGCAACAATCAAGTGCGCGTAGCGGCCAATTTCAAGCGCGCTTTAAACGGTGCTCCGCAGGTGCAACAAACCATTATTCCCGCTGGTCATGCCATGGAACTCGGTACCAAATCCGGTTGGATTGCTCGTAGCGAGTTTGAGCAATTGCAGGCCCATGCTGCCAGCACCTTAACCGCATTCACCCTTAGCTATGAGGGCACCGATTACAACGTGATTTGGGACAACACCCAAGGCGCGCCAATCAGCGGCGAAGATGTGTTTGATGAGGTGCAAGGCTTTGCGCAACTGACTAACGTCACCCTTAAGTTCTTAACGATGTGAGCACTTTATGACTATCACCCGTGCCGATTTAAAAGTATTCAAGCCAGAGCAGTTAGGTTCAAGCGATGACGCAGGCGGCCAGCGCACTAAGCTGGTTGTGCAATCCGGCAAGCTTAATGAGCTTTTTCCGGCGATCTCGGATATTGACCACGCCATGAGCGCGGTGGATATCGTTAAATGCTATCCGGCATTAGATACCGCTGGCCGTGAGTTGCTGCTCGACGGCCATGTGTTTATCAGCCAAAAGCCGACCGATCCGCTAGTGAGTATGTTGATTGCGGAGGCGGATACGTTAGACGATGCCGACCGTATGACAGATATGGTCGAAATACTCGAATCCTCGGTACGCGCTGGCCAGTTAATCCGCAACCGCTTGATCGGCTTGCTCGCAGGGCAAGACACCTTTCCGCGCGCCTATTTGCAATCGAGTTACCTTTTTAATGGTACCGAGTATTGGGCCAACGTCACCCTGTTAAAAGGCCAAAAGATTGTGATTAGCGTGGAGTATCCAGGAGCTGAAAATGCCCAATATCCGCGCTTTGAGCACTTTTGCGAGATCCAAGAAACCGTCACAGGTGGACCAACGGGCAATGTGCAATTTAAACCCGCGATCCCCTTTAATACGCCAAACTACGATATCACCATCAATGGCGAAGCCGGTTGCACCAAAATGCGCTATGTGAGCGAGAACGATGGCATTAAGTACCACGGCGTAAGCAAGTTAACCGCGGCATCCTCAGGCAATGAGCTTATGCTTGAGTCAACGATTACCGAATTGTTGCCCAAGGTGAAAACCCTTAATCCATTGTCTGGCAATAGCATCACCTCAGGCGATAGCGGCGGCATTATCGCTAAAACTGCCAGTACGCCATATATCGCAGGGCAGCAAACATACATCTTTGAACTGCCTGATTTACTGAGTGATGATTACGTGAATAGCGGCTTACGCTTAGCGCCCAAGGTGGTTAACTCGCCAGTGTTTTGGAATAGCTCGATTGTGGGCACCACTGCTACATTTACAGCAACCAGCAACCTAAGTTTTTACGATATCGAAGCCATTACCATTGAGTATATTTCAGCCGCTAAATATGCGGTTTATAGCTATGGCTCGGCGTTTCCTGCAAACAAAAAAATCACCCTTGGTTCAACCCAAATGCGGGTGGTGTTTACCAACACATCCCAAGGCAGCGCAGTATTAACCGAAACCTCAGAGGGTAACTTTGTTGATGCGGCTAACAGCGTCCGCTTAGTGCAATTGGACTATGAGACTGGCGTGGCCACTAAGTTTTTAGATAGCCGTGGCGATTTTACTATCACTTATAACTGCTTAGTTGAGCCGCAACTGACATCGGACAATATCGCTAACTTTGCATTAGTGACAGATGCGCCAGTGCTCGACACCTTTTATGTGCAAGTGAGTAACGTTGCCGGCGATACCTTGCTTTCGGCCTCAAGCGATGCGGCAGGGGTGATCACTGGCTCAGGCATTACTGGCACGATTACCGGTACCAACGTTTCGCTAAACTTTGCTCAAAACGTGGACTTAAAGTCCCTGCGTTACGACATTAGCGAAACCGTGTCGCTATCACCACCGCCAGAACTGTACGGCCTTAATCCGCTGCGGATTAAAAACGGCGGCATTGTTAACGCCTTCACCGCGTGGAACTCAGTCTCTATTCAAGATACCGCCGTGCAAGTGCTAAGCAGCCCAGCGCCCGCGCAAACTTACAACGCACGGGCAAATGCGCGCTTTGTTGATATCACCGATGCCGAAGGCAAAAGCCTGTGGACGGTGGCAAACACCCATTACACATGGGTTAAAGAAACGGGTGTTGTCACTATCAACAGTGATTTTAGCGGCTTTACTGCGCCATTTATCCTCACCGATACCATCGGCGAGGTCGCGTTAGTGACTGAGGTGCGCAAAAACTCGTTAGTGCTGGCCTCAGAACTCAGCCGCCAATACCCAATCGGCGCCACGGTATCGAGTGTGCAAAACCTCGGTGACTTGCAAGCCCGTGTTGGGCCCGTGCGCGATATGACCGCATGGTCAAACAATTGGGATTTAGACGGCGAACCCGCCACAGGCAATTTGAACAATGTCGATTACCCAATTGAAGTGCGTAACGACACGGCGATAAATGAAGATTGGGTGCTGATATTCACTAGCCAAACGGCGTTCCGCTGCGTGGGTCGCCGCATTGGGCAAATCGCCTTGGGTGACACCTTAAACGACTTCGCCCCAATCAACCCGCTCACGCTTGCACCTTACTTTATCATCCGCGCTGCTGCGTTTGGTGGGGGTTGGAATACAGGCGAGGCCATCCGCTTTAAAACCTATGCTGCCAGTAAGCCAGTTATGCTGCTGCGCACCGTGCAAAGCGGCCACAGCCAAGTCACCACCGACCGCGCCGTGCTCGCATTCCGTGGGAATGAGTCTTAACAGCAGGCGCTAGGGCGCTGCGCTTTTAGGTTCTAGGTTCTAGGTTCTAGAACCTAGCAACTTTTCAGGAGTTTATATGGGATTACCAGTAACTGTTTATCGCTACACCGATGCTGGCGCACCGCAATTGGTTAATAACACGCCTTCTGAGTGGATAAATGTTTTAAAAAAAGTTTTAGTTGAAGGTTATGGAGATAAACAACCATTAGGCTGGACGCTTGAATTTGAGGATGCTGGTGTGCGGGCTGTCGCATTCAGAAACTCAACAACCGATGGCGGTAGCGGTGGTTATGTAAAGTTTTATTCTGTTGACGGGAGTGACACAGCTAACAGAGTTTTAGGTATTAAATGTGCTTTAGGTATGAATGACATAAATACATTTTTTAAACCATTATTTGCCAGAGGTTTATTTGTAACAAATAACTATAAAGGATGGGAAATTATTGGCACTAAAAGAGGTTTCTATTTAATACTGCACTACACTGTTAACGCAAACATGACTTTACAAGGTACCACTTCTGATAACCAAGTATATTTTATCGGTGACATGCATTCTGCAATACCTAACGATGTAGCACCTTTTACGATTGTAAATGGCACAGGTACAAATGGTGATGCAACCACGTGTGCTGGTATGGTAGATACTCCAAACACATTGTATGCACAATTATATTCTGCCGATGGTTCATCGGTAAGTACAATTCATTCATTCAACAAATCATATTTTTATAAAGATTCAAGTGTATATGACGGTGATGCAGAATCATTAGGTATAAATCATTTGATGCACCCCGTTTTTATTTTCGGACTAGCAAGTCAAAATAATAATGTTGGAATGCCTATCGGTAGAGGTGTAGTTCCCGGATTTCATGTTTCGTCATTTGCAGGGTATAGATCTGCGACATGGCCAAAAGTTCTCAATCAGAATGGTGTCGATTGGATTCTGTTAAGGTCATACAGATCACCTCAATTTTGGGTCAGCGCAGGTACTTGGTATGATTAAATTTTTTTATTATGCAGTAGTGAATAATTCATTGTGCAATCAATGTGTAGTTGCTATTGATTCTGACCCTGATGCTGAACGTGTTATAATAATGGATCGTAATACATCCGAGGTTTACCACAATTTCAATTATCAATCTAACAAGCAGCTAACTTTTATTGTTCCGATGGGCAATCAGATTAACAGCAATCTGTTAGTCGGCATTCTTGATGATAATCGCACCTATAACGCCAAATTTGTCGATGGTGTTAAAGCTGAATTAATTGATGGCAATACCGTGAACATTCGCCCATGACAGCCACTGTAATTCGCTTCGATACACCTTGGTTAAACGCTGTCTCGCCTATCAAAATCCGTTTTAATGATGCGCCTGTTATTGTCGATAATTCCTTTGGTATCGAGCTTGGCTTTAGTTGGGCGGATTTAAACCCAGTGCAGCAAGCGTTATTGCTGGCTGAGGCGTCAATCGAGCATGAATATCAATGCACTGGCGCGTGGGATAACGACAACGGCACCCAACTCAATACCGAAATCCAATGGCTTAACCCGCAATCAACGGGCATACATACGCAGTTTGCTTGGGCTGTGGGTGATGAGGTTCGCAGCGATTTGGCGATTAACTGGATAACACCGGATGATCATCAAACTGGCCTTGCGATTGTGTGGCTAACGCCAAAGGACCATATGGCGTTGACTGTATTGCGGTGGGTGAACTTTACCGCCGTGGATCGTGAGCTAGCTGTCACTTGGATTGATGGACCACAAGCCGAGATTGCGCAAATAATCCGTTATCGTGGGATTGTGGTTGATAACGAGCAAACTATTACGTGGGGGCCACATGCACCGCGCTGGGTGTGTTCGAGTAAATACCGCCCGCCAGTGGGCAAAATTATGCTGCGCTTTAATGAGCCGCTAGCCGATGATCCTAATCCCGTTGTGCTGCGCTTTACCGCATCACCCAATTATTGTTACTGGGATGATGGCGGAGGCCTGATTGACGGCAACCCAGTATTACCACCCCTTGATTTTAAAATCCCGATTGAACCCCAAATCCGCAGGTACTATCTAATGCAGCCAACGGTGACATGCACCCGAGTTTCAGACGGCACAGTGATTGTGATCAGCAGCGTGAGCATTAGCCACAGCCGTGGCCAGTGGGCCAGAGCGGTGAGCTTGGAGTTTTCAAGCCGTATCGATGCCGAGCGCGCGCACGATGAGTTATTGCTGATCACTATCAACGGCTATGAGTTTTACGCGATTGCTGAACAGCCAAGTGTAAGCAAAGTGTTTGGCAGTGCCACTTATAACAGCACTGGCCGATCACGCGTAGCCGAACTGGCCGCGCCGTATAAGTTACCAATCAGCTATACCAACACCACCGCCCGCAGTTTTGCGGGTTTGTTGGGTGACTTGCTGCAAAATACTGGCTGGATAGTGGAGCTGAACGGCATCACTGATTTTACTATCCCAGTGGGTGCCTTTAGCGTGGGCAATAAAACCCCGATTGAGGCAGTCGCCGAGGCGGTAGGGCAATTAGGTTGTATGATCTTAACCGATGATGCAGCCAAAAAGCTGATCATAGTCCCGCGTTGGCCCACTGCGCCGTGGGCAATGGCAACCGCAGTGCCTGATCTAGCATTGCACGATGCGGTGATCACTAGCTATAGCGATTCAGTTAGCCGCAACCCATTGTGTAACGTGGTGTGGCTGCGTGGCGAACAGCAGGGGATTGATGCAAAAGTGAAGCGTGCAGGCAGCGCGGGTAATATCCCGACCGCCGATATCATTGCCCAGCTGATTGTCGATAACCAAGCTGCTCGTGTAGCCGGCACCAATGCATTGGCAGAAACGGGCGATAAGTTGAGTGTGAATCTCTCGATGCCCGTGATGGCCGATTTACCACCCGCAACACCTGGCATGTTGGTGGGTGTCACCATTAACGGCGAGGTGTTTAAAGGCGTGTGCGATAGCTGGTCAATCCGCGCGACTGTAAGCGAGCGCGGTGATATCGATATCGAGCAAAGCGTTACATTGGTTTGCCCACTCGAGTAAGGATTGCTCTTAAGGAGAGTTATGCTTAAACAACTTCAGTCAGCATTCGTGTTGCCACGGCAGATCATGCAGGTGTCTGCCGTGAATGCTGATGGTACCGTCACCGCCAGCAGCTCAAGCGGCCACACCATTCGCGCGATTGGTAGCGCCAGTGTTGGCGATCATATCTATGTGCAAGATGGCAGGGTGCTAGGGACAGCACCCGATCTGCCATTTGTGGAGATAGAGGTTTAGTTAATTACATTTTGTTACATTGTTTTACGTTTAAATTTTTTACACATATTTTTATCCCATTCATGATGCTGATCGTTCGAGAATCCCATTTAAAAATAGGTTGTTGAGACTCTTCATCAAATTAGTTCCTAAAAGCTTATTAAAATTTGCGCATCTAGTTTTTATACTTTTAATGCACTATATTTGTTTGTAACTAGCTAATTTTATTGTTTTTTATTTTTAGTTTATTTGACTAATATAAATAAATTTTTTATTTTTACCCCAATTCAATCGCGGGGTAATGGCTATGACGGATGTCAATTTAGATCGGATAGAGTGCCAGTGCTATGAGCAGGGGATGCAGTTTGCTGAGCGGTATATTTCATTCAGGCAGGGGAATCACGACAGCAGCATTCAGCTGCATGTAATAGCTAAAATTTTAGAAATCATAGCGCCACAGTGTCGCGAGGGATTTTACGACACTATGGATGCATATATCGCAGATTGGGCTAATGCAAAAAATTAAGAATATTTTTAACTATTTAAAATATCCTTATCATGCAACCGCTTAGGGAATAACTCGGTATACACCTGCCAGAGTGTATTGATATTTCGATGGCCAGTCACCTGAGCCACTTCATCAATAGTGTAACCCTTCTCAAATAGCCGGCTTGCGCCTTCTCGCCTTAGGTCGTGATAGCGTAGGTCGGTGATCCCCAACTCATTTCGCACTCGCTGAAACCCTGCTGTAACGCTGCGTTCGTTATACGGGAATACCCGTTCATCATACCGTGGCTGCTTTTGCAGTATCTCCCACGCTCCACCAAGTAGCGGCACCAACATATGGTTGCCAGTCTTTTTGCGAGGATCTTTGCGGTCTCGCACAATCACCGCTTTTTGCGCTTCATCAACATCGTCCCACGTGATTCGGCATACTTCACCAATCCTCATGCAACTCAGTATCGAAAAGTCCAGCAAATCAATGTAGGGGATATGCGCCGCCCGTTGATCTGCCCTTGCTGCTAATCCTATTTTTAACTTTTCAATTTCAATCGCCGTTGGTCTCCGCGAACGCTTAGCCGATTTGGCAATCAAGCTTTGATTATAAAGTGCATCATACGCATCAATCACTGCCACCTGCGACACATCATAACCAAAGTTTGACCGCGCAATCCTCAATAGCCAGCGGATCACGCTCACATCTATCGACAGCGTAGCGCCGCCAGCCCCCGCCTCAGCCCGTAATTTGCAATGCTCAATAATGTGGTGTGGCTTTAGCTCATCAAGCGACACTTTAGCAATATCGCAGTCAGCCAGTAATTTAAGGCAATATCGTTTAGAACGCCCTATGCTCGCATCGATGTTAGTATCAGCAATCGCCTTGGTAATCACATCACCCAGCGTTACCTTAGGCTTAGCGTTATCCTCAAAACCGTTGGTTTCAATTTCAGCTACCCGCTGCTTACCCCATGCATCCGCTGGCGCCTGCTTTGTAAAAGTGCGGTGATCGCTGTAAACTATCTTACCTTTTTGCTTCACCCGCACAGTGCATTTATAGCGCGGGGTTCCATCGGCACGTTGACGAGCATCGATAACATAAAACGCCATTTGGATACCTTGTCCAATTTTTGGGGATACCTCACAGGATACCCGACCATTTTAAAATGTGCAAAAACGTACAAAAAACAGCAAAAATATATTATCACTGTAATTAAGCAACATCACATAAGTAGTCTGATATAAAAGAATTTATGCCAAAATCAATAGATAGAACCTTTTCCATTGCGCCCATGTTGGATTGGACGGATCGTCATTACCGTTATTTTGCTCGCTTAATGTCGGCCAATGCCTTGCTGTATACCGAGATGGTGACAACGGGGGCGATTTTGCATGGCCGTGGTGATTATCTTGCCTATAACCAAGAAGAACATCCCCTTGCATTGCAATTGGGTGGCTCGAATCCTGCTGACCTTGCTCGCTGCGCCAAACTTGCCGCCGAGCGCGGTTATGATGAAGTAAACCTCAATGTGGGCTGTCCTTCCGATCGGGTGCAAAACGGTCGCTTTGGTGCCTGTTTGATGGCTGAGCCTGAGCTGGTGGCTGAGTGTGTCGATGCCATGAAGCAAGTGGTTGATATTCCTGTGACGGTAAAAACGCGCATCGGCATTGACGAGCAGGATAGCTATGAGTTTCTGACTCACTTTATTGATACTGTTATGGCCAAAGGCTGTGGTGAATTTATTATCCATGCGCGTAAGGCGTGGTTACAGGGCTTAAGTCCGAAGGAAAATCGCGAGATCCCGCCCTTAGACTACGACCGAGTGTATCAGCTTAAGCGTGATTATCCAACGCTCAATATCAGCATTAACGGTGGTATCACTAGCCTTGAACAGGCTAAAAACCACTTGCAGCACTTAGATGGTGTGATGGTGGGACGTGAGGCTTACCAAAATCCCTATATTCTGGCGCAGGTTGACCAACTGCTCTGCGGCAGCCAGAAGGCGGTGATTAGCCGTGAAGCTGTGATTGAGACCATGTTGCCCTATATCGAGGCTCACTTGCAGGCGGGCGGGCGCTTAAATCATATCACTCGCCATATGATTGGCTTATTCCAAGGCTTACCGGGTGCCCGTGCGTGGCGTCGTTATTTGAGCGAAAACGCCCATAAAAACGGTGCTGGTATTGAGGTGGTCAAGCAGGCTTATCAAAGTATTCAGAGCGAAATGGTTGCTCAATAATTATTCGATTTAAAAAGTGGTGAGATTGACTAATGCCTGTAGTATTTTTCACCACTTTACCTTTCTCAAATATCTCGCCTATATCGTATTAGCTTAAAATAAATTATTAAATCAATGTAAATCATCGGCTTAAGTTTATTTTGTTAAGTTGGCACGCCCTTTGTATTAGTCCCTATGTCAAGTTAATCAATCGGAAAGGGACGACATCATGTTTACTTCAAACGTTAAAAAATCAGTTCAAGCAAGTGTGTTATTCGGTGCATTAATGGCGAGTGTTGCGGTACACGCCGAAGCGGCACCTGTATCAGACGTAGTGGGCGCCATCGAGCAAACGCTGAGCACCCAAGCGCAGGAGTTGTTGGTTAACACTAAGCGTGAACTGGTGTTATCACTGCAAACACAATTAGCTGAAAGTATCTATGACTTCAATAGCCAGCTAACACTGAGCGCGGATAACCAAGGTGAGTCTGTCACCTCAGGCGAATACAGCGCAAACAAGTAAGGAGCTGCCTATGTGGTTTGTAGCACCTCTTATGACTCTGCTACTGCTACCAGTGATTAGCCTCGCGTTGTTTTCAGGAATTATCTGCTGGTTTCAGTGGCACAGTGTCAGCGATAAGTAAAATATTCATCAATTGGAGTTCAAAATGAAACGAGCGCAAATGCGAATGGACAATTCAGAACGTTTAGTCTGTGGTGTTGCCTCTGGTATGGCGTGGCAATTTGGTTGGTCCTGTTTTTGGACTCGTGTAGTGTGGGCCGGCGCGATTCTATTTATGCCTGGTGTGAGTCTGCTAGTTTACTTTGTACTGGCCTTACTTGTGAACCAATGGAAAAGACCGATTTAACCCACGTTTTTGCTTCCTCAATTTGGGAACGTGAATGGGTTAGCCGATGCAAGTTTATGAACACAGCCTTTAGCGGGATGCTATCAACAAGAGGGCACATCGACCCTCATGCCAATAGTGAACACTGTTTAAGTGAGTATCACTTTTTAAGAAAAGCCTGAAATCTGGCTTTTGCTTCATCACTTTTAAGTCTTGCACTAAATTGTTCTAATTCTTGATGCATCTGATGTTGCACGCGGTTTTTATGTGGTCGCATCAACTGACGGGTAATTTGCAGTGCTTGCGGTGGCTGATTAGCCAGTTTCTTGGCCTGATTTAGGGCATAACCGAGCAACTCTTCTTGGGCGATGACATCGTTAATGATATTCAGCCTGTGCGCAGTATTGGCATCAAAACTTTCGCCGAGCAGCAAGAGCTCCGCCGCCTTTTGATAACCCACCAATTCGGGTAAGAGTAAGCTTGCGCCAGCCTCGGGCACTAGGGCCAAATTCACGAAGGGCAGTTGGAATTTAGCCGTGTTGTCGGCATAGACCAAATCACAGTGCAGCAGCACCGTAGTGCCAATGCCAACGGCGGCACCAGAGACGGCGGCAACCAGAGGTTTTTTGAGTTCTAATAGGCAAAATAGGAAGCGCACCGCGGGGTGATTTGGACCTAAGTCACTATTTTTCAAAAAGTCAGCAACATCATTGCCCGAGGTGAAACAATTATCCTCGCCATGGAGCATAAAGGCACGAATGTCGTTGTCTGCTTCACCTTCGATCAGGTATTCTGTCAGTTGTTTATACATATTAAGATCAAGTGCATTGCGTTTATCTGGGCGATTAAAGCTGATAATACGAACGCCCTGATCATCCCGAACCTGTATATGACTCATGGGTTGTTTTCCTTTACGACGACATTGGGTAGACATGGAGTTTAAGACATTGAAACCGATATTCAAACAGATGTTTAATTTTGTCGCATTATCCTGTGCCTCATTTTCTGTTTTCGCTAACGTAGTGATGACCGAAGGTCATGTCCGTGCAATGCCTGATACAGTACCAAATACCGCCGCTTACTTTACGCTGGAGAACCATAGCGATAAAACGGTTCGCCTCACCGGAGTGACGACTGAGGTCGCGAAGGAAGCACAATTACATACCATCATCGAAGAACAAGGCATGGTAAAGATGCGCCATGTTGAAGGCTTCGATATTCCCTCCCACGGAAAATTAACCTTCTCGCCGTCTGGAGAGCATGTGATGCTCATCGGACTCAAAGCCCCATTAGCCCTAGATCAGCAAGTTAAACTGCAGTTAGCGTTTGACGATGGCGAGAATATAACGATTACATTGCCTGTTGCTAAGCAGGCCGAGAATGCTGCTGAACATGAGCATCATCACCATCATTAAGGAGTCACTTGATGCAAATAACATGGAAGAAGGTCACCGGAGTTGGTTTATTTGTTGTTTTAATTGGTTATCTAGTCAGTGTGTGGTGGAGTATTGAACCCGATACCCTGACACCACAACAGCTGACGGCCACAGAGAAGAATGTCGTGGGTTATGCAACCACTACGTCGCTGATCCTGACCGTTGAAACACTGCTGGATAAGCAGGGCGGCTGGTTATCGAACGATGTGATGCCACCTTCGATTTTTATGGATAACATGCCCGCGTTTGAGTACGGCGCTTTAGAGCAAGTCCGTGATTTAGCACTGATTATGCGTAAAGAGTTTAGCCGCTCCCAGTCTCAATCTGCTGCGGATAAGGACCTAAGCGAAGCGCAGGCTAAGCTGAACATTGACCATACCAGTTGGTTAGTGCCCAGCGCCGAGAGCGAATACCGCGATGGCGTTAAGCTGCTCAAGTTGTATCGCGCGCGCATGATGGATCCAAACAATCAGGATGCCCAGTTTTACGCCCGTGCCGACAACCTTAACGAGTGGCTCAAAGAAGTTCAAAAACGCTTAGGCAGTATGTCGCAACGCTTATCGGCGAGTGTTGGCCAGGAGCGGTTAAATACCGATTTAGCTGGCGATAATGCTGCGCGCCAATCTACCCCGAATTTAGCTAGCCATCAGGTGAAAACCAGCTGGTGGAAAATTGATGATGTGTTCTATGAGAGCCGTGGTGCCTCGTGGGCACTGCTGAATTTTATGCGTGCAGTCGAAGTCGACTTTGCTGACGTATTGAAAAAGAAAAATGCTGAGGTCAGCCTGAAACAGATCATTCGTGAGCTGGAGGCGACTCAACAAACAGTTTGGAGCCCTGTGGTACTTAATGGCAGTGGTTTCGGTCTAGTCGCTAATCATTCATTGGTTATGGCTAACTATGTGTCCCGTGCGAATGCCGCGGTGATTGATTTAACGAACTTGCTATCTCAAGGTTAATTATGAAAAAAACACTCCTCGCCAGTGCGGTATTAGGATGCTTAATGGCCACTTCTGCCCAAGCGGCAACTGTGGTTGGATTCAAAATTGGTGGCGATTACTGGCGCGCCGATACCAGTGGTACTTTTTCCGATAAAGGTCAGCCACAACAAGGGTTTGACTACAGTTCATCGGCTCAAGGTAGCTACTGGATTGCGGTTGAGCATCCGCTGCCGTTTATCCCAAATCTTAAAATTCGTGAAAATAGCTTAGATCAGAAGGGCAGTCTGGCTAATGCTGACTTCAGCTTCAATGGCCATGATTTTACTGGCAATGTGACCAGCTATACCGATCTGAGCAACACCGATTTTGTGCTGTATTACGAGTTGTTGGATAACGACATTCTGTCTTTGGATCTCGGTGCTGCCTATAAGCTGATGAACGGTTCTCTGCGCGTTCAAGATGCGGGTCACCCAGAAGAGAAAGACGTCGATAGCGGCATTGTAATGGGTTATGCCAGCACACACGTGAGCATGCCAGGCCTTGGGTTATTCGGCTTTGCGGATTTAATGCTTGGGGTAAACGAGTCTAACGTACACGACTACGCTATCGGCTTAGGTTGGGAGTTTGACGGCGTGGCGGTGGATACCCGTGTACGCGTTGGTTATCGTGAGTTTGCCTTTGATGTAAACAACTTCTCTGGCATCAGCGCCGATACCAAGTTTGACGGTTATTTCGCCGGTGTAGAAATTGACTTCTAAGCGTTAACGCGAATGAATCAGCCATAAAAAAACCGCCATTTAGGCGGTTTTTTTATGGGAGGTATCGCTATCTTATTCGGCTTTTAGACCGTTGTTGATAGAGATAACATCGTCTTCATTTAAGGTGCCAGCAGCTTGTTTCAACGCAATAATTGAGTTGATGTAGCTGTAACGAGCATCCGACAATTTACGTTTTGAGTCGTACAGATCACGGGTACGGTTCAGTACGTCAACAATGGTACGAGTACCAACTTCGAAGCCCGCTTGTGTTGCCTTTAACGCACTTTCAGATGAAATCACTGACTGCTCATAGGCACGGATTGAGCTGATTGAAGCGCCTACGTTGTTGTAGTTGTTACGAACGTTTTTCACCACACTACGGTAGGTTTGCTCTAACTTCTCGCTCGCTTCCACGTATTGGAATTGTGCTTCTTTGACCTGTGATGTGACTTTAAAGCCTTCGAAAATCGGAATGCTTAAGTTCACGCCAACGTTCACATTGTCAAAATCTGGCTCGTTCACATCACCCGTTTTTTGCTCTAAGCCTTTGTTATAACCTGCGTTTAGGCTAAGAGATGGCATATGGCCCGCTTTGTAGAGGCTAATGGTCTCTTGGGCGATATCTTTACCGATGCGTTGAGTCATCAGATCGACACTGTTGGTTTCAGCAATCTTTAGCCACTCACTCGATGATGTAGGTGCTGGCGTTACCGCAGAGAAACGGTTGGTGTCGAGCACATTAATGGTCTTGTGATCGATACCTGTGATTTCACGCAGGGCTTCGTAGCTGTTGGCTAGTGTGTTTTCAGCCAAAATTTCAGTCGCCGAGGCTAAGTCATACTGAGCTTGCGCTTCATGTACGTCGGTAATCGCAGTTAAACCTACGGCAAAACGTTGTTTTGTCTGCTCGAGTTGACGCTCAATCGCACGTTTTTCTGCGCCTTGGAACTCGTAGTTATCTTTTGCCGTTAATACATCGAAGTAGGCTTTAGTCACACGAGTGATCAAATTTTGCAGTGCTGATGCATAGGTCGAATCGGCTTGAGAAGCGGCTTTTTCGGCAAGGCTTAAGCCAACCCAAGCGCTGTGATCATAGATCACTTGGTTCAGCTTTAGGCTACCGGTCAATCCACTGGTATCGCTCTTAGGATCATTCCATGCTTTGTCATAACCCACGTTAGCGCTGATGGTCGGTAACAGTGGTGCACGGTTTTGTTCGATCTTTTCAAACAAGGCATTACGTTGAGCTTGTGCTTGTAATACTAGCGGGTCGCTCGTCAGTGCTTGTTGATATATTTGCAGTAAATCATCTGCTTGAACCGCTTGAGCGGAAGCCGCGAGAGTTAATGCTGCGCATAGAGAACGGATCTTAAATTTCATTTGCTGTCCTTATTAGACAAATTCTCCCAAAGGAGAAATATGTAACTTCGTTTAGACTAAGTAATGCCTTTACCAAGGCGGTTTGCGCTTCCCGACGCTTCCCGATACAGCTAAAACTTAATGTCGTAGAGTCTAAAAACTCCCACACGTTCAAGTCAACTGCGAAGTGTAACAGATTTTATTTTAAAAATGAGCCAAATTGCCTTGATAATAGGCGAAAATTTAACGCTTAAGGATTGAAATATGAAGCCTGCTGGTTTTTCGCAAACAGATGTGGAAATTCTCGAGAAAAAGTCGCTGTATCAAGGTTTTTTCGCCCTCGAACAGTTCACTTTTAAACACAAATTATTTGCTGGTGGTTGGAGCCAACCCGTGACCCGTGAAGTGTTCGAGCGTGGCCATGCGGTGGTGGTCCTGCCCTATGATGCTGCGCGTGACAAGATTGTTTTAATTGAACAAATTCGTTTTCCTGCATTAGCGACCACTAAATCTCCTTGGCTAATGGAGTTGGTCGCGGGTATGATTGCGCCCGACGAAACGCCGCTGGATGTTGCGCACCGCGAGCTGCTGGAAGAAACCGGCTTAACCGCCCGCAATATGCATTATGTGAATAGTTATCTGGCAAGTCCTGGTGGCAGTACGGAGCGTTTCTATTTCTATTGGGCCGAGGTGGATTCATCCCTGGCGCAAGGTCTGCACGGATTAGCTGACGAACATGAAGATATTCGATTGCATGTGTTAGACCGTGAGGATGCCTATAATCAGGTCGTCAAGGGGGCAATAGACAATGCGTCGACCGTAATTGGATTGCAGTGGTTGCAATTAAACTATCAGCAACTGGGTAAAGTTGGATAAAGGTTTGGCTACTTCAACATCGCACCGAAAACCGCGCTACCAACCTAACGTGAGCGACTTTTTAGCGCTATGCGGGCGTAACTACGGCTATATGCAGAAGTGGTTACCGCTCGATATTGAAGTGGGCAAGTCTTGGCAACTCGAAGGTGAAGCGGGTGTATTAGTAATCCGTATTTTAGAAAATACCAAATACACTCAATTAGTTGAGATCTCACGCCCGGTTAAAATCATGGAGTTTATTAATACTCCCAAGGTGTTAGTGAGAATTTATCATGATGCTAAATTAGCAGAAGTGTTAACTGGTCAACAGATTTACCAATTACGCCCAGTGTATGATTATCCCAATTTACGCATGTATCATAGCGATGAAAAGTACCAGGTTAATGCATTCCTGGGGGAGTTATTGAAGATTGGCTGCCAACAACGTTTGGTGTGTCAATCTTAGAATTGGGTATTCAATGTGCTGAAAGAGGCTGTCTCTTACTCAATAGCTGAAGAAGAAAGTGTGCGCATAGTGCAAGTCACTGATCCGCACCTTTTTGCCGATCCTGAGGCGCAGTTATTAGGGGTCAACACCAGTAAAAGTTTTGCTGCTGTACTTAATACGATCCGCGCTGTCGACTATCCAGCGCATCTGATGTTAGCCACGGGCGATTTAAGCCAAGATTATTCCCCCGAATCCTATCGTCAATTCGTGGCCGCAGTCGCGCCGCTCAACTTACCTTGCCATTATCTTCCGGGTAATCATGATGATCCGCGGATCATGTATCTGCATATGCAGGGCGAGCGGATTTTTGGTCAGCAGCGTATCCTTGCGGGTAAATGGCAAATCTTGATGCTGGACTCCACCGTGCGGGGAAAGCCCGGCGGCAATATGGCCGAGAGTCAATTCGAACTCATTGAACAGGCCATTGCCGCGCATCCAGACCGCCACACCTTACTGGTGATGCACCATAACCCTATCTTGGTGAATTGCGCTTGGTTAGACCAACATTGCATGGATAACGGCACTGAGTTTCTCAGACGTGTCGCCCAATATCCGCAGGTTAAGGGGTTACTCTGGGGCCATGTGCATCAACAGTTGGATACCGACTACGACGGCCCCCATGGCCCACTGCAATTAATGGCAACGCCTTCTACTTGTATTCAGTTTAAACCGCAATCGCCTTATTTTGCCCTCGATGGACTGCAACCCGGTTATCGTTTGCTGGAGCTGAAGGCCGATGGTAGCATCTGCACTAATGTGTATCGCGTGCCGGGAAATCTGTTTTCCCCCGATAAAGATTCCAGCGGTTATTAACGCGAGTGACCGCAGCTTGAGGAACTATGCTGCTCTATATTCACGGATTCAACAGTTCACCTTTCTCCGATAAAGCGGTGATGACGGCGCAGTATATGGCCGAGCATCACCCTTCCTTAGCCTTCCATCAACCGCAATTACCCAATACACCTAAGGCCGCCATGGCCTTGCTGCGGCAATATGTTGAGGCTGCCAAGCAAGCGGGCGAGCCACTCAATTATATCGGCTCATCCTTGGGGGGGTATTTTGCGAGTTACTTGGCAGAGCTGTACGGTGGCCGCGCTGTGCTGGTGAATCCGGCCGTCAAGCCCTTTGAGCTGTTTGATGAATTTATGGGGCCGCAATTTAATCCTTATACCGAAGAGCATTATCAGGTATTGCCGGAGCATAAGCTGGAAGTGGCTGAATTTAATACGGCTGTTATCCGCAATCCCGATCGTTTTTTGGTACTATTGCAAACGGGCGATGAAGTGCTGGATTATCGAGAAGCACTGCATAAGTATCACCATTGCCAATTACGGATTGAATCCGGTGGCGATCACAGTTTTGTGGGTTATGAGCGGTATCTGCAAACTGTAAGCCAATTTTTACACTTACCTTGACAAATAGTCGTCCAGAGCCGCAACATGGCCGGATATAACAACTTATAGCGTACACTATGACGAATCAATACACCTCTGACGCCATTGAAGTTCTTAACGGACTTGACCCAGTTAAACGCCGTCCAGGTATGTATACCGATACCACCCGACCTAACCACTTAGGCCAAGAGGTCATAGATAACAGTGTGGACGAGGCCTTAGCGGGCCACGCCACCAAAATCGAAGTTGTGCTCCATACCGATAATTCCCTTGAAGTCACCGACGATGGTCGGGGGATGCCGGTCGATATTCACCCTGAAGAAGGCATTCCCGGGGTCGAGCTGATCCTCACTAAACTGCATGCCGGTGGTAAATTTTCGAATAAAAATTACCAATTCTCCGGTGGTTTGCACGGTGTGGGGATTTCGGTGGTTAACGCCCTGTCTCGTCGCGTCGAAGTGACGGTGCGTCGCGATGGCCAAGTGTATGATATTGCTTTTGAAAATGGCTTTAAGGTTGAAGAATTAAAAGTCACGGGTACTTGCGGTCGTCGCAATACTGGTACCCGAGTGCATTTCTGGCCCGATGCCAGTTATTTCGATTCGGCGAATTTCTCCAACTCCAAACTCATCTATTTGCTGCGCGCCAAGGCCGTGTTGTGTCCGGGTCTTAGGATCAAATTTACCAATAAGCACACCAATGAAGTCCATGAGTGGTACTACGAGAGTGGTTTAACCGATTATCTCAAGGCGGCGGTTGGCGATAATTTAATGCTGCCAGAAGAGCCTTTTATCGGCAGCTTTAAAGGCCAAATCGAAGCCGCGGATTGGGCCATTACTTGGCTGCCGGAAGGTGGCGATGCGATTAACGAAAGCTATGTTAACTTGATTCCAACGCCATTGGGTGGAACCCACGTGAATGGTTTCCGCCAAGGTTTGCTTGAGTCGATGCGCGAGTTCTGTGAGTTTCGCAATCTGATCCCCCGCGGTATCAAGCTGTCGCCTGAGGATATTTGGGACCGCGCCGCCTTCATTCTCTCGGTGAAGATGCAAGATCCGCAGTTTGCCGGTCAAACCAAAGAGAAACTCTCGAGCCGTCAAAGCTCTGCTTTTGTCTCTGGCATTGTGCGTGACGCGTTTTCACTGTGGCTCAACTCGAATACCGAATTGGCCGAGTCGCTGGCGGACATGTGTATTAACAACGCCCAGCGCCGCTTAAAAGCCGCGAAAAAAGTGGCCCGTAAAAAAGTCACCTCTGGCCCGGCATTACCGGGTAAATTGACCGACTGTAGCGGCCAAGATCCGATGCGCGGCGAACTCTTCTTAGTGGAAGGGGACTCTGCGGGTGGCAGTGCCAAGCAGGCGCGCGACCGTGAGTTTCAGGCCATTATGCCGCTGCGTGGTAAAATCCTAAACACGTGGGAGGTGGATGCTTCACAGGTGTTGGCCTCGCAGGAAGTGCATGACATCTCAGTGGCGATTGGTTGCGATCCCGATAGCAACGATATTTCCGAGCTAAGATATGGCAAGATTTGTATCCTTGCCGACGCGGACTCCGACGGGCTACATATTGCAACTTTACTCTGCGCCCTGTTTCTGAAACATTACCGTGTGCTGGTCGAACAGGGCCATGTCTATATCGCTATGCCACCGCTGTTCCGTATCGATATAGGTAAGGATGTTTACTACGCCTTAGATGAGGCTGAAAAAGAAGGTATTCTCGACCGTATTACTGCCGAGAATAAAAAGGGTAAGGTTCAAGTTACACGCTTTAAAGGTCTGGGTGAGATGAACCCGCTGCAATTGCGTGAAACGACTATGGATCCAAACACTCGCCGTTTAGTTCAGTTAACCATTGATGATGTAGAAGAAACTGACTCACTGATGGATATGTTGCTGGCTAAGAAACGTTCGCCCGATCGTAAAAACTGGCTCGAGGATAAGGGTGACATGGCGGTACTTTAATGTTGTGCACTATTGCCGATAACAATAAAACTTAGGCATAAAGAAAATTACCATGTTGTATATAAAAACTAATAATTATAAATATTTAAGGGTGTTCTCTGCCTTCGGGACCCTACTGGCGAGTCTGGCGTTATTAACGAGCCAGGCGGCGATAGCGGGGTCTCAGTCGATCATGATTACCGTGTCGAAGGGATTTGGTTTATCCCTTTATGCCTCCGATCTCGGGGATGCAAAGCAGATAGCCATGGGCTCGAATGGTACGCTCTTTGTGGGCTCCAATAAGAGTGGCACTGTGCATGCGCTCGTTGACAGCAATCAAGATGGCCGCGTCGATAAACGTTATGTAATTGCCAAAGGGCTGGAATCCCCCGATGCGATAGCCTTCCATAATGGCGATCTTTTTGTTGCGACAGAAAACCGTATCGTACGTTTTATTGATATCGAGCAGCGCTTACGTCGCCCCAGTCGCCCTAAAGACATCTATAGCGATCTGCCTGAATCCGATAAGAAAAGTACCCGTGCGATGAATTTTGGCCCCGATGGCAGGTTGTATATTTCTATCGGCGCACCGTGCAACGTATGTGAGGCGAGTGCGCCTTACAGCAGCATTATTGCAATTAATGTCGATACGGGTGCTAGTGAGCAAATAGCGCTGGGCGTACGGGATGCAACCGGATTTGATTGGTCTCCACAAGATGGCAAGTTATGGTTTGCTGACCAAGGCCGTGATTGGATGGGGGATAACTTACCACCCGATGAAATCAACCGTATCGATGTGGTCGGTAGCCATTATGGATTCCCCTATTTGCACGCCTCGTCCGTGGTCGAGCCGGCCTACGAAAAACCGAAGAATTTAAAAATTACCGTCCCAGTATATGAACTGCCGGCCCATGTGGCGCCCACAGGACTGGCGTTTTATCGCGGCAAGCAATTCCCTGAAATGTATCATAATCAACTCTTTGTCGCCGAAAATGGTTCGTGGAACCGTTCGAGCAAAGTGGGTTATCAAATCGTCATGTTGAAGCTTGAGAATCAGCAGGTGGTGAGTCGTGAAACCGTAGTCAGTTTCCTCGACGGTGAGTTTCCCGTTGCCCGTCCCTATGCCTTGTTGTCGGCAGACGATGGTGCTATGTACATTTCGGATGATTTAAAAGGTAACGTGTATCGACTGTTTTATAAGGATGGCGATACGACTGAAGAACCACAGGAACTAGAAGAAAATGAGTGACGCGATCAAGTTAAGCTTAGATGGCGTAGAGCAGATGCCCCTGCGGCGCTTTACCGAAGAAGCTTATCTGAATTATTCCATGTACGTCATCATGGACCGAGCCTTGCCCCATATTGGTGACGGGCTTAAGCCTGTACAACGGCGGATTATTTATGCCATGAGTGAGCTCGGGTTATCGGCTCAGTCAAAACATAAAAAATCAGCCCGTACCGTCGGTGACGTATTAGGTAAGTACCATCCCCATGGCGACAGCGCCTGTTACGAGGCTATGGTGCTGATGGCGCAGCCATTTTCTTACCGTTATCCGTTGGTGGATGGCCAAGGTAACTGGGGGGCGCCAGACGATCCTAAGTCCTTCGCCGCGATGCGTTATACCGAGGCGCGCCTGTCTAAGTTCTCCGAAGTCTTATTGTCTGAGCTTGGACAAGGTACGGTCGAGTGGGGCGCTAACTTCGATGGCACCTTAAAAGAACCTAAAGTGCTGCCTGCGCGTTTACCGCATATTTTACTCAATGGCATCACAGGTATTGCTGTGGGCATGGCGACGGATATTCCGCCCCATAACGCCAGAGAGTTAGTCAATGCCTGTGTGGCGCTGCTGGACGATCCTAAACTCGAACTTGAGCAGTTGATGGGCTATGTGCCAGGTCCGGATTATCCGACCGAAGCCGAGATCATCACGCCATCGGCCGACATTGCCAAAGTGTATGAAACGGGCCGTGGCTCCATAAAAGCCCGCGCCGTGTATAGCGTCGAAGCGGGTGAGATAGTGATCACCGCTCTGCCGCACCAAGCCAGTAGCGGTAAGATTTTAGAGCAGATCGCCGCCCAGATGCAGGCGAAAAAACTGCCTATGGTGGCGGACTTACGTGATGAGTCCGACCATGAAAACCCGGTGCGACTGGTGGTGGTGCCGCGCTCAAACCGCGTCGATTGCGATCAACTGATGGCGCACTTGTTTGCGACCACAGATCTTGAGAAAAGCTTTAGGGTAAACCTTAACGTATTGGGTCTCGATGGTCGCCCACGGGTGAAGGGCCTTAAAGACTTATTAACCGAATGGTTAGAGTTCCGTGTCGATACCGTAAGACGTCGCCTCGAGTATCGTCTCGATAAAGTACTAGCACGGTTACATATCCTCGAAGCCTTGATGATTGCCTTCCTCAATATCGATGAAGTGATTGAAATCATTCGCTTCCACGATGAGCCAAAGGCCGAGTTAATGGCGCGCTTTAACCTGACGGATAGGCAAGCAGAAGCTATCCTCGAGTTAAAATTACGTCATTTAGCCAAGCTAGAAGAGTTTAAAATCAAGGCCGAGCAGAATGAGCTTGAAGCCGAGCGTGAGAAATTAGAGCAGTTATTAGGCTCAGATCGTCGCTTAAAAACCTTGATCAAGAAAGAATTAATTCAAGATGGCGAAACCTATGGTGACGATCGCCGCTCACCGATTGTTGAGCGCCATGAGTCCCGTGCCTTAACCGAGCAAGAGCTGACGCCGAGCGAGCCAGTGACAGTAGTGTTATCTGAAAAAGGCTGGGTGCGTTGTGCTAAGGGCCATGATATCGATGCCGAGTCTTTGTCCTACAAGGCTGGCGATCAATATCTATGCAGTGCGATGGGGCGCAGCAATCAGGCGGCGGTATTTATCGATTCGTCTGGCCGCGCCTTTGCGACCGATAGTCACAGCCTGCCATCGGCTCGCAGCCAAGGTGAGCCAATCACTACGCGCTTTAATATGGCGCCGGGTGAAACCATGCAGCATGTGATTTTGGGTGAAGACGAGCAATGTTTCCTGCTCGCCACCGATGCGGGTTACGGGTTTATCTGTACTTACAATGATATGGTTTCGCGCAACAAGGCGGGTAAAGCCCTGTTAAGCCTACCGACGAATGCTAAGTCCTTACCGCCGAGACCGATTGACCGCAATCGCGAGATGTCTATTCTTGCTATCACCAATGAAGGCCGTATGTTGCTGTTTTCATTGGAAGCATTACCACAATTGTCTAAGGGCAAAGGGAACAAGATTATTGGTATTCCAAGCGAGCGTGCTAAGAATCGTGAAGAACTGATGACGCATTTACAGTTAGTGCCAGCCGACACACCTGTGACCCTATGGGCGGGTAAGCGTAAACTCACCTTAAAACCGAGCGATTTAGAGCATTATCGAGGCGAACGTGGCCGCCGTGGCGCCAAACTACCGCGCGGCTTACAGCGTGTTGATAGCGTGGAATTAGGCGAAGGCGCAGAGGTTTTACCTAGCATTTAACTGTTGATTTGAGCTTGTGTAAGCTGTAATCGAAACAGGCTAATCAAAGCCACTTAAGTGTCACTTGAGTGGCTTTTTATTACCCGTGTTATTTTGCTGAGTCACTTGTCTTAAATACAAGGCATAAAAAAACCTACCGCAAGCGGTAGGTTTTTATTAGCGAATATCCGAAAGGATATTAGAAGTCGTAACGTACACCTACAGAGAATACGTTGTCGTCTTGTAAGTCAACTTTGTTACCCGCTACGACATGATCACCACGGTACATTGCGTATTGGCCATATACCATAGTTGATTTAGATAAACGGTAGTCTGCACCAACGTTGAAGTTTTGCACGCTGATATCAGTACCAGTTGCGCCACCTTTGTTTACGTTTTTGTAGTAGTTACCGAAACCAGCTTCGTCTGAACCGTATTCAGCTTTCAGGTTAACACCGTTTAAGGTGTAAACTACGTTCACGAAGTAAGTGTTACCGTCAACAGAGCTGTCAGTTACGCTTTCAGAGTTTTGGAATAAACCACCAACTTTGAAATCACCAAATTTAACTTGAGCTACACCACGGTATGCGTCAACACCAGCAATACCTTTGTTGTAAGCAACTGCTACATAGTAGTTTTGCTCTTTAAACTTGCTATCACCCAGAGTCGCGCTCAGAGCGTATAAGCTTTCGTTAGTTTTAGCAGTAGTGTCATTATCGTCGAACAGGTAAGTTGCGTTTAATGTCACTAAGTCAGCGATTTTTGGAGAGTAGTACCAAACACCATCAGCGCTACGAGTTTGAGCACTTACTAAACGGTCGATATCCGCGTTGGTGTTACCAAATACGTCAACCGCGCCTTCAGCTTGTTTGAATACAGTGTCGTTACGACCCACTAACACAGTACCTGCGTTAGTTTTTAAACCTAAGTAAGTGTTACGAGCTTTGAAAACATCACCAGTGCCAGAAGTGTTTTCAACTTGGAATTCCATTTGATAAACAACATCATAGCCATCAGCGATCTTTTCAGAACCTTTAACACCTAATAGAGAGAAGTTGTTTTCTAAATAGGTACCAGCGTTGTTCTCATCGGCATAGTTTGCGTCTAAGCCGTTAGTACCAGATTGTAGAGTTGCACCTGTCTCAGTATTGGTTACTGCAAGCTCTAAACGACCGTAGAAGCTTGGGCCTTCGGCTAGCGCGCCGAATGAAGCCAGTGCCAGTACTGATGCAACTGATGCAGAGATGAATGTCTTTTTCATGTTTTGTGCTCCCTCGAACCTAAGTTCTTTTCCATTTTTCATGGTTTTTGTGTGGTTTAACACATTTGTTACTGGAATCGGTAACAAAGTTGCCGCCGATTTTTACAGTTTTACGACTTACAGGCTGTGTTGCAGATCATGTTTTTGGCTCTCCTTGTCCGTATTCGGGGTTTTTTAGGATATTTCCCTATATCTCAACCGCAAATCGGCGTGAAAGTGGTAAAACGGTATTTTTCACTTACTACTAAAGAGGTAGGTAAAGCGCCAAGGCTTAAGTGAGTCGGCGACGCTAACTGTAGCATATACTAATGTTGTCGCAAGTTTGTCATAAATGGGGAGAGAGAGTGCTATTTAGTATGAGGTACAATAAAAAAGCGGCCAAAGCCGCTTTTTTATCAAATATCATCACTTTTGAATTAGGATAATACTATTAGAAATCAATACGTAAACCTACAGTAAACACATTGTCATCTAAGTCTTGTTTTGTACCTGCTAGCATAAGGTCGCCGTCGAAGCGAGTGTAGTGACCATAGACCATAGTCTTAGTACTGAGTCGGTAATCTGCGCCTACACTGAGCTGTTGCAGGTCAACATCGCTGACTTGCTCAAGGTTGCCACTGTCTTGGCTGCCGACAAAACGGCTGACATATTTACCTAAACCTGAGTCATCTTTGCCGTAAACCAACTTAAACTTCACATCGCCCATCAGGTAAGCAGCATTGACAAAGTAGGTTTCACCAGAGAGGTTGGAGAATCTGTCATCAATATGCTCGCTGTGCTGATAAATGGCACCAAAGAGGAAATCCCCAAATTTTGCTTGAGCCACACCACGGTAGGCTTCGATATTTTCGATACCGTCGTTATAGGCGGCTGCCACATAGTAATTGTGGGTCTTGAAGGTTTTGTCGCCTAAGGTGGCGCTTAAGGCATACATTTGATCTTGGCTGTAAACTTCGTTGCCTTGGCTATCGCGTTGATCATAGTTATCACTCATCAAATAAGTGGCGTTGAAGGTGATAAGATCGGCGATCTTTGGAGAATAATAGGAAATACCATCTGCGGAGCGCGTTTGGCCCGCTAGTAACAGGTCTATATCGGCGTTGGTATTGCCGAACAAATCAAAACCGCCTTCAGAGGCTTTAAATACTGTATCGTTACGACCGGCTAACACTGTGCCGGCGACGCTTCTCACACCGAGGAAGGTATTACGTGCATTGAAGGTTTTATTCGAGTTATCAAAGTTTTCTACGCCAAATTCCATTTGATAGATGATATCAAAGTAAGGGCTTACGCTTTCAGAGCCTTTGACACCCACCCAAGAAAAGTTGTTTTCGAGTACTGTGCCCTCTTTCTGATTTTGAGCGGCATAGCCTTTTTCTGAGTCAGTGATACTCAGGTCGACATGGCCATAAAATTCTGGGCCATCGGCTAGCGAGTTGAATGAGCAAAATGCGAGACTCGCGGTAATCGCTGTAGTGAGCAGATTCTTTTTCATCTTCATTTTCCTGTGCTTATATCATTATTTTTATGCAGCGATAGCAAAGTGTATCCACTGCGGTTGGAGGCGCTTTGATGCAGCGCAGTGTGGCAGGTGAATGAATTTAAAATGTGATCAAGATCGCTTTGTGCTGAAATGGTACTGTTTTCAACATCATGTTTTACAAGGTGAAAACGCATTTTTAATCTGATTTTACCTAATGTATGGATAGGTGATTCAGGAAAGTGTTAATTACCACATTTGCAGTACTTTTGTATCTGAGTGCAACTGGGCACGCCTTAGCCGAGATAGATTTCGGTTTTTCGCCCAAATCGTATAAAATCCTCGGCGCATTTTTATTGCGTTACGCTGCTGTAGATTGTCTTTCACATCCTCTAAGGGCGGCCATTGTTAGTTAGATATAAGGTAAGTATTGATGACTGAAGCCTATCAGAATCGCTTTGGTGGCATTGGCCGCTTGTACGGGCAAAAAGCGCTGGCTAAATTTGCCGCCTCCCATGTGGTGGTGATTGGCATTGGCGGCGTTGGCACATGGGCGGCTGAAGCGTTGGCGCGCAGTGGTATTGGCCAAATTACTCTAATTGATTTGGATGATATCTGCGTAACCAATACGAACCGTCAAATTCATGCACTGACATCGACGATTGGCGAGTCTAAAGTGGCTGTGATGGCGCAGCGGATCCGTGCGATCAATCCTGATTGCCAAGTGAATGAAGTGGAAGACTTTATTACGGTCGATAACCTCGGTGAGTATTTGCTCGGGGCAAAGGCTGGGGGCAATATTGATTATGTGGTTGATTGTATTGATGCCGTTAAACAAAAGGCGGCACTGATTGCTTGGTGTAAACGTCAAAAAATTAAGATAGTGACGGTTGGCGGTGCGGGTGGTCAAACCGATCCTACGCAAATTCAGCTCACCGATCTGGCTAAAACCTACCAAGATCCTTTACTGGCCAAAGTGCGTAATATTCTGCGCCGTGAATATAACTTCTCTAAAAATGTGCAGCGCCGTTTTGCCGTTGATGCGGTGTTTTCCAGCGAGCAATTAGTTTACCCCCAGGCCGATGGTTCCGTGTGTAGCAGCAAGGCTAGCGCAGATGGTTCGATGCGTATGGACTGTGCCTCAGGCTTTGGCGCCGTCACTATGGTAACAGGCACCTTTGGCTTTGTAGCGGCTAGTCGCGTACTCGCTAGGCTCGCCCAAATTGCAAATGAATCAGTTGCAAATGAACCAGCTTCGAGTGAATAAGCGGTAATCGATAAGAAGTCTCAAGGTTAAAAACTAAATCCACAGCCAATGCTGTGGATTTTTGTTTAGTGGCGCCAGTGTTTGCTTTATTCGCCTTCCACTGGCTCCACTGGCTCCACTTGCCATCAAGCTCGTATCAAACACTCCATCAAATCGTAAAGTCATGGTGTGTGGTGAGTTTGGGCGAATCGCATTGGGTGAGGGGAATGCGGATATTAAATTGTGCGCCGCCCAGTTGTGAGTCTGCTTGATAGTTCATGGTGCCCTTTAGCAACGTGGCGGCATTGAAGGCGGCGGATAAGCCTAAGCCTGTGCCACCTTTACTCCTGCTGGTGGTAAAGAAGGGCTCAAACATATGCTCTGCCACCTCGGTTGGAATGGCAATCCCATTGTTTTCAATGCTGATATTCACGTAGTCTTGCTCTAGCTTGGCCGTAATTTGGATCAGATTATCTTCTCTATCCTGAAAGGCATGGGTGAAGGCATTAGAGAGAATATTACTGACGATTTGATTGAGCAGGCTGACATTGGTCTGGATGTTGAGCGCAGAATTAACCTGTAGCTGAGTTTGGGCTTTCACCTTGGGATACATAATTAAGGTCGATTCTAAAATCTCCTTAAGCTGACGTTGCAGATTGATGCATTGATGTTCTTCGTGGCTACGGTCGATGGCGATCGTTTTAAATTTTTGGATCAGGCTACTGGCCTTACTGATATTACGAACTATCAACTCACAGCTTTCTTGGTACTCATCTAAAATGGCGTTGATTTCATCTAGAGTGGCATGCTCGCTATGTATAAGCTCGATAAGCTCTTCGATATGACTCAGTTGGGTACTGGCCGCCGTCAAACAAATGCCGATCGGTGTATTGATCTCATGGGCCACTCCCGAGACTAAACCGCCCAATGCCGCCATTTTTTCCTGCTCAACCAATACTTGCTGCGCCCGTTTCAGCGCCGTTAATGATTGCTCTAATTCTTGTGTTCTTTCTTTGACTTGCCTTGCGAGTTCTTCCTTATAACTGCGCTCGAGCGTCAGTAAGCGTTCTCTATCCTCTAAGGCGGTTTGCAATTCGGTTTTAGAGCGTTTTAAGGCTTCGAATGAGCCGCGCAGTTGCGACTGCATATTGTTGATGGCATCGGCAACTTGGGTAAATTCATCGACTTTTTGCTTGCGATCGAAGGCTAATGGTTCGACATCGGTATCGAGATCGATGCGTTTGCAGTAATTACTGAGTTTGTCTAAGTGTTTAGTAATGTTGTACCAGACTAAAAACAGAATAAATCCAGCGACTAAGAAGGTTTTTATCGCATTAGAGAGCAAGATCAGAATGGCTTTATCGTAGAGGCGTTGGTAAATGGCATCCATATCCACTTGAACCTCTAAAGTGCCGACATTAATGCTGTCAGTTGGCGACTTATACACCAGAGGAAATACTTTATTGAGGGTATGGGTTGGCTTCTCATTGCCGGCGTTCCACGATTGGCCGCTATCATCTTTTATCGAAATATAATTAATATCAGGTAGTTGGATTAAACCATTCAACTGAGTATTAATCAGTCTTTCATCGATAACCCAAATGCTGGCGGCGAGTACATCGAGATTGGCTTTTTCAATATTGGAGAATACGCGATCAATACGAGTCACATCGCCGCGATAGTCGTTAATCAGCTGATAGGCCGTTGTCACTAAGGTGATGAGGGAGCTAAAGAGAATAATAGACAAGGTGAGATGCCTGCCTATCGGGCTTTTAATAAATTGGCTAAAGAAAGTCGGCATCTTAAATTATCTATAGCTAATAGCGAGTTGGATGCTTATAAGCATAGACTCAAGCATCCAGATTGTGCATTTTATCCCCATGAAATATCCCGCAATTTTGACTGATACACTGGCATCAAACTTGCTTGATGCCGTCTAAGTTCAATTTTTTGTCGCTGGGATAAGACTATGATTAAATTCAAACTGGATTCAGTGAAATTGTTTAGCCCTAAAAAGATGATGTTTCGAGTCATGCTGTGGCTAATGGTAAGCTGCGCTGTGTTATTGGCGATCCCATCCAATGTGCTTGCCATGCTGGCGTTGGATAAGTTTGTCCCCGAGCATGCCCATTTTGTTGGCCTAGGGCTGATTATCTCTATTGCTTATTTTTTAACGCAATTATTGAACCTTGGCTTAGATGAGTCGATTCGTCACTTGAGTGATAAACGAATGATCGAAACGATTGAGGCTAAGGTCAATCTGATGGACCGTGCCGAGCGCGCTTTATTACGGGAGTTCTTTTTACAGGGCGCCACCATTTTGACATTGCCACAAAATGAACCCGCAGTAAAAAGCTTACTCAATGCCTGCATCCTCGAATGTTTAGGTAATGAGCGCCATTATGCGATCCAAGGCCCTACGGCGGATTATAAAATTTCGATGAAGGCACGCATGTATCTTAATCGTGGCGTGCTGCGTTTACCCGCAGGTGAACCGAGCCAGGAAGAAATGCAGCACTTGATTAAAGCGCGCCCGCAGTTTTTAAATGGGGTAGTGCAAAGCCGTAAACACGCTGCTTAATGCAGGTTGTGTGCTAAAGCAGAAATCACAGGCACAAAAAATGGGGGTTAGATTAACCCCCATAACAACGTGCAATTTTTACAATGAACAGAATAACAATTTGGAAGCAAAAACTACGATTGTTGCGCGGACTTCACAATGAACATCCAAGTGATATAAGAAATTATCCCTATAGTGCTAAAGATAACGATCATTGAGAGTAAACCAATTGGGTTACCGAACATTAAATCTAACCAAAATGCCATGATTGAAATCCTCTTTCCTGTGAAGTCCCCTCTACACTAGCGTCCTTAATGTTTCTAAATACTGATCCTGATCAATAAAAATCCGACATCTTAAAACAAAGTTGTAACTACAAGTTAACTATGTGATGTGGTTCAAATTTAGGCTTGAATGAAATAGCACTTATCTCTATTGTCTTGCCTTTGTTTCTTGTCTCGTTAAGAACTAGTCTTAAGAGTGCCTGTCACGAAATGATATTGAGATCTGAACTTTACCTAACGAGTTGTTGATTGAGTCGACTGCATTTTGGAAGGAGCCAAAAATGGCCAATGTTACAGCTAAGAATGGCACCATGGGCTACGGTATTATCTTTGCGCCTATGGTCTTACTCTTATATCCCCTCTATTGTTTAGTCACTAGTGCGCATTGGGTGGCGACGCTCTGTTTAATTGCTCTTGCCGTGATTCTCTTTTTAAACATTAACAAATTAATCCGTAACTTAAGGCACTTAGAACGCGCAGCTCATCATTTGGGTGATGGGGATTTAAGTTATCAGCTCGATGAGAAAGATGCGGGTGTGTTTATCACGGTAGTTCACAGTATCAACCGCATGGGCGAGGATGTTAGTCGCACGATTCTCTCCCTCGTCGATACCAGCGAATGGATGAAGAAAGTCGCGACCGATATCAAAGCGATCAGTGAGCAGGCAAAACAGGGCGTGCTCGAGCAGGAACGTCAAACCGAACTGGCAGCAACGGCCATGACGCAGATGGTCTCCACAGTACAAGAAGTGTCACAAAATGCCGCCAGTACGGCACGAGCGGCCGATATTGCCCAAGGTTCGGCGAAACATGGTGATGAGCTAATTGGCACTATCGTAAATAAAATCAACGATATGAAATCGCAAATTCACCAAACTAAAGGCGTTATTGAGCACCTTGCCGACGATACCAATAGCATCAGCAGTATTATTGAAACCATCTCCCAAGTGGCGGAGCAAACAAATCTATTGGCGCTCAATGCGGCGATTGAGAGTGCGCGTGCCGGTGAACATGGTCGCGGCTTTGCGGTGGTTGCCGATGAAGTGCGTAACTTAGCTAAACGCACCTCAGAGGCTACCGCCGAAATTCAGCAGCAGATCACAACCTTGCAAAAGGGCGCGCAGCAGAGCGTAGAAGTGATGCTTAAGAATGTCACTATTGCCGACGAAACCGCCCTGATGGTGGAGCAAGCTCATCAAGCCCTTGGTGACATAGTGACTCAGGTTGAAAGCATTACCGATATGTCCCATCAAATTGCTACGGCATCCGAAGAGCAACATGCGGTTGCCGAGGAAATTAACAAAAATATCAGTGTGATGGCCGATCTAGCATTAAAAAATGCACGCCATACCAACCACACCAACTTATCCAGCCTTAAGGTGTATAACATGTCGCAGGAAATTGGCTCCCTGCTGCATCGATTCCATGTGGATGCCAAGTTGTTTAATTCCAGCCAAGCACAAAGCAAACAGTTTGTGAAATGGGGACCAGAGCTTGATATCGGCATGCCAGAGATTAACCGTCAGCACCAACGCTTAGTATCATTAATCAATGAATTACACCGGACGTTAAGTGAGGCATACGGGCTTGAGGCGATTAAGCGCATCGTCCAAGGGCTGGTGGATTACACTGCGAATCACTTCTCCTATGAAGAAGAATTGTTTGCCCGTTTTGGCTATCCTCAAACCGTGGCCCATAAGGAAAAGCATGCCCAGTTGGTTGGTCAAGTGCTTGATTTTCAAAAGCGGGTAGCTAGAGGTGAAGATGTCGCGGATGAACTTATGGCATTTTTAAAAGCATGGCTCGTCAATCATATTCAAAAGAGCGATAAGGAATATACCCAATTTTTACTCGCCCATGGGGCCGAATAACCGGCCTTGGTTTATCAGAGTTGGATTTTTGAGCGGTTAAAACTAATTTGCCACCCAGCCTTTGAAAAGGGCTTGCCATTGTCAAAGGCAAAGGTATAATTCCCAGCACTTAGAGCCAGCTAGTTGTTTTTGTTAGCTCTAATTATTGATAATGCCAGAGTGGTGAAATCGGTAGACACAGCGGATTCAAAATCCGCCGCCCTTAAAAGCGTGACGGTTCGAGTCCGTCCTCTGGTACCATCCCTTATACAAAGGGACTAAACCGACATAGAGTCGGTTTTTTGTATCTAAAATCCAGCATTGTTAGATACTTACCGCTTTAAATCCCGCTTTTTGTTGGTACGTTTATTTCCCTAAATATCACCACTCTGCACATACCTATCTAGGTTAGATCTTTAATCGTCGTGGTTTTCCCATTCTCCATCACCGACTTGATCCCATTGTCTCTCGCTGCGGTACTCGAATACATTTGGCTAGTGCCAATGATCTGATGGTTCGCGGCTTTTAGATTGAAGTACGGCTTATCGTTTTTCGCCACTTCTTTAGCATATCGGGTTTCGATAGGGGAGTTGGTTTGAACGGATTCGATACCATTCATGGCACCACTCTTACCCGTGTAGAGTTCGCTGGTGAGGATGACTTCTCCGTTACCAGCCTTAAGAACAAACTTAAATTGATCGTTACTGCTTTTGCTTAATTCATACCATCCTGACATGGAATTGCTCCTTCTTCTTTAAGGCATTGCATAGCGCAAGCGAGGAAACCATTTCCTGCTCGAGCCCCAGTTTAGTCGATATTCACAGATTTGATATGACAGCTTTCATACTTTAAATGCATGGAAAATGCTCATTTATTTGAACCGGTATATGAAGATTTACCTTATCTCTCTGTTTTTCAAATAGAGTGGTTTGTTCATTGACCGATATTCAACAAGCCTATAGTTTTGATTATTTGCGTCAGTGAGATTCGGCAATATCCATCTGCGTCATAGTTACGCCTTTTATTTGGGCATAGATAGCTTTTCCTGGAGCGAGTTGTAACTCGTCACAAGCCCATGGAGTGATGTTGGCCCACAGTTCGTCTTTACCTAGGGCAATTTTAAGTTGAATTTGCTCGCCATTATCGCTGGGGTAGAGCTCTTTTATTTTTCCTCTTAGTAAGTTACGAATACTCGAACCTTTAGGTTCCTCAGTGCAAACCGAAACATGGTTCGCTTGAATGCGCACCTTTAACTGCTTATGGGTGGGGGGCAATTGGCCGCTGACCCAGAGCTGATTGCCATCATCCATCAACAGTCTAGTCATTGGATAATCAGGATGTCTGTCGGCGATTCTGGCGCTCAGCAGTGAACTTAATTCCTGCAATGGCACCCAGGGGCGCATTTGTTCACTATTCCATACCTGTGTTAGTGGTCCTTGGGCGATCATTTTTCCTTGATGCAACACCAGCATATGGTCGGCGAGTTGCAGGATTTCATCCAAGCTGTGGCTGACATAGACGATCGGCAGCTTCAATTCCTGCGCTAGGGTTTGTAGATAAGGCAGTAATTCGCGTTTTCGAGGTAAATCGAGGGAGGCTAAGGGCTCATCCATTAACAACATTTGCGGTGAGGTGAGCAGGGCACGGCCAATAGCGACCCGTTGTTTTTCACCGCCAGAGAGTGTGCTGGGATAGCGGCTCAAGAGTTTTTCTATGCCCAGCAGTGAGACCACTTTGTCAAACAATTCAGGTGCTTTATGGCGCATCCCATAGGTGAGATTACCCTTCACACTGTAATGGGGAAATAATCTCGCTTCTTGAAATACATAGCCAATCTGGCGTTTTTCAGGGGGCAGATTTACGGTTTTATGTTTAAACAACTGCGTATCGCCAAGGCTAATTTCGCCGTTATCTGGAGTGGTTAATCCGCCGAGTAAATTCACTAAGGAGGTTTTGCCCGCTCCCGAGCGGCCAAATACGGCGGTGACGCCCTGTAACGGTAACTGGGTGTTCACCTTGAGTTTCAGTTGGCCGAGCTGTTTTTCAATATTAATGTTTAACATACACTTGCCGTTCTTTTGAGGGCCTTTTTTGTGAGCCATTGGGAGGCGAGTAAGGAGGCCAGCGCTATCACTATCGAGATGATACATAGGCGCATCGCCTGATATTCCGCCCCAGGTGTTTCGATAAAGGAATACATGGCCAGCGGAATGGTGCGAGTTTCGCCGGGAATATTGGAGACGAAGGTGATGGTTGAGCCAAATTCCCCAAGGCTGCGGGCAAAGGCGATGATCATTCCCGACACTATGCCGGGTGAGGTGAGCGGCAGGGTGATGGTCAAAAATACCCGCCAGCGACTGCTTCCCAAGGTGCGCGCCGCCTGTTCGAGGCGAATATCGACGGTTTCGAAGGATTGGCGTATGGCTCTGACCATCAAAGGAAAGGAGACCACTGCGGCGGCGAGTGCCGCGCCGCGCCAGCTAAAGCTAAAACTAACGCCAAACCAGTTATAGAGCCACTGCCCGATTACGCCCTGGCGCCCCATGCTGATGAGTAGTAGGTAACCCACCACCACGGGCGGTAACACCAATGGGAGATGCAGGAGACTGTCGAAAATGGCTTTACCGGGAAACTCAACGCGTGCGAGCAACCAAGCGCATAAAATGCCTAAGGGTAAGCTGGCCAGCACGGCAACCGCTGAGACTTTGAGGCTCAGCAGCAGCGCGGCGGTTTCGTATTCGCTGAGGAGTGGCCCGTCAAACAGCGAACCACTCAAGAGAACATCACTCAGCACTAGTTCACTCCAAAGCCATATTTTTCAAATACTGCTGTTGCACTTGAGCTTTGAAGGTATTGATTAAAGTCTTTCGCGCTGGCGGTGGATTCCTGTTTCGTTAAAGCGCTGGGATATTCAATCGGGCTATAGCTGGTCGCGGGGAAGGTCGCCACAATTTTAATCTTTTGCGCTACTTTGGCATCGGTCGAATACACGATACCGAGCGGGGCTTCGCCCTGTTCTACCAACGCTAAAGCGGCGCGCACATTGTTTGCTCTCGCCAGTAGTGGCTCGGCAGTTTTCCAAAGATTCAGGTTTTCAAGTGCTTGCTTGGCGTATTGTCCGGCTGGGACATGGTCAGGATCGCCCACCGCTAAACGGCTGCCATTGACCGCGGCCTTAATATCCCAATCGCTGTTTAGGGTGACTTGATCTACTGGGCTATTCTTCTCGGCAATCAGCACTAAGGTATTTTTTAATAGGGTGATACGGCTATCGGTATTCACCGCCTTGGCATCGACGAGGTAATCCATCCATTTTTGGTTGGCGGAGATAAACAGATCGGCAGGCGCGCCATTGGCAATTTGTTTTGCGAGTGTTGAGGAGGAGGCATAGGAGAAAATCACTTTCGTTTGATGTTCTTTCTCATATTGCTGGCCAATCTCATTAAGCGCATTCGTGAGGGATGCGGCAGCAAAAACAGTCACTTGCTCTTTTTCTGCGGCAAAGCTGACGCTGCAACTGAGGGCTAAGCCAACGGCTGAGGCTGTGGTAAAGCGTAAAAAGTGTTTGAGCGAGCTCATGGTGTTCCTCCGTGATAAAAAGTGATCGTTATATACCAATCTATATATCGATCATTCAAGCCCCGATGTGTAAATTAGTGATCTCTGCTAGATTTATCTGCGAAAACAGCAATGCCTTGGTGGATATTTCCGACTGTGCGTATTGGTATCTCAAGATTGATCGGGGACAATAACATTCACTTAAGCTAGGGCGAGCAGGAACATGGACTTACACGCACTACTGACACTGTCATTGGGGGACAAACCCTTCGCCAATCCGCGGCGGATAGCTTTGCTGCGCCAAGTAGCCAATACTGGGTCTATCAGCCAGGGCGCTAAGTTGGCGGGGATTAGCTATAAGGCCGCGTGGGATGCAATAAACGAGATGAACACCACGATGCCTGAGCCTGTCGTCAGCAGCGAAAAGGGCGGTAAGGGCGGTGGCGGCGCTAAACTCACCGAGTTTGGTGAGCGTTTACTTAAGGTGTATTCCATCACCTCGCAGGTGCAGGAAATGGCGCTGTCGGCGCTGCTGGATGATTCGGTCGATATGCACAGTTTGTTAGATGTGATGGCGCATTTCTCCCTTAAAACCAGCGCCCGCAACCAGTTAACTGCTCGCATCCACAGCATTGAGCCGCTCGGCTTGAATGACAGCCTGAAGGTGACGTTGGCGGGAGGGCAGCAGATCCAAATCTCAGTGACTCATGCCAGTTTTGAGCGTCTGCAGTTAGCGCTTAATCAATCGATTCTATTGTTGTTTAAGGCGCCAGCCGTGACGGCCAGTCGTGATGCTTGCCTGAGCGTGGGGCAAAATTGCGTCAGTGGGCACTTACTGAGTGTGACTGAACTGGCCGATAAGGCTGAATTAGCCATAGAAATTGGCGCTAAAGATATTATCTATTCGGTGATGCCATTGTCCGATATTCAAACGCTCAAAGTAGGCGAACCCTGTTTTGCCTGTTTTGATGCCACACAAGTGATTGTTGCCAGTATGAATTAAGGCATTAAGCTAAGATGCTAGGCATCCCGTGGTAGGCCTTTTTGAATGACCCGAACCAGTCGCTCAGTTTTACGGTTATTGGCTGGTGAGCCGCCCGGATGTTGCCGCGCTAGAGCCCAATCAATATGTTCTTTCACCATATCATCGACATCCACCTGGGCTTTACGTTGTTCGAGGGCGGTGATGATTTGCGGCGAACTCGGCGCATTGCCTAGGGCGACGGCGATATTGCGTAGCCAGCGCTGATGACCAATACGGCGAATGGCGCTGCCTTCGGTCTGTTTGAGAAACTCGGTTTCGCTCCAGGCAAATAAGGTAAGCAGTTCTGGCTGCTTGAGCTTAGGCCGAATGTGGAAGTCACTCTCCTGAGTCAACGGTGCCTCGCGATTGACCGGGCACACCAACTGACAATCATCACAACCGTAAATGCGATTGCCCATCAAAGGGCGGAATTCTTCTGGAATAGCGCCCTGCAATTCGATTGTCAGATAAGAAATACAGCGCCGAGCATCCACAGTATAAGGCTCGACGATAGCGCCTGTTGGGCAGGAGGTGATGCAGGCTACGCAGGTGTTACAGTCTTCTTGGATAGGAATGTCTACGGGTAAAGGCAGGTTGATCAGTAATTCCCCGAGGAAGAACCAACTGCCCGCATCGTGATTAAGGATAAGTGAGTGCTTACCTGTCCAGCCTATGCCAGCTTTTTCGGCGAGTGGACGTTCCAGCACTGGGGCCGAATCGACAAAGGGTCTAAAGTCGGCAGCATCGAACCCGAGAGAGACAAGCTCGCTACTAATTTGATCCCCCAGTTTTTTTAAGCGAGCACGGATGAGTTTGTGGTAATCCCTACCACCCGCGTAACGCGAGATATAGCCCATATTTGGCGAGGCTAAGTTAGTGGCAAAACCCGCCTCTGGCGGTAGATAATCCATCCGTGCTGAAATCACTCGAACTGTGCCTGGGTGCAATTCGTGGGGGCGAGCGCGCATCATGCCATGGGTCGCCATGTAGCCCATTTCCCCGTGATATCCTTTATCCAGCCAAGCCTGTAATTTGAGTTCTTCCGCAGTTAAGTCGGTGTCGCAGATCCCTATTTGGGCAAAACCGAGCGCCTTTCCCCAAGTCTTGATTTGCAGAGCAAGGCGGCCAAGGGTGGCTGCGTCGGGAATATTGGCGGGAGAGGTTATTGTGGTCGACATGGAAACGGTATTGGGCTTAACAGGATGGCGCTATGATAGCAGTTTTAAGCCGCCGCGGACGAGTTTAGTGTTTAGGGGATTTTAGCCAAACAGCAATTGTTACTTTCTTCGGTGTGTAAATTAGATCTATGATGAGTAGTAACTTTCCCCTTCGGTCTTGTCTATGTTGCTGACCCTTTGCAAACACGGTTATCGCCTATTGTTGTGCATATGCTTAGGCTATGCAGGCATTAGCTTAGCTGCAACAGATGTGGCAACAGAAGCTACAACCAAGACGGTGCGGTTAGTGACAGAGGCTTGGCCTCCCATGAGCTTCGAGCAAGATGGCGTGCCAACCGGCTTTGGTGTTGAACTGGTTAATCAATTGCAGACGCGTATCGGGCAGCAGGAAAAAATTGAAGTCTTACCTTGGGCGCGGGCTTACTCTATTGCTCATTCGTCGCCGAACGTGTTGTTGTTTGCCACTTCTATCAGCGATGAGCGGGAAAGCCATTTCGATTTTATCGGCCCCATTGCCACCAGTAAAATTACTCTTTATGCCAGAGCTGATGATCCGATTAGTATCAATCAGTTATCCGAAGTTAATAACGCTGGGATCGTAGGCGTGTATCGTGAGTCAGTCGGCGCGCAATTACTGCAACAGCAAGGTATCGATGCTCTCTTAGTGGCGAGTTTTCCGCAGCAATCGGCTAAACAGTTGTTGTTTTCTCGGGTGCGGTTCTGGTGTCAAGCCGATTTGGCGGTCAAGCATATATTGCAAGATATTGGCGCGAAGGAGTCGGATATCAAGCCTGTGTATGTGCTCTCCGAAATCCATCTTTATCTGGCATTCTCAAAAGGAACGTCTTCCGACACGGTGCAACGTTGGCAAGCTGAGCTAGAAAAGCTCAAAGAGTCGGGAGATTTTGCGCGGCTCTATCAAAAATGGTTTGGCGCCTTACCGCCACCTCTTCAACATCAAATCTTTTGGCATCGCAATACCTAAGTTAGCTCGTGGCTTTTGCGGCTTTGACGCAGTTTCTACCAGCATTTTTAGCGTCGTAGAGCGCGTTATCGGCTCGCTTAAGTAAACGGGCAAAGCTCTCATCCTGTGGCTTGGATTCAGGGCTTAAGGTGGCGACCCCGGCGCTCACGGTCAGCTTTAACTCTACGGGTAAATTAATGGCGCCATAACGGGTGATTAAGGTTTGCAACTCCTGGGCGAGTTCCCACACGCGTTCGGCGTTGGTATTGGGTAATAAAATTAAAAACTCTTCGCCACCGATACGGCCAATCAAGTTGCGGTCAGCAGTTAATGCTTGGCTGGCTTGGGCTATGGTTAATAGTGCTTGGTCGCCAATTTTATGGCCGAAATTATCGTTAATCTTTTTAAAATGATCCGCATCGAAGATGATTACCGAGAATGGAGTTTGTTGCTTTAATGCCTGTTGAAAATATTGTTCCGCCTTGGCATAGATGTGCCGACGATTGGGCAATTGGGTCAGATAATCGGTTAGGGCTATGGTCTGTAGGTGACGATTGCGGTGCACTTGTTTGTAGGCAAAGAGTGACACTATGGCCAAAATGCAGCCCGTGAGTAGTAGGATGATAAGTTGCAGCGACTTATTTTTCTCGAGCAGTGCTAACTCTTGTTCCTTTAATTTTTGGTTATCGAGTAAGCGTTTGTTTTCTGACTCAATCCAACTGGTATCAAATTTTACTTTTAACTCAGTGGTTTGATGCGCAAACGAATTGTCTTCCACCTTTCGAGTTAAGGCGACAAACTGCTGTAAAGTTTGGTAGGCAGACGGCAAATCATTCATCGCCGCATAGACTTCGCTCTTGAGTTGCAACAGCTGAACTAAGCCGCGATCATTCTGCATGGCGCGAAACGCATTTTCAGCGTCGGCGAGTTCGCTTAACGCCTCTTGATAGCGACCTTGTTGATAACGAATTTTGCCCATAAACAACTTCATAAAGCTGTAGGCTGCGGGTTCGTTCGCCGTGATCTCTAACTCGGCTTCTTTTAGATATTTTTCGGCCTCATCTAAACGATTTAGCTGGATCAAGCTGTAGGCAATGTTAGTGGCGTTGACCGCGGCGGCATTGTTGAGTCGATGCTTTTTAAAATACTGATAGCTAAAACGAAAGTTTTCAATGGCCTGTTCGTGCTCGCCCATTTCATCTAAGGCAATCCCTATATCGGAGGTGACATTAGCGACTTGCTCCTCGTTCCCTTTCTTTAGATATAGCTCTTTGAGTTTGTTGTAATACTTGATTGCACTCTCGGGATCACCATAGCGCCTAAAGCTGGTGGCAATGTCGGTTAGATTGATGTTTGCCCAGCCAGTTAAATTTAAGGATTCGTACAGCCCTTGTGCGGTGACTAAATCGTCTAAGGCGGCGGAAAAGTCACCAATATAGGAGTAGAGTGCGCCACGTAAGCTGCGGGCATCGGCGATAAGCTTGATATCTTCATGTTCGTATGCAGTTTTAATGCTGCGAGAATACCCTTCCATAGCGCCATTAATATCTCCACTTAATTGTAGAAACCAGGAGTGGCATAGGGTTAGATCGGTGGCAAAATGGACTGAGGCTGTGCTGGGAATGCTATTGAGCGCTTCTTGTGCTTTGTCTCGGGCGAGAAGGATTTCAGCTTCTGTCTCGGCTGGTTGATTCCAGCATTTGAGCATTTTTAACTTTTCGATGTGTTCTACATCATCACTGGCAATCAGTTTATCCAGTAGCGCGATATTTTGCTCTACCGACTCGCGAGCCATAACCTCACCACTTTCAAATAATTTGAATATTTGATCGATCTGTGGCTTTTCTTCTGCAACGGCAAGGCTTAGCGGCACTAACAGCAGCATCAGAAACAGAGATAAATTACGCTGAGTGTGTGGCAAGGGAAAGGTTTCCTGTTCGCACTGAAACAGATAGCTAATCATTATCTTAGCATAAACTTTTTACGTCTTGTTTACATGTAAAGTTTGCATTTTTTGCATTCATTCCGCTATCAAGGTATAAACGTCGCCTTGGATCTCACCGAATAAGGAAACCCTTTGAAAAAATTACTCTGTGCCGCACTGTTGCTGTTTACGGGAGCGAGTTGGGCAAACTCGGATGATATCGAAACCTCGGGCGATGTAGTGCATTTACTCCTGCCTGCGACGGCTTTGGGCGCGACCCTATTCTATGAAGAGGGGAATGAAGGCTCGTGGCAATTACTTAAAGCAGCAGTCTCGAGCAGGGTCATCGTCGAAGGGCTCAAACTGGGTGTCAGTAAGGATAGACCCGATGGCAGTGGTGATGATTCTTTTCCGTCAGGACACACGTCGGACAGCTTTATGGCGGCGACATTTATTCAGCAGCGTTATGGCTGGCAATATGGCCTGCCCGCATACCTTGCTGCGACTTATGTGGGCTATACCCGAGTCGAGAGCGATAAGCACTATTTAGAAGATGTCCTTGCAGGCGCTGCCATTGGCGCACTGGCGGGTTGGTATTTTACTGAGCCCTATAAAGGGATCACAGTGACACCTTTGGCCCACAATGGGGTTTATGGTTTATATATTAGCGGCCAATTTTAAGCCGTTTAAGTTAAGAGAGAAATTATGGCTGAAGTATCAGTTGAGTATCGTGAAACCGCCGAGCGGATTTCCCACAATGTTGCCAATAAAGTGTTGCCTATGGCAAAAATGCCTGAGAGCCTATTAGAGGCTTATAAAGGTCTATGCGCCGAGTTGTTACTCGATCGCGAAGACAAATTTGCCGCGGCTTGGGAGGCATTGCCTGCCAGCGCCCGTAACTTGATGCCACAGGCTGAGTTCCACGGTTTCTATATTGCCAATGCGTGGTTACAACTTAGCCGTGTTGCCCAGGAGATTTCTGAGCAGGCCGATACCGATGAAGCCATCAACGAGAAGGAATACAACGGTATTTTCGGTCGCTTAGCCGATGAATCACTGAAAGAATGTGTACGAAAATTAAAGAAAGCGCGTACCGACCGTTCTATGCTCAACAGCTTTAAACAGGTGATGGCGCCTTAAGCTGTGAGTTTGACCCAATAAAAAGCCCGTCGATTGACGGGCTTTTTATTGGAATAATGTCTGAAATTAGAACGAAGTACGCTTATAACGGCGGTACTCTGGCTTCCAGAAATTATCTTCGATAGATTGCATCAGTAGCTCATCACTCGCAGGTAAGGATAAGCCTTGCTCAATCGCCACTTTACCGACGGCGAAGGCAATATGCTTACTCACTGAGTGAATATCTTCCAGTTTTGGCAGGAGCGGCCCTGAGCCATTAATGGCTAACGGTGAGCATTCGGCGAGCGCGCGGCTCGATGCCATTAACATCGCATCGGAGACATGGCGAGCACCCGAGGCGAGTACACCTAAACCAATACCTGGGAAGATAAAGCTGTTGTTACATTGTGCGATTTCATAGGTCTCGCCATCAACAACCACAGGTTCAAACGGACTACCCGTTGCCACTAAGGCTTGGCCAGACGTCCAGTGCAGAATATCTTTTGGCGTCGCTTCAACACGGCTGGTGGGGTTCGACAGTGGGAAGATAATTGGGCGTTCGCAGTGGCTATGCATTGCACGCACAATTTCTTCGGTAAATAGACCCGGTGCGCCCGAAACGCCAATCAGTACCGTTGGCTTAGCGTTGTTCACCACATCGAGCAGTGAAATATTGTCGCTGAAGTTATTCCAGTTGCTGATTTCGGCACATTTTTGAGCCAATTTTTGTTGGAATGGCAACAGGTTAGGCATGTTGTCGAGCAGCAGGCCCCAACGGTCAACCATGCAGACTTGGCTGCGAGCTTGCTCGTCGCTGATCCCTTCTGACACCATTTGCGCAACGATGGCTTCGGCAATACCGCAGCCAGCGCTACCGGCACCTAGGAAGGCGATGCGTTGTTTGTTCAGCTCAGTGCCCGCGGCTTTACAGGCGGCGAGTAACGAGCCCACAGTCACGGCGGCGGTGCCTTGAATGTCATCGTTAAAGCAGCAGTAACGATCCTTATAACGCTCAAGGATTGGCATCGCATTCTTTTGGGCAAAATCTTCGAATTGGATCAGTGTATCTGGCCAACGTACATGCACGGCTTGCATAAAGGCTTCGATAAACTCGGCATACTCTTCGCCGCCAATACGTGGGTGGCGCCAACCCATGTACATAGGATCTTCCAGCAATTGTGGATTATCGGTACCTACGTCTAAGGTAATGGGTAGTGTGTATGCGGGGCTGATCCCACCACAGCTAGTGTACAGTGACAATTTACCAATCGGGATCCCCATGCCGCCAATACCTTGGTCGCCTAAGCCTAAGATGCGCTCACCGTCGGTCACAACGATGATTTTTACTTTTTGGCGAGTCGAGTTATTGAGGATGTCGTCGATTCTGTCCTTATTCGGGTAGGAGATGAACAGACCACGGTTACGGCGATAGTTTTTCGAGAAGCGCTCACAGGCCAAACCTACCGTCGGGGTGTAGATAATTGGCATCATTTCGCTGATGTGGTTTTGCACTAAACGATAAAACAGGGTTTCGTTGGTGTCTTGAATGTTGCGCAGATAGATGTGCTTATCGAGATCGTTATTGAAACTTCTGAACTGATCGTAGGCGCGTGAAGCCTGTTCTTCAATGGTTTCAATGGCGTAGGGTACTAAGCCTTCGAGGTTAAAGAAAATACGCTCTTCTTCCGAAAATGCACTGCCCTTGTTAATTAAGGGTGCTTCAAGAATGGCAGGTCCTGCAAACGGAAGATAGAGGGGGCGTTTATTATCGTCCATGGGTAACCTTTGAGTTATTGTTTAATGGTTCGGTACGTGCTTGAGACGTGCTGTAAGTCACGTAAGGTTATCATGAAATGTGATCTTTGTTGCCTGTATCGTGCGCTATTTGTGGCTTTTTTTGCAGCAGAGACAATTCTTACTGTTTTAAACAGGGTTCTGTTAATTGGTTGTAAATGCTTTTGCAGAGTAAATGGCTGTTTAAGGTGCAATTAAAACAAAAAACGCAGCCTAGGCTGCGTTTCTGGGATTAAGTTTTTTGGGGATTAAACACCGCGGTATTTTAGCGATAAGCCACGGATAAAGTTACGCAGGATCTGGTCGCCACAGGCCTTGAAGTTTTTATGATCCGGGTTGCGAAACAGCGCGCTTAACTCAGACTTAGACATTTGCACTTCGGCGAGCGCTAAGGTGGCCATAATATCTTCTTCACGCATTTCGAGGGCAACACGTAACTTTTTGAAGATTAAGTTGTTGTTTAATTTTGATACTGGCTTGGGCAGTTCAGCCCCTTCGCGTAAACCACGTTTTTCGATGATAAGACCATCTAAAAACTGACATAGGGTCGTGTCGTTACAGGCCTTATAGCCTTCTTCCTCTTCTTTGCGCAGCAGACTAATCATCTCTTCGGTTGGCACTTCTCTTCCAACTTTGGCAAAGATCTTAATCATTTTGGCATTGTTGAAATCAAACACGAAGCGCAAACGGCGCAAAATATCATTGTTAATCATGGTCATCTCTAGGCGCGGCTGCGCTGTCTGGTTTAAGAGCAGACATTATATACTCAAAGTAACAGAAAAGCAGGAAAGTCTAGCGTGGATGAGCAAGTGGCACAGTAGAGCATGAGCCCGCGCCCGCGCTGAGGACTCATGCTCAAATGAGTTGAACTACACCTTAACCGCTAGATACCAGTAAATAAAAAGCACTGCAAAAATAAGCAAATAGCTTAATCCTATCCAAGAGAGGCATTTCATTTTTGTGCCATAACGATGAGCCTCTGGCAGTTGGGTGCTAGTCATTAAGCGATAGTTTAGCCATGCAAAAACCACTGTGGTCATAAAGGCTAAAATCATCACAAACTCCAGCAGTGGCAGCAGCGCGCCCTTAAAAAACAGGATGAGCATTAACCCTAATGCACTTACGCTGAGCATGATGCCTGTCAGGCGTTTGTCCGATTGGGCTTCGCTGACTGCCGAGCGTGACAGCAGTTGCCAGCCCATGTTCAAGGTTCGGCTATAGCCATCGATAACAGTGACAGTGGTGCTGAAAATACATAAAAACGCCACTATGCCAATCAAATAGCGACTTTCTCCGCCCATGACTTGGCTATATAAGTTGATTAATTGGTTCGCAAACTTGGCGCCAGAGTCGGAAAAGTGCTCACCACTGCCATGCATCACCAGCGCGCCTAAGGCCAAAAAGACCACGGCTAACACTGCGGTGACGATATAGCCTAAGTTAAAGTCTAAGATGGCTTGGGCGGGGGTAACGGGTGATGTTTTTTGTTTTTCCAATAACCACAGCGAATTCCACGCGCTGACCTCAATCGGCGCTGGCATCCAGCCCATCATGGCAACCAAGAATCCGACATGGGCCCACTGCCAAGGCGAGGGGGAGACAAACTGACTTTCTAGCGGTTTCATATGATCCAATGCCAGCGCGACCGCAATTAAAGTGGTGAGCGTCAGGGCGAACATGATGATCTTCGTCAGCCTGTCCAACAATGAATAGTGCCCTAAAATCAATAACAATAGTGAGCTTATCAGCACCAACAGCGCCAACACATCAATAGGTAAGGGGATAAACTGAGTCAGCATGGCGGCGGTTAACATGCAAACCCCCGCTGTACTGGCGATAGAAGCTATCACATTGAGGCCAGTGAATAGCCACAGATAACCCCGTCCCTGTTTTAGATAACCATGCAGCAGGCTTTCCCCTGTGGCGGCAGTGTAGCGCGCACCCGCGGCAAAGAAGGGGTATTTCAGCAAGTTTACTCCCAGAATCACCCAGGCGAGTTGCCAGCCAAATTCTGCGCCAGCGCGGGTGGATGACACTAAATGTGAGGCCCCAATCGCGGCTGCGGCCATTAATACACCGGGTCCCATGGCCTTTATGCCGAGAGCCAGTTGTGCTGTCCAATTCATGGGGAAGGGTTTTACTTGAGAAGTCGCCATAATACGCTGGGTGTTTCCTTATCCGTTGGACATGGTCTGTCTGATACTGAGCTATCTAAGCACTTAAGTCGCGGTGTTAACTGTTAAGAATTGTATTTGGCGGCGAGTAGGGCTTCGATGCGTTTTAAGCTTGCCGTCATCTCCACAAGTTGGGTCAGCAGGGCGTTATCTTCCGTGGGGGCACTCGCCTCGGCGGGTGAGTGCACATCACTTAAGCGTTCTTTTTGCTCCAAAATCTGCGCCCTAAAACCCGGCGCATCGACTATGCCCACCAGACTAATTAAGGCGCCAGTGCCCGATTGTCCTGCGGTTTCTACAGTGAGTTTATGTAACCCCATCAGGCGCATAATCGGCCCCTGAATGAGGGCGATATCGGTAATTTTATCTAAGGGAACCGTATTTTCTGTGCGAGTTAAAATGCCTCTGCGCACAATTAGTTTTTTGCTGGTTAAGCGTGCGCTCATATTGCGAATATAGCGGCGAGTTCCCCATAGGCCGATAGGGAACCACAGTAGTAACAAGGGGATACCTACAATGCTTAGGGTGAAGTAAGCTGCTCCAGAGAGTAACCAATACATGCCTAAGTTAGCTTCAAATTCGGCTTCATGAATCGTTTGTTCTTGCATTTTCTTCCCTAATGTTTGCATCCAGTTGTTAACTATCTTGAGAGATCTCTGCTGGAAAATACATGGTTTTTATTAGTAACAAAAGTTTAACTTTTTTCAGTGCCCCATTGACTTTGTTTTACAACCGATTACCTTGGTTGTGTTAAAAATTAGTTTGATAAAAGTAAAATAAATTTAACAAATGAAGATTAGGGGATGTAAATGAAAAGACCTCAGATTCTACCCAGTGCTTGTGCTATCGCAATTGCCATGGCATTTGCCCCGAGTATTAGCTATGCAGCCGACAATGGTGCCGATAAAGTTGAACGAATTGAAGTAACGGGCTCTCGTATTAAGCGCACCGACATCGAGGGACCGTCGCCGATTCAATCCATTGGCAAAGAAGATATTGCCAACATGGGTTTTGATAACTTGCAGCAGTTACTCGAACGTATGCCAGCCAACGGTGCCGGCGCTTTTTCGACCCGTGGTAACAGCCAAGACTCGACCGCAAACGGTGGTGCTTCGATCAGTTTGCGTGGCTTAGGTCCCGACGCCACTCTGGTATTGATTAATGGTCGTCGTGTTGCAGCCAGTGCCTTTGCCGAAGGTATCACTAACTCCTTCGTCGACATTAACAACATTCCGGTTTCAGCGATTGAACGCATCGATATTCTAAAAGATGGTGCATCGGCGATTTACGGTTCCGATGCAATTGCGGGCGTAGTCAACATTGTCTTAAAAAAAGACATCGAAGGGATTGAGGTTAACTTAGGTTACGGTGATACCCCGGGTACGGGTTACGATGAAACCACGGCGAGCGTCGTTTGGGGCGTGAAATCCGAAAAGGGCAGTGCGTCGGTTATTCTCGACTATTTTAAAAATGACACCTTAGCGGCAACCGATTTGGGCCGTTTTGGCACAGCCGATCAAAGCCCTTACGGTGGTGAAGATTTCCGTTCTTCACGCGGTTTCCCCGGTTATTTTTATGTCGATGGTGTGAAGACTATCGATCCATCCTGTCCACCCGATCGTGCCACGGCCAGCGGCAGCTGTTTATTTGACTATGGCCCATACAACTTAGTGATCCCTGAAGCTGAGCGTATCGGGGCTATTGGTCAATTCGATTACCATTTCAATGACGATTTAACCGCTTTCCTCGAGTTAGCGGCGCAACATAACTCTTCTATTGCGGGTGGTGCACCAACCCCTTTGGATGAAGATGCGGCCTTAACTGTGCCTGGCTCTCACCCAAATAATCCTTGGGGCAAAGATATCGAAATCGGTCGTTTCCGCACAGTAGATGCAGGCGCACGTCGCTGGGATATCGAGTCCGACACCCTGCGCTTAGTGGCGGGTTTACGTGGCACGATTAAAGAGTGGGATTGGGAAGCCTCGGTACAACGCGGCCGCAGTGAATCGACTCAAACGGGCGATCGTACTCAAGGTTGGGTCAGAACCGATTACCTGCAAGCTGAGATCGATGCGGGTCGCTACAATCCTTTTGGCGGCACCATGAACTCGCAGGATGTGATTGATGCCATTACGACTAGCCTAGTTCGCCAAGGTTTATCGAGCATGACCTCTTACGCGGCGAACATTTCCGGTCAGGCTTTCACCATTGCCGATCGCGATATTATGATGGCAGCGGGTGTGGAATACCGTGAAGAAAGCGTGAGCGACGTGCCGGATGAACAGTTCCAACGTGGGCTGATTTTTGGTACCGAAGCGGTTTCTGCGGCGGCCTCTCGTGACCAATACGCGGGTTATGTGGAGTTCTCTATTCCTGTCACAGATAACTTTGAGCTGCAACTCGCGGGTCGCTACGACCACTACAGCGATTTTGGTTCAACCACTAACCCTAAAGTGGCGTTCCAATGGGGCATCACCGATGAGCTGACAAGCCGTGGTTCTTGGTCAACGGGTTTCCGTGCGCCTTCATTAGCACAAATCGGTTTAGGCCCATCACGCGAAAGTAGTTTCTTTATCGATACTTATCGCTGCGCCGCCGATGGGGTGGATTGCGAAGCGCTCGACTACAACACTGAATTCCAAGGTAACTCTGAGTTGGATGCCGAAGAGTCAGAAACATGGAACCTTGGACTTATCTGGGCGCCAAGCCAGAAGTTTGATATCGGTTTTGATGTTTACAGCATCACTCAAGATAACAAGATCGATAAGCAGCCATTGGGTGATATCTACACCGCAAACTGTAATGATCAAAACAGCACTGTGTGTGAGCGTTTAGCACCGCAAGCGGGTCAAACCTTAGGTCCTATCAGCATTATTCACTCAAGCTTTATCAACTTAAGCTCGCAGGATGTGCAGGGTGTTGACCTGTCAACCCACTATGGTCTTGAGCTAGATAGCTTTGGTGATTTGAAGTTTGGTCTAGAGTACAGCTACTTACATAACTTCGAAAAAGACGGTCTCGATTACACTGGCGAGTACAAGTTTCCACAACATCGCTGGTTGCTCACCACGAACTGGACCATGGATAACTTCGCCGCCAACGTAAACCTGAGCTACATCGGTGAGTTCGAAGATACTCCAGATATCGACTTTGACGGCGTGTTAGATTTCGAAACCAACAAGTCTCGTATGGTTGATGCGCAGTTATTAGTCGATATGTCAGGTAGTTACCGTTTCAACGAGATGTTTAAGCTGACATTAGGCGTGAACAACCTGTTCGATGAAGAGCCACCGTTTGCGATTGGTGACGGCGATACCGACCTCTATGGGTATGTGATTTCTGTACACAACCCTATGGGACGTTATATCTACACTAAACTGACCATGAACTTCTAATTAGTCATTGGCAGAGTTATTGGAAACGGCGCTTCGGCGCCGTTTTTGTATTTTACTCTGTCGCGACACAGTGTATCTTCGTTCTCGTTAATCAGTCATCACTAAAAGGACGTTAATATGATCACCTTATATGGCATGCCCCGCAGCCGTGCATTACGAGTCGCTTGGGTGCTAGAAGAGTTAGGCGCCGAGTGGGTCTTTTCGTTTGTGGATATGAATAAGGGCGAGCACCGTAGCGCCGACTTTTTAGCGCTTAATCCCTGCGGTAAAGTGCCAGTGTTAACCGACGATAATCTTGTATTGTCTGAGTCTGCGGCTATTTGCCTGTATCTGGCGGAGAAGTTTGGTAATTTGTTACCTGAAGCGGGCACTGCGGCATCGGGTCTGCATCATCAATGGGTGAGCTTTATTATTACCGAACTCGAGCAGCCTCTATGGACCCTCGGTAAGCATAAATTTGCACTGCCGGAAGCTCAGCGTCATCCTTCCATCATGCCTTGTGCTGTGTGGGAGTTTGATAAGGCGGCGGCCTTGGCTGAAGCTATGCTGCCCGATAGTGACTTTTTACTCGGTGACACCTTATCGGTAGCCGATATTCTGCTGGCGCATACACTGATGTGGGGCACCTTATTTGAGCAGCAGATCCCGCCTAAATTGGCGGCGTATCGCGATAGAATTGCGGCGCGTCCTTCGCGTAAATCGGCACTCGCCAAAATGGAAGCCGTCGCCAACGCAGCGCAGGCTTAATTGGCACTAAGCGATAAAAAACAAAAGGGCAGAAGATTTACTTCTGCCCTTTTTGCTTAAGTCGTTTAGCGTTTATAGCTGAGTTGCCGCCCATTTGGCGCGGCTTTCACGGCTTTCGCTTAACCCATTTTGCTCACGGAATGCCTTGTAGGCTTCGACATCGAGATTGACTAAGCTAACATCCACTTCGAGCACCAGTTTACATTCTTTCTTAATGCGCCATGCCGCCGTGTTGTATAGCTCAGTCAACGGCAGCGAGCTTAAAAATTCAGGATTATATTGGGTGTAAACGGCTTGGGTTGGATACACCACGAAGGCCAAGTGACGCTTAGGCTCTTTCTTGAATAAGGCTTCGATGCCGTCAGTGGTATTGAGCACTTGCATCTCGATAATATCATCAAGATCTAAGAGCTTTTTCTGTGCCAGTTCCGGGGCCTGTGTTTCAGCATTTTCCCAGGCTAATACATCGGCTTCGCTGTGGTTGGTCAGTTGTCCTACTTGAGCCGCACTGAGGCTGAGTGATTGGCGTAAGTAGCTCATTTCGATGGCGTTCAAGCCAATATTTTTAGACATAATGCGGTTCTCAAGTTGATAAAAATAAAATCTCGGTAAAATCAGTATTTGTTTTTAAGCCAAATATCTTCGACCCATTCCCAGAAGGATTCCCAATAAGTATCGGTAAAGTCACCATTTTGCCAGAAGTGAACTTGGCCATCCTGATCGATACAGTAAAAGTCATCGCCCAATTGGCAGATGGCGATTAAGTCCCTTGGCAAGCCGATTGACCAAGCATAGCAGGTGACTTCGGGTAAATAGGTGTGTGAATAGGGATCGGCTGCAGTCACAGGCTCAATCGCGCCATAAATCACATCACTGGCATGGAGTAGGTATTCCTTTAATTCCCGTGGCAGCGGGATCAAAATCTGTTCCTCAACCTCCACTAACTGCTCGAATGTCGGTAACTCGAGTGGCACAGGCACGGTTTCGCTGCGTTCTTGGAGTTGCTCAATAATGTCGTGCATGGAATTTCCTTAAGGGTCGCCTTATGGCGCGGGATTATATAGGGAAACAAGGCTGGATGCGAGGGAAGGGCGGTGAGCTTGTAGTAGGGATAGTTCGGCTTTAGTTTGCGTATTTGCAGCAGTGACGCTTCGGGTTGAGTCTGGTGTGACTCCGTAAAAAAAAGCGCTGGCATCTGTTTTCACAAATAGCCAGCGCAACAGTGGAAGTGGTACAGAGCTAAACGGTAAAGCGATTAAACAATTAAACAATTAAACAATTAAACAATTAAACAAACAGGTGATTAAGCTACTGAGTTAGTGAGCAGTAGTCCTTCATCGACGCGTTTATAGTTAAGCCAAGCTTTGTGATACAGCTTATGTGACTCTTGGCGCAGCTTAGCGATCTGCGCGGTTTCAAACTCACTTAACCCCCGTTGCTGTTTGATCGCGTTCGCCTCAATCTGTTGAACCTGTTCGTAAACCTTGTGTTCTGGGCCGCTTTTGATGTCGGCAATATCCTTAAGGTGTAATTGGACCTCAGCAATCATGCCGCTTTCGGGCAAACGTACCAGTAAGTTAAGGTCGCGATAACCTGAGGCTTTAGGCTCGGCGAAACGGTTTTTCTGTTTCACGACCTGAGCTTGCTCGCTTAAGGCGTAATAGCTTTGCATCAGCTCGGAGATACTGTTACTGACGATGCTAGCGCGGGCAAGGTCGGTGATCTGGCTCGCATCCCCATTAAATTTGATGGCGACCTTCTCGGCGGCGCGTTGATAACTTTTCACATCAGGCAAAATCACCTGCGCTTGTGAACTGGCGACCACTGTCTGCAACAGGCTTGCGAGTTCATTTTGGGCCGCGTGGGCATTGGAATATAAGTTGTCTAAACAGGCCGAAGCTTGACGTGGGGGGGCGAAGGTTTGAGTGTTTAGCGCATAAAGACCATGCAGATCATGGCTTTGAGCCTGCCTTGCACTGTAATTACCGCGTTCGGCTCTGCTGTCATTGATATCTAAAGGATTGGCTACGCCTGTACGGGTCGATAATAAGAGTAGAAAGATAAAAAAGGTACGAAATAACTTATTCATAACGGCCTACTTCCTTATGGGAGTGATACACATCACAGGGATACCATAGGCTGGAGTGGCTTAATTAAAGCTGAATCAATGATGAAGACTTGTTCATGTTTGGGGTTCACATTTTTCGTGCCTAAAAAATAGCGCCGCTCTTGTGAGCGGCGCTATTGGGTTTATTTACTACTGTCTTGAATTAATTTGGGATTACCAAATTTTCACGCGTTTCTCTGGTGCTATGTACATAGCATCACCTGGTTTCACATCATAGGTGGTGTAGAACTCAGGCATGTTAGATAGCGCACCCAGTGCACGGAATTCAGCTGGTGAGTGTGGATCTGTCGCTACGCGGTTACGCAGGGCTTCTTCTTTGGCTTTTGCACGCCAAATTTGCGTGAAGCCGATGAAGAAACGTTGGTCGCCAGTTAGACCGTCGATAACCGGTGCTTCTTTGCCATTTAGCGACTTTTTGTACGCACGGTAAGCGATAGTCACGCCCGATAAGTCACCGATGTTTTCGCCTAAGGTCAGGCTGCCGTTCACGTGCAGATCGTCAAACACATAGTAACCATCGTATTGTGCGATCAGCGCCTTACCACGAGCAGAGAATTCTTCTAAGTCTTTCTCTGTCCACCAGTCGCGCATATTGCCTTCGCCGTCGAACTTAGCGCCTTGGTCGTCGAAACCATGGCCCATTTCGTGACCGATAACCGCACCGATACCACCGTAGTTGACGGCATCATCCGCTTCCATGTTGAAGAAAGGTGGTTGCAGAATTGCCGCTGGGAACACGATTTCGTTCATGGTTGGGTTGTAGTAGGCGTTAACCGTTTGTGGGGTCATGTGCCACTCGTCTTTATCGATTGGCGCGCCTAACTTAGCCAGTGACTTAGCGTGCTCAACTTCGCTTGCGCGAACCGCGTTACCAATCAAATCATCGGCTTTGATGGTCAGCTTGCTGTAATCTTCCCACTTGTTTGGATAACCAATTTTCGGGTTGAATTTTGCTAATTTTTCGGCAGCAGCTTGCTTAGTTGTATCGCTCATCCAAGTCAGATCTTTGATGCTGTCGCCGTAAGCACCGCGCAGGTTTTCAACCAGTGCTTGCATACGCTCTTTAGCTTCTGGAGCGAAGTGACGCTTCACGTACACTTTACCCACCACTTCACCTAATACACCGTTGACTGCCGCAACACCACGCTTCCAACGTGGTTCTTGTTCTTCTTGACCGTTAAGGATTTTAGAGAAGAAGGCAAAGTTTTCGTTGTCGAAGTCTTCGCTTAAGTTGCTCGCCGCGTGGGTCAGCACTTGCCATTGCATGTAGGTTTTCCAAGTCGCTAGATCGGTCGTTTTGAGGACTTCGTTCAGGCCTTGGATATAGCTTGGTTGGTTAACGATAATGTCGGTTTGCTTGTCAGCACCTAATGTCGTTAAGTAGCCTGTCCAGTCGATATCTGGCGCTAAGCTTGGTAGATCTTTAACTTGGTACAAGTTGTAGGTCTTAGTGCTGTCGCGGGTTTCAACCACATCCCAATGCTTAGAGGCAATCGCAGTTTCGAGTGCGAGGATTGACTCAGCGCTAGCTTTTGGATCTGCAAGACCAGCCAGCGTGAACATTTTTTCAATATGGGCTACGTAAGCTTTACGGATATTGACGAAACGCTCTGCTTCGTTGAAGTAGTAATCTTTTTCCGGCAGGCTTAAACCGTATTGCCATAGGTGAGTGGCGTAACGGCTAGAGTTTTTCGCATCGATATCGATGTAGAAGGCGATAGGCGTACCGGCGCCCATGATTTGGCTGTGGGCGAAGTATTTCACCAGCTCATTTTTATCTTTTAGAGCGTTGATGGCATCAAACTCGCCTTTCAGTGGCGTCACGCCCAGCTTGTTTAGCGTCGCAGTGTCCATAAATGAACGGTAAAGGTCAGCCACTTTTTGCTCGTCAGTACCTTCGGCCAGATTTGGCGTGGCGGCCACTTCTTCGATAATGGCTTTAACGTCATCACGGGATTTTTCACGCAGATCGTAGAAGGCACCAATGCTAGTGCGATCGGCTGGGATCTCGGCTTTCTTCAGCCAAGCGCCGTTAACATATTCATAGAAGTCGTCCTGTGGACGCACTGATTTATCGAAGTTTTCAAATTCGATACCTGAACCTAATGCTTTAGTCACAGCGGCAGCAGTGGCGGTTTTAGTGGTTTCTGGCGCTTTAACTTCAGCGGGTTTGTCATTACAGGCAGTGAGGCCCGCGATGAGTGAGGCACACAGTCCCCCAATGAGTACTTTTCTCATGTCGTTTCCTTCGAATTTGTTATTGTGCCCATCTCTGGGCCTGTTTAGCTGCAAAATGGGATTGCTTCAGGCGCAACGCTACGTATGTTAATGCTTTAGTGGGAATCTAAACAAGGTGATTACACTTTTTCAGCCGGATTTATTATCCGTCAGTTGTAACTAAAAATTACCATGGTTGAATTTGGCCTAAAAACCGCCAAACATACCGTACGCAAGCTCTGTCAAGTAAGTAAGCACTTATGTTTGCACTGCGTAACCGAGCACGCGTTTGGGTAATTTGATTGGCTAGGCTTTGCCCTTTCGTCCGTAGGGCCTCATAATACGGCGGTTTTCATTTATTGAAGTTGAGTCGTCCCGTGCGTTTAGACAAATTTATCTGTGAAAGTACCTCGCTTACCCGTTCTTTAGCGAAAAAAGCCCTGCACCGTGGTGACATCACCTGTGATGGGGCTGTGATTAAAGATGCTGGCTTTAAAGTGCTCGAGGGGATGCAAGTGTGCCTCGAAGGTGAGCCTATCTCCCTCCTCGGTGAGCGTTACCTGATGCTCAATAAACCCGTGGATACGATTTGCTCGACCATAGATGAAGTCTACCCTTCGGTATTGAGCCTATTGGATATTGAAAAGCCCGACACCTTACACATTGCCGGCCGTTTAGATGCCGATACCACGGGCCTAGTGTTGATCACGAGTGATGGTCAATGGTCGCATCGGATCACCTCGCCGAAAAAAGAATGTGGCAAGCGTTACTTAGTGACGTTAGCCGAGCCTGTGGATGAGAGTCTGATTGGCGTTTTTGCCGCTGGAGTGGAGCTGAGAAACGAAGACGGCCTAACAAAACCCGCAGTGCTTGAAATTATCGAGCCGCAGTTGGTGCGTTTAACCATTACCGAAGGTAAGTATCACCAAGTGAAGCGGATGTTTGCCGCCGTAGGCAATCATGTGGTTGGCTTACATCGAGAAAGCATTGGCAAAATTGAATTAGACGCAGAACTTGCCCTAGGCGAATGGCGTTATCTGACGAGCGAAGAAATCGCCTCGATTTAACACCGTTTGGCTAAAAAAATGCCGCTCCTGATGAGCGGCATTTTTATTGCTATTTTTTATCGCCAATTAGCGTTTTCTGATAAGGCTATTGTTTTTTCAGGATCAGATTACCGCTAATGGTATCCATCTTCACACTGGCGCTACCAGAGCCCGTTTGGAAGCTTAAGGATTCATTCGGCACGTATTTTTGTCTTTGTGGCACATCTTGGCTCAAGCCATTTTTGATTTTGCCGCCTGGGCCGCCATTGAGCTCGAAATTGGCATCGGGTGTATCAGCAAATGTCACAATAATATCGCCACTGACGCTCTCTAGATTGGCTTTATCGAAGCTTTTTGCCAGTGACACTTGAGTGTCGCCACTCACTGTGCGGACATTGACTTCTTTGGCGGTATTTAAGTCGGCTTTGATTTCCCCCGAAACCTGCTCGACTTTCACTTTATCGGCTAAGGTTTGGCTGTCGAGATCACCGCTCACTAAACGGTATTTGATTTCGCCTTTGCTTTGGGTGTCTTTAATCTCACCGGAGACGGTATCTAACATCACTTTACCCGCTAACCCCTTAGTGGTGATATCGCCTGACACAGTGTGCAATGTCGGTGTGCCATCCAGTGCCTCGGCGGTGATATTTCCGCTAACGGTATTGAGTTCGAGCTCGCCTTGAGTCTGGCTGATTTGCAGATTGGCTGAAATCGTATCGGCGTTCAGTTTGACGGTTTTAGGCACCTTAATGGTGAGTTTTGAGCCGTTATTGTCACTGCCGTTATAGTGGCGTGGCATTTTATCTTCGATATTCAGGTTGTTACCTTTTTGTTCAAAGACAAAGCCTTCGCTCAGCTCATCGAGAGTGCCCGTCACGCTGACTTCATTTTTATCCCAGCTTTGAATTTGCACTTCGCCCCGTTGGACTTTGATTTGCAGCAGGGTATCGCTGCTCATCGGCAACTGTTTATCCACACTTTCAGCGGCGAACACACTGCCCATAAGGCCAAAATAAAGCGTCGACACTAAGATACTGGTTTTCGTGAGGGTAAAATGGCTCATATGCTATTTCCTTGTGTTGAGTTTTGAATCGGAAGTTTTTGGCCTTGCTGTAGCAAATCGAGTTCACGTTGTTGCACCCAAAGCCAGAGTTGCCAAAGTTGTTTGTCGGTTGGATTAGCTTGTAACGCTTGATAAATCTGTTCGCCGGCACGGCGTAATTCCGCTAAGCCTTGCTCTAATGGCGCGCTAAAGCGACTGGTTTGCCAAGCCACAACCGTCGGGGTTTGTTCAAGGCTCGTCACTTGGGCTTGATGTGTCTGGGCAATTTGGCTAAGCAGAGTGTGCAGTGCTTGTTCATCATCCGCCGGTTGGCTGACGATTTGTTCAGGGAGCAACGTTTTTACCGGAGCTTGAGTGTAAAAACCGAAGAACACCGCCAGCACCACAGTTGCGGCAATCGCCCATTGCACGCCTTGCAGTCGCGGCGCTTGGCGAACCGCCGTTTGCGACGCCAATGGCTTATCCATACGTTTTTCTATGCCTTGCCAAAGATCCCGCTTGGGAGTTAATGCTTTGGGGGCATCATCAATCAACTGTTGGAGCTTGGCCTCGCGGGGATCGTTAGATAAGGACATTACAGCATCTCCTGTAGTAATTGCTTGGCTCTGTGGTACTGGGTCTTGCTGGTTCCCACCGCAATCCCAAGTAATTGCGCAATTTCTTCATGTTGATAGCCTTCAATGGCGCAGAGCACAAACACGATACGCGCCCGCTCTGGCAGTCTGAGGATCAATTTGTCTAACCCTTGATAATGCTCATCTGCGCTTGAATGTTCATCGTCACTCTCCATTGGGATAAAACGCGCCCAAAACGACTTTTGCTTACGGATAAAACTCAGTGCTTGATTCACACAAATGCTGTGTAACCAAGTGGAAAATTGGCTCTCCCCCCTAAACTGCGGCAATTTCTGCCAGACCAGAATAAAGCACTCTTGGGTGATTTCTTCCGCCTGAGAGGCTTGGCCTGATAATCGCAGTGATAGGGCATATACCCTTGGATGATGGTGTAAATACAGTTGCTTAAATGCGGCTCTATTCCCTTGGCTGGCCAAGGTGATGAGGTCAAATTCTGACATTGCATCGTTGAGTGGGAGTCTCCCTGCCGTCACTGTATTTTCCTGTCATCAAGGTGAATGGTTACTGATTGGACGCTTTGAAAAGCGCAAAAGGTTTGTATCCAATAAAAATATATTCAGTTTATTTTTAGATATTGCGTAACTCTTTGCGTTGTTGTAGTAAAATTAGTGGTGTATTTTGGCGCTAACTTTATGAAGTTATTAATTTTATACCAAATGGTATTCAGGTGTGATCGCTAATACAGCAGGATAAATCATTCGCGATATTCAGCCTAATACTGGTGTTGCAGTTAATGGTGATGGTGTGAAGAGGAGCATTGCTCGACCAGTGCACAATAAATAAAAGATAAACTTTGTATATCAGGGATATTTTGCTGTTAAAGGCCTAACTCCCAGCTATCTTTTTAAGAGATGTTATTTATTAGGGGCTTTATATGTTAATCCGCTCAAAGTTGTTACTCAGTGCCGCTGTATCCGTGACGGCCTTGATTGCCATGTTTGGATTGCAGCTTCATTCTAATTCGGTTGAGTCGGAACTCTCCCACGCCGCGCAAACCGTTCTCGAGCTAGAGCGAGACGTTTTGCTACTGCGTAAAAATGAAAAGGACTTCTTTGGTCGAAAAGATATTCAATATGTTGAAAAGCATAAAGAAGTACATGCAAAGATTGATGAGTTAGTCCCGAGTCTCGAGAGTATTTTTAAAAAATACAAGGTTTCCACTGCGTCACTCGAAAGCTTTGATCGTAACCTCAATCAGTATCAAGTCGCCTTCAACGAAGTCGTTCAGCTCCAACAAGAAATTGGTTTAACCCCTAAAACGGGTCTCTACGGCACCCTAAGAACGGCAGTGCATAATGTCGAGTCCATGTTGAAGGAATACGACCAGTTATCCCTCGAAGTCGCCATGTTGCAGCTACGCCGCAACGAAAAAGACTTTATGCTGCGCCGCGAGATGAGCTATGTCGAGACCTTCGACGCTAACATCGCCAAGTTCAATGCTAGCCTCAGAGCATCGAGTTTAGACACGGATACCCAAAATAAAATTGCGGCCTTAATTGAGCAATATCAAAAGGATTTTAAGAGCTTAGTTAATAAAGAGCAGCAACTGGGTCTCAGTGAAAAAGATGGCACCATGGCAAAATTGATCGCCGCGAATAAGTTGACCGAAGCCAGTGCCGACGAGTTGCATAATCTTGCGTTAAAAGCCATCGATGATACTGAAAGCAGCAGCGTGAATATCGGGATTTTGGTCTTCGTGGTTATCGCCCTGATCCTTGCTGTGATTACCTACCTCATCATCCGCAGTATTATCACCCCAGTTGAGCGTATCACTCAGGTGATTTCACGTATCGAGGTCAGCAAGGATTTAACCCTCAGATGCGATGCCTCGACCCAGGATGAGCTGGGTGAAATTGCTCAGCATTTCAACAGCATGGTGGGAAGCTTCCAGCAGCTTATCGAGCAGGTTATTGACTCAGTCGCCACGATTAACACCTCCTGTAAGAGTGTGTCAGAGAACGCTATGCTCGCGTCCGAAGGCGTTGCACAGCAGCTTAATGAAACCGATATGGTGGCGACGGCGATTACCGAAATGGGCGCGACCATTGATGAAATTGCTAAAACTACCGAGCTTGCAGCCCTCAAAGCGGGTAAAACCCATGATAACACCCAATTAGGGCAAACTGAGGTTGAGCAAACCATCCTTAAGATCAGACAACTGTCAGATCAGATTAACAGCAGCGCCTCTGTGGTGGATGAGCTCGAGCGTGACAGTGAAACCATTGGTAGCGTGCTCGATGTGATCCGTGGCATTGCGGAGCAAACCAACTTACTGGCACTCAATGCGGCGATTGAGGCTGCTCGCGCGGGTGAGCAAGGCCGTGGTTTTGCCGTGGTTGCCGACGAAGTACGCAGTCTGGCGATGCGAACTCAGACATCGACACAGGAAATTGCCAACATTATTCAAACCCTGCAAAGTCGAACCCGCGCCATAGTGCAATTAATGGATGCGAGCCAAAAGCAAGGCGCCGAGAGTGCCGAGCAGGCCGCAGCGGCGGGAGAGTTGCTGAAGCTTATCAATACCGATGTGCATAATATTATGGATATGAGCACACAGATTGCCGCAGCGATTGAAGAGCAGAGCATGGTTGCCGCCGAAGTGAATAAGAACGTGGTCGTTATCCGTGATATTGCTGAGGATTCTTCTCGGGCTGCCGATGCCAATGCATCGGCTTCGGATGAACTTAAATCCCGCGCCGAATATCTGGTCAGTGCTGTGAGTCACTTTAAGATCTAGTCGCACTTTTGTCAGTCAGAAACGCACCTTAGGGTGCGTTTTTTTATGGCGAAGTTAAGCGCTGAGGTTTGCCTTAAGATGGCTGCGTGAGTGAATTAACGTGAATAGCTCTAAATGAAAACTGCGATAAAACCCACCAACAAAAAACGCACCCTAAGGTGCGTTTTTTATGCAAAGCGCCGCGATTAGTGGCTGAACATTGCAGAGATAGACTCTTCGTTGCTGACGCGGCGAATGGCTTCTGCCAATACGGCCGACATCGTCAGTTGAGTCACTTTAGCCACTTTAAGCATTTCAGGGCTTAAAGGTACAGTATCGGTCACGATAACTTCATCGATCACTGAGTTTTCGATATTTTCAGCCGCTTTGCCAGAGAATACTGGGTGAGTCGCGTAAGCAAATACGCGGTTTGCACCGTGTTCTTTTAAGGCTTCAGCCGCTTTACACAGAGTGCCGCCTGTGTCGATCATATCGTCAACGATAATGCAGTCACGGCCTTGAACGTCACCAATGATGTGCATCACTTGCGCTACGTTTGCCTGTGGACGACGCTTATCGATAATGGCCAGATCAGAATCATCTAATAGTTTTGCCACTGCACGAGCGCGGACAACACCACCGATATCTGGAGAAACAACCACTGGGTTATCTAATTTCTTCGCCAGCATATCTTCGAGCAGCACAGGGCTACCGAACACGTTGTCTACTGGTACGTCGAAGAAGCCTTGAATTTGCTCTGCGTGTAAATCACAGGTCAGAACGCGGTCAACACCGACGCTTGACAGGAAGTCAGCAACAACTTTTGCAGTAATAGGTACACGTGCGCTACGTACGCGACGGTCTTGACGAGCATAACCAAAGTAAGGAATAACGGCAGTGATACGACCGGCAGATGCACGGCGTAGCGCGTCAACCATAACGATAAGTTCCATTAGGTTATCGTTAGTTGGGGCGCAGGTGGATTGGATGATAAACACATCGGCACCACGTACATTTTCGTTAATTTGGACACTGATTTCACCATCGCTGAAACGACCAACCACTGCGTCTCCGAGTTTACAAAATAGACGATCGGCTATCTTCTTAGCGAGACTGGGGGTGGCGTTCCCAGCAAAGAGCTTGATGTCGGGCACTGTATGAACCTCAGGCGTTTGCTTTATATTTTAGTGGCTAGAGCAACGACGATGCGGGGACGGGAGCGGAACCCGTGGGCTATCGTAAAAAGTTGCTCTAGAAGAAAGTAGTTTATGGATGAGTGAGTCGCACTATGAGCGGCGAAATATTCATCCCTTTTGCAACAAATCCTTGCATATCAGACGGTAATTTCGCCAAGGCTGCGAGAGCTTGCTGCTGCGAAGAAAACTCCCCAAACACGCATGCGCCCGTTCCGGTCATTCTCGACGGCGCATATTCTAGCAGCCAGCCTAAGGCCTTGGCAACTTGAGGGTATTTGGAAACGACCAGATCTTGGCAATCATTTGCCCAAGGTTGGCTCATTAAGGTGTCGATGCCAAGCTTAGGTGTATTGCGGGGTAGCAAAGGATCTTGGAACACCGCAGCGGTGGAAACATGGGCATCGGGCGCGATGACTAAATACCAAAATTCAGTGGGCGTCACCGCCTGTAAACGTTCGCCAACACCTTCGGCAAATGCTGCGAAACCGCGAATAAAAACAGGGATATCGGCACCGAGTTTTAAACCAATCGTCGCTAATTCATCGTTAGATAATTGGGTGTTCCACAACTGATTTAAGGCCACGAGTGTGGTGGCTGCATCGGAGGAACCGCCACCTAAACCACCGCCCATGGGTAAACGTTTTTCGAGCCAGATTTCGGCGCCGCCAGGATAACCTGTCGCTTGCTGTAATGATTTTGCGGCTCGCAGAATTAAGTTATCGCTATCGGCGACAACGGCCGACATGTTCGAGTGCAATATCAGCTCTGGCGTCTGTGTCACCCTAAAATCGAGTTGATCGCAACAATCGATAAATTGAAACAGGGTTTGCAACTCATGGTAACCGTCGGCGCGGCGGCCGTTGATATGCAGAAACAGATTTAATTTGGCGGGCGCGGGCCAGTTGCGTGAAATCTCATTCGACATGCTAAGGTTTTTCTCCGAGCAGTATTGAGGGTTTACCTAAGGCTTGCCATTGATTGAGTTGCAGCTTGAGCTGTAAATCACCACGTTCAAGCTTTAACTGATAGGGCACCTCGGCACCGCTTTGGGGCTGCCAACTCAAAAATGTGACGACCCAAGGCGGCAAGGTTTGCGAGTTTTGAATTTGTTTGGTTTTGCCATTGCTATCGACGGCAAGCACACGGTCTAAAGCGCCGACTTGGCCGGTGATCCAAAGAGGTAAGTCGTTAATCGGGATGGACCAGCCGCTGACTCGCTCGAGTAATGCTTGGGCGTTGCTATCACGAAAATCTTTGCCATCGACATGCAGGTGAGCCGAGTTAGGCGTAACATCCAAGGTCAACACTGTGGTGCCGAGCATAGTGGTAAGGGTGAGTTCGTCTCGCTCCTCACTGTGGCGCCAATAGAGATTGGCACTGAGCTTATCCTGTGGCGTGCGGATAGCGAGTTTCCCCTGTAATTCCCACGCCTTGGCTTGGGCGGCATTATCGACCGTGATAGGGCTGAGATCTGTTGTTGGCGGCAGGGTTTCACAGCCGCCCAAAAACAATAGGCCGCTCAAGGCGATACAAGAGAAAATGGATTTTGTGAAGCGCTTCAAATTATTCATCTATAACTGATATACCAAAGTCCTTATGATACGAGGGCTTGTAAAGAATACCAATGCCAATCGTAAAATTTCCATTGGCGGTCACTTGGGATAACTTCGGTCGCGATAATCTGCATTTGTCTATCATTGATAGAAAATTTAGGTAAGAAGTTAGACCTTTATTCGGTTTTGTTAAGCGTATTCTGTTTTTAGTTGGGCCAATTCAGTAGAATGCCCTTATTAAGAGAGACGCCAAGAATCTAGAAAAGAGTCAGATGAGCCTTGTAGCAATCGGTATTAACCATAAAACAGCCACGGTAGACCTGCGTGAGAAAGTTGCCTTCTCTCCGGACAAAATTCATGATGCCATGAAGAGTCTGGCCAGTCGTACACGCTCGGGTGAAGCCGTTATCGTCTCGACCTGTAATCGCACTGAATTGTATTGTAACAATGGCGATGAGGCCGACATCATTGAATGGCTTGAAGAATATCACGGCCTAGATCATCAAGATGTAGCGCCGTGCCTCTACAATTACCACGGTCAAGCGGCGGTAAGGCATTTAATGCGCGTGGCCTCCGGTCTCGACTCGCTGATTTTAGGTGAGCCGCAAATTCTTGGGCAGGTTAAGCAGGCTTTTGTCAAAGCCAAAGAAGCGGGTACCGTTGCGCTGACCATCGACCGCTTGTTCCAAAATACCTTCTCCGTGGCGAAAAAAGTGCGTACCGAAACCGAAATCGGTGCTGCGGCTGTCTCGGTGGCCTTTGCCGCCGTGAGCATGGCAAAACATATCTTCTCTTCGCTGTCGACCACTAAGGTGCTGTTAATTGGCGCCGGTGAAACCATTGAGCTGGTGGCTAAACATCTTAAGGATAACGGCGTTGCTTCTATGGTGGTGGCAAACCGTACGCTCGAACGTGCCCAAAGCATGTGTGAAGAGTTTAATGCCACGGCAATTACGCTGGCACAGATACCAGATTTTCTCCCTAAAGCCGATATCGTGATATCCTCTACCGCCAGCCCGCTACCAATCCTTGGTAAAGGCATGGTAGAAAAAGCGCTAAAGCAGCGTCGCCATCAACCTATGTTATTGGTTGATATAGCAGTTCCCCGGGATATTGAGCCGGAAGTCGCCGATTTGGACGATGCGTTTCTGTATACAGTGGACGACCTGCATAGCATTATTGAACAGAATAAGGCTTCCCGTAAGGAGGCCGCCGAGCAAGCTGAATTAATTACTGAAGAACAATCCTACCTGTTTATGGATTGGGTACGTTCTTTAGAGTCGGTCGACAGTATTCGCGAGTATCGCAGCCAAAGCATGGCGATAAAGGATGAGTTAGTGGAACGCGCCCTGAATAAATTAGCGCAGGGGGGCGACACTGAGCAGGTATTGATTGAACTAGCCAATCGCCTGACAAATAGACTCATTCACGCACCAACCCAAGCCCTCACAGTGGCGAGTCGTCAGGGTGATTTGAATACCTTAGGTCAGTTAAGAACAGCGCTCGGATTAGATAAAAACTAAGGTTAGCGAGTTAAATGAAGGAATCCGTTATCCGCAAGCTGGAAGGCTTGCTCGAGCGCAATGAAGAAGTCTTAGCCTTGCTTGGTGATGCGTCCGTTATCGCCGATCAGGAGCGTTTTCGCGCGTTATCCAAAGAATATTCTCAGTTAGAAGAAGTGGTTGCAGGCTTTAAAGCCTACCAGCAAGCACAGGCGGATCTCGAGTCTGCCAAGGAAATGCTGGAAGAAGATGACGCTGAAATGCGTGAAATGGCGCAGGAAGAAATCAAGGCAGCTAAAGCCGAACTCGAACGTCTCGAAGCCGAGCTGCAAATTCTGTTATTACCAAAAGATCCTAACGACGACACCAACGCCTTTATCGAAATTCGTGCCGGTGCGGGTGGCGACGAAGCCGCAATCTTCGCGGGTGATCTGTTCCGTATGTATAGTCGTTATGCCGAAGCCAACCGTTGGCAGCTCGAAATCATGAGCTCGAACGAAGGTGAGCACGGTGGCTTTAAAGAAATCATCGTTAAAGTCAGTGGTGAAGGCGCCTACGGTAAACTCAAGTTTGAATCCGGTGGTCACCGTGTTCAACGTGTGCCTGAAACTGAATCCCAAGGCCGTGTACACACCTCTGCTGTAACTGTAGTAGTCATGCACGAAGTGCCTGAAGCGGAAGCGATTTCAATCAACCCTGCGGATCTGAGGGTCGATACCTTCCGTTCATCGGGTGCGGGTGGTCAGCACGTTAACAAAACCGATTCTGCCATTCGTATTACTCACATTCCAACCGGGATTGTGGTGGAATGTCAGGACCAACGTTCACAGCATAAAAACCGCGCGCAAGCGATGAGCGTTTTAGCTGCGCGTATCCAAGCCGTTGAAGACGAAAAGCGCCGCAGCGCCGAAGAGTCGACTCGCCGTAGTCTGGTAGCTAGTGGTGACCGCTCCGAACGTGTGCGTACCTATAACTTCCCACAAGGCCGCGTGAGTGAACACCGTATCAACTTAACCTTATATCGCTTAAACGAAGTGATGGAAGGCGACTTAGATGCGATTTTAGGACCGCTGATGCAAGAGCATCAGGCCGACCTATTAGCCGCTCTGGCTGATGAGCAGGGGTAATTTTGGCTGATCAATCGAGTATCGCCGAGGCCCTGCAATGGGCCTATGTTCAGTTAGCGCCTACCTCTGAATCCGCCCATCTGGATGCAGAGGTTTTCCTGCTGTATTGCCTCAATAAAAACCGTGCATTTCTCTACACTTGGCCCGAAAAAGCCTTGACGGTGGAGCAGTGGAAACGTTTCCAGCAGATGGTGCAACGTCGCCAGCAGGGCGTACCCGTGGCACATATTGTGGGCGAGCGTGAGTTTTGGTCGCTACCCTTTATTGTGAATGACACTACGTTAATCCCTCGCCCAGATACCGAAATCCTGGTCGAAACTGCCTTAAACTTGCCGCTTGAGAGCAATGCTAAGGTGCTGGATTTAGGGACTGGAACAGGTGCGATTGCGCTGGCGCTGGCTTCTGAGCGGGCTACTTGGCAAATTACTGCCGTCGATAAGGTGGAAGATGCGGTGGCATTGGCCAAAGCGAACCGGACTAACCTTAAGTTAGAGCAGGTGGAGATCCTCCAAAGTGACTGGTTTAGCGCTATCAAGGCCCACGACTTTGATTTAATCGTCTCAAATCCGCCTTACATCGATGAGGCCGATGAGCATTTACATCAAGGGGATGTGCGCTTCGAGCCGCAAAGTGCGCTCACCGCCGCCGATGAGGGCTTTGCTGATCTTTACTACATCGCAAAAACCGCTCGGGATTATTTGAAGCCCAACGGTTATATTCTGCTCGAACATGGTTTTGAGCAGGCGGTAAAGCTCAGAGAAAAACTGACCGAGCTAGGTTATCAAAATGTCGCAACCGTGCGGGATTTTGGTAGCAACGACAGATGCACCATGGGTAAGTGGATGGGATTGATTGGAATTTAATATTTAATCCAATCCCGCTAAGTACTTAACAACGCCATTGGTTATTTATCAATGGCGTTTTTATTTGTGTATTGGTTGAAATGGTTAGCTTTGACAAGTATCCGACTCAATATCTTTAAAATCAGCTTTAAGCTTAGGCTCAAGCTATAGCACTTTGACCATAAAGAATTTACTGCCGGTTTCGGGATAGGCTTGTTGTACCCACTGCACGCGGTATCCGTGGCGCTCATAGAAAGGCTTGGCTTGAAAATCTAAGGTATCGAGTAGGACAAATTGGCAGCCACGTTGTTTGGCCTTGCTTTCGGCCTCGAGTAATAAGCGTGAGCCGATGTTTTGCTGGCGCAATGCGGCATCGACCCAAAGGTAGTCAATCAATAGCCAATTGCCAAAGGTTTTACCGCTTAAGCCCGCGAGTAAGTTGCCGTCCTCATCCTGTAATTTTAATCCTAGGTTTTGACGCTTTAGCGTTTGCCAGTGCAGCTGATTAAATTCGACGATTTTTTGCTTTACCGCATCGGCAAATTCGGCGGACTCATCGTCAATTATCATTAAATTCATTGTGGTTTCCTACAAACTGAGGGACGGGGTTTCGTCTGCGAATCTCGCGCGTTAGGCATTGGTCTGGCGTTATGATTAGGGTAAACTAGCGCCTTTGTCACTGGCCATAAGTATCACAATGGAAACTTTTTACAGTCTTTATCCTGCTGTTAAGCACCTGCATTTAACCTTAATTGCCGTGAGTGTGCTGTTTTTTGTCGTTCGTTTTGTGTTGCACTTACGTCAGTCAGCACTGATGGGCAAGAAAGTATTCAAAATCGCGCCCCATGTTATCGACACTTTTTTGCTGCTGTCGGGCTTAACCCTGTGCTTTATGATCAAGCAATATCCCTTTGTGGACCCTTGGTTGACCGAAAAAATTGGCGCCGTGCTCGCGTATATTGCCTTGGGTGTGATTGCGATAAAAGCGAACAGAAACAAATTGTTCAAAGTTTTTGCCTTTTTAGGTGCATTAGGTTGGTTAGTTTACGCGGCCAAATTGGCGCATTTTAAACAAGCGGTATTATTGGGTTAATGGGTAAATACAATCTGCAAGATGGCATTTCTTTGCCCGAGTCGGCATTGGATGTAGGTGCTCACCTTGGATTTTCAAATCTCGAAGCGGCGAAATGGGCTTGGTTTGAATTGGCGGGAGCCGTATTAAGTCATTACCTAGTGGATCAACAGCAACGCTTAAATGCGTTGCTGCATTGGTTTTATCAGGACTTGGGTTTTTGTGTCCGCGACAATTACTTCAGTACCGAAGCGGCGGACTTAGGCACTTGTCTTATCACTAAACAGGGTAATAGCACCACACTGGCGACGGTATTGATGCTACTGGCCAAACAGCTCGATTTAGAGCTCGAAGCCTTACTCTTACCGGGTAATACCGTGCTTCGCAGTAACGTTGCTGGTGTTGTGCGTTATCACGATCCGCTGACGGGCAAAGAGCTGACGAAACATCAGCTCCATGTGTTAGTGCGCGGTGAACTGGGTAACGCGGCCGAGCTTAAGCCAAGCTACTTAAAGGCGGCGTCGGTGAAGAAGCTGATTTCGCGCATGCTGCATGAGCTTAAGGCGGGGTGTATCGTGTCGCATCAATTTGAGGCGGCGATGGAATGTTGCAACTTGCTGCTACAGTGGCACCCTGATGATGTGCACTTAAATCGGGAGCGCGCCTTTATCGCCCAGCAACTGGGTTGTATCAATGTCGCGGCGGCCGATCTGCAACACTTTGTCGATAACAGCCCGCATGATCCTGTCATCGAAATCGTCAAAATGCAGCTCAAAGAGCTCAGTGAACACGCTGAAATCTATCACTAAATCTTAAAGGAGAGCCTAGCTGGCTCTCCTTGTTTTTCTAAAAAACAACAATAAATGGGGCGAATGGGAAGTTTGCCCACTAACTGCAAACGGCAGTTTTTAGCATAAATACAATAACAACTGTACCAAACAGGGAGAATACACATGGCAAGCACGGCATTAGTCACCAATGACGCGGTGGCGCTGGGAATATTGGTAACGATTCTGGGATTTGTGTTTTATACCAGCAGTAGTAGTCATCCATTTTGGCAAAAGTTTTACCGTTTTATCCCAGCGTTATTACTCTGCTATTTCTTGCCATCGTTGTTGAATACCTTTGGGGTGATCGATGGTGGGACATCGCAGCTTTACTATGTGGCCTCGCGTTATCTATTGCCCGCCTGTTTGGTGCTACTGATTTTAAGTGTGGATTTAAAAGCCATCTTAGGACTTGGGCCTAAGGCGGTGATCATGTTTTTAACTGGGACAGTCGGTATTGTGATTGGCGGGCCGATTGCGCTGCTCGTGGTGTCCTTTATCGAGCCCTCATTAATTGGTGTCGATAGTCCTGATGCGGTGTGGCGCGGCATGACAACCCTCGCAGGGAGCTGGATTGGTGGCGGTGCGAACCAAGCCGCGATGAAGGAAATTTATGAAGTGGGCGGCAATATCTTCTCCGTGATGGTGACAGTCGATGTGATTGTGGCCAATATTTGGATGGCGGTATTGTTGTTTATGGCGTCAAAAGCCAAGGAAATCGATGCCAAAACAGGTGCGGATACCTCAGCAATTGAGACTTTAAAGAACAAGGTTGAACAGTATCACGCTGAAAATGCGCGTATTCCAAGCCTGCGTGATCTGATGCTGATTGTGGCTGTCGGATTTGGGATCACGGGCGTGGCCCATATTGCCGCCGATTTCCTCGGTCCTTATTTTGAGGCCAACTATCCTTGGACTGAGGATTACAGTTTAACCTCTAAGTTCTTCTGGTTAGTGGTGATTGTGACCACCATAGGTTTAGCCATGTCCTTTAGCCCTATGCGCCATTTAGAGGCGGCGGGGGCTTCTAAGGTGGCGTCGGCGTTCTTGTATATTTTGGTGGCGACCATTGGTTTACATATGGATGTAAGCAAGGTGCTTGATACACCGCTATATTTTTTAGTGGGCATTATTTGGATGATAGTGCACGCTGGCTTTATGTTATTGATTGCTAAGTTAATTAAGGCTCCATTGTTTTATATGGCCGTGGGCAGTCAGGCAAATGTGGGGGGAGCAGCATCGGCGCCAGTTGTGGCAGCGGCGTTCCACCCAGCTTTAGCCCCTGTAGGGGTATTGTTAGCCGTATTTGGTTATGCGCTAGGCACTTATATGGCGTGGCTCTGCGGTCAGTTACTGCAAGCCGTCGCGGTATAGTTGCCTTAGCTCCTGTTCAGCGCTGGTAAGGTTCCAGCATTTTAGAGAGAAGTTGCGATGAGTAATAAAATCATAAACCTAGGTTCAATCGAGATCGCTAACGATAAACCTTTCGTGTTGTTTGGTGGCATGAACGTGCTTGAGTCTCGCGATCTCGCTATGTCGATTGCTGAAACCTATGCCGAAGTGACGCAAAAACTGGGTATTCCCTATGTTTTCAAGGCGTCGTTCGACAAGGCTAACCGCTCTTCTGTTAACTCTTACCGTGGTCCTGGCATGGAAGAAGGCTTAAAGATTTTTGAAGAAATCAAAAAGACTTTCAATCTGCCATTAATCACCGACGTGCATGAGCCTTACCAATGTGCGCCTGTCGCAGAAGTGGTTGATATTATTCAGCTCCCTGCTTTCTTAGCGCGCCAAACAGATCTCGTTGTCGCCATGGCGAAAACGGGCGCTATCATCAACGTGAAAAAGCCACAGTTTTTAGCGCCCCACGAAATGCGCCATATCATCACTAAGTTTAACGAAGCGGGTAACGATGAGATTATCCTGTGTGAACGCGGTTCATGCTTCGGCTACAACAACCTAGTGGTTGATATGCTGGGCATGGATGAGATGAAGCAATCCGGTTATCCGGTGATTTTCGATGCCACCCACGCATTACAACGTCCTGGTGGTCGTGCCGACTCGGCGGGCGGCCGTCGTGCTCAAGCGACTGAATTAGCCCGTAGTGGCATGGCATTAGGCTTAGCGGGTCTGTTTATTGAAGCTCACCCAGATCCAGATAACGCTAAATGTGATGGCCCATGTGCACTGCCACTGCATCAGTTAGAAAACTATCTGAAGCAGATGAAGGCGATTGATGATTTGGTCAAATCCTTCGACCCGATTGATACCAGCAAGTAAGCTTGGCTAAATCGTATTCGCTTAAAAAGCCCCGAATCGTTCGGGGCTTTTTATTGGGTGAAATTTTCTCCATAGCGATATCAATACCTTGTGTTTATGATGTTGGCTCTAATTAGCGCATAACCCATGTCAGAGTGCAGTCTGGCAGTTACAGGATGGCTCGGATGTGGATTTTCTTTACCTTATTAGCCGCATTTATGCAGGCGTGGCGCAATGCCTTTCAAAGCCAATTGAGTAAAGAGGTTAAGGTGGCGGGCGTCACCTTAGCGCGGTTTATCTGGGCTGGCCCGATTGCGGCCTTGTATCTTGGGCTGTTATATCTTTGGAACAATGTGGGATTACCGCATTTTACGGCGGAGTTTATCGGCTTTATTGTCGGCGCATCCATGATGCAGATCCTTGCGACCGGCTTGATGGTTAAGTTGTTTCAACAACAAAATTTTGCCATCGGTGCCGGGCTTGCCAAGAGTGAGGCCATCGTCGCCGCGATATTAGGCACCTTCTTTTTTGGCACGCATTTATCGTTACTCGGTTGGATTGGGGTAATTTTAGGTGGCGTTGCCGTGTTTTTACTGAGCGCCAAGCAAGGGCTTAGGCAGCTGTCCTTAAGCACTGTGCTCCTTGGTATTGCTAGCGGCAGTGCCTTTGCACTGACCTCTCTGTGGGTGAGGGAGGCAAGCTTAAGATTAAATGTCGGCTTTCCCCATAGCGCCGCTTGGGTATTACTTTTGGTGATATCTCTACAAACCTTAGTGTTAGTCGGTTATTTAGTCTTGAAGGATAAAGCCACTCTCAGCGCTTTAATTCAACGTCCTAGATTAACCTTGCTGACGAGCAGCGCCAGTTGCTTTGGCTCTATTGGTTGGTTTAGTGCTATGTCTTTGCAGGCCGTGCCCTATGTTAAAACCCTAGGCCAAGTGGAAATCTTCTTTATGATGTTGATTTCGGCATTCTGGCTTAAGGAAAAAGTAAAAATAAAAGAGCTGCTTGGCCTCGTCTTGATCGCGCTCGCGGCAATACTCGTGATGTGGGAGTAAGGCTCATTATTGACCGTGTTTGCTATTAATGAGATTAGTCATAAAGGCTTATATTTTTAATTATCAAAAATATAGCTCACAGAAATGCCCTATAGTTTATGCCTCATTCTCCTTATCTATGCTAAATATCCTTGATGCAAAAATTAACAATTTACTCGAAAGGGATTTGTTACTATGCCAAACCGTTCAAATCTTATCCAAGCGTCGATGCTTAACTTTGCCTCTCTCTTCGAATTACTCTTAAAAAAGTGGTTGTTCTTACTGCTGTTACCCGTCGTATTCGCTTTTGTTTTTAGCTATTTTATCGCGGTTTATCTGGCACATAACAAGGCGACTGAGATTGGCGAGTTCAACCTAGAGCGTTTAGAGGCCATCTTAAAACTGTCGGATCAGATAGGTGAATATGCCATGAACCTAACCGAAGAGGATTGTGGCAAGTTAACTGAATACATGCGTTTTCGGCCTTATTTTCGGGGCGTGTTACTCTTCAATGACAAGTCATTTTACTGCTCCTCGACAACCGGGGACCTCAATTTACCCCTAAATACTCTGCTGCCAGTTGATAGACTCAAAGATGGTTCGCAACATATAGTGCCGGAAACGCCAGCGCGACCGGGCGTGCCAGCCATTATCACCACCTTTAAGAATGAACAAACGCAATACGGCGCGGTTGTGATATTCGAAGGTCAATATCTGATTGATAGCTTTATTCAACCCGATGTATTTCCCCGCGCGGTAAAAACCGTTGTCTTAGGTTTGCATGGTGCGACCTTGCCAGCGGCGCCACAGTTTAGCGGTAATGAAGTGATTACTGTGTTTGCTGGGGATAAATTTGAGGTCCACCAAGATTTCGTCATCCTGCTGGAGATCTCTAAGGCGCTGTTTTGGCACTTTTATTGGATTGCCTTTGGCCTGTTATTACCACTGATTTTCACCTTGTTCGTTTTATCTAGCCTACTGTTGTGGAAGCGTAATGGGCGTCATTCACTAGCCGATGACATAAAAAGTGGTATCGAGAACCAAGAGTTTTTCTTGGTATACCAACCCGTTGTAAGCAGTGAAGACGGTAAGGCCAAAGGTGTCGAGGCATTGGTGCGCTGGCAGCATCCGCAAATGGGCTTAGTACGACCCGATTTGTTTATTCCCATCGCCGAAGAAAGCCAATTAATAGTTCCTTTGACCAATTATATTTTTGAGCGCGCCTTGGCGGATTTTAGCCAATTGCGGTTAACCACAGATTTTAGGATTGGCTTTAACGTGGCGCCCGAGCATTTTATCCAAAGCGATATCGAGGCTAAGTTTCGTTACCTTAGGGATGCGTTTGCTGAAATCGGCGTGCAGCCGCTGATCGAAATCACCGAGCGGCAACTATTAACGGTGGATATGTGTGAGCGAATCGCGGCGCTGCGTGAGCTGGGCATTCTGGTGGCGATTGATGATTTCGGCACTGGGCAGACAACCTTGTCGCTGCTGCAAACCTTTACGCTGGATTACCTGAAAATCGATAAATGCTTTATCGATACCATAGGCCAAGATGCGGTGACCTCCCATGTGCTGGATACCATCATCGAACTCTGCCATAAGATGAATTATGTGGCTGTGGCAGAAGGGGTGGAGACCCAAGAGCAGGCGGACTATTTAATCAGTCGTGATGTGCATTTTTTGCAGGGCTATTTATACGCTAAGCCGATGAAATTAAATGAACTGGAACTGTGGCTTAAGGAGCATAACTAGTTAATAACCGTCAGGGCAGACATGCCACTGACGGTCAGTTTTACGAGGCGAGTATTAGAGGCTGTAGCCTGTTTCTTCATGTTCGGAAAGGTCGAGGCCATTCACTTCCTGTTCGGTACTGACACGAAGTCCGCCGAGGATTTTGCCAATGACCACAAACAACAACCAAGACACCAGGGCGGTGTAACTCAAGGTGGCAATAACCCCAATGGCCTGCGCCCCGATTTGGTCAAGCATAGTGGGGTTAACACTGGCAAAACCATAACCGCTGAAGATCCCAAGCTGAGTCGAACTAAATACCCCCGCCAGTAACGTGCCGAGAATGCCGCCGACACCGTGTACTGGGAACACATCTAGCGAGTCGTCAATCTTAAGTTTTTGTTTAATGTAGACAGTTGAAAAGAAGCAAACCACACCGCCAAGAAAACCGATGACTAACGCGCCAGCAGGGCCAACATAGCCTGATGCCGGCGTGATAGTGCCAAGGCCTGCCACCATACCGGTGACGATACCGAGTGCACTGGCCTTACCAAATTTATACCACTCGATACCTGCCCACGTGATGGCGCCCATCGACGCAGCTAGATGGGTCGCGAGAATCGCCATGGCCGCAGTGCCATTGGCGCCTAGGGCGCTGCCGCCATTAAAGCCAAACCAGCCTACCCACAGCATGCCCGCGCCTGTTACTGTCATGGTCAAGTTATGGGGCATAATGGCCGAGTTTAAAAATCCCTTACGCGGCCCTAACACTTTTGCCGCCACCAGTGCCGCTACCCCAGCAGTAATGTGTACGACTGTACCGCCAGCAAAGTCATACAATCCAAGCTCGGCCAACCAGCCGCCGCCCCACACCCAGTGGGTAATAGGTGCATAGACTAACAGTAACCAAGCGCTTGAAAACATCAGTACGGCGGAGAACTTCATCCGCTCGGCAAAGCCACCGATGATCAGCGCTGGCGTGATAATGGCGAAGGTCATTTGGAATAGCATAAACAGAGGTTCAGGAATATCCCCGCTGACACTGTCGCGACCAATGCTGGCGAGAAAAGCTTTGCTCAGCCCACCGATAAAACCGTTGCCAGTATCGAAGGCGATGGAGTAACCCACTACAAACCACAGTACAGAGGCTATAGCGGCGATAGAAAAACACTGCATTAAAATCGATAGCACGTTTTTACTGCGCACCAGACCGCCGTAAAACAGTGCCAGTCCTGGAAGTGTCATCAATAAGACGAGAGCTGATGAGCTTAAAATCCATGCTGTATTGGCGCCGCTGAGCTGCGCCTCATCGGCCAAAGCCGAGCCCGCAAAGCCGCTGGCGAGCAGAGCCAATAATGCCTGATAACCCAATGTTGAATAACGGGAGTTTGGCAGAGCGAACTTAGCGTTAAGTGCGGCTGTTTGTTGGCTCATATCGCATCACTCCCTTCTTCCGAAGTGCGCACGCGGATCACTTGTTCGAGTGGGGTGACGAATATCTTGCCGTCGCCAACTTTACCCGTGTGGGCGGCGGCAACAATGGCTTCGATCACCGCATCTTCCTGCTCGGAATGGATGGCGATTTCGAGCTTCATTTTGGGGAGAAAGTCGACCGCATATTCGGCGCCGCGATATAGCTCTGTATGTCCCTTCTGGCGACCAAAGCCGCGCACTTCGGTCACTGTCATGCCATGGATGCCAAGTTGCGTCAGCGCTTCACGTACATCATCAATTTTGAAGGGTTTAATAATAGCGGTGATGAGTTTCAACTTTATTCTCCAACGAACTTCAGGCGTAAGTGGGGTGAATAAAGCAGGAATCAGGCCATAACAATAATGTTTTTATTATCATTATGTTAACAATGTGACGCACTCATATAGACCGAGTTTTTGCTGCAAAAGAGTGCAAAAACAGACGATTGCGCCCTGAATTGGTGCGCCTTCATGGTGCATTTAGCATCAAAATGCCAATTCGAGTGCATTTAAAAATGTTGGTATATCAGCGAGTTTGATTTAGTTCGGTTGATTAGGGTTAAATCCATTTAAAATCAATTAAATGTATTGATTAAGCTTGCGGGGTTATCGCCGACAGCTGTTTAATCGCTTGGCACATTTGGGTATTGGTGACTGCACTTAAACCGTGCGCGTTGGCGCGGTCGCAAATATAACCACTAATTTGTTCAATCTCAGTTGGCCTATGGTGTGCTACATCTTGGTGCATCGACGAGAAGTTCGCGGCCGTGAGTTCAATCACCCGGTACACACGCTCTTCAAGCATTTGTCTATCCAACGCTATGCCATCCTGGGCGGCCACCTCGACCAGCTCATCTAAGATATTGGCGATGGTCTGGGTAAATTGCGCCTGAGCCAATGTGCCATTGGGACATTGATGCAGGGCAGTCAGGGGATTAATTGCGGCGTTTACCGCGAGCTTTTGCCAAAGACTCGGGATAATTGCCTCAACCCATTCGCTGTTGGGGATAGCGTTTAGCAGCCCATCACGCAGTGCTTGCGGTAATGCGGGACCAGTAAAGTGGCCAAACTGGGTTAAGCCTTGGCCTGTTTGTTTGACTTGCCAGCGGGACTGGCGCATCACGCCTTGGGAGGTAGTACCAAGGCTTAAGCCACGACCCTGTAATTTGGGCGCCAGTGCCAAGTGTGGACCCATGCCATTATGCAATAACAGGATATGACACTGGGGCGAGAGTTTGTCGAGTAAAGGGTTAATGGCATCAATGACTTGATAAGCCTTAACGCACACAATTAGCAGCCTGATCTGCAGTAAGCTTGTGCCGTCTAGACTAAATGTTGGCACTCGGTATGAGACTGAGTCGGCACTTGCATCCGTTGATGGCAGAGGGCAAAACACTAAGTCTTGCCAATTCGTCTCAGTGGTGGATGCAGAGGCCTCACGCGCTATCAAGCCTACGGCTAACCCCGCCGAATGCAGTTGATGGCAAATCAATTGTCCCACGGCGCCAGCACCTAAAATCGCGATATCGGTGACTTGAGACTCTACAGTCGATGACGCACCTTGGCCTAACATTATTTTTCCTTGAGTTGGGCGGCGCTAAAGTATTTTCGATAGGCCCAAAGACAGAAGTAAAACAAAGCGATACCGGCAAAGTCCGCTAACACGTCGCCCACAGAGGCGCTGCGGTAGGGTAAACGCGATTGCACTAGCTCAATCAAAATCGCGTAGGCGGCAAGCACCAGCGAGAGCCAATACCACTTAGGGCGAAAGGCGAGAAAGGTCAGATAAGAGAGGCAGAAGAAGCTCCCAAGATGGCCTACCTTATCGATATTGGGGATACTTTGCGAATAGGTTGGTCTGGAAAACACCAGATAACTGATCACGACAAAGGCTACGGCTAAAGCCAATTTGAATAGGGTGTTTTTAGTTATCACAAATACAATTTGATTATCTTAGTGTGACGCCATAATAGGAAAATGTGCCGCCAAAGTCATCCATAACCCGAGTTTTATCTTGCTTGGGTAAAGTTAACCTTCAACTTGGGGGAGGGAGTCGGTAAACTATGGGCATTTACAATCACCTAAGGGGCGGCAACTATGCCTTCATTTGATATTGTGTCTGAAGTGGATGAGGTTGAATTACGTAACGCGGTCGAAAACTCCCGCCGTGAACTCAGCAGCCGATTCGATTTTCGTGGTAAAGATGCCAGCATCGAATATAAAGATCATGTGGTGACTCTCACCGCGGAAGATGATTTCCAGTGCAAGCAGTTGGTCGATATTCTGCGTACCCAATTGAGCAAACGTAACGTTGAGCCTTCGACTATGGATGTCGACGAAAAGTCGGTTCACAGTGGCAAGACCTTCTCCCTGAAAGTGCGTTTTAAGCAGGGAATCGAGACGGATATCGCCAAGAAAATCGTTAAGATGGTCAAGGACAGCAAGATTAAAGTGCAATCTCAGATCCAAGGCGACACAGTGCGTGTAACGGGTAAAGCCCGCGATGATTTACAAGCTGTGATGGCGTTAGTGCGTCAAGCGGATCTTGGTCAGCCTTTCCAGTTCAATAACTTCCGCGATTAATCGCGAAGCACGTTCAGCATTTGATTCACCTTGAATCGATGTGCTGAAAGACACTTAAAAGCCCCTCGCTATCAAAGGCGAAGGGCTTTTTTATTGCTTAGATTCGGCGTCGCCCTTGCTGCCGTGGGGTACGTATTTATTCACTAAATGAATAAGCAGCAACACGGGAAAACCAATCACACTGGCGGCGACAAAGAAGTTCACATAGCCATAGGCATCAACATAGGCGCCCGAGAAGCCAGCAATAAACTTAGGGAAGAGCAGCATAATTGAGGAGAGCAGCGCATATTGAGTCGCGCTATAGCCGCTGCTGGTGAGGCTCGAGAGATAAGCGATAAAGGCGGCGGTGGCAATACCGGCACTAAAGTTATCGACCGAGATCGCAAAGGTTAAAAATTGGACGTTGTAACCAATCATCGCCTGCCAGGCAAACAGTAGATTGGTTACGGCGACCAAGAGGGCGCCAAGGAATAAAATCTTCATGGTGCCAAAGCGGGCTAATAGGATACCGCCGAAGGCTGCGCCAACTAAGGTCATGATAAGACCGTAGATCTTACTCAGATAAGCAATTTCTTCTTTGCTAAATCCCATGTCCACGTAGAACACGTTGGCCATAATCCCCATCACAATATCCGAAATGCGATAGCAGGAAATCAGCAATAAAATCAAAATGGCGCTGCGACCATAGCGTTTAAAAAAGTCGATAAAGGGCAGTATGCTGGCGGTATAAATCCATGAAAGGCTCGCCGCAAGCGGCTTGGGGTAACGCTCGCTCAAGCGTTGTTTTACCGCTAATTCGGTTTCATCGGCGGCGCGGGTATCGACCTGTGGCTCGCGGCTAAAAAGCGTTGTTAACACCCCGACAAACATCAGTCCTGCCATCACCAAATAGGAAGTTTGCCAAGCGAGCAGGTTATATTCGGTATTGCCAGGCTCAACCCAAGCGGCGATGCTGAGTGCACCAGCGGTCGCCACAATCATGGCGCTGCGATAGCCCACCTGATAGGCGGCAGCAAGCGCCGCCTGCATTTTTTCGGGGGCAGATTCGATACGAAAGGCGTCAATCACAATATCTTGAGTGGCAGATGCAAAGGCGACCATTAGGGCGAATACGGCCAAGCGTTCGAGATCTTGCAGTGGGTCGCTAAAGGACATGCCCAAAATGGCGCCGACTAGCAACAGCTGAGCGAACAGCATCCAACTGCGTCGCCTGCCTAAAAAGCGCGTCAGTATGGGCAGAGATAATCTGTCCACTAAGGGCGACCAGGCCCATTTAAAGGCATAGGCCAAGGCTATCCAACTGAAATACCCGATAGAAGTTCGGTCGACTCCCGCTTCCCGTAGCCAAAAAGACAAGGTTGAAAAGACCAGCATTAATGGCAGGCCGGCAGAAAAGCCGAGTAACAGCAGTATCAACACGCGCTTATGGTAGTAAACGCTGAAGAATTCTAAGATGCGTCGATTTAAACCGATTACGAACATAAGCATGGGCCGAGGAGTCGAATCCGCCTAGCTTACGGGGAAGATGTGGTGGGATTCAAGGATTAATGCGTATCCTTTTGATGCTCGCTGGGTTTCTGTCCGAAAGGGCTGAAAATAAAAAAGACCCAGCAAGCTGAGTCTTTAGCGAGTGTATTGCTCAAGGTCGAACACCAATGCACCCCGAGGGCATTTGGCCTCCCAAACTGAGGAAGTCACAGCACGCATGCAACTGCTGACACAGATATTGATTGCCGCGGAGCATCCAGTCTGGCCACTTGTTAAAGCTATGGAGCAAATGCCAAAATACGGTTTCTGTTTCTGTTTGCGCTTCACTACTTGGAATGAGTAATTGCCATTCCTCGAGTGTGTCCCAAAGATAGAGCTGGACTTCATGGAAATCGAGCTCGTCACTCAAAAATGCTTTGCCATACATAGCAAGCTGGGGCGCTTTATTATCGATAAATTCTTCAATTGTCACCCTTGCCTCCTTTCTGTTGCCTTTTGAGTATAGACAGAGGATTAGGGCTTTTGCTCAAATTTTTTCGATTATTTTTTCGGCAGTAATTTAGCTGTTTTCAATATGATAGGTGTCACGGGCACATCGGGCCAATTGAGTTTCGCATTGGTGGTGGTCTCGACCACGGCCATGGCTTCCAGCACTTGTTTGCCCTCAATCACTTCACCAAATACCGCATAACCCCAACGACGTTTTGATGGATCCAGTTTAGTGTTATCCGCCACGTTGAAGTAAAACTGGCGAGTAGCAGAGTGGGGATCGTTGTCGCGCGCCATCGCGATCGTGCCCATGCTGTTGGATAAGCCGTTGCCAGACTCGTTAAATATAGGCTTGCCAGCGGGTAACTCTTCTAACTGTGGGTTTAGCCCGCCGCCTTGAACGACAAAATCACTGATAATGCGATGGAAAATCGTGTTGTTGTACTCGCCTTTGACCACATAGGTCAGGAAGTTATCGACAGTAATCGGTGCGCGGGTTCTATCGAGTTCGACCACAATCTTACCTAAGCTAGTATCAAACTCGACTTGGGGATACAAGGTATCGGGTTGAATGTCGATTGCCGCCCAGCTGCTATAGCTGGCACAGAGAACTAAGAGTGCAGATATCCAACGAAACATTATGATTTCCTTATTAATTACCGATTAGCACTATTATTGTTGCAGGAACTGGTTTAACTCAGGGTCATTCAAAATTTCCCCAGTGAGTTGGCCGAGTAACTTGTTCATATCCAGCTCAAGAGTGGCAAAGTCTGGCGTTAACGGGCCTTTTAAAGTGCCCTTGGCTTTATAGCGTTTGACCAATTCTTGACTTGAATTACGGGCTTGTACGGCAATCAGCACGCTGTGTTTGGCCTCGTAACCGAAGGTCTTTTTGGTGACATCCATTTGCAGTTCTTCTAACTGAACTTGCACAGAGTTGGTCGCGCTTGGGTCAATCTGGTAGCCCGCTTGGGTAAAACCGTTACGGAAAACTTCATCGAGCAATAATTTAGGTGGCTCACTCGGGCCGACAAGGCGAGTCTTAGTGCCTTCTTCGATAAAACGTGCCACGTACTCAACGTTACGGGTATCAATGGTATCCAATGAGATCTGTACGGGTCTGGTGGTCTGTTGGCTAATATCGGGAACCTGAGGGCTAAATGCCATATGAGTTGGATTTTGGCTCGCGCAGCCCACGAAGAGCAGGGGGAAAGTCAGCGTCAATAATAACTTTTTCATGGGGGATCTCATGCAAGTAAAAGTGGCTACAGCATACCAGAAATCCCCTCCGTTACCACAATGCACTCGGGTTCAGTACCGATACAGGTGCAAAGGTTATGATGTGCCTACATTCGGATACTGAATTTAAACAATATGAAATACTTAACAATTAATACTTGGCTGTTGTCGTTCGCACTGTTGGCTGGGGCTGTCGTGGGCAAGGCGAATGCTGGCGATTCTCCCCATGTGTTAGGTGGCAGCTTAGGCTATGGCACTCAAGAGTTTGAAACGAAGAGTGGCAAATATGATGCGGGCGATACCTTCACCAGCGACTTATATTATCGCTATATGCTTAACGACAACTTTGGCGTTGAAGCGGGGTATTTAACGGGCTCTGGTGGTGTGGCCAGTGCGCTCGTTAGTACATTCAGCGAGATAAAAGATTTACGCTTCCAAGGTGTTAGAACTACCGCCTACGGCGAATATGCGCTCTCCCGTGGTAATAGTCTGTACGCCAAACTCGGCGCTGCTTACACCCAAGTGAGTTATGAGATGGATAAGCAAGAGATGGATTCGGACGATGTGGGCTTTTACGGCGCGGTCGGTTGGCAATATCGTTTTCGCTCGGGCTTTGGGCTAAACCTTGAATACCAATATGTGCCAATGAAAGAGCTCGAGCTACAAGGGGTAAACTTTGGCATGAGTTATCTTTTCTAACGACTTAGGTTTGCGGAATTAGGTTTACGGAATCAGGTTTACTTAGTCATTCACTATCATTTAGTGGAGCAGTCTGTGTCGATTAAGCGCCTTCGGGCGCTTTTTTTATGATCCGCAGGAGGGATTAAACCGAATTCTCGCCGGCAACAAAATCACAACAATTTGAGCTTGCACTCTTTTAATGCAATGGGCGACAGGTTAGAGTAAAAATTCAACATTAAATAAGAGAGCATAAATGCTCCTTCGATTGCACAAGCAAAGGCGAGTTTATGTCTAGGATTATTACCCAAATCGCCCCCGACAGTTTAATCAATGCCAAAGGTCAGCCACATTTCGGCCATTTCGATGGCATAGTGGGTAGTTTAGGTTTAGCGGATTTTGCCTATTTCGATACCATGGACAAGCCCGCATCGGCTTGGGCAAAACGCTTTGATTTTAAGCAGTTCCAGTTTATTTCGATTATCACGCCGCGCTATATCCTTGGCATCGCACTGGCGGATATCGCCTATCTAGGTAGTGGTTTTTGTTATTTATACGATATTAAAAACAACAGGTTAACTCAGCAGGACTGGCTAAAACCCTTTGGGTTTGGTTATCGGATGACGCCTTCACCCGCGAATGGCACTGCCGCTATCGGCGGCAAAGGCGCTAGCGTGACATTTGAGATCCAAGAGGGGAATTGGCATTTAGTGATTGATACTAAAAGCATTCAAGCCGATTTAACCCTGCATGCCTTACCCTTAAGTTTACCTATGGCCATGTGTAGCCCCACGGGATACAACGGCTGGACCTATACCCAAAAGCACAATGGTTTATCGGTCAAAGGACAACTCACCATAGACCATGAACCGCAACCATTAAATTTTGCCCTCGCAGGTTATGATTTTTCTGCGGGCTTTATGCGCCGCGATACTAGCTGGCGCTGGGCATCTATCAATGCCCAAATAGAAGAAGGGGTGATCGGATTAAATCTTGCTGCGGGTGTTAATGAAACCGGTGTCAATGAAAACGTGTTTTGGATCAATGGCGAGCGGCATTTACTCGGGCCGGTGCAATTTGAATTTGACCGTCATGGCCAGCAGGGCACAGATCTCTGGCGTATTCATAGTCACGATGGCCGCGTCGATTTAGAGTTTACGGCGCGAAATTGCCGCAGTGAGAAACGCAATTTTATCTTGCTGAAGAGTAACTTCCGTCAATATCTGGGGCTTTTTAGCGGTTTTATCATTGACCATCAGGGACGTAAATTCCAACTCAACAATGTGTTGGGATTGACTGAGGACCACTACGCCCGTTGGTAGCCCAAGGGCAGATTTACGCTTTACTACAATAATAACAATAGGATAAAGGTATGGATATCGCCGCGTTAATCAATCACCCCGAGGTGTTGCTGCTGGTATTGGCTCCGCTATTTTTTGTCTGCATTTTGCTGGAATGGTATTTCGGCGACAGAAGACAAAAACTACCAGTGAGTGCCCGTTACCACACCAAGGAAGTGCTGTGTAATTTTAGTCTCGCCGCCATGCATCAAGGGGCGGATATCCTCACGGGTTTGCTGATCGCTAAGTTGTACCTTGCGGTATTTGGTTGGAAATTATTCGATATTCAAATGGGGCCATTCAGCTTTGTACTGCTGATGATTGCCCAAGATTTTTGCTATTACTGGTTCCATCGTGCGAGCCATAGAGTGCGGTGGATGTGGGCGGCCCATGTGGTGCACCACAGCTCAGAAAATATGAACTTCAGCACCGCGTTTCGCCAGAGTTTGATGTATCCCTTCGCTGGTATGTGGGTGTTTTGGTTGCCGCTGGTGATCTTAGGCTTCGACCCTAATTGGGTGGTCTTTGTGGTACTGCTGAACTTAGGGTTGCAGTTTTTTGTGCATACCCAATCGGTGAGAAAACTTGGCCCATTAGAATGGCTGTTTAATACGCCTTCCCACCACAGGGTGCACCATGGGCGTAATCCACAATATATCGATAAAAATTATGCCGGTATTTTGATTATTTGGGACAAACTCTTCGGTACCTTTGTACACGAGGGCGAGACAGTGATTTACGGGATCACTAAACCCGTCAACAGTTTTAATCCATTCAAAGTGACCTTTAGCGAATGGCGCGATATGTTCAGCGAGGTGATGGCTCGGGGGCTGACGTTCTCGGAGCGATGTAAAATCATCTTCGCGCCCCCTGCAAGCCAGCAAAAGGATGAATGATTTAGCTCAATACGCGAGCTGTAGCCCTTAACGAGTGGTTCGCTGTTCATTAAATAGTGCAAATGGCTAATAGGAGTCAGACCTTAGCCTTGCTAGCCTACTTTTCTTTTTTTGCAAATTTATAGATGAAAAAATGTACAGCATCATGCTTTGGTGGTAATTTTTTGTACAAGGGATTCATCTGAGTAGGTTGCAGTATGGTCGATGAGCCGCATTTAACCTTAGAGGAATTGGCTTGTTTTAGAGAGCTATTTTCTCCTAATCGCATAACCCACAACGCCGAGGATGCTCATCCTGAGCCCTTGGTTAACCATGTATTAACGGTCAAAACCGATGTGCCGCAGGCGCTGGCCTCGCTATTGGGTAAGGCCAAGTTAACCCTGCTGGCCGAGGTCGGTCCCTATAAACTCTGGTTTCCCTTAGAGATGCGCCTCGATGATTTTGGGCAATTGCAGCCGACCTTAGGGGTGCCTGAAGTCTTTGATGCGACTGGCGCGGAGCGAAGTTGGCGTTTGACTCAGCCAGAAGATGTATGGATATTCGACCAAGATCGGGGTGAACAATGGTCTGTGGTGTCTTTATCGAGTTCTGGCATGGCGATCCGAGCTAAATCACCACAACAGTTTGAGCGCTTAGTCGATAGTCAAGAGTTGCAATTACAGTTACCCGAGGGTGAAACCATGCGGGTTAAAATCGAGCCTATCCGCCATGAAGAGGGACTAGCGATTGTCAGGTTTCAGGCCGAAGCCGAAGAGCGAGAAGCCCTGCGTCAGTTCCTCTTTAATCGCCACCGCAGTCAATATCCAAAGCTCTATGCCAGCTTGCGCGGATAAGTGAGCTGAGTGGCACAATTCTGTTAGCTAAACTTCACTCAATTGTAAAAATCCCTTTCTCTATCAGTATCTTTGCCAAACAAGTGGCTTTTCCGAGATCCTAACCTGCCAATCTGCGGTGCTATGGATTAGAATAGCCTTGAATTCAAAAACATCAGAGCGAGCGGTATGCACGTACATATTTTAGGAATTTGTGGAACCTTCATGGGTGGTCTAGCACTCTTAGCTAGGGCAAAAGGGCACAGAGTGACAGGCTCGGATGCCAACGTCTATCCACCGATGAGTACGCAGCTTGAAGAGCAAGGTATTGAACTCATTCAAGGTTTTGATCCAAGCCAGTTAGGTGAAGCGGGCAGTTATCCCGATCTCGTGGTGATTGGTAATGCCATGAGCCGAGGTAATCCTTGCGTCGAAGCGGTATTAAACCTTGGGATCCCTTACACTTCCGGGCCACAGTTTTTAGCCGATCATATTCTGCCTGAGCGTTGGGTGTTAGCCGTGTCTGGTACCCATGGAAAAACCTCCACCTCGAGTATGCTGGCGTGGATCTTAGAGGATTGTGGTTATCAACCCGGTTTCTTGATTGGTGGTGTGCCACAAAACTTTGGCGTGTCGGCCCGTTTAGGGGAATCGGCGTTTTTTGTGGTCGAAGCCGATGAGTACGACAGCGCCTTCTTCGATAAGCGTTCTAAATTTGTGCATTATCATCCCCGTACGCTGGTGATCAATAACCTCGAATTTGACCATGCCGATATTTTTGCCGATTTAGCGGCGATCCAAAAACAGTTCCATCATCTGATCCGTACCGTGCCAGGGCAAGGCAAAGTGATTTGGCCTGCCGATTCCCACGCGGTAAAACAAACCATTGATATGGGCTGCTGGAGCGAACAAGAGACCTTCCACACCGCTGAGGTGACTAAGGGCTGGCATGCTAAGGCTTTAAGTGATGATTGCCATGAGTTTGAAGTCTTCTTCGATGGTGAATCCCAAGGTGTACTCGAATGGGCGCTGATTGGTCAGCACAATATCGAGAATGCGCTAATGGCCATCGCGGCTGCGCGCCATGTTGGGGTTAAACCGAGTGCCGCTATCGCGGCATTAACCCGCTTTGTACCGCCGAAACGTCGTCTTGAGCTGTTGGGTACTGTTCACGGTGTGAGCGTATACGATGATTTTGCTCACCATCCAACGGCGATTGCGACCACTATTAAGGGCATGCGTGCCAAGGTCGGTCAAAGCAAAATCACTATCGTATTAGAGCCGCGCTCGAACACCATGAAGAGTGGTGTGCACAAAGACACACTGGCTCATTCCATGCTGCAAGCGGACGAAGCCTTTTTATATCAAGCCGATACTATCGATTGGAATATGAAAGAGGCGATGGAAGCGGCGGTGATCCCTGTGACTGTTCTGCATCAAATTGATGATGTTGTGGCTAAAGTTTCTGCCTCGGCAAAAGCAGGTGACACTATCGTGGTGATGAGTAACGGCGGCTTTGGCGGCTTACATAAGAAACTGTTGGCAGCGCTCGAAGTTAGCCCTCAGTTTGTTCAGCAGGCGGACTAATATGGCCTACGCCAAATCTGAGAAAGCCATTAGCTTAGCCTGGACGGGAGCCTCGGGCGCGCCCTATGGCTTGAAATTATTAGAATGCTTATTAGCCTCGGGCTATCAAGTATTTTTAATGATCTCAAGTGCCGCCCGTGTGGTGCTGGCCACTGAACATGGCTTGCAGCTCAGTGCGAACAGCGATAAAGCCAAGGCACAATTGCTCGAGGTGCTGGCACAGAAGCAGATAACCTTATCAGGCGAGTTAGTGGTATTAGGCAAAGATGAGTGGTTTTCGCCGCCAGCTTCAGGCAGTGCCGCACCTAAACAAATGGTGATTTGCCCTTGTTCGACGGGGACACTGGCGGCTGTAGCCACTGGCATGAGCAATAATTTGCTCGAACGGGCGGCGGACGTGGTATTAAAAGAGCGCGGTCAGCTTATCCTAGTTCTGCGGGAAACTCCTTTTAATGCCATACACTTAGAGCATATGCTAACTCTGTCGCGCTTAGGAGCCACTATTATGCCGGCGGCGCCGGGCTTTTATCATAATCCCAAATCCGTAGAAGATCTGGTAAACTTCATGGTCGCTCGAATCCTCGATCATTTGGGCGTTGACCATGCATTAACGAGTCGCTGGGGCTATGACAAACACTCCCCTAATGACATCGACAATTGAGACTGATATGAAACACACCACCGAAGTGATGATCTCCGCCGAAGAGATCAGCCAAAAATTGGATCAAATGGCCGAGCAAATCAATGCCCACTATGCCAACAGCGAGCGTTTGCTGATGGTGGGATTGTTAAAAGGTTCAGTCGTATTTATGGCTGATCTGTGCCGCCGTATTAAAGGCCATGTTGAAATCGATTTTATGTCGGTTTCGAGCTATGGCAATGCCATGACCAGCTCACGGGATGTGAAAGTGCTGAAGGATGTGCAATCGGATATCGCGGGCCGCGACGTGCTGATTGTGGAAGACTTGATTGACTCGGGCAACACTTTAAACAAAGTGCGCGAAATGCTGTTATTGCGTGAGCCAAAGAGCTTAGCGCTGTGTACTCTTTTGGATAAACCTGAGCGCCGCGAAGTGGATGTTAAAGTCGACTTTATCGGTTTTACGATTCCTGATGAGTTTATTGTGGGTTACGGCATCGACTATGCTGAGCAATACCGCAACTTGCCTTATATCGCTAAAGTGGTGCCGCTCGAATAAGCCCCGATGCGTTATGACTCAAACTCCCGCCTAGGCGGGAGTTTTGTTTTGTGCTGCAAGTTGGCGACGCAAATGTTGTTTGGGGTCACTTATCCGTGTTTGGTGATCTATTAGTTATTTTTAATAAATTAATCTGTATTGATTCAATCAACTAGAGTCATACTTCGTTTTTATACAGCTTGGCGTATTGCATTTGCTGTTTTCGACACCATCTTATTGTTTTGTTCATTCTTTCAGGATCAGGTAGCACTATGGCCAATCATGCCCATGCTCTCGTACTCGAGGGGCTAAAAAAAACCTACAAAGGCGGCGTTGAGGCGGTAAAGGGGATTAGCCTTACCGTTGAACAGGGAGACTTTTTTGCTCTACTCGGCCCGAATGGCGCGGGTAAGTCGACCACCATTGGGATTATCAGCTCCTTAGTGCAGAAAACCGCTGGCGCTGTGCAGGTGTTTGATTTTGATATCGATAAGCAGCTCGAGGAAGCCAAGCTGTGCATAGGTTTAGTGCCGCAGGAGTTTAACTTCAACCAGTTTGAAACGGTACTGCAAATCGTCGTGAATCAGGCGGGTTATTATGGTGTGCCTAAGGCCGTTGCTCTTGAGCGAGCCGAAAAATACTTAAGCCAGTTGGATTTGTGGGATAAGCGCAACAGCCAGTCTCGCACCTTGTCGGGGGGGATGAAGCGGCGATTAATGATTGCCCGCGCCCTGATGCACGAACCTAAGTTACTGATCTTAGATGAGCCAACGGCGGGGGTCGATATCGAGCTGCGTCGTTCAATGTGGGAATTCCTCAAGCAAATCAACCAGCAGGGTGTGACTATCATTCTGACCACCCACTACCTTGAAGAAGCAGAAATGCTGTGTCGCAATATCGGCATTATCGATAAGGGCGTGCTGGTGGAATGCACTAGCATGAAGGCCTTGCTGAGTAAGCTGAATCTCGAAACCTTTATCCTCGATCTACGTCGCGACATCGATGCCGCCCCCGCACTCAATGGTATGGTGTGCCGTTTAACCGATCCGCATACCTTAGAGGTGGATGTGGCGAAGGACCACAACCTCAATGATGTGTTTACGCAGTTAACCGCCGCTAAGGTGGAGGTTTTGTCGATGCGTAACAAATCCAATCGTTTAGAAGAACTCTTCGTCGAGTTAGTAAAGAAAACCCAAGGAGCTAAGGCATGAAACAGCTGTATTTTATCGCCTTCAAAAGCATATTAACTAAGGAAATCAATCGTTTTACCCGGATCTGGATCCAGACCTTAGTTCCGCCAGCAATCACTATGACCTTATATTTTTTGATTTTTGGTAACTTGGTCGGTAGCCGCATTGGTGATATGGGTGGCGTATCTTATATGGAGTTTATCGCGCCAGGTCTAATCATGATGTCGGTGATTACTAACTCCTATTCGAATGTGGCGAGCTCTTTCTATAGCGCGAAATTTCAGCGCAATCTCGAGGAGTTAATGGTCGCGCCCGTACCTCACTATGTGATGATCGCAGGCTACGTGGGTGGCGGTGTCGCTCGGGGCTTATGCGTTGGGTTAATCGTCACGCTAGTCGCCATGTTCTTTGTCGACATCAGCTTGCATCATGCAGGCCTTGTGGTCATGACGGTATTTTTAACTTCAGTGCTGTTCTCCTTAGGGGGATTAATTAACGCAGTATTTGCCAAGAGTTTCGATGATATCAGCATCATCCCGACGTTTGTGCTCACGCCCTTAACCTACCTCGGCGGGGTATTCTATTCACTGTCGTTGCTGCCATCATTCTGGCAAGGCGTTTCGGCACTGAACCCTGTGGTCTATATGATCAACGTCTTCCGTTACGGTTTCTTAGGTTTTGCCGATATCAGCATTCCGCTTTCAATTGGCATTATGGTGGGCTTTTGCGCCGTACTTTGGGGCGTTGCTTATTACCTGATCTCCAGAGGCATAGGGCTGCGCTCGTAATCAGCTTCTTGTTGATACCATCAATGTCTAACGTCTTTCAGGACGGGACATTAAATAATAAAAAAGGGAGTCACTTAGACTCCCTTTTGTTTGCTTACTTATATGAACAGATTACTTCATACGACGACGCATTGCCGCCAGAGGTAATAACAATGCTGTTAACCAACCCAGTGCACCGCCACCTGAATCAGGCTTGTCTGCGACGGTGAGAGTGAGTTCGCCTGTATTGCTTTGAAGCTTGCCATCGTTAGCTACAACAGTGAAGGTGTACACACCTGCTTTTTTAGGTGTAACAGTTATATTCTCGTTTGTTGAAGTAAAGCTCAGACTTTCTCCTCCAGTTTGTGTCCACACATATGTTAATTTGTCACCATCAACATCGAATGGATTTGGCTTTAGCGTAATGGCTTCTCCAACAGTACCACTATGTGGTTGTGGTGTTACTACAGGGGCATCATTCACATTATTGACAGTAATTGAAACCATTGCCGCAGCACCAGTATTGCCGTCCTCATCTTGAGAGGTATAACTGAGACTATCAGAGCCGAAGTAATCGACCGCAGGCGTATAGTCTATACCTCCAGTCGCATTGACGGTTGCAGTGCCATGTGATGGTGCTTTTACGATACTGATATTGCCTAAGGCACCTTTTGGCATAATCTCAAAAATACGCTGTGCGTTTGCTGTGATGCCATCACCAGTGATAGATGCTCGTGCAACTTTCATATCTGGTTTGTCATCATTAGCTAACACATCAATTGAGACTAAGGTTTCTTCATTTGTTTCAGCTGTATCAGCTTGTCCTGCATTTAGGCTTGTTGCTTTTACATCATAGTTAATGGTGACATTACCAGCAGTCGTTGTTTTCAACGCTAACGAATCACCTGAAGTGATACTGCTTCCAGTACCATTGTAGTGATAAGTTGTTCCGATCGTGCCACCGATATTCTCGGCACCGATAGTAACACTGGCAGGCATATTCGGGATGTCAATATAGTTAAATACGACTTCTTCAGTATCACCTGTTTTTATCCAGATGCTAAAGGTATAGGCAGTACCAGAAGTATCACCATAGAGCTGACCTTTATTCCATTCAAGCGCAAGCCACTTAGCGCCATCATCATCAGTGAAGACACTCGCCGCTAAGTTACCGCCACCCGTATCGCCAGCTGTATTATCTGACAAGTCAAAATCAGACCAGAATGGCGCTAGAATATTGTTAGGGTTGCTGCCGTCAGGTAATTCCTTGTTAGCATAGGTTCCACTAGCACTACCGCCGCCAACAATCGCCAATCCGTTGTCTGAAATGGTTATTTTGTTGTAGCTTACGCCGTTGTATTTAAAGCTAGGAACGGTAAAGGTAAAGGATTGCTCATCACAACCATCTGAACAGGCAATAGGTTTCACACCTAACTCAACAATACTTGGGAATCGTTGTGCGCCTTTTACCGTGTTCATTTGAGGTAGGTCGAGCTTACCAACCCAAGTCACTGAGCCAAGGTCTTCGTTAACTTGTAATCCATTTTGTGTCGCACCTGTAAGTGTAACTTTAACGTCATCTTTAGAGGTAAGTTTAGTGCCTACCGGAGCTTGTGCAGTAACAGTGACTGTATTTTCAAATACGGTATTGTTGATTGAAGCCACAACGGGAATGACATCACTAGCATTGATATCTGTTTTAGTTGTGTAGGTTGAAATCAGGTTAGAGTCACTTGATTCTTTAGCTAAAACAGCCAGCGGTAAATGAGCATCTTGTAAGCCATCCGCACTGGTAATCATGATATTACCAAAGATCCACTCACCGTATTCCGCAAACGTAGAGTCAACCGTTACGGTAAAGGTTGCTGAAGCCCCTGCAGCTAATTCGAGAGTTGCAGGAGATACCGTAATTCCAGTGCTATCAGAAGAGGCGGATAAATTCCAAGATGTTTGGGTATTTCCCTTATTGTACACAGTGCGAGTGAAAGTACATGGACCAACACAAGAATCTGATGCAATGGATGGTTTATCAAATGTAAGCACTGCTTTCGCAGCAGCATCTAAATCCATACGTCCAGCACCCATATCGAATGGTGTGGCTGGCGTAACAGCATCATCATCAAGAATGCCATCAAACTTAGCTGTTGATGTGAGGGCTGTCTTAATATCGTTTGCGCTCCAATCTGGATGGAGTTGGCTCATCAATGCTGCAGCACCTGCAACATGTGGGCTTGCCATACTCGTTCCTGAGATCATATTGAAGTCTTCACCGCCATCGTCTGGTGAGAATGCGGATAGGATATTTGTACCGGGAGCAGCAATATCTGGTTTTAAGATATTTTGGTTACCATCTGGGCCGCGAGAGCTAGTGCTGTTTAGGTTATCTGCAAGTTCAGGAACCATAATACGTTTAGTCTTGGCAACGATTGTGCCTGAAGTTGCAGTTTCGCCCATTGACTCAATAATGGCCAAGCCTGCATCCATTGTAATCATCACCGCAGGAAACTCTTCACCAGGCATTGACATGGTGATTGGGGCCCCTGCTGCGTTGTTATAAACAACAACGGCTTTAGCCCCCGCGGCTTTGGCATTTGCAGCTTTCAATGTGAAATTACAGCTGCCACGAGAGATTAAGGCGATGCCATCTTTAAAAGAATCCGCTGCAAAAGCGTTACAGCCATTCGCATTTTCAGCATCTAAATTTTTTGCAGCAATTACAGTACCAGTAATATCTGCTACTAAGTTAGCATCTGAACTAGGAATGGCTAATAGATCATCACCACCAGTATTGAAGCTATTAGCAAAATAACGTCCAGTCGTTGTGTTTGCCACTGTGATACCTGACTCGATACACCCTGGACATCCGATCGTTTGTGGACCATTACCGTCGTTACCTGCGGCAGTTACAACAACTACCCCAGCGGCTTCAGCGGCTTCAAACATGGTTTTGTAAGGGCTGCTAGCTGGATCGCCACCAGGACCTCCACCCCATGAGTTGTTAATAACGTCTGCACCATCATTTACAGCGTGTTCTAACGCTTCCATCAGCATAATGTTAGAACCACTACCACCAGTACAGTCTGCCTTGCTATAGAGTGCTTTATAGACCATTAAATAGGCGGCAGGTGCAACACCTGATAATTCAACAGGGATCTCTTTAAATGTTGTTGATACTTTATTGCCAACAGCCGTGCCCGCAACGTGCGTACCATGGCCGCCATACCCGAGAGGGCTCATATATTCGTTTGGACATACTTGGAATGTTGGTTGTGACCAGCGCGCAACAATTAATTTATTGTTACAAAATGAAGCATCTACAGTTGAGCAGTAGTCATCCTTCGGTAAATTACCGCTTGGTGCTGTAAAACCTGCATCGGCGAACATTGGGTTTTCTGGACGGATACCACCATCAATGACCGCAACTCGAATACCTTTACCAGCATTCTCCATACCAGAAACAGCATTCCACATGGCTTGGGTATTAATGACTTGGTGTGATGCGTCCATACTAATTTCGTACATACTTTCTGGATAAACAGATTTCACGCTAGGCATTTTCGCCAAAGTGTCAGCGGTTAGGCCTTGACCAACAACAGTTACACCATTGAATAAGGTTTGAAATTGACGCTCTACTTTAGCGTTAGGAATAGTCTTGGCTAAAGCTGCTGCAAAATTGTTTTGCTCTTTTGCTAGGTAGTTTGAATAACTCTTCACTTCGGAAGACTGAACGTTTAGCTTTTGTCCCTTCTGAGTTGTGGCTGTCGCAGCGTAAGAGCCAATGCCACCCTTATATTTGGCTAGAGCTGGTGATTCCATTTCAACGATAAAACGTTGTGGAGCAGTAAGGTTAGTTCCAGCTAGTTTAGGTTTGGTATATTGGTCTTGAGCGGTGATTTCTGGTGAGTAAGTTTCAAAAGTGAACCCACTGTTAGCAACTGCTGCACTTGATAATAGTGCCGCCGAGATAGCGATAGATAATTTTGTCTTCACAACTTCATTCCTTGTCAATTAATGCTTTTGGTACTTGTTAATAGCACCTTGTAGCTAAATTGTTATTGTTATGCTGCTCATTGTGATGGCTAGCAATGAAGTTGTAACACAAAAATATCGTGCGGTTAACATTTTTGTCAGAAAAAAGACTTAAGTCAAATTCTTGCGATATAGCATTCTGTTTGAAGGCTTTTTTGTGAGAGCCGTAACTAAGGCTTTACTGCTCTTGTGATAGGGTTTTGCAGGCTGATAAGGGTTTCAGTCGATTGAATTTCGTCGATGGATTGGATGCGATTAATCAGCACGTGCTGCAGGCCATCGATGGATTGGCACATGACTTTGACAAAAATGCTGTAGTTGCCTGTGGTGTAGTAGGCTTCTACCACTTCTTCTAAGGCGTTCAGCTTGGCGATGGCGGCGGGGTAGTCGCCGGCACTTTTGAGATTAATTCCAATAAAACAGCAAACATCATACCCGAGAGCCTTGGGATTGATGGTGATCTGGGCACCGGTGATAATCCCCGCTTGTTTCATTTTCTCGACACGCACATGGATAGTCCCCGCACTCACGCCGAAACGTTTGGCAAGCTCGGCAAACGGGGTGCGTGCGTCTTGCATTAAGGCTTCGAGGATATGGTTATCTAGCTGATCACGCTGAAATGCGGTTTCCATAAATAAACTCTCTATAACATAATGAATTGTCATAAAGTTACGTTCTTTTATGGTGAATTGCTACTGCTTTTAGGTGTTTTTATTGTTTTTAGTGATCATTGCTCACCTTCTGGCTCACAAAAGGGAGCATCGGCGCTGAACGTCATGCTCTCACCCGTGTAAGGGTGTTTAATGGTGAGCTCTGCGGCGTGGAGTAATAATCGCGGTGCTAGGGATTTTGCCTGCGGATCCGCATAAAAACCGTCGCCGAGGATTGGATGCCCCAGCGCCATCATATGTACCCTGAGTTGGTGTGAGCGCCCTGTAATCGGCTTTAGCTTTACCAAAGTCGAGCGTTTGGCGCGGCTTAGCACTTCAAAGTGGGTTAATGAGGGTTTACCTATTTCGTGGTCAACCTTCTGTTTTGGGCGATTGGGCCAGTCGCAGATCAGCGGATAATCCACGCTACCCGTTGTATCTTTAACGTGTCCAGCGACTCTGGCGAGATAGGTTTTGCTGGTTTCTCTATCGTGAAATTGGCGTTTTAGCTCGCGCTCGGCGCTGCGAATGAGCGCAACCACCATGACACCCGAGGTCGCCATATCGAGGCGATGGACGATTTGGCAATGGGGATGCTCGGCTTTGACTCGGGCATACACACTGTCGTAATGGGCAGGATCGCGACCGGGCACGGACAATAATCCAGATGGCTTGTTGACCACGATTATGTCTTTATCTTGATAAAGCACATCGAGCCAGGGAGTTGTCGGTGGTTGGTATATAAAATCAGTCATAATCGCGCCTATTAAACAATGCGCGGCAAAGATACTCTGCTCGGCTCTGGGGCGCAAGTTTGTTGTCTCTCCTGCTGATCTCGCCTCGCTTTAATCCAGCGAAAAATGATTTGCAGATAGAGCTGGATTTGAGTTTTTGTTATACTCGTCACCTTTTTCGTGATTGTTCATTTTGAGCCAGTGAAGTATGAGCCAGCCAGAGATTTACACACCTGAGACACTTTCTCACGTTAATAACCGCTTAGAGTTATTGGCGCCTGCAAAAAATGCCGATTATGGCATTGAAGCCATTCGCCATGGTGCCGACGCGGTTTATATCGGTGGTCCCGCATTTGGAGCGCGTGCGACCGCGGGTAACAGTGTGGAAGATATCGCCCGTCTCTGTACTTTTGCTCATAAGTATCATGCGCAAGTGTTTGTGGCTATTAACACTATTCTGATGGACGATGAGCTCGAAACTGCTGAAAAGCTGATTTGGGATGTGTATAACGCGGGCGCTGATGCACTGATTGTGCAGGACATGGGCGTATTGCAACTTAACCTGCCGCCGATTGCGCTGCATGCTAGTACGCAAATGGACAATCGTAATCCCGAGAAAGTCGCCTTCTTAGAGCAAGTGGGTTTTTCACAAGTGGTATTGGCGCGCGAGTTAGGCTTAAGCCAAATCCGTGAGGTTGCAGCTCATACCAATATGCAGATTGAGTTCTTTATCCACGGCGCACTGTGTGTGGCCTACAGTGGATTATGTAACTTAAGTCATGCCTTTAGTAATCGAAGTGCAAACCGCGGTGAATGTTCGCAAATGTGTCGTCTACCGGGCAATCTAAAGACCCGCCAAGGGGATGTGTTGGCGCAAAACGAGCATTTACTCTCATTAAAAGATAATAACCAAACCGATAACCTCGAAGCCTTGATTGATGCCGGTGTGCGCTCTTTCAAAATTGAGGGGCGTTTAAAAGACTTAAGTTACGTTAAAAACGTGACTGCCCATTATCGTCAAAAGCTCGATGCTATTATGGCGCGTCGCCCTGAGTTTGTAGCGTCATCCCACGGCCGTACTGAACATACTTTTACTCCGGATCCCGAAAAAACCTTTAACCGTGGCAGCACAGATTACTTTGTGAATGAGCGTAGCCAAGGGATTAAAGATTTCCGCTCGCCAAAATATATCGGTCAAGATGTGGGTAAAGTGGTCGCCATCGGCAAAGATTTTATTCAAGTCAGTTCAACCCACGAATTTAATAACGGCGATGGCTTAGCCTATTTCCCGCCAAACTATGCGATGGCCAAACAGTCCGATGACAAATTGCAGGGACTGCGTGTTAACCGTGCCGAAGGTCATAAGCTGCATGTATTGCAGGTGCCGCGCGATCTGCGTGTTGGTATGACGCTGTATCGTAACCATAACCAAGCCTTCGAGACTTTACTTTCCAAGGAGTCTGCCAAGCGTATTATCGGCGTCGATATGCGTTTAACTGATACCGCTACGGGCGTGGCGTTGACCTTAACGGATATCTACGGTCTCAGTGCAACGGTTGAGCTTGCAGTCGAAAAGACGCCCGCCACCGACGCTGAAAAAACCTTGCAGACTATCCGTACTCAATTGTCGAAACTGGGCAGTACCGACTTTACTGCGCGCCAGATCAGTATCGAAACCGCTCAGCCTTGGTTCCTGCCAGCATCTGTGCTCAATGGTCTGCGCCGTGATGCGGTAGCAGCATTAGAACTTGCCCGTGTTGAAGGCTACCAACGTCCAAAACCTTGGAAATATAACCAAGATGCCGTGTATCCCTTCAAACACTTAAGTTATTTAGGTAACGTGGCCAACGAAAAGGCGAAGGACTTTTATCAACGCCATGGCGTGATTGAAATTCAGGACACCTACGAGAAAAATGGCGTGACCGAAGATGTACCGTTAATGATCACTAAGCATTGCCTGCGGTTTAACTTCAATCTTTGTCCTAAGGAAGTACCGGGCATTAAGGCCGACCCTATGGTGCTTGAGATAGGTAACGATGTGTTGAAGTTGGTGTTCGACTGTCCAAAATGCGAGATGATGGTCGTTGGTGAAAACCGTCAGGTTCGCGGTCAAAAAGCCGTTTAATTTAGGCTTGAATAGTTATCAAGGGAGCGTTGAGTATTCAATGCTCCCTTTTTGTTTTTAGGGCCGTTGCCGCTCTCTTTGTTGCCACTTGGTTAACTACAGGATATTTTATTGAAAAATTTCAATAATAAAGGATGTCAGCATGGGATTGTTAGATGGGTTACTGGGGAATGCGTCTGAAGTCGATTTACAGGAACTGGCCGAAGAGCTGCGCCCAATTATGGGCATTCAGGAAGAGTTAAAACTGGCCTATAAAGTGATCCGCGATCTGTTTGTATTTACCAACAAACGCTTGATCTTAATCGATAAGCAAGGACTGACGGGCAAGAAAACCAGCTATCACTCAGTGCCCTATAAATCCATTACACATTTTGAAGTGGAAACCACTGGTCATTTCGATATGGATGCCGAGCTTAGGATCTGGATCTCTGGCCAAAGTGATCCTCTGGTTAAAGAACTCAAACGCGGTACCGATGTCGTTGGGATCCAAAAAACCATAGCGACGTTCGCGCTCTAATCCCTTGCTTTAGCGATTGAGTTATCAGCAGGTCATCGCCGAATTGACTTGCTGATATTCAATCAATTCAAGACTCTATGGTTTGAACCGCTGGACTGTTCTATCGGTTCACCACTCATACTATAGGTTTCAGATAGTTCGAGCCGACCTTGTTTATCGTACTGATTGTGGATCCCCACCCAAAAGTGTTCTTGCCCCTGAAAAAGTAAGTTGCCTTCTTCGGCGATTTGACCATTCGGATGATAGCGTTTCATGGCATAGAGTTGGCTATCTGGGTCAAATTTTAAATGGTAGCTGAGGATAGGCGCCGAGGTTTGAGGCTCCTTAGCATCATTGCTCCTAGCCATTGCTTCGACAATGTTATTGTCATCGACCATGGTTTTTGCTGCTACCGTCTGTTGCTGCTCGGTGGCATCAAAATAGTGGCGAGTTTCATTGAGCTTGCCATCGTCACTGAGCCAAGCTTCGCGTTGTAACTGGCCTTGAGCTGTAAAACGTTGCCAGTGGCCGACATCCTGATAATCGTTTTCTATCACTTTTACAAAGCCAGATTCGAGCAATTCGCCTTGTTTTGAAAAGGCTTTTGAGCTGAATAGGTTCTCGTCGAGGCGAGTGAGCAGCCAACGGATAGCCCCATCCTCATAGTATTCGATGCGAGTGTCAGGGTGACCCGTTTGATAATATTCCCGTTGATTATCTTCAAGATGGTAGCCGCAACGGGTGTTGGAGTGGCTCTCAAAGGATTCGAGAACACCTTGCTTGTTATAGGAGGAGCGTTCCTTGAGGTAACCTTGGCCATCACGGACAACATATTCAGCAATCGTCTTGATGGTACCGTCTTCATAAAACCAGCGAGCAGTGCCATCTCGATTGCCTTGAGTGTGGGGCAAATACATTTGAATTTGCTGGTTTTCATAGTATTCGATAAAGGGCGCTATAGAGAGGTTACGCTGATATTGGCCCTCGGCTGACAATACGCCGCTTTCGTAATAGCTGCGGAAAAGGCCTTCTCTTAAGCCCTTTTCAAGGTAGATTTCAAGGGAGAGTTGACCATTTTCATGGTACCAAGTAGCAAGACCCTGCTCATGGCCATTTTCAAAGGGAATGCATTGTTCAAGCTGCCCGTTCGGATACCATTTCTCGCTGTTACCATGGGCAAGGCCATCAACAAAATTGAGTTGATTTGCCAGCACGCCATTGGGGTGCCATTCCTGACGTAAACCGCAATTTACTCCCTGTGGATTGAGCTGTTCTCGCCAGGCGAGTTGGCCATCTTCGTAATAGGTTTCGAGGCTTTTGCCCGCGGCATCGAGATGGACTTCTTGCTTAAGATTGCCGTTGGTATGGTACCAAAGCTCTTTAACCAGCTCTCCCATGTCATAGCTTAATTCGGCCTGCAGCGTGCCATCTTCATAGTAGATATGCTCGGTACCATGGATTTTCCCCGCCTGCATGGGGCGTATCAGCCACAGGGCGCCTGATTCATAATAGCGAGTTAACTGATTGATATAATTATCTTCGCTATCCTTTTCGGCGGTTTCTTTTATCTGACCATTGCTATAGTAGCGGGTCAGTAACATTCCCTCGGAGTGACGCTCCTCGACTTGATTGATTTTGCCTTCATTGTCATACCAAGTCTGGCGCCCGAGCTGTTGCTCCTCAATAAAATGTCCTTCGAACTGCAATACACCTAAGGCATTGAATTGGCGAGTGATGCCGTTGCGCTCACCAAAGTAATTGCAATCGACGGCCTGAGTGAGGTTGGGGGATTGGGTGACAATTCTCAGTAGATTCTGACCTTGCTCTGTCTCAATCTGATGGAATGTCCGTTGCAGTTTGCCCGTGAGACTGCCGAAGTCCTGCATATCGCCTTGTACTCTGTGCTCGGCATCGACATGAAAACGGCAGATCACTAATTCTTGCGGGTTTACCAGTGCCACTTGCCAGCGGGCTTGGTTCGTATCCGCATCAGCATCAGCATCTTGCTCTAGGCTACAGGTCTTATCCTGACCGAGATAAAAATCTTGCACTGGGCCGTGTATCTCGATGCGGTCAAATTGGTTCTCGTGGAAGGTGCAGGATTCATGCTCTCGCTCCCAACCGAGCAGCTCGATCGTTTGCGGGCTGTCGAAATAATAGCGGGTAAACTCTTCGAGGGTTTCTGAATGAGTGGCTTGCGCCGGAGTCGCTTGAATGGCAAGACTAAAATAGGGTTTGAACGTACTGGATGGGAGTGGAGCGGGATTGGGAGAGGTTTGAAGAGGTATGTCTTGGTGGGCGCAGCTATTTTTCTTGGCATTAAATAACTTAGCTTTAAATGCGCGAAACAACGACATAGGTCAACTTCTCCATATCCATATGATACAACGATCTTTTTTGTCATCTCATAAGGCTCTTAGCCCTAAGAGCGCCTATGATAACGGTTTATACTTTGGTTTCTCAATAGATTATCTTGCTCTCGAGCCATGATAAGGATTCAAGATGCTACAAAATTTTTATCAGTCACTCCCCGATGATTTATCACAAGAAGTGTTCGAAACCCTTGCTGGCAATGGCAAGGTGAAGATTGAACGCATTATCTCGCAAGGCCATTCGACGCCAGCGGGGGAGTGGTACGATCAATCTCAATATGAGTGGGTGATATTGCTCAAAGGGGAGGCGCAGCTCGAATTCGAAGATGCTCAGTTAGTTACCCTAAAACCTGGGGATTACCTCACCTTAGCGCCGCATCAAAAGCACAGAGTCGCGTCGACCAGTTCAGAGGGTGAAACCCTGTGGTTGGCCGTGTTTTACGATGCAGAATGATGCAGAGATTCTATATATATACGGCTATTTGAGTTGCCATTGCCAGCTCGGTGTATTGAGCAAATCCTGCCCCACAATTTGGGTTTGTCCTAGATTTTTATCGAGTGTCAAGGTATTGCAATGCTCAAACTGACTCAAGGCATTAATCAAGCGGTTAGCGTGGGACACGACCCAAAGCTGACACCCGTCGGAAGCCTTGGCGATAAGCCGAGCTAAAGCGGGTAATAGATCGGGGTGCAGGCTGGTTTCGGGCTCGTTTAATACCATTAGCTCGGGTGGTCTTGGGGTGAGTAATGCGGCGATAAGCAGTAAATACCTCAGGGTACCGTCGGAGAGTTCACTGGCATGTAGTGGCCTTAATAATCCCTGCTGGTGGAATTCGAGTTGGAGTATCCCGCCCGCTTGGGGCGTGATACGCACCTTGGCCCCTGGAAAAGCATCGGTCACCGCATGATCAAACGCGGCTTTATCGCCAATCTCAAAAATGGTTTGTATGGCAGAGGGGAGATCTCGACCGTCATGGTGCAATACTGGCGTGGCTGTCCCTAGCTGCGGACGACGCGCAGCAGCTTCGGCATCGGTTCGGAAATGATCGTAAAAGCGCCATGCGCGAATGCTGTCTCTTAGCGTTAACACTTCAGGGCTACGCTCCGGATCGGCAAGTTCGGTAAAAATACTGTCACCACTTTGCAGATGAGCGCTCAAGGTGAGCCAACCTTGTCCCTCAGGGCTGCGACTCTTCACCATAGGACCGCGGCGCTCCACCAACACGCTGGCGGGGCGATATTTGGGACCATTCCAAATCGCCTCGCGTTTAATTTGCGGATCTAAACCAAATAGGGTGGTTGAGTCGGGTTTGGGGAGGCCAAGTTCAATCAGGTAACTAAAATCTTCGCCAGCAAATCCCAGTTTTAGGCGTTTGGGCGCTTGCCTGACTGTCGCTTCAATTGGCGTATCGCCCGCTAACATGCCCTTGGTGAGATTTTCTGGTCCTGCCCAAAAACAGGAGTCTAAGCCGCCTTCCTGCGCTAACGCATTAACAACACCGCCCTGCGCTGTTTGAGCTAATAGCCGTAAGGCTTTGTATAAATTGGATTTGCCACTTCCGTTAGCGCCAGTCACTAAGTTGAGGCGTCCAAGGGGTAAGACTATCTCCCTCAAGGTGCGATAGTTAGAGATGGCTAGGGTGGTCAGCATGACGGTCCATTTACTCGAGTGATTATTCGCAATTCAACCATGACGTTGTTAGTGCGGGCTTAGATGAGTACCTGATTGAGCACTCTTTGCCAGTTGCCGCCCATAAAGCGGTCGCGATCGGTCGACTTAAAGCGGGCCTTAGCTAACGCATCGTCGATACGGCTCATACGCTCGATATGGTTTAGTTCGGGAATGACCACATGCCTTGGCTCAGCATCAAAACCTAACACTTTTTTAGCCCTTAGGCTGTACCACCATTCCTGATATTCCTTCACGCCCTGGGCATTGTCGTTATTCAGGGCTAACAGATTTTCTTGGCCTCTGAGTGGATAATCATTGGCGATGGCGACACAATCGACCCCGCCGACACGGGCCACATATTCTAACTGGCGGATATAGTCATCAACGGTTGGGACGGCGTTATTAGTGAGCCAAAAGCTCATCATAAAGACCCCGAACACGCCGCCTGAATCGGCAATGGCGCGGATCACTTCATCGGGACTACAACGGGCATGTTTGACAATACCACGCGCCGCGCCATGGCTTTGGACTATGGGCGCGCGGCTGAGTTTGGCAACATCTAACGCGGTTTGGGCACTTGAGTGGCTGACATCGACTAAGATATTGGCATGATTGAGTTTCTCAATCAGTGCACGGCCATGTGCCGTAAGAGGTTTATTGAGTCCGCCATTGGCATCGTTATCGAGGGCGCCGCCCGCAAAGGTATTGCCGTAATGGTGGGTGAGCTGCAGTGCTCGCAGACCTTGGCGGTGAAACTCATCAACGCGGGCCCATTGGTTGGCCTCGCTGTCTTCTTCAACGCAATCTGCACCTTGGATTTGGAAGAAAACCGCAGTGCGATTGCTCTCCCTTGCCAATTGGATATCGCGTCCGGTTAAGCCTTGCAGGAGAATGTCTGAATGTTCGCTGACGCGTTTCGCGGCTTGCTGGATGCTTTCCATACAGGCTTTGTAGGTGCGCTTGTAGTTTAAGGTGCCGTCGGCTTGTTCAATGGTTTCGATGGCGGAGATATCACATAGAAAGGCATCGAGCCCCGATGCGGGGACATCGGCTAAGTCATCGGGCAAAAAGGATAAACCATCGATATATAAGCGCCGAGAGCGCGGCGCAGCAAGGCTGGAGAAACTGGCAAAGGGACAAAGTAGCGTGGCGGCGCCAATCCCTTTTAACAGCGTTCGACGATCTTGATTAACAGCCTTCATGGGCGTGCGCTCTCCTTCAGATGAAGCTAATTTTTACTTCTTTATACCCTGTTAAGGTGTAGAAGTCTTTGATTAAATCCCTCTTTTACCGATTTAACCCGCAGATTGATTTAGGGTTTTACCGCATCAATCATCGCCTTGGCTAAGGCATGTAAGCCATTGGTGCGCGAGGGACTTAGTTGGCCCTCTAGCCCTAATTGTTTGAAATAGGTAGAAGGGTCAAAGGCGAGTATCTCGTCGCTCTGTTTGCCGTGACAGGCAATCAGCAGTAAACCGATTAACCCCTTCACGATGCGTGCATCGCTATCCGCCAGAAAATAATGCTTAGCGTCTTGCTCAATATGGTACAGCCAGGCATCACTCTCGCAGCCTTTGACTTGGGCGGACTCAAGGCGAAATTCATTTGCTAAACTCGGTAAGGTTTTACCTAATAACATGATTTGGCGATATCTTTCCTGCCAGTTTGGTGCTTGCTCAAAACGGGCTAACAGGCTCGATGAATCCTCAACGGAGTAATCAAACTCGGTGGCAGCGGGCATGATTGGCAATGTCATGGGGAAAATGTCCTCTTCTTAAGCGTGTTGCCTGATGGCGCAATGATGTAAGCCTTTAGCGAGTGGATTAGAGCAGCAACTCTTTGACTGAGGCTAAGGCGGCAATAAAGCGGTCGATATCGGCTTTATTGGTGTAGATCCCAATCGATGCGCGGCAGCAACCCTTCAGGTTAAGGCTTTGCATCAAGGGCATGGCACAGTGATGGCCGCAGCGCACGGCCACGCCTTGTTGATCTAATAAAATCCCGACATCCTGATGATGTTCATCACCCAGATTAAAGGCAACCGCACCGAGATTATCACTATGGGCAGCATAGAGATGCACATCTCCGAGGGCGCGCAGCTGCTGCTGTAAGTACTGCAGTAGTTCTGCCTCGTGGGCCTGAACCGCTGGCGTTAAGTGTTGTTGCAAAAAGCGGATAGCGGCGCCTAGGCCGATGACTTCACTGATGGGTGGTGTGCCTGCCTCTAAGCGATTAGGCAAACTGCCAAATTCGGTGCCATCGAAACTCACTCGTTTAATCATCTCACCGCCCGTTAACAGCGGCGTGAGCGTATCTAACTTATCGAAGCGGCCGTAAAGCACACCAATGCCGGTTGGGCCATACATCTTATGGCCTGAAAACACATAAAAATCACAATCGATGGCGGCCATATCTAAGCTTAAGTGTGCAACCGCCTGCGCCCCATCGACTAAGGTGATCGCACCTTGAGCCTTGGCTTGCTGCACTAACTCGACAACTGGATTCACTGTGCCTAAGGCGTTCGACACATGGCACAGGGCAACTACCTTGGGCTTGAGGGCGAGCAGTGCTTGATAGGCATGGCGATCGAGCCTGCCATCTTGATCGAGAAGGATAGGTTTAATGATGGCGCCCGTGCGTTTTGCCAATTCTTGCCACGGCACTATGTTGGCGTGGTGGGCGGCGGTATCGATCAAAATCAGATCGCCCGCTGCAACCTGTGGCGTTAAGCCATAGGCGACTAGATTGATCGACTCAGTGGTGCCATGGGTGAAGATGATTTCTTCGCGGCGTTTAGCATTAATAAACCCTTGTAACTCATCGCGAACCTTCTCGTAGCTAGAAGTCGCGCGCGCCGACAATTGGTGCGCCGCGCGGTGCACATTGGCATTGTCGTTCAGGTAATACTGCGCCATGGCATCTAACACGGATTGTGGCTTTTGGCTGGTGGCCGCAGTATCGAGATAACACAGGGGATAGTCGCCCAACATTTGCGAGAGGGTGGGAAATTGCGCGCGGATTTGGTTATGGCTATCGGGCAATGCAGTGTCGGTCGAGGCTGAGTGTGTCATCTGGGGCTTAACGCAATAAAAAGGCTTTGGGATCTTCGGTTATCTCCCCGCCGAATGCAAGTTTTCGCGGGCTAATTTCCTGTGATTGTTGCTGTGGTTACTGGGGTTGAAATACCCCAAAGATGAAGCGATTTAAGCTCTCTCTCCTTTGTGGGCAAACTCCAAAGAAAGTGGGAGGTTTTGTGCTCAAGTGTTTCTATATAAGTTAGCTTTTTCTTGAGTTTAGCTTCAATTCTTCCGCTCTTGTTGAAAACTGCGACTATCCTAAATAAAGGATGAGCAGCGCTATTCATGGAGAGAGGTTTTATGGGCCGTTTTTTAAAAGATCTCAGCATCAAGCATAAGATGTTTGCCCTCGTTGGGGTGATGCTAGTGTTGATGTTGCTGTTATCAGGCTTTAGTTTGCTGAAAATGAAGCGAGTGTCGGACGAAGTTCATGGTATTGCGACCGAGAATATTCCACTCGTTAGGCTGTCTACCGATGTGACGATTCAACAGCTTGAAAGCTCGATTATCCTCGAAAAGGCTTTTCGTGCCTCGGACATTAAAGTCTCTCCCGAACAAAGGTTGATAGATGGTTTTATTGCCGACGTGATAAAGCATAAAGAGTTGATAAATCATGAATTACAATCGACTCAAACCATGCTCAATGATGCGCTTAAATTATCTCAACCCGCTGAGCTGCGTGACAAAACCCTACAATTGAGTCAAGAGATTGCCAACATCATCCAAGGCTTTCGTCACTACGACGCCCAATTAGTGGCTGTGATAGCGGGAATTGAGCAAAAACAGGAGTCTGCCCTGTTAGCGCAGCGAGTTGATGAGTTAGAGAAAACACAAAAAGAGTTCAATACCGAGTTAAGCCAATTTGCGCTGCAATTGGAGCAAATGACGAAGACAGCGGTATCTGTGACTGAAGAGGAAGAGATTAAGGCCGCCTACGGTATGATGATTATCTCCTCAATTGCGGTCGTTATCGGTTTATTTGTCGGACTGCTCTCCAGTCGTTACATAGTGCAATCCATCACCCAGCTGCGTAATGCGGCCTCCTTAATGCAGTCGGGAAATTTTAGCCACGAACTTGCCGTCACCTCAAAGGACGAATTAGGTGAGTTGACCATAAGCATGAATCAAATGGCATTGACCTTAAGCAAAACTGTGGGGCAAGTGGTTGATCGTAGTGAAGAAATCGCTTCGATGGTCACAGAGCTTAATGCGGTGGCCGAAAACAATCGCGAGGCGATACTGAAACAGCAGGACAATACGGATCAGGTCGCTGCCTCCATGACACAAATGGCCGCGACGATTACCGAGGTGGCGAGCAGCGCAGAGACGGCATCCTTTTCGGCGGGGCAGGCGGAAAACAGAGCGAAGGAAAGCTGTAGCGTTGTTGAGGCTAGCGAGAAAATCACTCAACAATTGGTCGTTAGCGCTCAACATTCAAGTCAACTTATTCAGCAATTACAGGCCAGTACGGGCAAGATCTTAAACTTTGTGTCGGTAGTGGATGCGATTGCTGGGCAAACGAATCTGTTGGCGTTAAATGCCTCGATTGAAGCGGCGCGGGCGGGCGATCAAGGCCGAGGATTTGCCGTGGTGGCCGATGAGGTGCGAGCATTAGCGACTCGCAGCCAAACTGCAACACAGGAAATCAGTGAGCTTATCCAAACCTTAGTGGTCGATGCTAAATCGGCTGTGAGTTCGTTTGAGGAAAATGAACGTCAAATCAGTGAGTCATCTGTACTGGTTAATCAAATTAAGCAGAACTTATTTGAGATCTTAGATGCATTGACGCAACTTTCGCAGGCGAACTCGCAGGTAGCGACCGCAAGTGAGGAGCAGGCGGTCACGGCGGAGGATATTAGCGAACGCATTAATGCGATACGTGATTCGGGGGAACTCGTTTTAAATAGTGCCTTCGAAACGGCTAAAGCCAGTGAGTCATTATCGCAACAGGCAAATTCGTTGCGGGAAGGGATGCAGCAGTTTAAGGTTCGAATCGTCTAGATTTCGGCGTGTGTGACATCCATAAAAATGCCCAGCTTATAAAGTTGGGCATTTTTATGGAGCTTAACTCAAGGTATCACATTGTTCTAACCCACGGTTTTGCAATCATATTTAATGTGATGATAAGTATGGCTACTTACTTATTTCACATCATTACCGCGATTATCTGGGTGATATGATTACTTTTTCGGGGCATTCGCTGCGGAGTTTGTAGTCGGTTGAACTCGTCCCTGTGGCTTGCCTTGGCGACGCTGCCCTTGGTTTGTCTTTTCGCTAGACCCTTCGTGATGACGAGCCTGTTGACTGCGTTGCTGTGAGCCTGAATGAGATTGGCCTTTGGCTTTATGCTCGCGATTGGCCTTATGTTCGCTGTTACTTGAGTTAGCAGGGCCTTTACCGCGTTGCGGATATTTATCCTGTGGTTTTGGCGAGCGGGCTTGTTCGGCAGTTGCAGGCGCATTCCTGTGCTCAGCGTTTTTTGCCACTTGCGGACGCTTAGACTCACCTTGCTGATTGCGTTGCTCTTGGTTGCGTTGACCTTGATGACTGCGCTGGCCTTGATTACTTCTTTGGTCTGAGTGACTGCGTTGGCCTTGATTGTTACGCTGACCTGAGTTTGGCTGCGCGTTTTGGCCCTTTTGCTGTGCTGAGTCACCATTGTCTATTGTTTTAGGTGCAGGCGTTTTACGAGCATCGCGGCCAGAACCGGCTCTTGGCGCGGGTTTCCCCGCACTGCGGTGCTTACGTTGGCTCGCCACGGCTTTGATTTTGTTCTCTTTACCATGGGCATTTAGGGTCGATTCGGGAAGCGCATGGACAGGACTGAAGCCTTCAACTTCCTGTCTTTCAAGCACGCGATTGATCAAACGCTCAATGTCCCTGAGCAGCTTAGTTTCTTCGCTACTGACTAAGGAAACGGCTTGGCCTAAGGCGCCAGCACGGCCGGTGCGGCCAATACGGTGCACGTAATCTTCGGGCACATTGGGCAGATCGAAGTTCACTACTTGTGGCAATTGGTCGATATCGAGCCCGCGCGCCGCAATGTCGGTTGCTACGAGTACTCGTACTTCGCCACTCTTAAAGTCGGCTAAGGCTTTGGTGCGTGCGCCTTGGCTCTTGTTGCCGTGGATAGCGGCGGCGCTGATCTCGGCTTGAATAAGACTCTTAGCCAGTCTGTTGGCGCCGTGTTTAGTGCGTGAAAACACTAATACCTGCTGCCAGTCTTCCTGCTTGATGAGCTGAATAAGCAGCGCCGATTTTTGATTCTTATCGACGGGGCAAATCCATTGTTTGACTGTGTTTGCCGCGGCATTGCGTGGTGTAACTGAAATTTCTACCGGTTGATTCACTAGGCCTTTGGCAAGCTCGCGGATTTCATCGGAGAAGGTCGCCGAAAACATCAGGTTTTGTCGTTTAGCGGGCAACATGGCGAGGATCTTTTTGATATCGCGAATAAAACCCATGTCGAGCATGCGATCCGCTTCATCCAGCACTAACACTTCGAGTTGATTAAACTTCACCGCCTTTTGCTGCTCTAGATCTAATAATCGTCCAGGCGTAGCGACCAGTACATCTACCCCGTGGCGTAGCTTTTGAATTTGGGGATTAATTGGTACGCCACCAAAGACGACCGCTGAGCGCAATGGAAGATATTTACCATAGGTTTCAACACTTTCGCTTACTTGAGCCGCTAACTCGCGCGTGGGAGTGAGCACTAGGGCGCGGATTTGTCCCGCCTTTGCCTTATTGCCTTTAGAGAGTAATTCGAGCAGCGGCAGGGTAAAGCCTGCGGTTTTTCCTGTCCCCGTTTGGGCCGCAGCCATCACGTCTTTACCCGTCAGTACGGCGGGAATCGCCTGTGCTTGAATGGGCGAGGGTGTGTCATAACCTTGTTCAGTCACGGCTTTTTGGATTGGAGCAGATAAACCTAGGGAGGAAAAACTCATTAATGGGTCTCTTGTGGCAGCAAAGGGTCGCAGCAGTAGTATGGCCAAATTGGCGGGCGTGCAGCTTACATGAAGAGGCGCTAGATCGCCATGTTTGAAAGTAGTTTGTTGTTTATCTGCCGCAAAAGCCGATTCAGGAGTGGCTAATTTATCGACCTATCAGTATCTTGTTCAGTATTTAGGGAAAGATCACGCTTGTGTTAATTTCATTGCTTCTAAGTAATTCAACTTGGGGTAAAATTAACAAACATCCTCAATAGGTTGCAAAGACATTAGCGTGACGTTGTCGTAAATCAGATTAGTAAAGATAACCGGGGATATTTCCCCTTGCAGCTTGAACTCTGCACCATTGAATTCTTAAGATGTGTCCTCTTAGGCATATTGACGCTCCATGGCAGGTGGATTATGACAGCAATACAGCATATTGAACGCCTCGCTCGTAGCAGAAGTGAACAGGCCGTGGCGGTTATTCGAAACGTGCAGCAGATGTCCAACATTCCCATGCAGGAGATGCAAGCGGCGCTGAAGCAATTGTTACACTGTGGCCGAGTCGCACTGCATTTTCATCCCGACAGAATCGATAGCCGCGGTATCACTGTGGCCGAAGGATTATTGCGTGATGGTCAATACCGCAGCCAATTCGAAACCCATATCTCCAACGGACAGTTATCCCCCGAGTTAGGTGGGCCAAGGGATCACTGGGAAAATCAACTCTTTGGCGATGCTTACAAGGGGACTAAGTCTCGGCCTAAGTATGGTGCCTTGGATTTAGGCATGTGGCAGGATGGTCCTGCTCCGCGTTTTGGTAGCTGTTATTTGCTGACCCACTCGCAGTTGCTCACGCGCTCGACGTTCACTTATTTAGATTCCTACCGTAACCCTAAGGAAAAGGGCACCTTATCCTGTTTTGATGATGTATTGGCGGCGCTGCTCACCGAGAGTTTTGAGCGCCACTATGCCTTGGGTAAAGTGGATTTTAAACCGCTAAACGTGATCCACTATTTGGCGCATCAACTGAATTCTTCCCTGCTGTCGCGCTTTGAACGGCCGATGTCGAACAATCTCGACCATTACATTGAGGCACAGATCCACGGTGATGTGTCCCTCGATGAAGATATTGCCATGCTGGTAGCAGATCCAAGTTTTAAAGGGACTGAAATTGGTGCCACCTTGAGCAAGCTCTGTGATCGCTATGACATCGAGCTGCAATATCATAATGGTTTTAGCCTGCACACGGCGCAGATCCCCAGTGATTTCCGTGGACCGACTATGCCATCTTTGGCGAGTCGAATTGCTATCGACGAGCGTGTCGATGCCTATGCCATTGGCGTGGCGGCGCGGGATTTATACCATTCGCCCCAGCATTGGCGCGATCGGGGGAACCGCGCTCAGGTGGCACATGAGCTCAAGCTGCTCTGGCATGTGTTAGTCAAATACGGCGCTCAGCAATAATTAAGGCCGATTGATTAAGCTGGCGACGAGAGTTGGCTCTGGGTTCCCGCACTTTGGGAATTTATTGATCTTTATCTCATTTTTGTGAATAGGCTAACAAAAGCTTCCGCTAAGGTTTCATCTACCTTGGATGCCTGCGATACTGCGTCCCTATCGAACCTTTTCAACACTTGCAAGCCCCTCGGGGTCACTCAGTGTTTAGCCTATTTCTACAACCTACTGCTTTGCTAGTTTCTGTTGGAGCACCATGGATAAGTCGTTAGAAAAGTCCCTTCTCGTTTGGCTCAAGTCGCAAAAAAAGGCCTGTGGCTGGTTTGTTAAGCTCTCCGTATGGTGTGGAATGTTAAGTGCTATTGCATTGATAGCGCAGGCTTATCTGATAGCCACACTCATCGATGGCGTCATTGTTGGCAATGCCTTGCAGGCATTTACTGATGGCGCGAATAGCTCGCCAATCCAGCCTGCTGTGGGGGCAAGCGATTATCTGCCACATTTTATGGCCTTGATTGGCTTAATGTTATTGCGAGCAATACTCGCCTATGGCCGCGAGCGCGCCAGTTTTGAAGCGGGCAAACGCTTACGCCAACAGATCCGCGGTGCGGTAATGGATAAGTTAACTCGGCTCGGCCCCGCGTTTATTAAAGGTAAACCCGCAGGCAGTTGGGCGAGCATAGTCTTAGAGCAAGTGGAAGATTTACAGGATTTTTATGCCCGTTATTTACCACAAATGACCCTTGCTGGCGTGATCCCCTTATTGATCCTCATCGCCGTGTTTCCCATCAACTGGACGGCGGGGCTGATTTTGCTATTAACCGCGCCACTAATCCCGCTGTTTATGATCCTCGTCGGTATGGGCGCAGCCGATGCTAACCGTAAAAACTTCAATGCCTTAGCCAGATTAAGTGGCCATTTTATGGATAGGTTAAAAGGGCTTTCGACCTTAAAACTCTTCTATCGAGGTGATGCTGAACTCAAGGTTATTGAAAAAGCCTCGGAGGAGTTCCGTAGCCGTACTATGTCTGTGCTGCGAATGGCCTTTTTAAGCTCGGCGGTGCTGGAGTTTTTTGCCGCGGTATCGATTGCCGTATTAGCGGTTTACTTCGGTTTCAGTTATTTAGGTCACCTCGATTTTGGCTACTATGGCGCGCATGCTCAACTTGGGCCTAATGCGAATGAAGGTTTACCTTTTAGCCTGTTTGTCGGCTTATTTATCTTAATTTTGGCGCCTGAGTTTTATCAGCCCCTAAGGGATATGGGCACTCACTACCATGCTAAAGCGCAGGCGATTGGCGCAGCCCAAGCATTGATGACACTGCTGGAACATCCTGAGCCAGATTCTTCGCAGGACAAGCTCGGGCAGCAAACGCGACTCGATAAGCTGACTCACCTTAGCGTAAAAGATCTAGAAGTCTTTAGTACCGATGGCAGCCGTTTACTCGGCCCCATCAGTTTTGAGTTGAAGCAGGGCGAACATTTGGCTCTGGTTGGCCCAAGCGGCGCCGGTAAAACCAGTTTACTCAATGCCTTATTAGGATTTTTGCCCTATAAAGGCAAGCTGCTAATCGATGGGGTTGAACTCGCAAGCCTCGACCTTGCCCATTGGCGACAGCAGTTAGCATGGCTTGGGCAAGAGCCGCAGTTATTCCATGGCACAGTGCGGGAAAACGTCGCCTTAGCCAATCCTGAAATGACGGATGAGCAGGTTTGGCAATTGCTAGAGCAGGCCAATATCCATGAGTTTGTCCGCAGCCACCCCCTTGGTTTAGCCACGCCGATAGGCGAGCAGTCATCGACCTTATCGGTCGGGCAGGCGCAACGTATTGCGCTGGCGCGGGCATTGGGTCAGGCGGCGCAGGTCTTTATTCTCGATGAACCGACGGCAAGTTTAGACAGTGTCAGCGAACAACTCGTTAGCCGCACCTTAAAAGCGGCGATGGCGGGTAAGATGGGCATTATGGTAACCCACAGAGTCGATCAGCTGGACCATATGTCGTCCATCCTAGTGCTCGATAAAGGCGAGATAGTCCAGCGGGGGGATTTTGCGACGCTGTCAACTGAGGCGGGGTTATTCCAAACCATGTTGCATGAAAATACTGAATCAGTAGCCGATATTGGGCTGGAAACGCCCATGCCCCATAACCACAGCGATATCGCGTTAGGGACAACCGAGGGAGCCGCACAATGAAAATTCTCCTTCCCTTTATTCGGTTGTTCTCCCACCAATGGTTGATGATGGCCGTTGGACTTGTGCTCACCTTAACCACACTCATGGCGGGGATTGGTTTATTGTCGCTGTCGGGGTGGTTTTTATCGGCGACGGCAGTGGCGGGATTAACGGTTATCGGCTCCCAATCCTTTAACTTTTTTACCCCCGCAGGTGGCGTGCGTTTCCTTTCTATCGCGCGAACGGCCAGTCGTTACGGTGAGCGTCTCGCGACCCATGAGGCGACCTTTAAATTACTGACTGAACTCAGAGTTTGGGCGTGGCGAAAACTCTTCCCACTCAGCGCTAAAAATCTGCAGGGGCTGCGCCGCGCGGATATGCTCAACCGCCTCGTGGCGGATATAGATACACTCGACCATCTGTATTTACGATTGTTGACGCCGATGGCGGCTTCTTTGCTGATGACGGCGTTGTTATATCTATTCCTCGCATGGTTTGATGCCAAGCTGGCCTTAAGTTTATGCCTGTTTTTAGTGGTGATTTGGCTGCTGCTACCACTGCTGTTTTATCGGCTTGGGCACGAGCCTAGTCGCAATATGTTGGAAACCAAACGTCAATATCGGGTGCAGTTGCTTGAGATGCTGCAGGGCCAAGCTGAGCTGAGTTTATTTGGTGCGAACGCCAGATACAGACACAAGCTCGATGAGGCCGAGCAGGCGTTATTTGCCAGCCAAGGGGCGATGGCGAATATCACCGCCTTGAGCCAAGCCATGCTGATCCTCGCGACGGGCTCGGCACTCATCATGATGTTATTTTTAGCCGCCAATGGCGTGGGCGATGCGGTGCCTCCCGGCCCTATGTTCGCCTTGATGGTGTTTGCCACTATGGCCTGCGTCGAAATGATGATGCCAATCGCTGGCGCTTTCCAACATTTGTCGGGCTGCGTGCTGGCGGCAACACGAATTCACGAAATCACCGAGCAGGAAAGCGATATTCGTTTTAGCGAAGATTCAACGCTCAAGGCGACATCGGGCGGGCTGCAGATGACGGATATCCATTTTGGCTATCACGACAATCAGAGCGTTCTGCAGGGCTTATCCTTAACGGTACAGCCCGGGCAAAAGGTGGCGTTATTGGGCGCGACGGGCTGCGGCAAATCCAGTTTATTGTCCTTAATCACCCGTGAGTGGCAGGCGCAGCGTGGCCAAATTTGCCTAGATGGTCAGTCGCTAACGGACTATAGCGAGGCCGCCTTAAGATCGGCGATGACTGTGGTAAGCCAGCGGATTTACCTGTACGCGGGCACACTGCGGGAGAACCTTGCCATTGCCTTGCCTGTGCCAGAAGGGCAAAAACGCACCGCCAATGACGAGCGTTTTATCCAAGTCTTACAGCAGGTTGGCTTAGGCGAATTACTTAAAGGCGATAAGCCTTTAGATATGTGGATTGGCGAGGGCGGACGGCAATTATCGGGCGGCGAGCAGCGCCGTATCGGCGTGGCAAGGGCATTGCTGCGGGATGCGCCTTTGTTACTGTTAGATGAGCCAACCGAGGGCTTAGACAAACGCACTGAGCGGGAAATCTTAAGTTTACTGTTTGAATTTGCAAAGGATAAAACCCTGCTGATGATCAGCCACAGATTAACGGCGATGGCCAAGATGGATCAAATTCACCTCCTCGCCGAGGGGCAAATTGTGGCATCGGGCGATCATCAGCAGTTACTGCAAACTTGCCCCGCCTATCAGGCGCTCTATCGTCGTTTAGCTTGAGTCAGGATGTTTACTGGGTGAGAAATATGTGCAGCAGGAGTAAAGCCTTTATATGAGTAACCCAATGCCAGCAGAGTTTGCACCAAAAGAATTGGCACCAAAAGTATTCGCACCAAAAGAATTAGCCCCGCAAATTAACGCCCATTTTAATGGTAAGTTTGAGGTTGAGCTTAAGTATCGACTCACAGACCGCGAGGCCTTTTGGGCGCGCTTAAGCGCTAAATCCCCGGAGGTGATGCTGGAGGATAATCTTGAGCATGACTGCTATTTTGATTCTCCCTCGGCATCGTTAGCGGCTGAGCATAAAAGCCTGTGTATTCGCGAGATGCAGCCCTCCGGCATCATGCTGTGGATTGTGAAAGGGCCCGAGAAGGACCGCTGTGAGGCGGTCAATATTACGGATGCAAACAAAGCCAAAAGTATGCTACGGACTTTAGGGTATCAATGTGTGCTTGAGATTAAAAAACGCCGCAGCGTGTATTTTCTTGGGGAATTTCATTTAACGCTTGATTGGCTTGAAAGCTTAGGTGACTTTGCCGAGCTTGCAATCATGACTAATGATGAAGCTAAGCTGCCAATCTATGAAGCGCAGCTCCTCGCCTTAGCCGCTGAACTTGGACTAGAGGAATCACAGCGGGAATTCTTATCTTACAGACAGTTACAGATGGCTATACAAGGATAAGCGAGGCATCCCAAGTCCATTTGGGGATGGATCGATACAAGGCGCGGCGGCTTATCTTCCTAAGCGCTGCGAAAAGGCTAAGTAACGTTTGACCTCTTCTTCGGGGAATCGTAATTCTTCACCGTCTTTCACGCTGCTGAGCAGGTTTTCCCGCGCATAGCGTTTAATCGTTGCCGGACTCTTATCCAGCAACTTGCACACTTCATCCACAGTTAACAGATTATCACTCATGGTTCACTCCCACTTATTGATTGGTGATTAACCCAATGAGTATAGAACAAGAATCAGACTGCGCTTTGGCGGGCGCAGTCTGAGGTTGGCTGGCAACTACTTGGATTGGCGCTGGGCTTCTCGCGCCTGATATTCGCTGCCCAAATGCGCCTTGGCGGCGGTAATGGCCATCACGGCGCGGGATTTAAATTCGCGGCGATAGAGGGTGACCACCACAAATAGGCTGGCCAAAATAAACAGTATCGGGTGCACAAACCAGCACAGCACGGCCATCGAAAAGTAGTACGCCCGCAGGCCATAGTTATAGGAATGGGCGGCTTGGTCTTGCACCGTTGCCATTTGCCGCGCGTAGGCTTTGAGGTTGTCGTTGGCACCTTCGCTATCCATGGGGCCTGCGCCTATCATCACGTTCACAAAGCCGTATTGGCGCATCGACCAGGTAAATTGGAAAAATGCCATCACGAAGATCACTACCAGCAGCGCCAACTTCACTTGGACTAAGGAGTGGTTCGGTGGCGTAGCATAGGGAATAGTCGCGATCACGGCCTCGAGGCGTTCAACTTGGGCAAATAAGGTTAATACCCCCGCGAGCACGAACAGCGTAGTCGAGGCAAAAAAGGCAATATTACGCTCAAGGTTAGCTAATAACGCCGCATCGCCTACCCGTACACCTCGAGTCATCAGCTCGAGCATCCAGTAGATCCTGTGCTTATGCAGGCCACGGGCAATACAGTCGGTATCCTTCGCCTTACGTCGGGCAAAAGCGGTATAGCCAGCCCAAGAAACGATAAACCACGTTAATGCCGAAATATCTAATAGCGAGAATGTCATAGTTGCCTTGAGAAAGTGACTTTGAGAAAGTAAAAAATCGGTTGATTGAATGGCGATTATGAAGGTTTTTATCTCTTAGGTGCAATCCCCCCATATCGCTTTCAAATCTCGACTATTCACAATTTGAAGCCGCTCACATTGGCTTTGAAACCGCTTGCTCAGTGAGACTCAATTTTGAGGAAATTCTTGTCAGGTAAGTGAGTTAGAAAAATGCATTAAGGCGTATCTCGAAGCCGCGTGCTGATTGAGTTCGGCTTTGTGTCTATAGACGTTGTGTGTTTAATGTTTATAGATATCTCCCGAAAGTGGTTCGCCATGGCATTTGCTCACCGACACGCAGCGAGTCCGTCCGTGGATGCTCGACCGCCCCGTCCATGGGGCGGACGGTCGTCTTCGCAAATCGCCTTGGCTCACCTATCTAACATTAGCGTCATCTGATGTCTGATTCGACTGACGCTATCTTGGCATCTGATAGGCATGATGTCTATCGTGGCTACTGGAAAAGAAATGCGAGAATAGTTGTTAGGTATCAATTAGCTACAAACTAAATGCCTTGCATGTCTTGGTCGTTGCTGAGTAGAGTAATGAGATCGCCACGACTAAGGAGCCAAGATGGAAAATACCACGCACCAAGCCATATTCACAGAACAGGCTAAATACGCAGATTGGAAAGAAAAATACACCTTTGAAAATTGCCTGCTTAAGCGCGGGGAATATGGCGAGTTCTTAGCGGATTACATCACAGGTGAGCACGATGGATTTGTGCTTAATCTCGATGGCGGTTGGGGCAGCGGTAAAACCGAGTTTCTAAAACGTTTTTATTCGTTATTACTAAAACGAAATCATCCCGTTATTTATATTGATGCGTGGGAGAGTGATTTCTCAAAAGATCCGCTCACCGTTGTCACCAGCGAACTGCTCACCCAATTAGAAGCATTTAATTACAATCTTGATTCCATCGAAGAAGTTGAACAGTTCAAAAAGATGTGTGGCCGATTTATTAAAGGGGTTGCCGTAGGCGTATCGGCTTATCTCTCTAAGCAATATTTAGGTGACCCAAGTATTATTGGCAATGCGGTACAGCAAGCAATAAGCGGTGAGCCTGACAGTCTATTAACTGCATTATCGACCGAGCATCAAGAGCTTGTTCGAGCTATTCAGCAAATTAGAATCACCCTAGGTGAAGTGGCGGGAAAATTAACCGGCAGCGGTGCAAATCTGCCAGTGGTCGTGCTAGTGGATGAACTCGATCGTTGTCGCCCGAACTATGCAATTGAAATGCTAGAGGTGATTAAGCATTTCTTTAAAACGGAAAATTTTGTCTTTGTGGTAGCCACCGATACTGACCAGCTAGTGCATTCAATTGCTGCCGTGTATGGCGCAGGCTTTGATGCGGCCCAGTACCTTAAGCGTTTCTTCGACCGTAAAGCCAGCTTAGCTTCCCCTAACTTGTTCCAATATCTTGATGCCAAAGTGCAAGATAATGAGTTTTACCAAAATATAAATGCATTTCCAGCTAGTTATTTTAGCGACTTAAAATGCCTGAAAGTACAAACTATTTCTAAGTTAGCGAATTATTATCAATTAAAAATTCGTGACATCGATCAACTACTGAATAAATTAAATTCTTGCTTACGATTTGCCCAAACCATTGGCTCAAAAACTCAACAAGTTCAAGTCATTTGTGTACCTGCACTTATTATTGGTCTGATTGAGTTTGATAGAGGGGAAAGCTCGTTTTATAACCGAAGATGCGACAGGCCTGATGATACTTCCTTAATTCGCGACACAGTAGATGAATTTATAGAAGGATTAACAATTACAGCGTTCATTGATCTTTGTATATCTAGTACGCAGATTACTGTTTACGAAGAGTTGGATCACTTTGAAAGACCTGTCGAAAAAAACTATATCAGCTCTTATCCAAGACTCTTTGACATGAGGAGCGGGATGCTTGAGGTTAACCGATGGGCAAATTATATGTCGTCAGAGGTAGCTAAATTCGGCGATCGCAATAAAAAATACTGGCTATGGGAAGACTACAAAAAAGCTATCGAGCTTGCTGGAAATCTTGAGTAGTTGTCTCTGAAGGAGAATGTCTTATCTTGTTATAACAATGTGAGCACAAGTTTATCGAGACACCCATTGTTAAATTTGGCAAAAAATATAGGGAATGCATAACTCTTTTGGAATTAACAACTGACACTGAGCCAACAGAAGTTCACCTCTCCTGCGAAGTTGCTGAAAGGCGTTGAAGAAAATCGCGTTAGTGAGGCATGGATGCCTCGTTAGCTTTCGGACTCTTTGTTTAACGGAAGGGGGATGTACCATCGAAAGCGTTAGCCATTTTCGAATAAGCACGAAGCCACTAACCAATGCATGTAACTTCGCTAGTGGCGTCTTGGTTGCTAGTGAAAACAATAGCAAGGAGGATAGGACGAGCAGTCCTCCTTGGTCGATTCTTTATTAAAAATCAAGGGGGTGAAGCCCCACGACTTTGATTTTATTGATTAACTCAAATGAAAAATGCGAAGACTCCCATCATGCTCAGGTATCTAAAAAGCTACCCCTAAAAATGATGTAAAAGTCATTGATTCCTTAGCTCATTTCTCAAATTGAATTTAGGCATAAGCATTCATTACCCAATAAAAAAGCCAGACTCTGTCTGGCTTTCGTTTATCAATAAGTCATTAGGACTTAGGCGTCGCTATCACCCAGTGACAACAGGGTCGCATTACCACCGATAGCGGTGATGTTGTTAGTGCGTGTCTTTTCAGTCACGAAGCGAGTTAAGTAGTGTGGACCACCGGCTTTTGGACCTGTGCCAGATAAACCTTGACCGCCAAAAGGCTGTACGCCAACCACAGCGCCGATTTGGTTGCGGTTGATGTACACGTTACCTACGTTAACCTTGTCAGCCACTTCGAGGGCATGACCTTCGTTACGGCTGTGGATACCTAAGGTTAAGCCAAAGCCTGTGCTGTTGATTTCATCGATCACATGGGCAAGTTCAGATGCCTTGTAACGGATCACGTGCAGGATTGGCCCAAAGTGTTCTTTTTCAAGCACTTTGATTGAGTCGATTTCAACGGCAGTTGGCGACACAAAGTGGCCATTCTCGGTACCCGCTGGCAGTGACATTTGCTTGATCAGCTTACCCACTTGCTTGATGTGGTCGATATGGGCGTCAAGGTTAGCCTTCGCGGTCGCATCAATAACTGGGCCTACGTCGGTTTTCACTGAGCTTGGGTTACCAATCACTAACTCGTCCATCGCACCTTGCAGTACATCGATAACGCGGTCTGCGATATCTTCCTGCAGGAACAGTACACGTAATGCAGAGCAACGTTGTCCTGCGCTGGTGAAGGATGAAGAAACCACATCGTTAACCACTTGTTCTGGTTGAGAAGTCGAGTCAACCACCATAGCGTTTTGACCGCCAGTTTCGGCGATTAACGGAATGATGGCGCCTTCACGGTTTGCCAGAGTGCGGTTGATGAGTTTGGCTGTGCCAGTTGAACCGGTAAAACATACGCCGCCGATGCGCTCATCAGCCGTCAGCGCGTTACCTACGGTAGCGCCTGTGCCGGGTAGATATTGCAGCACGTCCGTTGGAATACCCGCTTGGTGTGCTAACTGCACTGCGCGGTAACCAATGATAGACGTCTGTTCAGCAGGCTTAGCAACTACAGTGTTACCCGCAGCGAGGGCTGCCGAAACTTGGCCTAAGAAGATGGCTAATGGGAAGTTCCATGGGCTGATACAGACGAACACACCGCGACCTTGGAGGAAGAGTTCGTTTAACTCACCCGTTGGACCTGGGAGCAGTTCTGGTTGTCCCATTAACTTTTTAGCTTGTACTGCGTAGTAACGACAGAAGTCTACGGCTTCGCGTACCTCGTCGATACCGTCTTGAATGCTCTTGCCCGCTTCACGGGTACACAGGGCGATCAGCTCTTCGCGGTTTTCTTCTAACAGATCCGCCAGCTTTTGTAGGGCTGAGGCGCGCACTTCAACTGGAGTACGAGTCCAAGTTGCAAAGGCCGCATCGGCAGAGGCGACAGCTTGTTCGATAGCCGCTTTGTCGGCAAAGGCCACTTGACCCACGGTTTGAGTGGTATCGAATGGGCTCACCACGGTTTTGTGCTCGCCAGTTAAGGTTTGACCATTAACCAGAGGGCCCGCTTGCCACTGCGTCGATTTGAATTTGTCTAAGGCCGCGAAGAATGGCTCTGCTTCTGAAATGATGTTCATATTGAGTCCCTTGGAATTTTTGCGATCGCTACCGAAGATGTCGGTAGGTAAAACGATTTTGTTGTTAGCCAGGGTTTTGTAGCCTGTCAGGGTTTTCAGTGGGTGAACCACTAAAGACTCGATAGGGGTTTTCGGGTCGACCAGCTTGTGTACGAACGAGGTGTTTGCACCGTTTTCCAGCAGGCGACGCACTAAGTAGGGCAGCAGATCCTTATGGGCACCGATTGGAGCGTAGATACGTACCGCTTTCGCGCCAGCTTCCGACAGAATAGTGTCGTACAGCTCTTGTCCCATGCCGTGTAGACGTTGGAACTCGTGGTTACGATCGCCCGCCATATCTGAAATCGCGGCAACGGTTTGCGCGTTGTGGCTGGCAAATTGTGGGTAAATCGCGCCGCGGGTGGCGTCAGATAACAGGTAACGCGCACAGGCTAAGTAAGAAACGTCGGTACCGGCTTTACGAGTGTAGAGTGGGTATGCAGCTTCGCCAGCTTGTTGTGCCCATTTCAGCTCGCTATCCCAATAAGCGCCTTTCACTAAGCGAACGGGGATTTCGTCGCCTTGCTCTTTCGCTAGGCGGGTTAACCATACCAGCACTGGCAGGGCGCGCTTAGAGTAAGCTTGCACCACGATACCGAGTAAGCCCCAACCCTTAGTGGCGTCAGAATTAAACAGTTTTTGGAACAGTTTTAATGACAGTTCGAGGCGGTCAACTTCTTCGGCGTCGATAGAAATACCGATATTTAAGCCACGGGCTAACTTAATTAAGCGAATAACTGTGTCATACAGCTCGGTGAGTACACGGTCTTCGTTAGCGACTTCGTAACGTGGGTGCAGTGCCGACAGCTTGATAGAAATGGTTGGGCGTGGAGATTCGTTTTCGTTATAGCTTTGCGCGCCTAACTCGGTAATCGCATTGGCATAATCGTTAAAGTATTTTTCGGCATCTTTACGCGTCAGCGCGGCTTCACCCAGCATATCGTAGGAGTGGGTGTAACCTAATTTACGCTTGTCTTCGCTGTTCTTGAGCGCCTCTTTCATGGTGCGGCCGAGAACGAACTGCTTACCCATGATCTTCATCGCCGCCATCATGGCTTGGCGGATCACAGGCTCACCTAAACGATTCACTAAACGGCTTAACAGATTGCTTGGCGTACCATCGATTTTTTTATCGAGTTTGACGATTTTGCCAGTGAGCATCAGGCCCCAAGTGGAGGCGTTAACCAGTACCGAATCGCTCTTGCTTAAGTGTTCATCCCATTTTGCGCCTGAGAGTTTATCTTCAATCAAGGCGTCGGCGGTGGCCGCATCGGGAATACGCAGCAGGGCTTCGGCTAAACACATCAGGATAATCCCTTCCTGTGTTTCTAGGCTGTATTGCTGCAGGAAGGCGTCGATGCCAACCATTAAACCTTTCTTATCGAATTGACGAACTTTGTTGACTAGTTCGTGGGCACGACGAGTGACGCGCTCGATGGCTTCATCACTGGAGGGCACTAGTTTGATTAGCTCTGACAAGTATTGTTCTTCATCGACAATGTAGTTGTCGGTGACGGCTTTGAACAGTTCGTCGAGATTGGCAGAATCGTAGCGGCCTGCCAGCACTTCACTCGCTTTGAACATAGTAATCGCTTCCATCTTGGCCAGTTGTTTTGGGCTCTATTGTTGAAACAAAAATGGGGGGCGCGAAACGCATTTGATATTTTGTATACAATATGAAGCTTTGCGCGCGCAGATTATACAACCAAAATGTGACGGACAACACTATAGCGTGAAAGAATGTGAAGATTGTTTGATTAGCTTGTTACGCGCCAGATGTAACGCTCAATTGACAAAAAAGCCAGTGTTTGAAAACACTGGCTTTTGATTTTACTTTCAGCGGATTCGCGTAAAAATTTACATCCAACGCTTTTTATTACGGCGTTGCGGTCTTGGCAGATAAACCAAAATCACCCCGACCACTAAACCGGCGGCGGCGATCAGTCCACCTTCACGCCATAGGGCAAATTGTGCTTCCTGAGCGCTGCGATCCACGGCCACTTTCAAACTATCACGCTCTTGGGTGGTTTTGCTGAGCATAGTTTCGGCTTCGGTCAGCTTGGCTTTAAGCTCGGCCACTTCATCGGCATGGTTATCGGTTGAGCTCATCACTTCGTCCAGTTTAGCTTTGGCTTCAGCCAGTTCACTGGTGAGTGACGATACTTGCTCGCGAAAACTGGGTGCCGAGCTAATCATGTTAGTCGGTATCCAACCTTCACGGCCCTTGTGGTCGACAATTTTGGAGTAATCGCCTTGGGTTTCGCCTAATAAGGTAATTGGTTGACCCGCTTCAATTGAGCCTAAGATACGGTAGTCTGTACTCGGACCATTGAGAATATAAAGAAACACGTTGTCCGAGATATAACGGGGTTGGCCTTCGGCCAGCAGGTTGGGGGAGAGTAACATCATTCCCACCAGAGTCAGCATTCTTAACACTTTTGTATTCTCATCAACGAAATAGTGACCACATGCTAGGGATTTGAGGCCTGCAATGCAAGAGGGAAGTCATAGACTTCCCTCAACTTTGCCGCATCCATGCTAGCGATTCCTGTGTGTTTGTGCGTTTCTACGGCAAGCTTGCCATAGTCACCTTGGGCTTCTTAGTTAAAGATACCTTTAATCATAAAGAAGAAGATGATCGACAGACCTGCACCCGCAGGTAAGGTGACCACCCAAGACACAACGATATTACGCACTACGCCGATATTGATTGCAGCAATACCACGGGCCATACCCACACCTAATACCGCACCCACTAAAGTTTGTGTGGTAGAGATAGGTAAACCAGTACCAGAAGCAATAACGACCGTCGAGGCAGCGGCTAATTCGGCAGCAAAACCACGGCTTGGCGTTAAGTGAGTGATGTTTTTACCAATGGTTTGCATCACGCGCTTACCAAAGATTGCCAGACCCATCACGATACCAACGGCACCTAAAGGCAGGATCCACCAAACTAACGGAGACTTAGAAGCAATTTGACCGCCACTGTTTACCACAGAGACAACCGCCGCTAATGGGCCAATCGCGTTAGCTACGTCGTTTGAACCGTGGGCGAACGCCATACAACAGGCGGTGAGCACCATCAGGATAGCAAACACTTTTTCAACGTTAGCATACATGGTTTTGTGGGTGGCTTTCTCATCCATTTTTAAACGAGAAATCACCACTTTACCCACGATACCCACGATCAGCGCAATCACACCGGCTAGCATGTATGCTTCGGCACCTTTTAAGTGAATACCAACGTGTGATAAACCCTTAAGGATAGTGACTAACGACATGATAAAGCCCGCAAATGCCATGTAGAAAGGCACATAGCGTTTCGCGTTAGCGAGTGGGTTATCTGTGTTGAAAATCAGTTTTTGCGTGCTTTGGAACAGAATGAAAGCCATAAAGCCAGAGATTGCAGGAGTGATGACCCAAGAGCCAACGATACCACCTACTTTTTCCCAAGCGACTGAATCAGTGCCAACACCCACAGCCGCGAAGCCGATAATCGCACCCACGATTGAGTGAGTGGTCGATACTGGCCAGCCTAAGGCTGATGCGACAACTAACCAAATCCCTGCGGCTAACAGCGAGCCAATCATGCCGTATACCAGCAATTCAGGGGTTTGGGTAAAGTAGCTTGAATCAATAATACCGTTACGGATCGTACTGGTTACTTCGCCGCCGGCTAAGTAAGCACCAGCAAATTCGAAGATCATTGCGATAATAATCGCTTGTTTAATAGTAATCGCGTTGGAACCCACAGAGGTTCCCATTGCATTGGCCACGTCGTTCGCACCAATACCCCACGCCATTAGAAAACCAAACGCGGCCGCAATGGCAATAAGCCACGGCCCATTAGTGGCTAAGACGTTAGCCACCTCCATACCTGCATCAACCATATTGATACCTTGATAACCTTATTTATTAAACGCGAGCCAGCATAAGCTCAAGACGCGAACCGACTCGTTCGGCAAGATCTGCAAGACCGCCGACCCATTCAATCGTTTTATAGAGGAACATCACATCGACAGGATTCAATTCTGATTCCAATGCAAATAGTTGACGACGTAATTGAATTTGCAGATCGTCAGTATCTTCTTCGATGATATCGAGTTCGTTGATCATTTTAGCCACTAAGTCGACTTCACGACCGCGGAAACCTGCTTCAAGCAAATCTTCGAGTTCGTTAATGACTTGTTTTGCAAGACCTACTGCGTCGATACAACGTTGTAGATACGCAATAAATGGCACTTGCATGACCTGAGGGATTAATAATTGACGGCCGATAACACGACCAGAGATATCTTTTGCTTTGTTAGCGATTTTGTCTTGTTGAGTCAGTAGTTCCAATAGATCTGTACGCTCAACTGGCATAAACAAGCCGCTTGGCAGAGTGAGGCGAATTTCACGCTTGAGTGAGTCACCTTGCTTTTCCGCTAAACTGATTTGCTTGCGTAGTTGAACTGCGCCATCCCAGTTACCTGTGATGGTGGCTTCGAAAAAGGGGACCAGTAACGATGCGCAATCGTAGACTTTGTCCATGTGCTCTTGAAGAGGCTTGATTGGCGATTTTGCAAACACGCCCAAAATAGAGTTTACTGGCATTGCCGTTTACCTATTTAGATTGTTCCATGATTGGAAAAAGCGGGCGCATGTTACCCTATGCGTCCGCGTATTGAAACTGTGTTTTTTGAGAAAAAATCACAGCTTTATTCTAACGGGTTATATACCAACTTCAAAACCAAATCCTACGGGATTTTTATGACACATTTGTGACATTATGAACTAAAAGTGACGCATCAATGAATATTTGATGACAAAATGAGCGGTGCCGCAATGAATGCAGAGATAGAATTAAAACTGTTTTTCCTCCCTAAGTTTCAAGAATCCTTGATAAATAAGTTAGATAGCCAGCCAAACGCCACTCCGCAGGGAAAGCGCCGCTTAAGCAACGGTTACTTTGATACACCCGGATTACAATTACGCCAATGGGACATGGGGTTAAGGGTACGCGGGTTTGATGGTCACAAAGAGCAAACCATTAAGACGGCGGGGCAAGTGGTGGGCGGGATCCATTCTCGTCCCGAATATAACGTCACCATTGAAGCCGACAGCCCAAATTTAAGTCTCTTTCCCGCCAATATCTGGCCCGCGAATGCCGATTTAGCCTCAGTGCAAGCGGCACTTGGCTGCGTATTTCATACCGATTTTTATCGCCGCGCTTGGCATGTGAGTTTCGGAGAGAGCCTTATCGAGGTTGCCTTGGACACGGGGGACATTACCGCTAATGGTCAGTATGAAGCCCTCTGCGAACTCGAATTTGAGCTATTGTCGGGGGATGCCAGTGCCTTATTAACCTTGGCGACGCAAGTGGCCGATAGCGTTCCTGTTCGTTTAGGTAAAGCCAGTAAGGCGCAGCGCGGTTATCGACTCGCGGGGCAATCTAAACCGTTAACCTTAAGTGCACTCGAGTTTTTACCTCTGCCCGTGCCTGAGGACCTCAATCTTCATCAGCCCCACCAACAGGACTTAACCGCTACTTGCCAAGTCTTACTGGAAACCGCGCTCGAGCGTTGGCAGTTGCTCGAAGCCATGATTGCCGAAGAACAAGACAACGAAGCCGTAATTGCCCTATGGTGGCGGATGCGCGCCTGTATCCGTTTATTACGGATGACGCTGAGCCAGTTTAGCCTCGCTAACACTACTTTGATGCAGCACTTTACTCTGATTGAATCCCAGCTGGTGTTCATTGAGGAGGCACAGGCCCTAGCGGCCTTGCTGGGCAGTCAAAAAGGCTTATTCACTCGGCACGATGCCCGTCAAGCCTTGATGCAACAACTACAGCTGCAATTTGAGGCCATGGATATCTCTGGGCGGTTAGACTCACTCTGGCAAAGAGTTGAATACGGTCAATTGCAGTTAGCAATTGTTGAGATCCTATTGGCGCTCAGCACGGGTAACATAGAACTGCCCGCAGAGCTTGGATTATCCCAGCATGCTGATCATGCGCAGGAAGCCTCATGGCAGGCGGTTTTAGCGGCGATGCCAAGCGATAAGACCATGACAGCCGAGGATTATTTGCAGTGCGCAGCGTTACTCGATGAGAGCATTCAAGTGGGACAAGCCTATGGGCTTTTGTATGAGGCAAAATCCCGCGATGCATTTAGGGCACCTTGGCAGGATTTAGTGTTAGGGATTAGAACCTTAGCCTGTTATCAGCAATTAACGCAGGCGGCGCAAACCCTTGGCATCGATTTAAGCGACTGGCTTGAGGCTAAGCAGCAAAGCTTACTCTTTGCGATGGAGGCGTCGAGACAAAACGCGATGACGCAAACAACCTATTGGTAACGGTCGATTGGTCGTCACCACATTGAATAAAGTTTAGGAAGGCCATGCCTTCCTAATTCTTTTGGGCTTCTAATGCTTGTTTTAACTCGGCAATTTTGGCCAACATCTGCGCCTGATTCTGCTCCATCTGCCGCTGGTTTTCTTCCATTCTGGCAAGAGCCATTTCGAGTTCGCTTTTAATCTCAGCCTTATGGGCGTCCTGACGTTCTTGGCGCTCACTTTCATCGGGGGCGACAAATACCGAGGCCATATAACCCGAAATCACCCCGAAAAAGCTTACGCCACTGACTATCACTATACCGCCCACAATATGCCCTGCGGTGCTGACGGGATAAAAATCGCCATAACCCACGGTCGAAATCGTCACTAAGGCCCACCATATGGCTTGCTCGGCGGTTTGGATATTGGCGCCTTCGGTACCACTTTCGACAATCAGAATGATGATAGATGCGAAGGTTAAAATGGTCACCATAGCGACCAGTAAACTGGCGAGGGTGGCTTGTTTACGCTGCTTTATCAAGGGAATAAGGTAGGAGCGACTCATGCGGATTAAACGAATTACCCGCAAAATTTGGAACACCCTCGCGATGCGCAGTGCCTCGATGGCGGGAATACTGGCGATAAAATCGATCCAATGATGGCGCAGATAAAATACTTTATCGCGTGCGCGAAACAGGCCAACGAAAAAGTTAACCATAAAAATCATGCAAATCGTGGTATCGATAAAAAACAGTAACCGGTAGGTTTCTTTGTCGAGGCGGCCAAAGGTCATCACTAACACTATGATGACCGAGAGCAGCGACAACAGCATCATGGCGAATTCGAAGGGAGATGGATTACCCAAAGAGCGGAGCGACCAAGGGGTTTTATCTGTCATGCCTAACATGATCCCTGTGTTATAAGGCGAATATCTAAGGTAAAAGAGTTTACGCTATGAGTAAATTAACTTTGTGATAAATCGCCCGACTTAGGTTTGTCGGGCGCTTAAATGCTTAGAGGCGTAACAGCAATTAATCTTCGGCGACAAAGCGTACTAAGTCTTCGAGCACGCGGCGTTTAATCTCAAGCTGAGAATCGGCGCTAAGGCCGTATTTTTCAGCGAGTTGTACATAATCTTCGGCGTTGAGTGAGACGGTTAAGCGGGGACGAGTCGGACGTTTTGAAACACTTAAGCCCAAAATGGTACGGATCTGATCGGAAGGGCTGACACCCGCATCGAGCGCGGCTTTACGAATAGAATATTGAAACTTTTCATCGAGATCGAAGGCCACTTGCGTCGCTTTTGCGGCTTGTTGGTTCTTTTGCCATTGCTCTGGGAGAGGGTGTTTCGTTTTACTCATTAGGCGTTACCTGTTGCTATCAACCGTACATTTCGAGCGAATTTATTGGGATTGTAATGGCTTAAGCGATAAAGTGCGAGTCGCGCACTTTATCGTATGCTAAAGCTTACTGACCGGGCCAGTAGTCGCGAATGTCCGACAAGGGGCGGTATAAGGTCAGTACCACATCGGTATCGCCACCCTCATACACTTCGACTTCTACCGCGCGGCTTTCGTCATCATCGAGCAGTAAATAATATTCGAAGGGCTCGCCGGTTGCACCATTGGCATCCTGCGGCGGTTTTAGGCCGCGGTAGTCTTCGCGGTGAAAATAGCCAAACAGCGCAAAGGTCACTTGATGGTATTGCTTACCCAGCCATTGTTCGAGCTGCTCGGCTAACTGTGGCGATAGCTCTTGGGTGGTGAGTTCGGCGTGGCCTGGTTCATCGAACAGGGTACTGAATTGCTCTAAATCGAATAACTGTTCCACCTGTGCGCGGGTAATTTTCATAGAGAAGGCGAGGTAAGTTTCATCGTCTTCTTCAAGACTCAAAAATAGAGTCTCGCTACCATGACCTTTTAGCACCCACTCGGTTTGCTGATTGCGTTCAAACTCATAGGTATTCACCGCTTCGACTTTCAGTTGTTGACCGCGTAATTGTGGCGGCAGAGCAAAACTATTGTCGATGGAGATCATATCGCCGATCTTGAGCGCAGAGGGATGGTTGAGTTCACGCGCTGGTGGCGCCTTTTTACCAAAAATACTGTTAAAAAATCCCATATTCGCTCCTAAACAGTGCGCACAATGCCAAAGCTCACGCTATGGGTGATTGGACATATTCGCGTGTCTCAAACAAAAAACAAAAAAGCCGAGCACAATAGGGGGTGATGGTCCCATCGGTGCTCGGCGTTTGGTCAATCATGAATTAGCTTTTACGTGCCTTGATACGTTCGAGCACGGCGTTGGCATTCGATTTTTGCTCACCTATGCCAGCTTCGGCTAATTTGGCCTGCAATGATTTATCGCTGCCTTCTTCAGCTAAGGTTTCAGCGGCTTTCAGTCTGTCGTCAAACTGTTGTTGACGTGCCTTGATACGCTCTAATGAATCTTTAGCATTCAGCAGCTTAGAGTTGCTTGAGGCAAAAGAGTCGGTAATGGTCGCCGTCGCCTTTTGTACGCTTTCAGTGGTTTTAACCATGCTTAACTGACGTTGATAATCAGACAGTTGACGCTCGGTCTTTTTCACTAAATCTTTCAGGCGTACTGCGTGAGCGCTGAAGCTATCATTAGCAGTTTGCTGCTCAGCTAGCTCTTGTTCTAATTGAGCAATTTTCTCAGCCACTTCAATGGCTAAGGCTTCGTTGCCCTTATCTAAAGCTTGCGTTGCATAGCCTTCGTGTTCGGCAATTGAGCGCTTTAAGCGGTCAACTTCACGGCTGGCTTGCATTTCTTTCGCCATCACATCGGTCAGTTCGCGCTTAGCGTTGGTTAAGTGTTTCTCGGCATCACGGATTTCTTGTTCGAAAATTCGAGTCGAGTTTGCGTCTACGATGCTTTGGCCAACTTCGGTGGCACCACCGCGAAACGCTGTTAAAATTTTGTTCAGAATGCCCATGATTGTGGCTCCTTATTTCAGATAGTCGACCATTTCATCGATAACTTCTAAGCAGTTATCGGATAAGACTGCTAACTCTTGCTCGATTTCGAGCATGCTAGATTGCAGAGACAGCGCGCCGTAAACCACGTATTTGTCATCAATTTTGGCAAAGGCTGACAATGGCATTGGAATGTTTAATTCGAGCATGGTTTCAAACATTTCGCTGCGACGTTCTTGGTTTACTTCGTTCTCGCCCCACAGGTAGCTGATGCAGAGAATTTGGTTGTCCGTCACCGATACGAATACCGGGATTTCTTCACGGCCGACCACATTCACTTGCAACACTTCGACTTCACCATCAATTGGATAGCAATCGAATTGGAAGCCGGTCTGGCTGTTATTGCCAAGGCTGTTGAGGTGATTAGCAAGAGTATGGATATTCATATTTGTCCTTATTGACATATTATGTCTATGTTCAAAGATAGCACCGAGACATAATATGTCAAGCACTATCTTTATCCGTTAAAAAAGATCCAGTCCTTGGGTTTCGGACCATGCCTGTTGATGATAATGGTACAACTGCAACGAACCGAGTTCGTTAGGCTTAATACTGGCGGCGTCCTGATAAAAATTGGCAGGAAATTCAAAGGCGCCTTTGACTAAACCTAAGGTTAACCAGTCATCCGCTATCGGTAGTGTTGTCAGCTCGCCAAGGCGATGCTGGGCATCCTTTCCCGATAGGGTGGCAATACTCCAGCCCCATTCTCCAAAGCTTGGGACGTTATGGTGATACTGTTTTACGTCAAATCCCGCTAAGGCCAAAGTTTTGGCTACCGAGATAAAGGCCTTTTGCGCGTGATAGGGTGAGGTTGACTGTACAGTCAGAGCACCATCACTGCTCATTAGTTCCTTGAGCTTGCGATAGAAATAATCCGAATAGAGCTTATTTAAATCGGGATGGCTAGGATCGGGCAGATCCACAATAATGGCATCGTATTTATCCCCTGCGGCAATCAGTTTATCGACACCATTAAAGGCGTCGTCGTGGATCACGTTAACGCGAGGATCGTTAAAGGCATTGCCATTGAGGGCTAACAGGGCTTGGCTTAGACGCTTAGGCATATCCGTATCGGGCGTTTTAAAGAGTTGCACCAATGCGGCATCAAGATCGAGCAAGGTCACTTGCTCAGGCTCCCAACGCAGCACTTGCTTTAGGCCCAACCCATCACCACCACCAATGATTAATACCTTGTTGTGGCGAGCGCTGGCTGCAAGCGTTGGGTGAACTAAAAACGCATGGTAGATATGTTCATCGATACTCGAAAACTGTAATCGGCCATTGATATGCAAAGAGTATACGGGAGAGAGGCCATTGCCGCGTAAGCGCTCGGTAAAGGTGAGTTGTTGAAAACGCGTGGCCTTAGCGTAAACCACTTTGTCTTTATAGAGCAGATTGTTGAACTGTTGCTCCCAACTAGGTCCTTGGATGGCGAGCAGCAATAATACGCCCGTGACCACAAAATGCCCCGCGAGCAATAATTTTGCGTTTTGGATTTTGGGCCAAAAACGCCAGATAAACACAAAGCCCGCGAGCAAGTTAAAGCTGGCGGTCAGCGCGGCGGCGAGTTGAATATCGATGGCCAGCATAAAGCCGACCCAAATGGCCGCGCCAATCCCTGCGCCAATATAGTCGGCGCCATAAATGGTGCCAGCGTTATGCAGTAAGTGTTCATCTGACAGGGATTGTCTCACCCTCGCGATCAGCGGAATTTCCATCCCGATCATCAAGCCGAGCAAAACGCCCCAGACATAGGGCAGATGTTCGCTCAGCTTCTGCAGCGAGCCAATCATGCCACCTTCTGGCAGTTGATCCGGTGGTAAGCCTAAGGTGGAGGCGATAAGCATCGGCAGCTGCTGACCAAAACCTATCACGGCTGCGGTAATTAAAATCGCCAGCGAGCCACAGAGCGCGACCGTGAGTTCGAGCACCACAAAGCCGGTAAAGGCATCTTTAATTTTGCGAGCGGCAAAGGCGCCAAGACCCATGGAGACGATCATCAGGCCGATCATAGTGTAAATGGCGGCTTCTAACGCGCCTAAGATCCGGCCTGCGTAGTGGGACAACAGGTATTCGTAGATCAGGCCGCACCCAGCGAGTACGGCCATAATGCCCAATAGTAGGACATCATCGAACCAGCTTAGGCGACTCGTTTTTACCGCTTGAGTCGCCGAGCCAGTTATTTGGGATTCGTGCATTGGATTACGCCATTAGGGCCGTGAGAATAAGTGCGATAGCAATACTGATGGCCATTTCTACGGCAGCGATACCGATGTTGTGCTGTCTTTCGACTTCATCCGCTAAATCGATTCGTGCCAGCACCAGCTTTTTGATCACAAATAGTAGCAGTGTCAGTACGACCAGCATGATGATGGAGAAGACTAACCAGCCGATGATGTTAGTCACATAGGCCGTTGGGTTGAACAGGATAAAATGACTCGCGGCATTAAAGCTTAGCGCCATGGCGATCATAAAGCCTGCGTGGCGAATGGCTAATGCCGTGTGGCCTTGGGCGAGTGCTTGTTGCATTGAGGAATCTTGATTACGACTCGCGAAGCGTTTTTCGCGTAGGCGGGTGAGTAGCACTAGCATTAACTGCGAAATCGCAAAGGCGCTGAAGATGGCGATAAAGGTATCGAGTGTTAAATCCTCGGCCCATAACAGTACGGCGCGAATAATGATCGCGGTAGCGATGGCCGCGCTCGCATCCACAATGGCGACAGACACGTTGCCTTTAAGGATTTGCTGGTTCTTATCTAACTCGTTTAGCGCGATTTTGTCGTGTAAAAAGCGCCCGAGTTTAATCAGCACTAAACCAAATAACCCGTAGGCGCTCATGCCAATAGCTTCGGTTAAATACGAGGGCGCAGCGGCGCCAGTGATTGCACCCGTTAGCACTATGCCGAGCGCGGCAACGGCGCCAGCGGTACTGATCCCAAAGGCAAAGTTATCGCGTTCAGCCAGTTCTTTACTGCTGTTGACTCTGACGCTCCAGCCCTGCAAATAACGCATTAATGTCAATAAGATAACCGCAATAGTGAGGTCGATTGCCAGTATGGTGACTAGCTCTGGTGTGATACCGAAATCCTGAAATAATGTCATGGGAGATCCTTTAGTTTACTTGCCTCGGCGCACACTGCGGGTCGTGCGGTTGCTGGAATTACGGAAGCTACTGTCTTTAGAATAATTAGAGCGGAATTTACTGCCCGACTGCGCGCTCGACTTATTCGCTGTAGTATTGGTTTTAGGTGCGCTGCTGCTCTCACGGGAGAGAGCCGTTGCACCCGTGCGCGATTTTGAATAGGGGCTGTCGAAGCGTTTCCCTTGAGAATCGAAACGTTTTTTGGTCTGCTCGAAGGTTTTTTCCTGCGCCTGTGCTTGTTTTGGCGAGGTGTAGCGATAGCGACCTACGTCGTTGTAATAGCTGTAGCCACGGTTACCCGACCAACGGTCGTAATAAATGGGACGGTGGAAAATATTCGAAAACATCGAATACATGCCGTACCAAGCCCAGAAGGACATGCCGCTCGAGTCTGTCTGCCAGCTACCGTAAGCCGGGTTACCCACCAATTGGCTACCAGGGCCAAAATCTTCGGCATTATTGGCAAGGGCCGCCGCCTCACGGCTGATGGCATTAACACGGGCAAGCTTGCCCTCCGACATATCGGCAATCACGTTCACCGGATCGGAAAGCATGTCGTTATACAGGCTGGGATCGGCCGCTTGATAAAGGTTCTCAACCTCGGCGAGTTGCTGGTCGAGATCGGTAAAGTTAGCCGAGTTTTTGGCATCGTCTAAGCGGCGCTTCAGCGAGGTATACATTGGCCCTTCGGCGGTTGAATCCTTGGCTAATTCATCCAAGAGTGGCGCGAAATCGGGCTTTTGCTGTTTGAGCAAACTGCTGTATTGCTTGAGCAGATTGGCGTTACGTACTTGGCCGTCCTCGAGCATGGTATTGAGTGTCGAGAGGCGCTGCTGAGTGAGTTGTTGATACTTCTCTATTTTCTCTGGCCTGTCATCGCCACAACCCGTAAGCGATAAGGTCGCGGCCAAAATGAGTATCGACGTGAGAACCCGCATTAGCATTCCTGCCATGTTTTCTCCAAAAGTGCTGAAATAAAACTCAAATATGGGCGGACAATAATAATCTACTTGCCCAATATGTTTGCCTCACAGGTTATAGTACCCTAAACAGCCAAGAAAGAGGGGGCCACTTTCTGTTGGGCTGAGCTTGCATTTGCCATGGAGGGAAATTTGCCTTGAGGCATGGCAATGGCATCAAACCTGATGTGGCTTCATTCTATATCATTTATGACATAATATGTCGACGTTTAAATTTGTTAGGGATTATTATGGCCGTACAAAAAGACAGTAATAAGTCATTGTCTCCCCTCATCAATCAAGCCTCAGAGCGACATTGGGCACGCCTCGCCGAAGTATGGTCAGAAGGACTGGCAAATTTAACGCCTGCGCAGCAGCAGGAACTGAAAAACGTTTTAGGATTAAGCGATTATATCGCAGCGCAGTTAACTCGGTCACCCGAGTGGATTAACACTTTATTCGCGGGCGATTTGCAGCAAGTGGAGCGGCAGACCTTTGATGCCCAGCTACACGATCAGTTAAGTAGTGCGACGACTGAAGACCTCGCAAAACGTCAATTACGCCGATTCCGTAACTATCAAATGGTGCGTTTAGCTTGGCGAGATTTTTTAGATTACGCCAGTTTAGAAGAGTCACTGTTAGACCTTTCGGCACTCGCCGAAGCGTTGGTGATTGGTGCAAGGGATTGGCTCTATAAAGAAATGTGTGCCCAATATGGCACGCCTATGGATAAGGCGGGCAATCCGCAGCCTTTGCTTATTTTGGGCATGGGCAAGCTCGGTGGGCGTGAGCTTAACTTTTCCTCCGATATCGACCTGATTTTTACCTTCCCCGAACATGGCGAAACCGTGGGTGGGCGCCGAAGCCTAGATAACCAACAGTTTTTCATCCGTATGGGGCAGCGGCTAGTTAATTTACTCGACCAAATTACCGTCGATGGGTTTGTGTTCCGCGTCGACATGCGCCTGCGTCCCTACGGCGAGAGCGGTCCATTGGTGGTGAGCTTTAGTGGTCTTGAGGATTATTACCAAGAGCAAGGGCGCGACTGGGAACGCTATGCCATGGTCAAAGCCCGTTCGCTTGGGCCTTGGAACCATTTTTCCGACGAATTACACAGCTTGCTGCGCCCCTTTGTCTATCGCCGGTATATCGACTTCTCGGCGATTGAGTCCCTGCGCAAAATGAAACAACTCATTGCCCAAGAAGTGCGTCGCCGTCAGTTAACCGACAATATTAAACTCGGTGCCGGCGGGATACGTGAAGTGGAGTTCGTGGTGCAAAGCTTTCAGCTGATCCGCGGCGGCCGTGAACCCGCCCTGCGCCAGCAGAGCCTATTTGGGGCCATGGATACCCTTTACAGCCTAGGTCAATTCGAATACTTGGCGGTCGATGAGCTAAAACACAGTTACTTATTACTGCGCCGAGTCGAGAACCTGTTACAGGCGATTGATGATAAGCAAACCCAGACTCTGCCAAATAATCCCCTCGATTGGGCAAGATTGTGCGCAGTGCTGGATATGACCAACGAAACCGATCTTCGCACCCATATCGAGGCGGCGATGGCGAAGATTCACCGTCATTTTAAAGCCACAGTTGGCGGTGAAGAAGGCGAGGAGAAAGCCGAGCATTGGACTGCGCAGCTGTGGAATGTGCAGCAGGATGACCACGCAGTTAATCTCCTCGCCGAGCAGCAGATTGATGACGATAAACTCTGGCCGCTGCTCAGCAGTTGGCGCGAAACCGTGACAAAACGCTCGATTGGTCCCCGTGGCCGTGAGACCCTGGATAAATTAATGCCAAGGTTGCTCGACGAATTACTCAATCAGCCCAGCCCTTCAGCGGCCTTCGAGCCTGTCTCAAAGGTGCTGGAGCAAATTCTGACGCGCACGACCTATCTCGAATTGCTGTGCGAAAATCCCGGCGCCCGTCAGCAGCTCGTGAGTCTGTGCTGTGCTAGCCCTTGGATTGCGGCGCAGCTCGCTAAATTCCCTATGTTGCTCGATGAGCTTATCGACCCTGCGCATCTGTACGATACGACATCGCTCGATGATTATCCCAGTGAATTGCGCCAGTATCTGCTGCGGGTGCCTGAGGATGATATGGAGCAGCAAATGGAGGCGCTGCGCCAGTTTAAGTTGTCACAGCAGCTGAAAATTGCTGCCGCCGATGTGACAGGCGTTTTACCTGTGATGCAGGTGAGCGACCACTTAACCTTCTTGGCCGAAGCTATTATCGAGCAAGTGGTGATGCAGGCATGGCAGCAAGTAGCGGTGCGCCATGGTGTGCCCAGTTATCTTGAGGAAGGTAACGACACCGGCTTTGCGGTCATAGGTTATGGCAAGTTAGGCGGTATCGAACTGGGTTACGGTTCGGATCTGGATTTGGTCTTCCTCTACGAAGCGCCCGAAAACATGGCCAACAGTCTTACGAATGGCGATAGACCGATAGAAGTGGGCCATTTTTATTTGAAACTGGCTCAACGTATTCTGCACTTATTCTCAACCCGAACCACCTCGGGTGAGTTGTATGAAGTGGATATGCGCCTGCGTCCGTCTGGCTCATCGGGGTTAATGGTGAGTGAGATTGCGCGCTTTGGCGAGTATCAAACGCAGGAGGCCTGGACTTGGGAGCATCAAGCCTTAGTGCGTTCACGCTTTGTGTTTGGCGATAATAGTTTAGCTGCTAAATTTAGCCAGATCCGCGCATCGGTGCTCGAGCAATCAAGGGACAAAGACGAGCTGAAAAAGGCCGTGCGTGAGATGCGCCAAAAGATGCGCGATCATTTACTCAAGGTCAGTGAAGGTGAATTCGACTTGAAACAAAGCCCCGGCGGGATCACGGATATTGAGTTTATCGCCCAATATTTAGTGCTCGCTCATGCGCATGAGTATCCCGAGTTGTCGATTTGGTCTGATAACGTGCGTATTTTTGGGGTGCTGGCCGAGCTTGAGCTTTTGCCGCTGATGAGTGCGCAGCACTTAACTCAGAGTTATTGTTGGCTAAGGGATGAAAATCATCGCCTCACCTTGCAACAAAAAGCCGGTAAGTTAGCCTACGCCGATGTGGAAGAACATGCTGAAAGGGTGATGAATATTTATCGAAATATACTCGAATAGCTAAAGCCACGGAGGAATAGCAGGGCGGTTAACGCCATTCCTTGCTGTTCCACTCCTTGGGCTTAGACTAAGCTTGATTAAGAGCCGTTAGCGGAGCGTACTATGCAATTACCTCCAATTCCTGAAAACGAGTTGCAGCGTTTAGCTACTCTAAGAGCGCTGAATGTACTCGATACCGATGTCGAAGAAAGATTCGATAGGATCACTCGATTGACTCGGCGGATCTTTTCACTGCCCATTTGTGTGGTGACTTTAGTCGATGCGAATCGACAGTGGTTTAAGTCTCGTCAAGGGTTAGAGGTGACTGAAACTCCAAGGGATATTTCCTTTTGCGCCCATGCGATTAATCATGATGGGATTTTCGTTGTGCATGATGCGCTAAAGGATCCACGCTTTTGTGATAATCCTTTAGTCACTGAGCCGCCCCATATTCGTTTTTATGTGGGTTATCCCCTCACTATTCATGGTGAATTTCGGGTTGGTACTCTGTGCTTAATCGGTAATGAGCCGCGCGATTTTACCGAAGAAGACGCCGAAACCTTAACGGATCTGGGGCAAATGGTGGAGGCTGAGCTCTTGTCCATCGCGCAAAATACCTTAGATCCGCTGACCATGATCTCCAACCGCCGAGGGTTTGAGTTGCTCGCCTATCAATCGCTGGCGAGTTGTCGTCGTACCGATGCCGAGGCCGCCTTAGTCTTTTTCGACCTCGACTTTTTTAAGGAAGTGAATGATAGTTTTGGCCACCGCAAGGGCGATCAACTGCTCTATGACTTTGCCCATATTTTGATGGCGGCCTTTAGGGAGTCCGATGTGATTGCACGGCTGGGCGGCGATGAGTTTGTGGTGTTATTAAGTTTTATCGAGCGCGATACAGTGAACTTTGCAATTGAGCGCTTTAAGCTGTTGCTTGCCGAGTATAATCAACAACATCCAGAACATCCCCTCGAAACCAGCATAGGCATAGCCCATTGGTTGCCAGCATCGGATATGAATCTGGATGATCTACTCGACGCAGCCGACCGAGCCATGTATCGAGATAAAGCGGTGCATCACTTGGATAAGCCTTAGTTAATCGGGTCGCTGACTCAGTGATAAACAGGTTTATAAGATAAAAAGGTTTATAAGGTAAAAAGGGAGACTGAAGTCTCCCTTTTTATGGCTGAAAATTAAGCGGTAATTTGTAACACCCAATGCTGATACAAGGGCAAACCGATTAACACATTTACTGGGAAGGTAATCCCCAGCGACGCCAGCATAGCCAAACCGATATTGGCCTCGGGAATGGCGGCGCGGATCGCGGCAGGCGCAGCAATATAGGAGGCGCTGGCACTCAAGGCCGCCAGGATTAAGATGCTGCCTTCGGGCAATTCCAACCATAAACCGACACCGATACCACACCATGCCAAGATAAATGGCGTCACGGCGGCAAACACTAACAGGCGCCATTGTTGCAGCGGCAGCGGTAAACAGACTTTCGCCGTGACTAAGCCCATCTCCAGTAAAAACAGTGCCAGTAGGGTTTTAAAGCCACCGAGCAGCACAGGTGTTAGAGGGGCTAGTCCCGTCGGGCCATAGAGCCAACCTATCACGACACCACCTACCAGTAGCACGACGCCACGGCTGGTTAGTGCCTCGTGTAACACACTGGATTTATGGGCCATTGGCGCGGCATCTTGTCCCGCCTGTTTTGAGCTTAAGTATCTGTGCAGCCAGAGCATAACTACAATCGCGGGCAGTTCGAGTAGCACTAGGTATAGGGTGGTTTCGGGTCTTAATGTCATCCCTGATTTTTCCACCATGGCGAGCACCACGGCAAAGGTGCCCGCGCTCACCGACCCATAATGGGCGGCGATGCTAATGGCATCGGTTCGACCGAGTTGCACTAAGCGCGTCAGCACAGGGTAAAGCACTAAGGGGATGAGTAAACCTAAGGCGACCACAGCAACCAATTCGGTGATCACTAGGTTTTGGGTATGACCGTGCAGCGCCATGCCGCCCTTAAGCCCTAAGGTCAGCATTAACAAAATCGAGAGGGTTTCGTAGATGGCGGGGGGAACCTTAAGATCGGATTTAACTAAACCGGCGAGTAAACCTAAGGCGAAAAACGCAATGACAATATCTGGCATAAGTATCTCACTAATAACGACATCAACAGAATAATGCGCCGAGAAAGTTCTGCGGGCATCGATGGCTGGAGATTCTGAACCCAATTCGTTATATTGAAAAATAAATTGTTTGCTGATTAGGTATAGATAAATGTCTATGGGTAAGTCTTCCCAAGGCCAACTTAAACTTCGGCACTTAAGCTTTCGTTTGCTCGAGGTGTATGTACAGGTTGTCAGGCTTGGCAATATCTCGGCCGCTGCGCGCGCCTTGCATCTCACCCAGCCGACAGTTTCGCTACAACTGAAGAAATTGGCCGATATTTTGGGTGAGCCTCTATTGATAAGCGCAGAGGGGCGAATGCAGCCAACCTTAGTCGGGCAAGAGCTCTATCGGGTTGCCTGCGATACCTTGAGTCGCTTCGAAGACTTCGATGCCTTTATTCAACAGGCGAGGGGCGGCAGTGTCGGCCATATCAATATCGGTCTAGTGACCACGGCAAAATACGTGATGCCTCGGATTTTAGGGGCCTTCTATCGCCAATTTCCGCAGGTCAAAGTCACCTTAAATATTGGCAACCGTGCGCATATTTTGGGGCGATTCGAGCGTCAAGAAGATGATTTATATCTCTTTAGTCATCCACCCAGTGGTGAGAATGTGTTATCGGCGCGGATCATTAAAAATCCGCTGCAACTGATAGCCCCTAAGGACCATTGGGCGGTTGAGTGCCAACACCTCAACTTTAATGCGTTGAAACAAGAGCGCTTTATCATGCGCGAGCCGGGTTCAGCCACACGGCTGATGTTTGAGTCTTGGTGTAGCGCCCAAGGGATTGCCTTGAGCGACACAATGCAGATTGAGAGCAACGAGGCGATTCGTTTAAGCGTGGCGTCGGGCTTAGGCTTATCGGTGATTTCGGCCCACACGTTGCAGGAAGGGCGTGAAAAACCTGCAATATTGTCGGTAAACGGATTTCCACTGGAGAGTAACTGGTATCTGGTGGGGCGCAGGGACAGGCGCTTACCCTATGCCGCCATGCAGTTAGTGTCGTTTATGGCGAGTCAACTTGCCGACTGTATTGAACCTGAATGGGTTGCTGCGGATATTCAGCAGTTAAGTCAGCGATTTAATGGATGATACTCGCCTTGGCGCAGCAGTGGGGATAGGGTAGTTTAGGCTAAATATGTTGGTGCCGATAATCAGGGGAATATAAATGGAGCTAGATTCGTTGCTGATGTTTGTGATTGCGTGCCTCTCAATCAATCTGATCCCTGGGCCCGATGTGGTCTACATCGTTTCGAACACTATGAAGGGTAAAATGGCCTGCGGTCTTAAAGCGGCGTTAGGATTAGGCGCGGGTTATTTTGTGCATACCTTGGCCGCTTGCTTAGGGCTCTCCGCCATTATCTTAAGTTCGGCCTTGGCCTTTAATATAGTGAAATGGCTCGGTGCGGCTTACTTATTGTATTTAGGTGTAAAAGCTCTGATATCCTGCTGGCAGGGCCAGAGCAGAATAGTGATTGGCGACAACGCCACGTCAAACACCAATGTGTTTTTACAGGGCATGGTGGTGAGTGTGTTAAATCCTAAGGTAGCGCTGTTTTTCCTATCATTTTTACCGCAATTTATCGACCCCGCCTCGGGCGAGGTTGCCACGCAACTGTTAATCTTAGGTTTACTCTTCAGTGGCCTAGCAACCTTGGTCAACCTGCTATATGCCGCCTGTGGCAGTTGGCTATTTAATCGACCCGATTCACAGCGTTACGCTCGCGGACTTGAGGGCGTTTCCGGCGTGTTACTGGTCGGGCTTGCCGGAAAAGTCGCTATTAGCGACTGATAACCTAAGCGTCTGACTCTTACTCACTGCCAGTTAGTGAATGCATGAGATGGCGTCACACTTATCCACGATGCCATCGAGCATACGCTTAGATTAACTTGCGTTCCTTGGCGATTTCAGCCAGCCCTTGTTCAAAGCGAGTGACCTTAAAATCAGGGAAGCGAGCTTTAAATTTATCGGAAATAAACAGATTGTCGCAGCGATAACGGGGCAGCAATTCTCCCGCATCACGTATGGTGGGGTTGAATTTACCCGCGAGCCACAGTTGCCATTCTTTGACCACAGTATATCGCGCCGATACTTTAAAAATGTCGGCGGCAAGAGTAATAAATTCCTTATAGGTCAATCTATTGTCATCACAGGGTAAGTGCCATGTTTGTCCATAGGCATCAGGCGTATTCCCGAGTAAGGCCATGGCGCGGCTGGCATCTGGGGTGTAAATCAAACTGCGTTTCGTATCGTCACGTAAAAACACTTTGGCCTTTTTCCCTTGGGCGAGATTGTCGATAACCGTGGTGTTGGTAATACTTTGGGGTTGGCCAGGGCCGTAAAATTCTGGCGCGCGGCAGATCATCGCCTCGAGTCGCCCGGCCTTCATCTCATCGAGTAACATTTGGGTGATTTCGCCCCTCACGCGGCCTTTGGCACCATTGGGTGCAAATGCTGCATCCTCGCGCTGCGACGCCGCCGTTTGCGGATACATATAGGTATTATCGAAATACACCAGCTTGGCGCCGTGAGTCTTACAGGCCTGGATAACATTACCCATGATAACAGGCCATTGCTCGACCCAAAGCTGAGTATCCATAGGCAGTCCCGCCGTGAGATAAACGATTTCAGAGTCTTCCACCGCGGCTAAGGTTTGTGCTAAGTCGAGCAGGTTGGCGCTCTTTAACTCGTCTGTGGCATTCACTTTTTGCGGTTTACGGCTAACAAGGCGAATGTCACAGTCAAACTCGCGGTTAAGGCTAAGGGCTAGTTCTCTGCCGATTTGACCGTTGGCTCCGAGTATGGTTTGTCTCATGTTTTCTCCAAAGGGATGACTCGTTTGCCACTATCCTAAGGTTAAAGCTAAGTTTAAGGTCAATAGCCTATCTTGGGATTTATTCGCTTGAGCTTAAACTGCACCAAGTGATGCCATAAGAATAAAGAAAGTAGTTGGGATGTGGTGACTCATTTAGGCTAAATCCACAGCCAGCAAAGTGGTGGCCAAAAGAGGGGGCCGTTATTGTTTTCGATGTGAGGCTTTCAGTGATCGGGTTATTTGGACTTTGGCTGCGATTGAGTGGGTAAAATATCCCAACCGAATTGAGACATCACCCGCTGCGCATTGGTTTGGCAGTCCATATCTTGGGGTTTAGCCTCAATTTCGGTTAAGACCTCCAATAATTTGGCTTTGTTGAGTGCGATTTTTCGCTCGATTTCTTCGAGATCGTTGACCTTTTGTCTTAGCGTAGTGAGTAAATGTTGATGATCCCAGTTGGCCAGATCGGCTGGCAGTAATAACCGCAGTTCATCGAGGCTAAATCCCGCCTGTTGTCCCGTAGTGATCATCTCGAGCGCCATCACAGCCTCAGGCGGATAACTGCGGTAACCATTCGCTTGACGTTTCACCGCTTTGAGTAAACCAATGCGTTCGTAGAATCGGATCCGCGACGCCGCAAGTCCAGTCTTTTGGGATAATTCACCAATATTCATCTTGATATCACTTTTTTGCTGATGTTAATCGTGACCATGGGCATTTTGCCTCATTCTACTCTTTGCTGACTCATCTCAATGAGTCGACTATAGGTGCGGCGAAACTCAAAACTGAGGGCGCCGCCTTGGTAGAGTTCGCTCAATGGCACGTCGCAGCTTAAATATAAGTTCACCCCTTGGTCGTATAACTCATCGATAAGGCTGATAAAACGCCGTGCGGGGTCGTCGTTAGCGGCGTAGGACAGTTGCCGCTCTCCCGTAGCGGCCGCTTGATTGTCGCCTGTGCCATCTTCAGTGCCGCGGGCGCGGATCCAACCTTTTACTTCGCCCCCGAGTCTGGGCACATTGCTCAGCATTAACACCTTAAATCGGCTCGCAATTTCAATATAGTCGAGTTGCGAGCGCGGGCCATCGCACAGAGCATGAAAATCAAACCAGGCGACCGAAGGCTGCTGGCCTTCAGCTGTGGCGCGCACGACGGGAATATCTCGCTGACAGACGCGCAGTGTATTGGCTTCAAGCACGGGGGCGCCATGCGTCAGCGCCGTAAAAATGGCCTCGAAATCCAGTGTGCCAGTCAGGCCAATATTCTTTGAGGTGGCGGCAATGGCCTCTGCCGACGGCTCGTGATTCAAGGCGTGCAACCTATGGTCTTGCTCGCCATTCAAATGCAGCATTTGGGTATGGGCCAGGAGCAGAGCAATGCAGGGCAAAAATCTGTGTCTGGCGAGGCCATTTTCATATAAGCGTTCGATAGGAATATTGGATGTGGCGACTAGCACCACCCCTTGGGCAAACAAGGTTTCAAACAAACCGGCGAGGATCATGGCATCCCCTATGTCAGAGACAAAAAACTCATCGAAACAGAGTAGCTTGCACTCCTGAGCTAGATTTTTTGCAATCAGCTTAAGCGGATCGCGCTGCCCTGCATGTTCTTTTAAGGCTTGGTGCGCCCGCGCCATAAAGCGATGAAAGTGCAGCCTGAGCTTTCCCTGTTGTGGCAGGGCATCGAAGAACAAATCCATAAGAAAGGTTTTACCCCGGCCGACATCGCCCCACAGATATAAGCCCTTGAGTGGCTGAGCGCCTGTTCGACCAATAATCTGCTGATACAGCTTATCTAAGGCGAGTACCGCCTGTGTCTGTGCGGGATCCTCAATTAGCTCGGCGCCGATTTTGGCCTGATAAATGGCCAGAGGTGATTGAGGGGCGGTTACCGTTGTGAGCGGGTTTAAGACCATGGAATTTGTCATCAATTGAGTCTGTGTTATCCCTTTGCGGCAGCAAGCTTTGGCTTATTTCGTGTGAGGTGTTAAGCCTAAATCTGCTGAAAAACCTTGCCAGCCTAACACAGTTAAGCAGCGGACTAAAATCTTACCTAAAACCGACTCAAGTCAAATATCAAAGGAATCCAATGCTTTATTCTTCAGGCATTTTCACTTAACATCTTTTTCACAAAAATAATGAGATGGAATTAAACCTATGGGTAGCAAAGGTAATGGTGTTACTTTTATCAGTGCCTCCACCTCCATTGAGGGCGAGATGCAACTGGCGGGCACGGCATTAGTTGCGGGGAAATTAGCGGGGAATATCCGCTGCGCGGGACAGATTAAGATCGAGCTTGGTGGCGAAGTCTCGGGTGAGCTCTGCTGTGATGAACTGAAAGTCTGCGGAGTTTTTCGCGGCAAGGTGCGTTGCAATAAATTAGTGATTGTCAGCTCTGGCACGGTCGAGGGCGAAGTGCTTAGCCACCAATTAGAAATTTATGAGGGCGGGCAATTTATCGGTCAGCGCATTATCGGCCAAGAGTTGGAACATTTACCCGAGCTATTACAAACCTTAGCGCCAGAGGGCGCAGCTAAAAATACCAACACCGCTCAGACTAACGCCTTGTATGCTCGGGATAATCAGCCGGGGGCGCGCAAATGGTTACCCTATGGCGCCGCGGCCGCAGCCATTATTGTGCTGGTCAGTGTCATAACACCCGTAAAGTTAACCACTTGGCTAAGCACCTTTGGTCAACCAGCGGCCATTACAGCAAATACTGCGCAGGGGGATGCCCTGAATAGTGAAACTCTGCTGCCATCACCCGTGAAAGATGACTCGCTCGCCAAGGATAGCGGTGCCGCAAGCGATAACGACACGCAAACGGCTTCAGCCATGGCATTGGATAGCCACGATGGCAGCAATCCAGAACACCCAAGCGAAGGGCATCCTAATATGGAGTCTGGCGTCGCCATGGAAGACTTAGCGCAAATGGAGCAAGGCCATGCCCAGATGTTACAACAGGGCACGGCGAGCGATGTTCCTAGCGGTAAACTCTAAAAATTAATCGTTTACTTTGACCACCTCTAGCTGCCAGCCCGGCAGCTTGTGGGTGAGGTCGGCCGTTATCCTATCGACATCCCCCCGTAAAATCACCAGAGGTTCGCCGCTAAAGGCTTGCTGGGTTAATTGCTGCAGCTGTGCTGGCGTGAGGTCCTGCAGCTTAGCGTTCATCGCTTGGTTTGACTGGGGATCTAATCCCAACACGAGTTGATGAATAAACTGAGTTTCGCGCTGGCTGGGATTGTCTTGGGTTAACAGCGCTTCGCCAATCAAATAGGTTTTAAGGGCGGCAATTTCCCCTTCGCTCGCTGGCGTCGAGGCTAGCAGCTTTAGATGATCTAAGATCCCCACCACAAAGGCGCCCGTGTGCTCTATTGCCGTACTGCCATAAAACTTAATGCTGGTGGCGAGTGGCGCATTAGCGCATTGGCCGTAAATGCCATAGGTTAAGCCGCGCTGTTCGCGCAAGTCGTAATAGAGCCGGCCCGAAAAGCTGCGCCCCAAGATGGCGGCTAAACTGCGGCAAGCGAGTGGAATATCTTGTGCTGATAAGTGTTTATCGTCGAGGGCATAACCGATCCGTACCTGAGTTTGTACACTCCCCGGCGCATCAATCAGATAGATAGTGTGGGACTGCTTTATCGACGACGTCGCTCTGTTAAGGGATTTTGCTTTAGTTGGCACCGTGGACAAGCTTAAGTTTGTATCACTCGGCCACAGGGCGAGGCTTTGCTTTAAATCAAACTCGGCTTCTTCGATCTCTGTGCCTTCTAAAAACAGGTGCCACTTTGCTTGGGCAAACGTGCGCTGCTGCAATTGCGACAGTTCACTTAAGGTGAGTGAGTCGTACAGTGCCTGATTATTGATGCTCTGATTATAGGGATGTGCCGCCCCGAGGAGTTTGTCGCGCCAGACTTTATCAATTTCAGCGCCACTAAAGGCATTTAAGTGCTTATTGAGTTTCAATTGGCGGCGGATATTGTCGATATCGACCGCTGCCACGGCATGCTCGCTAAACGCATCGGCTTGCCAAAACTGTATCAATAGGCGGTAGAGATGATTAACTGGCATGGGGCAGGCTAGGCTCAGATTGATACTGTGCAGGGTAACGCGAGTCTCGAAGGTTTCAAGGCAGGCATCGGGTTGGTTGAGCGCCAGACTACGAGCTTTTTCCTGCAGGGCGAATTGTAAAATATCCGGATTTTCGAAGGGCATGCTGGGACTGATGGCCACTAGGCTCACCCTATTACTCAACCCTTGGCTGCTGTGTGCTCTGTGGAGCTGATAGGGGAGTGTTAGGCCATCGGGCACCACATCGATAAAAGCCGATTCTGTGGGCTGGCGGATCAGCCCCACCTCCGGTAGCTGAGTTGGGGTATCGAAGCTTGCCAAATTGGGCGCTTGGGTGGCGGTAAAGTTAAGCTGGGTCTGTTGGCAGGCCATTAGCGTGATACCGACAAGGCCAAGACTCATGGCTTTTAGGCCTTTAAGGAGAGTTGGCGCTATTGCCAATCTACTGTATGAAATCATTTTTATCATAGTACCGCGTCCTCAAGGCTATCGCTCACACCCGATGGCAGCCACTCCAGCAACGTCTTGCCAACGCGGATATACCAAGGTGGCAAGAGGTCAACCCTGACCATGTTGGTGCTAAAGTATCGCGTGGCAACCCGTTGAAGATCCTCTGTCGTTACAGAGTTAATCCGTTGCCATTGGGCCGTTAATGGATGCATTTGGTCTCGTTTCGCCGTAGCGGATAGCAGGGTGGCGAGCGATTGAGTGTTATCGAGCAGCGCTAACTGATTGTTCAGCCAAGTTTGTTTGAGTTGACACAGTTCAGCGTCGCTCAATGGTGTCTGCTGCACTTTGGTAACCACGCCTAAAATCTTTTCCGTTAAGTCATCGAGTGAGGTTTTGGCCCTAGGCACTAAGACCAGATTGGTTATGCCATGATTTTCCAGCTCAAAGGGCAGTGAATAACTCAACATTTGCGCCGGGTCGTGCTGGCTGATTTGCGCTATGGCGCTGCGGGTATTTTGGAATAAATAGCCTTCGAGCAGGCGAATAGCGGCGGCGTCGGGATGATTTTTACCTACAGTATGCCAGGCGAGCAGTAAGCCGGGCCAAGGACCACGCTTATCGATAAGCTCCGCATTTACTGGTTTAGGCGTGATTTTCAGCTCATCAAATTCGGCTATGGGCTGATTAGGTGTAGACCAAGCCTTAAAGTGTTGTGCTATAAGCGACTTGACGTCGGAGGGAAGCTTGCCGACTAAGGATAACTGCATCGCATCGGGACGATAATGAGCGCGGTGAAAGGCGATTAAACGCTCGGGACTCGCCTGAGTAATATCCTCACGGCTGCCAATAATACCGTGGCCGTAGGGCGTATCCTTCACCTGCTCTAGCAGAAAATCCATCGCACTGCGCACATAGGGCTGGTTATCTATGGTTTGCGCCATTTCTTGGAGCACGGTTTCCTGCTGATTCTTTACTGTAGTCTCGTTTAAATCGGGACGAATAAAACGATCGGCCTCGAGGAACAGCCCTAAGCCGAGGGCTTGGCTCGGCAGAGTGACGTAATAATTGGTGTAATCGAAGTGGGTGCTGGCGTTGAAACGCGCCCCAAGGGCACTTAACTGCTGGGCATAGCTGTCACCGGGCGCTTGTTCGCTGCCCTTGAAGAGCGTGTGTTCGAATAAGTGTGCATAGCCAGTTTGGCCCTTGGCCTCATTGCGCGCACCGACATTAAACTGGCTGGCAATGGTCAAAGTATGCTTATCCGCTTGCGGCAAGAGGTGCACAGTGAGGCCATTGGCTAAAGTGTAAGTCTCAATTTGCGACTCGAGTTGATACAGGCGCTCGGCGCCCGTTATCTGGCACTGCGCCTTAAGCGAAGGGCTAAGCAACGCGATAACTAGGCCGAAATAACCGCTAAGGTATGGTCTCATTTAGCATCCTATCTAAATTACCCGCTGAAGGCTTTCATCTGTGTGCTTGTGTGAGCAGCTTAACCCACTCGTCTGATTTCATCTAAATCAGTTGAATAGCATTCAGTTTTTTAAAAGAACTGCTATGATGGCACAGTTCTTTTTCTGGCATAAGTACAAGATATGGTAAGCAGATCTCCGTTCGAATCCTTTCAGTGGAAAAGCGATATTTTTAACTGTGAAAGCACTGATATCGATAATTTTTATCTACAGCTTGAGCAGGAAATGTCCCGTTTGGGGATGGTTGAGAAAAAACTCGGTGAAGTCGGCAAGTACAGCGTCAGTCTGTATCAATCTCCCGCCGCCAAGTCTGGCTTACCTTCGTTATTGATCAGCGCAGGGTTTCACGGTGAAGAATCGGCAGGCCCTTGGGGCTTACTGCACTTTTTAAGTGAGGCATCGGCCGATTTATTTGAACGGGTGAATTTGAGCATTCTGCCTCTGGTGAACCCAACCGGCTTTAAGCGTGGCCACCGATTTAACAAGTTTGGTGAAAACCCTAACCGTGGCTTTGTGTTTGAAAACGGTAAACCTAAGGCCAATGAAAGTACCTCGGTGGAAGGTAAGCTGCTGTTAGATCATGCGCAATTACTCATCGCGGCGAGCCGTGACGGTATTTTAACCTGCCATGAGGACGTGCTGAGCCGTGAGGCTTATGTGTATTCCTTCGAGCCAAGCCAAGTGCCGGGACGTTTTAGTCTCGATTTACGCGATACCTTAGGGGGCTATTTCCCTATCGCCGCCGATGGTGAGATTGATGGTTGCCCTGTTAAAGATGGCTTGATTTTCAATCACTTTGATACCTCATTTGAGGCGTGTTTAGTGCGTAGCGGCGCGCGTGTAGGTGCCTGTACCGAAACCCCTGCACTGCAAAACTTCGACCAACGTATTTTGGCAAATAGCGCGGCAATGACCCATTTCTTGGCCCTTTGCGCACCATTATGCGATTGAGCCGATAAGTTCATTTTGATTGAAACAAAAATACCCGCCTAGGCGGGTATTTTTATGGGCGTAGCGGCATCAACCGCTGCAATCTATTACTTTGCCGATTATTGATTAATAATTGTTGGCACGCCTGTACGCTCATCGAGCAGCTTTTTAATCACTGCTGAATCGGTATCGGCCTTGGCAATAAACTTAGCGATATCTTTCGGTAAGGTCAGAGAGACGGGCTCTTCTGATTCAAACTCGGCAATGGTGCGTGACAGTGGTTGGTGCACGGCTAAGTAGCGCTTACCATCTGGCTCTTCGGTCGCTTTAATCGGCTGGTTCACAAATTGTACTCGGGTACCCACTGGAACCGTTTTGAATAAGTGTTCAATGTCATCGTGGCGTAAACGTACGCAGCCTTGGCTGACACGTAAACCAATACCGAAGCTGGCGTTGGTACCATGGATGGCATACAAGTTACCAATGTAGAGCGCGTAGAGTCCCATTGGGTTATCGGGACCGGCTGGCCATACCGCAGGCAGAATTTCGCCCCTTGCGGCATATTCTTTACGAATACGTGGGGTTGGTGTCCAAGTTGGGTTAGCGCGTTTACGTTGAACACTGGTGACCCAGTTTTCAGGGGTATCTTTACCAATCTGACCAATACCGATTGGCAGCACTTCAACGGTGTTCTTACCTTTTGGATAGTAATACAGGCGCATTTCAGCAACGTTGATCACTATGCCTTCACGCGGCGCATTGGGCAGAATAAGCTGTTGAGGAATTAATAGCTTGCTGCCTGGAGTAGGTAAGAAAGGATCCACGCCAGGGTTTGCTTCCAGCAAGTTGCTTAGACCGAGTTGGAATTTAGCGGCAACATCTTCGAGGGTGTGTTTACCCTCTGGCACTGTGTAATACAGGTTCTCGCCAACTAACCGACTCTTCGAAGACGGTAAAGGGTATTCCGTTGCTAAAGCGGAAAGACTCGGAAAAACCAGAGTCAATAATAAAGCTGTGGTGCGAAGCATACTCATAAGCGGATACTACGATTCCTGTTAATAAAATAACCTGTTTTACGCGGCTTTTTCTTCCCAAAACAGGGCGGCAAATTGTCGGGCAAAGTGCACTGGCGCGCGAAGCTCGCATCCTTCCTTATTTTGGCCATTATTTCAACTGAAATATGATCCGTACGGCGTATTTATCACTTATTTTAGCCTTAAGCGTTTTGCGAGACGATGCAAATTGCCTGGGTCGAGTCCTAAGGCTCTGGCCGAGGCGGCCCAATTGCCATGATGCGCCGTGAGCACTTGCTGGATATAGTCACGCTGAAAGGTGTCGGTCGCTTGGGCTAAACTGACGCCTTCCAACGGGCGAAGCTGTGTTTCGTTTACGCTTAAACTTGTCGATGCGCTTGTTTCTAAAGGACTTTGTTTAAACGGTAAATCAAAATGTTGTGGCGCTATGGTGCAGCAGCCATCCTGTGCCGAGACTCGCGCCAGTACGGTCGCCCTGTGAATGGCGTGCTCGAGCTCGCGCACATTGCCCGGCCAGGTATATTGATTGAGCAAGATTAAGCTACTGGGACTGAAATTAAGCTGTTTCATCCCAAGCTTTTGCCTATATCGCTCGGCAAAGAATCCGCTCAACAAGGTGATGTCCTGCTCGCGCTCGCGCAGTGGCGGCACCAGCAGGGGAAACACGCTCAACCTATGGTAGAGATCGGCCCTAAAGCGGCCAGCCAGCACTTCCGTTTTCAGATCCTTATTGGTGGCGGCAATGATACGCACATCGACTTTAAGACTGCGATCATCCCCCACTTTTTGAATATCGCCATATTGTAATACCCGCAGCAACTTGGCCTGAAGCGTGAGCGGAAGCTCGCCAATCTCGTCTAGAAAGAGTGTGCCCTTATCGGCCATTTCAAACTTGCCACTGCGATGGCTAATGGCGCCGGTGAACGCGCCTTTGATATGGCCAAAGAGTTCGCTCTCGGCAACCGATTCAGGAAGCGCCGCGCAATTGAGATAGACCAAGGGTTTGTGCTGTCTCGAGGATTTTTGATGGATTGCCTGGGCGACTAATTCTTTGCCCGTTCCTGTTTCGCCTAAAATCAGTACGTTAAGGTCGCTATGGGCAACGACTTCAATCTCCCGATTCAAGCTTTGCATCTGGGGCGAGTTACCTATGATTTCAGCATCGTGGTTAAGGTTCGGGCTCTTTTCCTGCACATGGGTCGAGTGGCTATTGAGTGCCATGCGCTCCAGTTTTTCAACCAGCAGGGCATTGCTTAAGGATGCGGCGGCAATCGCACTTAAGCTGCGCAGCTCAGTATTGCTGAATTGATCGAACTGCAGGGGATTAAAGGCATCGATAGTCACGGCGCCGATAAGCTGTTCGTCGGCAAATAAGGGCAGTCCGATACAGGCATGAACCTTCAATGCCCCGGTTTGATTGGGGATCAAGCCATCGTAGGGATCGGCAAGTTCACTGTCGGCGGGAAAGCGCACTATATCCCCCGCCCGGGCAATGGCCTCAAGCCTTGGATGTTCATTCAGGATAAAGCGTCTGCCGAGCACATCCTCGTTCAAACCGTCGATAGCCAGCGGGGTAAAATAGTGTCCATGGAAGGTCAGTAGCGCTGCCGCGTCACAGTGCAGGTTAGCTCTCACCGTATCGAGCAAGCGTGAGAAGCGGTCTCTGTGGGCTAAACCAGAGGTGATATCCAGTGCGATACGGGTAAGGTCAGTTTGACTTAGGGCCATAAAAACTCCTGCAGCGAGGTTCCCCTGATTTATAGCATTGATTGTTATATTGACACAGGTTGTTTAGACACTGCTAACCGTTAATGCGGTAAGGCTATAAAAGCGTGGTAAACGATAAACGGCGCAGGCCATCACACTAAGCAACCAAGGTGCCTAAACGGCACCTTGGTCAGACAGGATTAATCGCTGTGGTTAGTGATTTGTTTGTAAGACTTCCTGTTGCACTTTGGCCGGTTTATTCAGGGCTTTTCTGATCAAATCGATTAAGAAGGCGCCCATTAAGAGACCGCCGATGCTGAAGATGACATCCCCAAACATGCGCATCCAAACCAGCCTTTCAACCAGTGGACTATGGATCACTTCTGGCGAGCGGGCGAACCAATATCCATGGTCGATGACGGCAAAAAACTGTGTAATCCCCACGGGCAATAACGACATGAACACCATAGCCGCTAGGCCAATGTTGAGGCTCCAGAAGGCGCCTTTGAGCATTTTGTCATTCCACTGAATATTGCCGGTGAGGCCCCGCAGACAGAAGAGCATCAAGCCCATGCCCAGCATACCGTACACGCCCATAAAGGCGGCGTGACCGTGGGTGGCCGTGGTGTTTAGTCCTTGAATGTAGTAGAGCGAGATAGGTGGATTGATTAAGAAGCCCAGCATACCTGCACCGACTAAGTTCCAAAACGCAGTCGCCACAAAGAACATAATCGCCCAGTGATAACGTTGCATCCAGCCACTGGCTTTGCGCAGACGGTAGGTTTCCATCGCTTCAAAACCAATTATGGCGAGGGGGACGACTTCTAAGGCGGAGAAGATGGCGCCCCAAGCGATCACTGAGGTGGGTGTGCCAGTAAAGTAGAGGTGGTGTAGGGTGCCAATCAAACCTCCTGTTAAGAAGATCACTGTTGTGAATAACACCGCACCGTTGGCACTGCGACCGCGGATTAACCCTAAACGTACCAACATCAAGGCGATAACGGCGGTGGCAAAGGTTTCGAAGAAGCCTTCAACCCACAGGTGTACAACCCACCAACGCCAATATTCTGCAATCGCTAAGTTGGCGTGTTTACCCATAAAGAGGCCGGCGCCATAGAACAAGCCAATCGCCACACAGGAGGCATAGAGTACCCAAATTACAGGGCGCATCTCGCCTTGCACTTTGAGGGCGGGTTTGATGGCGGCGGTGACTAAGGCTAGCCATATCAATAATCCGACGAGGAGTAGGATTTGCCATACTCGGCCAAGATCTATGTATTCATATCCTTGATGACCAAAGAGGAAATTCATATCGAGGTCAAAATACTGCTGCACCCCAATCCATTCGCCGGCCATCGAGCCAAGCACCACGACGACTAAGGCTACCCAGAGTACGTTAACGCCGAGACGTTGATATTTAGGTTCATAACCCGATAAGGCGGGAGCAATATACAGCCCTGTGCCTAACCAGGCCGTGGCTATCCAAAATACTGCTAATTGGGTGTGCCAAGTACGAGTCACTGAGTAGGGGAGTATTTCCGAAATAGGTAAGCCGTAAAACTCTTGGCCTTCAACCGCATAGTGGGCCGTGATCCCGCCGAGTAAAATTTGCAGTAAAAACAGACCAATTGCTGTGATGAAGTATTTGCCGACGGCTTTTTGTGAGGCGGTGGGTTTAGTGAAAAACAGCGGATCTTGCTCCGAGGGCTTGGGCAGACTTTCATGCTTGCCGCTCGCATGGTGCCAGATCAATCCGCCAATCCCCGCAATTAAGGTCACAATACTGAGTATCGACCAGACGATATTATCCGAGGTCGGTGTATTGCCTAGTTGGGGATCGAAGGGCCAGTTATTGGTGTAGGTATAGGGTGCATCCGGGCGTTCTGTGATTGCCGCCCAGGCTCCCCAAAAGAGGAACGCATTGAGTTGTTCGCGGCGCGCTAGATCGGGCACAGTGCCTTCTTTCATGGCGTATTGTTCACGAAGGCTGCTGAGTTCTGGATCGCTCCCAAACAGGGATAAATAATGCTGCTCGACCTTATCTATCGCTTCGATACGAGTGCTAGACAAGCGAATAAGCACTGTGCCATCGGCCTGTGGCTCGACGCTGTTATGGCGTAAATCTTCCCTTAAGGCTTGTTCAAGCCCGGCTTTTTGCTGGGCACTTAATTGGGTGAACGGTGTTTGATATTGCTGCTCTGCGCGAATATCGAGCCAAGCTTCGGCTTCTCTGTGTAACCAGTCGGCGGTCCAATCGGGGGCAACATAAGAGCCATGTCCCCAAACCGACCCCAGTTGATGGCCGCCCATGGAGCGCCAGACCAATTGACCTTGTTCGATATCATTTTCGCTAAACACAACCTGACCATTTGCATCGGTAAATGCAGTGGGGATCGGCGGTTTTTCCCGATAAATTTCACTGCCTATGCTCAGCAGCACAGTGAATGAAGCAATCAGCACAACTAACAGTGCGATAGCGGTGAGTTTTTGTTTGCTCATAAGTCTCCTTGATGCAACGTCATTTTGATACGTTTCACCTGCTATTGCGTAATACGTGCCAAGCCTTTTTGTTGTTGAAAATAAAGAAGAATATAAATTTCACTCTATGCTTGATTGTCTTTTTGATACTGAATATTGATTGTTGATATGACAGTGATTGTCTTTATGACATCTTTAGAGGCTTGTATGTCGATAACACAATGGAAAAGGTGATTTTATCTATGCTTTCAAGTTATTGCAGAGTTTAACTGGACTTAAGCCGACTTTTAGCGAATACAGCATATTTTTATATGGTTATCCTCGCGATTTTGGCGGTATACAGTGAGTTTATATGGAATGCTATTTTTAAATATATTGATAAATAAAGATTTTATCTTGTTTATGAGCTTGAGTTTATGTTCGGTAGGTGTTTATGGTTGTACTGGTTTTTATGTAAAAGTTAGTCAAAATGGCCTTTCACTGAGGATTTGGATGTAGATGTTTGAAATTTAATATTTAAAACTCCATTAATTTGCATTTTTTATGCTAGTATAGAAACACAAAAAATTTTCAATTGAGTCATTTTTAATCTGGGTGATTTCTTTATCGTTTAACTAAACACTCTTGTATTTAAGGAGGCATGTGTGGATGCAGATTCCATCAATAGTTTTTTTCTGATCGGTGCCTTGCTTGCCGCTGTGAGTGTTTTGTTAAGTCCCGTGTCTTCGCGCTTGGGTATCCCTATCTTATTAATTTTCCTCGCAGTAGGGATTTTAGCCGGGGAGGATGGTCCCGGCGGTATTCTGTTTGACGACTACTCAACCGCTTATCTTGTCAGTAACTTAGCCTTAGCCATTATCTTGCTCGATGGCGGTATGCGCACGCGGGTCGCGAGCTTTAGGGTGGCACTGTGGCCGGCATTGTCGCTGGCGACCTTTGGGGTCGCTATCACCACTAGTATCACGGGCGTAATGGCCGCATGGTTATTTGACTTACACTGGTTGCAAGGCTTGCTGGTGGGGGCAATTGTCGGCTCCACTGATGCGGCGGCGGTATTCTCGCTATTAAAGGGCCGTAGCCTTAACGAGCGTGTTGGCGCGACGCTGGAAATCGAATCGGGCAGTAACGACCCAATGGCGGTGTTTTTAACCGTGACCCTGATTGCCATCCTCGCTAATGTGGACGCCGAGTTATCCGTAAGCTTTATGCTGATAAGCTTTATCAAGCAGTTTGGCTTGGGGATTTTCCTCGGTCTTGGCGGCGGTTGGCTGCTGTGGAAGTTGGTGAATCTAAGCAAGCTTGCCGAAGGCTTGTATTCGATTTTAGTGCTCAGTGGCGGTCTGATGATTTATGCCGCCTCGAACAAACTCGGCGGTAGCGGCATTCTGTCGATTTATCTCGTCGGTCTTTTCCTCGGCAACAAGCCTACCCGTGGTCGCCATTCCATCCTAAACGTATTGGATGGCATGACTTGGGTTAGCCAAATCGGTATGTTCCTCGTATTAGGGCTGCTGCTCACACCGTCTGACTTGTTGGATATTTGGTTACCGGGCTTAGCGTTAGCCTTTGGGATGATCCTGTTTGCCAGACCGTTAGCCGTATGGCTCAGCTTGCTGCCCTTTAAGAGCTTTAGCAGCCGTGACCGCTGGTTTATTTCTTGGGTCGGATTGCGTGGCGCCGTGCCGATTATTTTAGCGGTATTCCCTATGATGGCGGGATTACCGGGGGCGCAGTTGTACTTTAACTTGGCATTCTTCGTGGTATTAGTGTCACTGCTAGTACAAGGGGCGTCCCTCACCACGGCGGCACGTTTAGCTAAGGTTGAGTTGCCACCTAAGCCGTTGCCGATTTCACGCTCTGGGGTTGAAATTTACCCTAGCAGCGAGTGGGAAGTGTTTGTGTACCATCTGAGTGAAAACAAATGGTGTATCGGCGAACCGCTTAAACGCCTCTCAATGCCAGATGGAACAAGGATTGCGGCGGTATTTCGCCATAATACACTGTTGCACCCATCGGGCAGTACCTGCCTCGAAGCGGGGGACATTTTGTGTGTGCTTGGGCAAGAGAAGAGCCTAGAAGCCTTAAGTAACCTCTTTAGTCAGGCACCCGAAACCAAGGAAGTGCCACGTTTCTTCGGTGACTTCTTTATCGATACCGAGGTTAAGCTGCTGGATCTGGCGCCGATTTATGGTCTGGAGTTAGATGAAGCAACCGGCGATATGACGGTCGCAGATTTAGTGGCGGCAGAATTAGGCTCGCATCCGGTACTTGGTGATCAGTTCCTATGGCAGTCACTGCATTGGGTAGTTGCAGGACTCAATGAAGGCAAAGTCACCAATGTGGGTATTCGCTTACCGGCAGAGGCTTAATCAGTGCTTAAGCCTGCTATGCAGGGCTTAACAGGAAATGATGCTTAGGGTTTCAAGCCCTCAACCCTCAACTATGCCTTAAACCGAAAGTTCTAAGATAAAAAATGCCAAGCAATTTCTTGGCATTTTTTTATCCGCTTTTAAGCACTTATTTCAAACAGATAGAACGAAAGCTTATTTATATAAGGACTTGTCCGTTGGATCTGGGCGAGTCTTAAAGCGGCGGTGAAGCCACATATATTGGGCGCGATTTCTATCGATAATCCCTTCGATAATTTTGTTACCGCGAATGGCGTCGGCTAGCTCATCTTCACCGGGGAAGTTCTCGAGCGGCGGCATAATCTCAATATGGTAACCCTTATCACCTTCGGTGCGCTCCACAAAGAAGGGCAGCACTTTGGCCTTGCCGAGTTTAGCCAGTGTGGTGGCACCGGTAATGGTCGCAGCATCGGGCACGGCATAGAAGGGAATAAACACCGCACTCGAACGCCCAAAATCCTGATCGGCGGTATACCAAATCACATCGGGATTGCGTAAACAACGCACCATCTGGCGTAGATCGCGTTTCGGCACTAAGGCTTTGTTTGAGCGTAAGCGGCCTTTGACCTGTAGGTATTCCATCACCGGATTGTTGTGTGGACGGTACACCCCAACACCGGGTTGGAATTGACCAAAAATACGCGCGCCCATTTCCAGTGGTAAGCAGTGCACGGCAAATAGAATCACCCCATGGCCGGCATTCAAGGTGTCTTGCACGTATTCTTTGCCGGTGATCTGCATATGTTGTTGGATTTTTTCATCGGTCCACCACCAGGCATTGATGGTATCGAAAATCGCTTTACCCGTTTCTTCAAAGTTACGGGTCAGCAGGGCTTCGCGCTCTGACTCGGGCATGTCGGGGAAACAGAGGGTTAAATTGCGGCGCGCGGTATGGGTTCGACTGCCTGCAATAGTCTTAACTAATCGGCCTAATCCTTTACCTAACTTCATCTGCCACGAGAGAGGTAACACTTGGGTAATCCGCATCACTAACACCCCAAACCACATGGGCCAGTGCTTCGGATGATATAAGGATGATGAAAACTCAGCTTTCTCGACCACAAAAATACTCACTACTTTTGAAAATTACTGCTTATTCTAACTCATATTTTGCTGAAAATTAGGTACAATCACGGTTTAATTTCTGCAATAGATAAGAGCGCTATGAAGGTTTCTCTGCCAGCATTTGAAAAAGCCAAAGTGTTAGTTGTCGGCGATGTGATGTTAGATCGCTACTGGGTTGGGCCAACGGGTCGTATCTCGCCCGAAGCGCCAGTGCCCGTGGTGAAGATCAACCAAGTCGAAGACAGACCGGGCGGTGCGGCCAACGTGGCGCTAAATATCGCGACCCTCGGCGGTCAAGTGCAATTGGCGGGGTTAGTCGGCGAAGATGATACCGCTAAGGCGTTAACCCTTGGCGTGCAAGCCCTCGGTGTTGAGCCACAGTGGTTGAATATTGCCGATAAACCGACCATTACCAAACTGCGGGTACTGTCGCGTAACCAGCAGCTCATTCGCCTCGATTTTGAAGAGTCCTTCGATAAGCAGGATAGTGCGCGTTTGCTTAAACAATCCGAAGCCTTACTCGATTCGGTCGATGTAGTGGTGCTGTCGGATTATGCGAAGGGTGCTATCGATAAGCCGCAGGATTTTATTGCACTGGCTCGCGCTAAAGGCGTGAAAGTGCTTGTTGATCCAAAGGGTTCCGATTTTAGCCGTTACCATGGCGCTTCACTCATCACACCCAATATGAGTGAATTTGAAGCCGTGGTTGGTGCGGTAACCTCTGAGGCGGATTTACTTGAAAAGGCCCGTGGCTTACTCAATAAGCATCAGTTCGACGCTATCTTAGTCACTCGCTCCGAAAAGGGCATGACCTTAGTGACGGCCAATGCCCCAGAGTTACACATTCCCACGGTGGCCCGTGAGGTGTATGACGTGACAGGCGCCGGTGATACAGTGATTTCAGCTCTGGCGACCTCACTCGCTGCGGGCGCAGAACTGCCGCAGGCGTGCGCCATTGCCAATACCGCTGCTGGAGTTGTTGTGGGTAAATTAGGCACTTCAACCGTGTCACGTATCGAGCTGATTGAAGCCTTAGCACTGCACCACGGTGAGTCGGGTTTTGGGGTAGTGAGTGAAGATCAACTTGCCTATGCCCTAGAGCAAGCTAAATTGCGCGGCGAGCGAGTGGTGATGACCAACGGTTGCTTCGATATTCTGCACGCGGGGCACGTCAGTTACCTCAAGCAAGCCAAAGCCTTAGGCGACAGATTGATTGTGGCCGTGAATGACGACGCCTCGGTGAAACGCTTAAAAGGCGAAGGTCGCCCTGTCAATCAAGTGGATAGACGTATGGCGGTGTTAGCAGGATTAGCCGCCGTCGATTGGGTTGTGCCTTTTAGTGAAGACACGCCACAGCGGATTATCGCCAGATTACTCCCCGATCTCCTCGTTAAAGGAGGAGATTATAAGGTTGAAGATATCGCTGGTGGCGCCGAGGTGATCGCCGCGGGTGGCCAAGTCCAAGTGTTAGGATTTGAAGACGGGATATCAACGACGGCCATTATCCAAAATATCATGGCAAAACAGTGAGTCTCATTGCCCTGACACTGATCTCTAGCCTGACTTGGGTGCCCATCGGCGACAAGCAGGCGTTAATTTGCCCGTTAGCGCAATTGAGTCAGTGTCTGGCAAGCTTTCCAACTCAGGTTCGTGAACAACTCCCTCGCAGTGAAACCCAATTCCAAACTGAACTTGGGCTTCGCAGTGCCATGGTGTTACCCGTCGAAAATAGTCATTTCTCCGGTTTAATCCTGGTAAATGAGCGAGAAACACCAGAGTTTCAACTGCTCAATATCGATGGCATAACCTATCAATATGACCTCAAAGAACAGGCATTATTGACCCTATGGCATGAGCTAGGACATCTTGAAAATCTGGCCTTGCAGGGCAGTTTATTACCTAAAGAATTAACAGCTTATCAGCATGAGTGGTTGGCGGATCTCTACCTTGTTTGGCGTGTCGCTAAGGCCAAGGGCAATCTTGATTTAGCCTGGCAGCAATATCACAGACGCAACCTTGCGGCGTTAACAAGTTCGCAGTATATGTCTCACTGGACCAGCCCGATGATGATACAAGTGTTAAAAAAGTATCAAGTGGGTCAGATTGTCCATTACAGCCAATATCGTGATTTTGTCGCCGATTTTTATCCTAAAATAATACAAATTGAGCCACAGATATTACGTGAATATTCGAGTTTAATGCAGCGGACTTTTGGCGAGACTGTGCTGCAACCCCTGCCAGCATACCTATCTTGGCGCAAGCCGGATCTTGGGCGCTACCTAACCCCGACACTGACACTGCTGATGGGGGAGACAAAAGCACACGACTGGTTAGTACAAAATTCAATGTTGTGAATATGTAAATAGAATCGGTAAATCTCCCTGTTTCAAACTGAACCCTAGCTGAACAAAAGCGAAATACACTTGTTTGGCGTTTCCAAACAGCAGTAATCCCTGAAAGGCTTTGGTAAGCTCTACCCCAGAAAAAGAACAACGGGAGACTTTACTATGGCTAAGCGCTCGCGAGTACAGACTGAGCAGACCATAAATCAGATTATGGATGAAGCGTTAAGACAAATTTTGACTATTGGCTTTGAGACTATGTCTTATACCACGTTATCTGAAGCAACGGGGATTAGCCGCACTGGTATTAGTCATCACTTTCCGCGTAAAAACGACTTCTTAATCCGTTTAGATAGTCGTATTGGCAATTTATTTGTTGCCGCGCTCGACTTTTCTAGCCAAGAAGCCTTAGAAGCCTCTTGGATGAAAGCGATGCAAGAAGAGCATTACCGTGCAGTGTTAAGATTATTCTTCAGCCTCTGTGGTGGCGCGAATAACGAAATCACCCTCTTCAGAGCGGTCAGTACAGCACGTCAGCAAGCTATTGCTGAATTAGGATTGGTCGGCGATCGTACTATCAATCACCTATTAGGCCGTACTGCGGTCATGCTGCTGTCTAATTTTGATGTTGCCAAAGCGGCATAATCTTAAGCATCACCACAAAAAAGGAGCCCTAGGCTCCTTTTTTGTTTCTATGGTTTGGCGAATAGCAGTTGGTTTTATCCGCCGTGGCGTCATAGATTTTACGCACCCTTAAGTTAGTTAAGCTGCAGTTAGTTAAGCTGCAGTTAGTTAAGCTGTAATGGCGGCAGCTGCGCTTGTTTTAACTTTTGTTGGGTAAGATAAATGCCGATTGTCATAAAGGTCAGTGCCGCGGCGATCAGGGCGCAAAGCGCATGATGGAACATCAAATGGCTGATAAAGAAGGCCGGAATATCCTCAATGCTATCAATAAGGAAGAGTTTAACGATAAGCCCAAGGTACAAGAACAAGTGCAATATCGCCCCTGTGATGAAAAGGCGCTTAAACTTTTGCACTAAACGAGTGGCGAGATTGATGCGGTAATAGCGGCAAAACAGATAACCACCGAGGCCAATGCCAATCGATATCCAGCCGAGCCCTAGCAGCGAGGTTTTAATCAAAATTGCCGACAGCATAAATAATCCAAGCAGCATCAAGCTATCCTTTCAATGGATGGGGCGACCACAAGCAAGTTGCGCAGAGACTAGCTGAGCTGGCTTAAAAACGTGTGAAAATACATTCCTAAACAGGGGAAAAGATAAAGGGAGCCAAGTGGCTCCCTTTAAGATTAATAAGCAAAAGTAAGCATTACAGCGCTTTTAAAATCGCCTCAACGCTAGCCTTGGCATCGCCGAATAGCATTTGGGTATTGTCTTTAAAGAACAGTGGGTTTTGTACACCCGCATAACCCGTGTTCATCGAGCGTTTAAAGCCAATCACGTTTTGCGCTTTCCACACTTCGAGCACTGGCATGCCCGCAATTGGGCTGCCCGGATCTTCCATCGCCGCAGGGTTCACCGTATCGTTGGCACCAATGACGAGTACTACGTCGGTATCGCTAAAGTCCTCGTTGATTTCGTCCATTTCGAGCACGATATCGTAGGGCACTTTGGCTTCTGCCAAGAGTACGTTCATATGGCCAGGTAAGCGACCCGCTACAGGATGAATACCAAAGCGTACCTTCACGCCGCGATCACGCAGTTTTTGAGTGATTTCAGCCACAGGATATTGCGCCTGCGCCACTGCCATGCCATAGCCTGGGGTGATGATGACAGAAGTCGCGTTTTTCAGCATGTCAGCCACATCTTCAGCGTTGGTTTCGCGGTATTCGCCCATTTCTTCATCGCCAGATGAGGCCACACCATCGGTGCCAAATCCACCTGCGATAACCGAGATAAACGAGCGGTTCATCGCCTTACACATGATGTAAGACAGAATCGCACCCGATGAGCCCACGAGCGCACCTGTCACGATCAGCAGATCGTTTGACAGCATAAAGCCCGCTGCCGCCGCTGCCCAACCTGAGTAGGAGTTCAGCATAGAGACCACTACTGGCATATCCGCACCGCCGATTGAAGCCACTAAATGCCAGCCAAAGGCGAAGGCGATAAGTGTCATCAACAGTAGGGCTGGCATAGTGCCACCCGTTTGTACGAAATAAACCAATAGCGCCAATGATACCAATACCGCTGCGAGGTTCAGTTTATGGCGATGTGGTAACATCAAAGGTTTTGAGGAAATTAATCCGCGTAACTTACCGAAGGCCACGATAGAACCCGTGAAGGTCACCGCACCGATAAAGATCCCGAGGAACACTTCCACTAAGTGAATGTTGAGCATAGCGCCAGTTAAATGGGCTTTCTCGGCGGCTTTGGCCGCTTCGCTTAGCGCATCCTGCACTGCGGCTAAGGTGGAGTTGATATCTCCGCCAACGGCCACAACTACTTGTGATACTTGCTCTGGGTGTAGGTCGATAAAGCTGTTAAAGCCCACTAATACCGCCGCCATACCCACAAAGCTGTGGAGTACTGCGACCAGTTCGGGCATTTCCGTCATTTCGACTTTAAGTGCTAAACGCACGCCGATGGCACCACCAATCACCATGGCGACAATAATCCAGGCGACACCGCTGGTGTCAGGATTAAAAATGGTCGCCAGTAGGGCGATGGCCATACCTGTGATACCAAATAAATTGCCGTGTTTGGCCGTTTCTTGCTTCGACAATCCTGCGAGACTGAAGATAAAGAGCACGGCGGCAATAATGTAAGCTGCTGTTACCAGTCCTTGAGACACGTTATACCCCCTTAATCTTTACGGAACATCTTCAGCATGCGCTGAGTGACGGTGAAGCCACCGAAGATGTTAATACTGGCGATCAGCACGGCGATAAACGCCAGCACAGTGACCAAGGTTGAACCTTGTCCAATTTGCAGCAAGGCGCCGACCACGATAATGCCCGAAATTGCGTTAGTCACTGACATTAAAGGCGTATGTAGTGAGTGGGATACGTTCCACACCACGTAATAGCCCACCACGCAGGACAGGACAAAAACCGTAAAGTGGGATAAGAACTCGGCCGGAGCAACCGAGGCAACCGCAGCAAAACCCGCAGCACCAAGGGCGGCGAGAATATACTTAAGCTTGGATGGCTTTTTGGCCTCAGCAGCTTTGGCTTCAACCTTAGCCGCAGGTTTGGCGGGCGCTGCCGACACCGAAATCGCTGGTGGCGGGAAGGTCACTTCGCCAGCTTTGACCACTGTCATATTGCGCATCACCACATCATCGAAGTTGATGCTGGCGACGCCATCTTTCTCTTTACACATTAACTTCATCAGGTTGACTAAGTTAGTGCCGTAAAGCTGTGAAGACTGCGCGGGCAGGCGGCCGGGAAGATCGGTAAAGCCGATGACTTTAACGCCATTCTCGGTTACAAACAGCTCGCTTGGCTGAGTGTATTCACAGTTACCGCCCGCTTGCGCGGCCATATCGACAATCACAGAGCCGGGTTTCATGCTGTCGACCATAGCCTTAGTAATGAGCTTAGGTGCCGGACGGCCTGGGATCAGCGCTGTGGTAATGATGATATCGACTTCTTTAGCTTGCTCGGCAAACAGTGCCATTTCGGCGGCGATAAACTCGTCCGACATGGTTTTAGCGTAACCGTCCGATGAGCTGCCATCTTCATTGGTGAAGTCTAGCTTGAGGAACTGGCCACCCATAGATTCAATTTGTTCGGCCACTTCTAAACGTGTGTCGAAGGCTCGAACGATAGCACCTAACGAACCTGCGGTACCAATGGCGGCAAGACCCGCCACACCGGCACCAATCACCAACACTTTTGCCGGAGGAACTTTGCCCGCGGCGGTAATTTGTCCGGTAAAGAAACGGCCAAAGTGGTGCGCGGCTTCAACAACGGCGCGATAACCGCCGATATTGGCCATAGAAGAGAGAGCATCGAGGGATTGGGCACGGGAAATACGTGGCACCATGTCCATCGCCATCACATTGATGTTGCGTTTAGACAGTTTCTCGACCAGCTCAGCATTTTGAGCGGGCCAGATAAAGCTGATTAAGGTCGCGCCTTCTTTAATTTGCGCAATTTCAGCATCGGTCGGTGCATTGACTTTAAAAATCAGATCCGCTTGCCAAACCTCTGCCGTGATCTTCGCCCCTGCGGCTTCAAAAGCGGCATCGTCAAAGCTAGACAGTAAGCCAGCATTGGCCTCAACAACAACTTCAAAGCCGAGCTTTTTAAGTTGTTCGACGGTGGCAGGGGTCGCGGCGACCCGAGTCTCACCGGCGAGACTCTCTCTCGGTATTCCAATCTGCATGATTACTCCCTGGTGGTTTATATAATCGTTCCGCCTGAGTGCTTCCCCTGAGCTAAACCTAGGTAGGGCTAGGCCGCGATAAGAATGAACTCGTTTATTCAGTTGTGGCAGTTAGCGCATTCAATCTTGGTATGAAATTTGTGCTTGAAAACAAACTTCTTTGCGAGCAACAGAGGTCACTGTACAGCAGGCTCGTCACCATTGTGGCAATACTTTGGTTTGACACAAGCGCATATTGCTCAAGCTGGTCGTTTCTGAACTGGTCGTATCAAAAACTTTTAACCAGTGCACACTTTTGTAGCTTAAATTTTGCACTTTGTATATTCCAAAATGGAATTAAAAATCAAATATTATTCTTTTTTGCTTTTCTAAAACCACGTTAATCTGCTGGACATTACACTGTCATAGGGCCGTCTCATGTTGTTAAAAGAACTTTCATCACTGGCTTCACCCCTGTCGCAACCGCAGGTCGAAAAGCTGAAACAACTCACCGCTGAATTAAACGCGGTGCAACTTGCTTGGGTGAGCGGTTATTTAGCCGCAACGGCCAATGCGGGCAATCAGGCCCAGCTCGCGCCCGTGTCCGACGCACAGGCGGCGCAGACAGTGACCATTCTCTATGGCAGCCAAACTGGTAATGGCCGTGGCGTTGCCAAAGCTTTGGCCGAAAAAGCAAAAGCACAGGGCTATGGCGTGAATTTAGCCTCTATGGGGGAATACAATGTGCGCCAGCTCAAGCAAGAAACCTTGCTATTGCTGGTGGTCAGTACCCATGGTGAAGGTGAAGCGCCGGATGATGCGATTGAATTACATAAGTTTTTAGCATCGAAACGTGCTCCTCAATTGAACAACTTACATTACTCAGTGTTGGCACTGGGCGATTCGAGCTATGAGTTTTTCTGCCAAACCGGTAAAGACTTCGATGCCCGTCTGTCGGCATTAGGCGCCAAAGCGTTGCTGCCTCTGGTTGAGTGTGATGTGGACTATGAGGCTGCGGCCGGACAGTGGCACGCCGATGTGCTCACCGCCGTGAAGCCACTCATTCAAACCACGGCTAACGTGGTGGCGCTCAATGATACCGGCTCGGCACAAGTTGCCAGCGAAAGCGAATTTACGAAGCAAAACCCTTACAGTGCTGAGGTGTTGGTGAGCCAGAAGATCACCGGACGCGGTTCAGACCGAGACGTACGCCACGTTGAAATCGATTTAGGCGAGTCAGGCTTACGCTACGAAGTGGGTGATGCCCTTGGGGTGTGGTTTAGCAACAATGAAACTTTGGTCGATGAGATTTTAGCGGGCTTAGGGTTAGCGGCCGATACCACTGTGACCGTCGGTAATGAGTCAATCAGCCTCAAACAAGCCTTAATCGAGAAGAAAGAGCTGACACAGTTATATCCCGGTTTAGTCAAAGCCTGGGCCGAGTTGTCCGCAAGCCCTGAGCTGCTTGCTATTAGCGAAGATAAAGAACAGGTTCGCCAGTTTATCTTACATCATCAATTTGCAGACTTAGTGGCGAACTATCAGCTCAAAGCCGATGCTAATCTGGATGCAAACAAGTTAGTGGAGCTATTACGCCCATTAACGCCAAGACTCTACTCCATCGCTTCGAGCCAGAGTGAAGTCGATACCGAAGTGCATCTGACAGTGGCCTTGGTGGAGGATGAGCACCAAGGGCAAGCCCGTTTTGGCGGCGCATCGCATTTCTTAGCCTCGGCAGAGGAAGGCGCCGAAGTAAAAGTGTATGTTGAACCGAACAAGCATTTCCGTTTACCTGAAGATCCACAAACGCCTGTCATCATGATTGGCCCAGGCACTGGTGTTGCGCCGTTTCGCGCCTTTATGCAGGAGCGCGTGGCGCAAGGCGCTGAGGGCGATAGCTGGTTATTCTTCGGTAATCCTCACTTTGAGCAGGACTTCCTGTATCAAACCGAGTGGCAACAGTATCTGAAAAACGGCGATTTAACCCGTATCGATGTGGCATTTTCGCGGGATCAGGCCCATAAGATTTACGTGCAGCACCGCATTAAAGAGCAGGGACAAACCCTGTGGCAATGGCTGCAAAATGGCGCGCATCTTTATATTTGTGGTGATGCCGAGCGTATGGCTAAAGACGTACATCAAGCCCTATTAGCGGTTGCGGTGGAGTTTGGCGGACTGTCGAGCGAGGCGGCGGAAGAATATTTCGAGACTCTGCGCAGTCATAAACGTTACCAAAAAGACGTGTACTAATTAATCGATCCCAAAGATAGAGAGCAGTATCCACTGAGATACTGCCGCCGAACGAATTTTAAGAGGCAGTTGCCATGAGTGAGCAAAAGTTAGCATTAAACGAATACCTAAAGACCGACAGTGATTATCTGCGTGGTACCATTAAAGAGGGATTAGACTCCTCGGTGACAGGCAGTTTTAGCGACGGCGATCAGCAATTGATCAAATTCCACGGCTTCTATCAGCAGGATGACCGCGATTTACGTAACGAACGTAAAGAGCAAAAACTCGAGCCTTTATATAGCTTTATGTTACGTGCTCGCGTGCCAGGCGGTGTGTGTACACCTAAGCAATGGCTAGGCGTGGATGAAATTGCCTCGACGCTCACCAGCTCTAACAGTATTCGTTTAACGACGCGCCAGACGTTCCAATACCACGGCATTCCAAAGCGTAACCTTAAGACCATTATTCAAGGCTTGGACCGTGAGGCGCTCGATTCTATCGCCGCCTGTGGTGACGTTAACCGCAACGTGATGTGTAACCCGAATCCGGTGGAATCTAAGCTGCATGCGCAGGCCTATGAAGTCGCGAAAAAACTGTCTGATCACCTGCTGCCTCACACTCGTGCCTACGCCGAGATTTGGTTAGATGAAGAGAAGTTACTGACCACAGAAGACGAAACCGTTGAACCTGTGTATGGCAAAACCTACTTGCCACGTAAGTTTAAGATGGCTGTTGCCGTACCACCGGATAACGATGTTGACGTCTATACCAACGACTTAGGCTTTATTGCGGTGGCAGAAAACGGCGAATTAGTCGGTTTTAACCTGACAGCAGGTGGCGGCATGGGCTCGACCCACGGTGAGGTCGAAACCTTCCCGCGCTTGGCCGATGACTTTGGTTTTATCAAAACTGAAGATGTGATGAAGTTTGCCGAAGCTGTGATGACAGTGCAGCGTGACTGGGGTAATCGTACCAATCGTAAGCGTTCGCGCCTTAAGTACACTATCGTCGACCATGGTTATGAGAAGTTTAAGGCCGAAGTGGAAGCCCGTGCTGGCGTCAAGTTGGAGCCCAAGCGCGATGTGGTGATTGGCGATCGCGGCGATCGTTACGGCTGGGTTGAAGGTGTCGATGGTAAGTGGCATTTAACTCTGTTTATCGAAAGTGGCCGCATCAAAGACGTGCCCGGTAAGAGTTTACAAACCGGCATGCGTGAAATCGCGAAGATCCACAAGGGCGATTTCCGCATGACGTCTAACCAGAATATGATTATTGCTGGTGTGGCTCCCGAGGATAAAGCGACCATCGAAGGCCTTGCCCGTAAACACGGTTTACTCGGCCAAGTGCTGACCCAAACCCGCGGTCATTCGATTGCCTGTGTGGCCTTGCCAACCTGTCCATTGGCGATGGCGGAAGCTGAGCGTTATTTCCCTGAGTTTATCGACCATATCGATGCGCTTCAGGCTAAAAATGGCATTAGCGAACAAGCCATTGTGGTGCGTATGACGGGCTGTCCAAACGGTTGCGCCCGCCCATTTGCCGCCGAAATCGGCTTAGTGGGTAAGGCGCCGGGTCGCTACAACCTGTATCTCGGGGCTAACTTCGAAGGCACTCGTCTGAATAAGATGTACAGAGAGAATATCCAAGAGGCTGAGATCCTTGCTGAATTGGATGCATTATTTGCCCGCTACGCGGTTGAGCGTAATGCAGGCGAAACCTTTGGTAACTTCACCGTCCGCACGGGCGTAGTGAAGGCGGTAATAGATGCCGCTAAGGATTTCCATGGCTGATCTTGATTCTGGGGTAACGGGTTCTGGCTTGCCGAACGCGTTGCAGAGCGTGGTAAGTCACAGCGAACTTAAAGCGCTGCTAACGGCACCTAAGGATGTGCAGCAAGCTGAACTGGAGCGCATTAATCGCTTTTTGGCCGGCTTGACGGCTCAAGAGCGAGTGCTCTGGGGCTTAGCCTATCTGCCGGGTAATCACGCGCTGTCATCCAGTTTTGGGATCCAAGCGGCGGTGATGCTGCATATGGTGAGTCAGGTGCAATCGGATATTCCGGTGATCTTAACGGATACTGGCTATCTCTTTCCTGAGACATATCAGTTTATTGACCAGCTTACCGAGCGTTTATCCTTAAACCTCAAGGTTTACCAAGCGCCAATGACCTCTGCATGGCAGGAGGCACGTTTCGGCAAGTTGTGGGAGCAGGGCTTAGATGGGCTCGAGCGTTACAATCGACTGAATAAAGTGGAGCCGATGCAACGTGCTTTGGCGGAACTTGAAGTCGGTACTTGGTTTGCGGGACTGCGCCGCAGTCAGTCGAGCACTCGCGAAGAGTTACCGATATTGGCTATCCACGGAACTCGCTTTAAGCTGCTGCCGATTATCGAGTGGTCGAACAAAGATGTGCACCTGTATCTGACGCAATTTGACTTGCCTTACCATCCTCTATGGGATCAAGGTTATGTTTCTGTTGGGGATACCCACTCGAGTAAACCCTTAGAATTAGGGATGACTGAAGAAGAAACCCGCTTTAATGGCTTAAAACGCGAATGCGGTTTGCATTACGAAATATAACCATCTATCTGATTTAATAGATAAATGCCACAGTATTCCCTGTGGCATTTTTTATTTCATGTCGCCAAAAGAATGTTTTGCTTAATTTTGCAGCGGTTTGGCCGTTAAAGTATTTTGAGTGTCATTCTGCCGTCATTAAAGTCAGATAAATTTTGTTTTCATAGAGTTAGATTGTGCTTATTCACCGAGAATAAAATTTTTGTACATTTTTACTCACAGAGTTATGCACATTAGAATGTTCTGAGCTATATTACAAAGTTCCCGTAGATGGTTTTGAGGGAGTTTACTGCGCAGATATGCCCTAGTCGGTATTTTGCCAAGTTAAGTTGTTGAATATCGTTATTTATGGGCTTAGTTTGCTGTGTAACGATATAACGAGACGGAAAACAGTCGCACTTCCAAAAGACCTTGCTCGCCGCCGCGAGTATCAAGCAGTTTGATTGACTTGCTAGCCCTCGTTAATCTGCCCATTTCACCTCGGTCAGCTGTGGTCAAAGCTGCCGAGGTTGAGTCAACATAGTTAACATCGTTTATTTCGTTAATTCATCAATTCAGCTCGGTTTTTGGCGCTGTTTATGACAATATTATCATCAACTTACACTGTGCTATTTTATGCTGAGTGGCTAATGCCGCCGCATATGGCCCCTTTGATGGAATTATTGATGAGGATTACTGGATGACCGCCCCTATGTATGCCATGCGCGATCATGTTCATCGTCCTCAAGGGAATAAATCTAATCGCCCAGCGCCCAAGCCCAAAGCACGCGGCCTTAAGCGACTAGTCGCTTGGCTCGTTAAACTCATCTTAGGTTTATTACTCGCCTCAATTTTAAGCGTGGTGCTACTGCGTTTTATTGATCCGCCGATGTGGACTTGGCGGATTGAGCGGGCAATGTTCCCGCCCGCGCCGATTACTGAGGTTAGGCATCAATGGCGCTCACTCGAGCAAATCTCCCCTGAGTTGCAATTAGCCGTGATTGCCGCAGAGGATCAAAAGTTTGCCAGCCACACGGGGTTTGATATAGCCGCGATAAGTTCGGCCATCGAATACAACCAAAAGGGCAACAAGGTTCGCGGTGCGAGTACCTTAAGTCAGCAAGCGGCGAAAAACCTGTTTATGTGGTCAAGCCGCAGTTTTATCCGCAAGGGAATTGAGGCCTGGTTTACCCTGTTGATGGAATTGATTTGGGATAAGTCGCGCATACTCGAAGTGTATCTGAATATCGTCGAATTTGGCCCCGGAATATATGGCGCCGAAGCGGCATCGAAACATTATTTTGGTAAGAGTGCCGCCAAATTAACTCGTTATGAGGCGTCATTATTAGCGGCGGTCTTGCCTAATCCTTGGCGTTATAAAGTCTCATCGCCTTCACCCTATGTTGAGCAGCGCTCCGCTTGGATCCGTAAGCAAATGCGCCAGTTAGGGGAAGTGACACTTAACCGTGTTCATAATGCCGATTAATGGGTAAATAAGGCGATAACCTTAGTCTTAATTAATATGTCATGCGCTTTATCGTTAATATGAACTTTATCCTCAAGATGAATTAGGCTCTGAATGTAAATTTCATTTAGTTTGCCAAGCGAATTTGACTTAATCGCGCAGCTTGATTCGCATCCTTAGTTAATTAATGGTAAATTAGCGCACGAATTTCCCCTTCAAATACACTCAGTCCTTTGGCTATTCCCCCTCGCTAATTTTTAGCTTGTGTCGGATATTGGTTTGCCATGACGCGTGTAAAAAGGAATGACAACAGGTCAGTATTTAAATACCGGAGGTGAGTGCTTTCGGTATTATTTTTGTCACTTTGACGGTTATTAAATGGAGTTTTAGATGAAGAAGATTGTTATTGCTGCGGCAATTATTGCAGCGGGAGCAGGTGCTTATTGGTACACTCAGCATGGAACTAGCTCGAGTGCTTCGGCCAATCCTTTGCTTGATTATATCCCTGCCGACACCCCAGTATTTTCAGGTCAGTTAAAACCTTTCCCACTGAAAAACTACCTGCAATCTATTTCTGGCAATTACCAGCAATATTCAACAGATTCGTTGGCCGAATTAGGCGAATTAGATAGCCCTATGGCCAAGTTTTTTGTCAGCATCTATACGCAGTATATGGATGGGATAAAAAATCCAACCCAATTGCTTAAGACCTTTGGTTTGCCAAATGAAGTCGAGCCTTTTTTCTATACCTTAGGTGTGATCCCTGTTCTTAAAACCAATGTGGATCAAATCGATGCATTTTGGGCCGTCTTGGATAAAGCCGAGAAAGACAGCGGCTTCACCCATGAAAAGCGCACTTTAGCGGGCGTTGATTATCGCGCTTATTCACTTGCCGAAGAAGGTTCTACCGAGAAGGTTGACCTGTTATTTGCCCATAAAGATGGCATCTTAACTGTGACCTTGTCTGCCACAACGATTGAGCCCGAAATCTTAGAAATGGCCTTTGGATTAAAGAAACCGACTCAATCCTTAGCCGCTTCAGGCATGCTGAAAGACATCATCAAAACCCATGGTTTTATGGAAGATAGCATCAGCTTTATCAACCATGTTGAGATTGTTAAAGCGATTACCTCTCCCGATGGCAATATGCTAGGCAAACAGCTCACTCAGTTCATGGCAGAAGAAAGCCAAGGTGAAGATCCTTTTGCAGAGATCCGTACCCCTGAATGTAAAACTGAGCTAACCGCCATTGCTGCTAACTGGCCTCGTACTGTTGCTGGGTTAACCGCATTTAGCTCGACCGAAAAAGAAAGCCATATGGCTGCCTCTTTTGTGGTTGAAAGCAAAAACCAGGCAATCTTAACCGCATTGCAAAAAATGCGCGGCTACATTCCAACCCACTTAGCCGATATTAACAGCACTATCTTCTCTATGGGGCTGGGGATTGACGTTAATGAAGTTGCGCCTTCTCTGACGGCGATTTGGGATGACCTGCAAAAGCCGCAGTTAACCTGCGCGCCGCTTGCCGAGTTGCAAGCAGAGTTAAGCCAACAGAGCCCAGCTATGTTAGGTATGTTTACTGGCATGGCTAATGGGGTTAAAGGTGTGAGCCTGTCATTGCTCGATTATAAGATGAGCACAAAAGACCAAGAGCCTAAGCTTGAAAGCTTAGATGCCTTAGTGAGCTTAACGGCTGATAATCCTTCAATGCTGTTCAATATGGTGAAACCTTTTGCTCCAATGCTGGCTGAACTGCAAGTTGCTGATAATGGCGAGCCTACCGATTTATCACCACTGTTAATGTTGCCGCCTGAGATGAACATCAAGCCGATGCTGGCGATTAAAGGACAACACTTAGTGGTTTACTCTGGCGATAAAGGCTTAGCGTTAGCCAATAAACTGGCTGGCGAGAAGCCATCGGCCAATGGGCTTTACAGCATGTCGGCTGATTACGGTAAGATGTTTACCCCAGTACTGACCCTGTTAGAACTGACTGGCGAGCCGATTCCTGAAGAGCTGCAAATGCTGAAAGATTACAATATGCGCGTGCAAATGAGCTTCGATGTGAACAAACAAGGCATAGTGTTTGGTTCTGTGATGAACTCAAAAGCGAGCGAGAAGAAGTAAGCTTGATACCTTAGAGTGTTAATCGAAAAGCCAGCTGATTGCTGGCTTTTTTGTTAATTGGCTTGCGCTAACTTAGGTTGAGAACCGAGGGGCGTGTCTATGGATTTCGGTTTCGCGGCACGCACTAAACTGACTAATCCTTGCCATTCAATATCGCTGTTCTGTGGCAGCCAAATATCCGGCTCTGTGCCTTTTCCTGAAAGCAGCTCGCCTGCGGCGTCATAGGTGAGTGAGCTGCTAAAACGAACATCTAAATCACTGTTAGGTAAGGTGAGTTGATATTGTCTGGCAAAATCCCCCGAGGTTTTCTCCCCAATCAGATTCACTCTCGACCAAGCTTTTGTGCGGTAGGCTATCCACTCGCATTCCTGTTTACATAAAGGGCTTACTAGCAATGCAAGACGATTATTGCCTTCGGCTACAACTTCAGGTTTTGTGCGGACAAACCAAGGGCTAAATCGACTTTCATCTATGCTTGGCAGGCGCCTCGTTAGTACCTTAAGCCGAGGCGAGCTGAGTTCCAGTGCCTCGAGCGGCCTAAAATTTAGGGGCCTTAAATAATCATTCCTCAGTTCTGGCGAGCGGCGATAATGGGCAAAACCCATAATTTCTGTCATGGCTGAGGTATAGGGCGTCGCATTTTGAGGGACATCTTGATAACGCGACAACATGGTCAATAATTTAGGGCTAAAGCCCCTCGCTTGCCTTAAATCGACAATCAACAATGGTTGCTCCATGCCTTGGCGTAGGGCGTCTTGTTGCCTCTTATCGAGTTCAAAGGCATAGAGGTCATCAATCTTGAGCCGTGCTGTCGCCGGATTGATCTGCTCCAATGAATAATCAGGCCTGATTGGCGCCGTCGGAGCCAAATTATCGAGTTGGGTGATCAGGCTTTCAAAACTCAGTTCAGTCTCATCCTCAATCGGTTTAACTATGGTTTTCGATGGCTGCGGCAGGGCGATAGTCACTTGCGTGGTCTGCAAATCATCATTAATCAAGCTGATAAGCACATGGGGTTTGATACTTAAGCCTAAGTCCTCCCGCAATAAATTGAGTCGCTTGAGCCAAATCAGCTGCATCTCTTGGCTGTTTTTCGCTGGCTCTGATAAGTAGGCTTGGCTGGCCGAAATCCATTTGCTTAAAGGGATGCCATCGATATGAGTGATAAAGGGAAAATCGGCGCTGATGGGGTTATTTTTGTTGTCCAAGGCGAGCCATTGTTCGTTGACAGGCCTGAGTGTTAAGGGCAGTTCACCGCTGCTATTTTCGACTTTCGCAACCTGTGTCCCTGGGTCCTTTAAGGTATTCAGCAGTTTAGTGAGCTCAGCAGCGAAGCGCTCTTTTGGAACAACATCTTGATATTGTTCTGTGATTAATCCTGCCAGTCGTTTGAGCTGCTGCTCATTAGCTTGTGGGTCTAGGGCGTAAAATGCCGAGTGTTGCTCAATTTGGTCGAACAGAATATAGAGATCTTGGCGAATATCTTTGGTCGTTAGTGTGGGCTGTGCTTTTTCAGGAATAGCGAAAAACGCGAGCCTGATAAGGCTCGCGAAAATGATCACGCCCAGTAAAGTCACGACAGTGCGATAGCTAAAATTCATATTCCTCCATGACCACTTACTTTTACGGCTAAAAAGGTGTGCGACTATCGATGTAAATGCCTATTTTGGCAATAAAAATCGTCTTTGCGCACCTTTTACTCATATCCATTTGAGCAATTTAGCAGCAGTTTTTGCAAGTCAGCATAGAATTATGGCTGTTTTTTGTGCTCTGTCACGGTTGGCTCGTTAGAGAATATCGTTGAGTGATAGGCCGATACCTATGCGTTGGTTATGGTAGTTGTAGTCGATAAGACTCTCGCCATAGCCGTTAAAATATTGAGTATAAAGGCGTAAATTACCGATTATCGGGTAGCTCCACGTAAATTCTGCCGATCCTCGATCAATATCTTTAAAGTTAGTTTTTAGGGTGAGGGTGAATCTATGGTCATCAATGCCATAAACCCCTACAAACTCGGCTTTACCTATGTACTCATCAATATCGGGGTTATCGTCACCACGGGGTTGATGGATATCGGTTTTTTCGTCCTCCGGAATACGCCACCACACCTTAGTGGCAAAGGCCAGCGGGCCGGCATCGAAGATCATGGTGCCATAGATACGGTTCCAGCTTCGGGATAATAACCCTGACTTACCGTTAGATTGATGCACAGCGCCAAAGCCCCAGAAGGAGTTAGTCACGCTGCCGATTTTCCAATCATTGTTGAACAGCATAAAGATTTCGGGTTCGTGGTTAGTCTCACGGAAAGGAGAAGAAATATCCTTGTTATACAGCTGCCAGTAGGATTGGTTTGTGTAGGCAAAAAACAGGTGACCATTGTCGCCAAAGACGTTGTACCAAATAGGGAACTTAAAGCTTATTTGGAACTTAGCTTCCATTTCGTCCAGGGTGTAGTCGTTTTCGGCCGCATCTTGGGCGAAGGGCGCCATATTGGGATCGGGGTTGTAAGTGGCGGGTAAAATGTAATTCACTTTATGCGGCGTGATCACGAATGGACGTTCTGAGGTGGCTAGCTCGTCCTGTACCCGTCCTTTAACGAGGGATTCTTCCGCTTGAAGTCCAGTACAAGTTAACAGCCCAATTAATGCGATACCTTTATAAAATAGGGACATCGGCCCTCCTTGATGTGTCTGTTTGCCTTACGCTTTCTCGTTGTTTACCCAGCTTAACATTAGTTTGTGGATTTATTATGAGAAATCCTGCCATGTGTCTTATTCCGTTCTGGCGAGATGGAGCCTATTTTCGTGGTCTAAAGAAGCAACTAAGTAGAATTTTTTGCAATAACATAGTGCGGTTATGTGAGCTGATGCAAGTTTTGATTGCCGATATATTCGCCTTGAAAGCATACTTTATCTAATCATTTCATTTATTTAAATGATTTTCCTGCCTATGGCACTTTTGCCGCCCTCACTTATAGTTAATTGGCTGGATTCGAAGTTCTGTTGTTATTTCTTTTTGATATAACAATTAATGATTTTATATTTATTAAGGAATATAACTAGGGCTATATTGCTACACATTGATCTCATATCGGGGAATGTGATGGAAATTTTATCTTTACCAGGCCAAAGGGCGAAGGGCAAAGTCTGGCTGGTTGGCGCAGGCCCTGGAGACGTTGAACTCTTAACCCTCAAGGCTTGGCGCATTCTTAAGTCCGCCGACGCTGTGCTATACGATGCGCTCGTCAGTCAAGATATCCTCGATTTGATCCCTAAGGATGCTGAGAAGATTGCCGTCGGCAAACGTGCCGGTAAGCATAGTGCTGCGCAAGATGAAATTAATCAGTTACTGGTGACTAAAGCCTATACCCGTAAGAATGTAGTACGCCTCAAGGGCGGCGATCCCTTTATTTTTGGTCGAGGTGGTGAAGAGTTACAAACTTTAGTCGAAGCGGGCGTCGAATTTGAAGTGGTTCCCGGCATTACCGCCGCCAGTGGCACTTCGGCCTATGCGGGCATTCCATTGACTCACAGGGATTATGCTCAAGGGGTGACCTTTATCACTGGTCATTGTCAGCTTGAAAGCCGTCCAATGGACTGGCAGGGTTACGCTAATCCAAACAATACCTTAGTTGTGTATATGGGGATTTTAAATGCGGGCATTATTCGTCAAGGATTAATCGATGCTGGCCGAAGCCCACAAACCCCAGTGGCGATTGTCTCTAAGGCGACCACTCAGTCGCAGCAGCGTTTTATTGGCCAATTAGATTCACTCGAGCAGCTCGCGGCCGTTCCGCAATTGCAAATGCCCGCCCTGATGGTTATTGGCGAAGTGGTTGCGCTGGCTGACAGCTTAAACTGGTTCCAACCTAAGGGTGAAGGCGAGTCAGCACTCGATACCACTGATGCCGCCAAGATTTTGGCAAAAGTTTAGTTAAATCAGGTTTTTAGAGATAGTTAAGTTAAATCCAGCTGCCTGTCGCAGCCCATTTTAGGTAAACGGAGAAGAGTATGGCCGGGCGTGAATTAAGCCACTTACAACAACTGGAAGCCGAAAGCATTCAGATCATTCGTGAAGTCGCTGCCGAATTCGACAATCCAGTAATGTTGTATTCCATCGGAAAAGATTCTTCGGTGATGTTACACCTTGCGCGTAAAGCTTTTTATCCCGGCAAGATCCCATTCCCCTTGCTGCACGTGGATACGGGCTGGAAATTCAAAGAGATGATCGCCTTTCGTGATGCGCAGGCGAAAAAGTTTGGCTTTGAATTATTAACCCACACCAACCCCGAAGGCGTTGCCCAAGGGATTAACCCCTTCGATCATGGCAGTGCCAAGCACACTGACATAATGAAAACCCAAGGCTTAAAACAAGCCTTAAACCAATATGGTTTCGATGCCGCATTCGGTGGTGCGCGCCGCGATGAGGAAAAGTCCCGCGCGAAGGAGCGGGTGTATTCATTCCGCGACCGTCACCATAGATGGGATCCCAAGAATCAGCGCCCCGAACTGTGGCGCACCTATAACGGCGCAGTTAACAAGGGTGAAAGTATTCGTGTCTTCCCTTTATCTAACTGGACCGAACTCGATATTTGGCAATATATCTATCAAGAAAACATTGAGTTAGTGCCTCTGTATTTTGCCGCCGAGCGCCCTGTGGTTGAGCGTGGCGGTCAGCTGATTATGGCCGACGATGAGCGTATGAAACTTGAGGAAGGCGAAACCATCAAGCATGAAGTGGTGCGTTTTAGAACCTTAGGTTGTTATCCATTGACGGCGGCGATGCATTCGCAGGCAGATAATCTCGAAAAAATCATCGAAGAAATGCTGTTAACTCGCTCGAGCGAACGCCAAGGGCGATTGATTGACTCGGATCAGAGTGCATCGATGGAGCAGAAGAAACGCCAAGGTTATTTCTAAACCAAGGCATTTCGAGCGCAGGTTAGAGACAGATTAAACCGATTTCGTGAATGTCCCGATGAAGGCTTTTAGAGCAATCGAGTACCAGTGACTTCACGAACAGTTGAGCAAGATAAGAGTGAGATAAAGATGGATAAAGCGGTCAATAAAACCAATCGTATGGCGGCAGAAATCAGCCAGCACGGGGTAAAAGAATATCTAGCCCAGCAACAACATAAAGGTTTGTTGCGCTTTTTAACCTGCGGCAGCGTAGACGATGGCAAGAGCACCCTGATTGGCCGTTTACTGCATGACAGCGCGCAGATTTACGAAGACCAACTCGCCAGCTTAAAAAATGATAGCGCTAAGATGGGCACAACGGGCGAGGCCATAGACTTGGCTTTGCTGGTGGATGGTCTGCAAGCCGAGCGCGAGCAGGGTATTACTATCGATGTGGCTTATCGTTATTTTTCAAGCGACAAGCGTAAGTTTATCATCGCCGATACCCCTGGCCATGAGCAGTACACCCGTAATATGGCGACTGGCGCCTCAACCTGTGATTTAGCGGTGATCTTAGTGGATGCGCGTTACGGCGTGCAGACTCAAACCAAGCGTCATGCCTTTATTGCCTCTTTGCTGGGTATTCGTCACTTTGTGGTCGCGGTTAATAAGATGGATTTACTCGGGTTCGATGAGCAAGTGTTTAATCGTATCCGTAATGATTTCAGTGAGTTTGTAAAAGACTTTGGCGACTTAGATATCCACTTTGTGCCCTTATCAGCGCTCAATGGCGATAACGTGGTTGAGCCGAGTCTGCATACGCCTTGGTATCAGGGCGGCACACTGCTGGAGCTACTCGAAACCATTGATACTCAACGTGAACTCAGCGCCTTGCCTGTACGCTTCCCAGTGCAATATGTGTCGCGTCCAAATCTCGATTTTCGTGGTTTTGCCGGTACTTTAGCCTCTGGTGTCATCAAGGTGGGTGACGAGGTGGTTGCGCTGCCTTCGGGTAAGCGTAGCAGGGTTGAACGCATTGTGACCTTCGATGGTGATCTCGCCGAAGCGACGGCTGGGCAAGCCGTCACTATCACCTTAGAAGATGAAATCGATATTTCCCGCGGTGACTTACTGGCACTGCCAGAGAGTGCGCCACAGGTTGCCAATCAAATCGTGGCTGACCTAGTGTGGATGGATGAAAAACCATTACAACTCGGCCAGTTATACGACATTAAAGTCGCGGGTAAGAAGACCCAAGCCTCTGTGACGGCCATCGACTATGTGGTTGATGTGAACACGCTTGCCCGCAGCAGCGCCGACACTTTAGGGCTCAATGCCATCGCCCGCGTGACCTTAGAGCTGACAGAAGATATCGTCTTCGATGCCTATTCTCTGGTGCGTGATACTGGTGGCATGATCCTGATTGACCGTTTATCCAATGCTACTGTGGCGGCTGTGATGGTGGTATCGGGACAGCATGTGAACAAGCAAGCGTCCTCACAATTTAGCGCCTTTGAAATCGAGTTAAATGCGCTGGTGCGTAAGCACTTCCCGCATTGGCAAGCGATTGATATTTCAAAGCTTGGAGCATAATACGTGAGTGACTTGTGGCTATTAGCTATAGTGTTGTTTGGATTAGTGGCTGGCTTAATCGCCGGCCGCATCAATCCCGCTGTGTTGTTTTTATTTGCTTTTTTACTCTGTTACCTCCTAGGAATGGTATCACTCGACACGGCGCTCACTAGCTTTACCAACACAGGTTTAGTCACTCTGGTGTTATTGGTACTGGCGGCGACGGCGCTGGAAAAAACCTCGTTGCTGGGCAAGTTAAGCCAAGTGATTGGCAATAATTCGCTTGCGGTGACTATGGCAAAATTGGGATTTTCGACGGCGCTGCTGTCCTCTTTTACCAATAACACCGCCGTCGTCGCATCTTTGATTGGGGTGGTGCGCCGCAATCAGGCCCACGCTCCGGCTAAGTTGTTGTTACCACTTAACTATGCGGCGATTCTGGGCGGTACGCTGACCTTAATTGGTACTTCCACTAACCTTATCGTCAACTCGTTTGTCGAGAATGCAGGCTTGCCTGCGCTGGGGTTCTTTGAGTTCACCCCAGTGGCCACGCTGATTGTGCTGTTAGGTATAGTGCTGCTGATTGTGCTGGCCAATACCTTACCCGACAGGCGAGAGGATTCGACCGAAGAGACACTGCCCTATCTGCTAGAAGCCCACGTGGCCAAAGGATCGCCTTTAGTCGGGCGCAGCGTGGTGGATAACAAATTAAGAGCCCTGAAAAAGCTCTATTTAGTCGAGCTTGAGCGCAGCGGTATTTGTATTTGTCCGGTTCCGCCACAGTTAGTGTTACAGGCGGACGATGTGCTGCGTTTCAGTGGCGCGGTGGAATCGGTGGAGCTGTTACATCAATTCGATGGCCTGGATTGGTTTGGTAAACATCAAGCAAAAGGGCAAAACCTAGTCGAAGCCGTGTTGGCCCCTTCATCGAGCCTAGTGGGCAGCACCTTAAAGGAATCTCGCTTTCGCGAACAGTTTGATGCGGCTGTAATGGCGATTCGTCGCGGTCATCATCCGCTAAAAGGTGGTTTGGGCGATATCGTATTACAACCGGGCGATGTGTTACTGCTGACACCGGGGGATGGTTTTAGCACCAATGCTAAGCTGAGTACTGAATTTGCCGCCGTCAGCGGACTCGATTTGAATGTGCGCTTAGACAGCCGCCGCAGCCGTTTTGTATTAAGCAGTTTTGTGATCACCATTGTGCTTAGTCTGACCGGCGTATTACCGCTGGCCAAGGGCTTGGTGCTATTACTGCTGAGCTACTTTGCCATTGGCGCCGTGACCTTGTCGGAGCTTAAGCGTCGCTTCCCACTGGAATTAGTGGTGATAGTTGGCAGTGCCTTAGGGTTGGCGAATCTGATGATGAGCACTGGCCTTGCCGATGGGTTAGCGCAAGGCTTGCTCGGTACCATCAATGGTTATGGAGTGTTTGGCGCCTTTGTGGGTGTCTATTTAGTCACCTTATTGTTGACTGAACTCGTTACCAATAATGCCGCGGCGGCCTTGGCCTTTCCTATTGCCTATGCGGTGGCGCTGAATTATGGCGTCGATCCTAGGCCATTTATTATGGCGGTAGTGTTTGGGGCCAGTGCCAGTTTTATTTCGCCCTACGGCTATCAAACTAACTTGATGGTGTTTAACGCGGGCAACTATCGTTTCAGTGACTTTTTGCGCTTAGGGCTACCGCTATCTGTGCTTTATTCCTTGATAGTGATTTTTATGGTGCCAGTTATCTTTCCGTTTTAATGATTTTTTGTCTTAGGTTGTTACTCAACCTAAGATTTGAGGAGTGTTTATGAGCAATATTGTGTGGCACCAACATAGTGTCGACCAAGCGGCCAGAGCCAAACTGAAGGGCCAAAATCCAGTGTTACTCTGGTTTACTGGGTTGTCTGGCGCGGGTAAATCGACTTTGGCGGGGGCGCTTGAACGTGCACTGTTTGAGGCGGGCTTTCACACTTATTTGCTCGATGGTGACAATGTTCGCCATGGTTTATGCAAGGATCTGGGTTTTAGCGTCGCCGATAGGGATGAAAACTTACGCCGCGTTGGCGAAGTAGCAAAACTCATGGTGGATGCGGGCTTAGTTGTACTATCGGCCTTTATCTCGCCGACCCGCGAGGAGCGCGATAGCATACGGGCACGTTTTCCTGAAGGTCAATTTATCGAAGTGCATGTGTCGACGCCGCTTAACATATGTGAGCAGCGCGATCCTAAGGGCTTGTATGTTAAGGCTCGCCGCGGTGAGATCAGCAACTTTACTGGTATTTCATCACCCTATGAGGCGCCGCTCTCAGCGGAGTTAACGATTGATACCAGTAAAGGGGATTTAGCCTCGCAAGTGCGTGCTTTAATCGATTATTTAACCGCGATAGGGGTCATCAATCCCGATAAGGCTAAAGCATTAGCCTAAGTTGATTTTATGGGACTCAGGGGCATTTGTTGGAATGGTTAATGTAAAACAAGTGCCTTTGCCCAGTTCACTCGTCACTTTGATATACCCGCCTAATAACTGGGTCACCAGTTGATGTGCTAAATGTAATCCTAAACCTGTGCCGCCTTTGCCTCTTCGAGTGGTAAAGAAGGGATCGAAGATCTGCTTTAAGGTCGCATCGTCCATGCCGCCGCCATTGTCTGTGACGGTAATGGCGACAAAGGCATCTTCGAGGCTGTAGGCCGTAATGTTGATTTGCCCATTACCGACATCTTCGAACGCATGGGTGAGCGCATTTGAGACTAAATTCTCGAGTACTTGCCCAAGGGCGCCGGGGTAACTATTGAGTTCTATCTCGGGTGAGATGTCGATATTCAGTTCATGAAACTGCTTCTTCATTCTTAACCATGAGGTGTGCAGCATATCTTGCACTAGGCTAGTGAGTTTAAAGACGCGGCGTTCTTCACCTGTGCGATCGACTGCTAACCGTTTGAAGCTTTTCACTAAGGCGGCTGCGCGTTCTAGGTTTGCTTGGACTATCTCGGCGCCTTCATAAAAGTGCTCAAAATACGTATCGACATCGGAGCGTTTAAGGCCTGTTTCGAAGGCAGATTGCAATTTGCTGCACTCATTCTTCATGCTCGATAGGGTCATTAAAGAGGCCCCCACTGGGGTATTGAGCTCATGGGCGACACCCGCCACCATCATCCCAAGAGAAGATAATTTACCGGTTTCAATCAGTTGCTGCTGAGTATCGTGCAGGTGTTGCAGTGACTGCGCCAGCGCTTTATTGCTATTTGCTAGCCGTCGCTGCTGCTCGGTTAAGTCATCATGGAGCTTATCCCGCTCGCACATTGATTTTGCCGTACGCCAGCAAACGGCGCTGCCCAATAACAACAGCAACAGACCAATACTCAATGCTTCGACAATGCATTGTTTGGTGATACTCGCCAATACGCTGTGGGATATATGAGTCACGAGCCGCCATTCAGGAAGGGCCGCATTACCTATGTCATGCACATTTTCGTAGTCCCAGGGTCCATCTGGGGTGGTAAAGGCTACCTCGGTATTTTTGCGGATTTCTTGCCAAGCGGAGGGATTGAATTTGCTAAAGTTTACCTCTTCCCGCCCATACATAAATCCCCATGCCATTTGTGGCTGTGGGGCTAAAAGCCAGTAGCCGTCTGAGTTTAACATCGACAGCTCGACGCCCTCTTTAGCCGTATTGGCGATGGCATCCAGCATGGTTTGCGCGAGAAAATTCAGCGCAATAAACCCTTTTCTCTCCCCAGAGGCTAAAAACACGGGGGTGGTGATGCGCAGCATAGGTTTGATAGGGGTCTCAATGACTTTATTTTCGACATTTAAATCTAAGGGGGAAAAGTAAAACGTATCGGGTTCGAGCGCTAAACTCGGCGCTATGTAGTAGCGTCCTTGTTTAGATTGCAATCCTGCTTGCGGGACAATTTGTGCTTCATGGTTGATAAGATTAATGCGCACCTTTTCCATGGCGTCGTTATCGAGCCAGCGCACTTGATCGTACTGTAACGAGGCGTCGCTAAAGGCTTTAAAGAAGTTCTCAACAGCTGTCAGATCGGCATTTTTGCCCGACGCGGTATCGAGAAGAAGTTGATATTTAGCGAGAAACAGCGCGTCTCGTTTCAGGCTACCGAGATAGTAAGCTATGGTTTGATTGGCATCGGCAAGCACGGCATCGGCCTGTCGATATAAGGGGGTCATCGCATCTTCGTGGCGCTTTTGGTAGAGCACCAGGCTGAGCAGCGGCACCAATAACAGCCAAGGTAACATCAGCTTAAGCCAATATCGCCAAAATAACTGCTGGGAGGTCATAACGCGTTTCAATATCATCACAGAATGCTTTTTTGATAATTGGCGAGCCACACTAATAACTCTTGGAGCGGCATAGGTTTAGCGTAAAAATAGCCTTGGGCATCATGGCAGCCGCGATCTTTAAGCCAGCGGGCTTGCTCGCGGGTTTCAACGCCTTCGGCAATCACATTCATCTTGAAGCGTTCACCCAGCAGGATAATGCTGTCGACAATCGCCGCGGCGCCATCGTCGGTGGTGATATTATCGATAAAGGATTTATCAATCTTAATCCTGTCAAAGGTCAGCTTACTAAGGTAGGCAAGGGAAGAAAACCCAGTGCCAAAGTCATCGATCGCGACCTTGATATTCATATTGCGCAGGGCTTTGAGTTGTTTATTGATCACCTCAAAATTCTGCATGGCAATGGATTCTGTGACTTCGATTTCGATATGTTTGCTGGCAATCTGCGCCGCTTCTATATGGCTATGCAGTTGATTAACGATTTTTTCCTGCTCAAATTGCATTGCGGAGAGGTTAACGCCAATACGTAAGTTTTGATAACCCGCCTCGGCGAGAGCATGCATGGCTTGGCATGATTGCACAAACAGTTGTTCCCCCAACTGAGTGATTAGCCCCGTTGCTTCGGCGATGGGGATAAAACGTAGGGGCGGCACCTTATCACCATTGGGTAAAGTCCAGCGCGCCAGCGCTTCGACCCCAACGACTTCTCCCGTTTGTAACGACACCTGTGGCTGCAGAGCAATATGAATATCCCCTTGGGTAATGCCTAACTGTAGTGCTTGAAGTAATTCAAAATGTGACGTCACATCATCGTTGTTGGGTTGATAGGTCACATGCTGACGAATGCCCAGACTCTTGGCCTTTTTGAGCGCCATATTCAGTTGAGTGATGGCGGCGACCGCATCCCCTTCGGCGAGCTCTAGAGGGAGAGTCACAGTGCTGATATTGACGGTAATACAGGAGGTACCCTGTTGATAGGGGGCGACAAACAGCTGCTCAATCAGTGCGGCGGTGACTAAGTGCTTCGGGCCTAAAATGGCAAACTTATCATCCTTTAAGCGGCTGACGAGCACGCTCGCATCGAACTGTTCCCTCAGGCTATTGGCAACATGTTTGAGCATATTATTGCCATGCTCAGAGCCAAACACATGGTTAAAGTCTGAAAACTTATCAATATCAATGAGTAATAGATTAAATTTATCGCGAACATCCTCCTTTAAAATGCCATCGAGTGTCCGAATGAGTACATTGCGATTCGGGATCTTGAGTAAAGGATCTTCGAAGGCGATTTTATCCAACTGACTCATCAAGGAGACGCTGTGCAAGCCGCCGCAGATATTCATGCTAAAGACGCGAATTAGCTCGGTTTCGGTCGCATCTAAGAGTCGCCCAGTGGCGAGGTAAACCGCATAGTCATTGCCAGCCAGCTCGCCGGGGAAAAACAGACAAGTGTATTGTGGCTCGATGCGTGATTGTTTACTGCTGAGCGATAATTCGAGTTGGATGCGAATATGTTGCTGCTCGAGCTGTTGTAAGGCTTTGCCGTAGTAAGACTCAAATTCCCCCGAGGCACCAATGATCTGATGTATATGACCAAACTCGCTGAGATCATTAATGGCTTTGACACAGACAATCCCGCCTGAAGGCAAATTCAGCAGTATGGCCAGTTGCTGTAGCATCTTGCTCGAGAGTTCTTTGATATTGCGCGAGGTATAGAGGGCGCCGCTGGACTCGGCGATTAATTGCAGCCCGCGTTTTGCGTTGGCGATATTGCTGATCTGTTGATAGGAGCGCAGGTTGGTGGTCAATATGGTTTGTAGGCGATCGGCGGAGAGTTCCGACTTAGTCCAATAATCGTTGATATCATAGTCACGCATCACGTTAAAAACCGGTGCCATACCGGGTTGTCCGGTGAGCAGAATAATGCGAATTTTCTCGTTGCCTAGCACTTCTCGAATGCCGCGAACTAATCTCAGCCCTGCGTCTTCGGTCTCCATCACCACATCGACTAAGGCAATGGCAAAATCGTCTTCATTGGCGACGATTTGGCAGGCTTCTGCGTAGCTAAATGCTTGGGTTAATTCTATTTTTGAGCCAAGAATGGTCAGGGTAGACAGTGCAAATGCGGTAGAGCGTTGGAAGTTAATATCGTCATCAACGGTGAGTATTTTGACAGCTTTTGCAGCCTTTACCGCTGTGCTTGCTATGGGCTCATCTAAAAAAACAATTTCTTGCGATTGACTAACCATATTCTCTTTCCTTGAGATGCCTAAGCATCCTTATTAACTCAGCCTAGAAGTGAGCAATTTTTATACTCAAAGTATTTGCGACAGCTAGGCTTTATTCAAGAAAATATTTTTGTGGTCAGATATATAAGTCTTTTTAAGCAATTACTCGATTTTGAAATCCTTAGAAAACAGCGCCTGTAATGCCTTAAGGTATTCTTGATCCTGTTTGGGCAATACGAGCTGCGCCAGTTCATCGCCAATCGGCGTCAATCGATAGTAGCTAAACAGCAAGTTTCCGCTCTTGGGGGTGAGCTTCATTTGGATGCCGGGCATGCTCAGTTGGATGGGGGTTTTACTGTTGAGTAACCCGGTTTCAAATTCACTGCTGTGGAGGATCCCAGCATCGACTAAGGTAAGAATGCTGGAGTAGGGCAAACCGAATTGGGATAAGCCAAGAGTGACAGTGCTATTTTTGCGAAAATACTGCCCGAGTCCGCCAGTGAGTCGATAGCCGCTGATCAGTTTTAAGCGCTGCTCATTATTGACCTTGGCCGCCATACCGAGGGCCTTTTCGAGGATTTGCGCTTCTCTGTGGGTAAGTTGTTTGAGTAGCGCTAAGGTGCGCAGGCTAAAGTTACCCGGGTTGACGATTTCACTCGAGGGAATACGGGCCCACAGATCCTGCATTTTACGGTTGTGGATTTGCTCCGCCATCAGGAAGAATTGATGACTCCAGTCGGGGTCGAGATCGACACCCGTAACATCCGATGGCGTGTAGCTCAAGGCGAGGGCGAAAATGGTTTCGACATTGGCTTGATATTGGCTGGCGAGTTTACGCTCCCTATGCTGTGCGCGTTCGGCAATAGAGGCATTGGCGGGGCGATATTCCTGCTCACTGGCGAGCCCGAGTTGGCGCCCAAGGAGTAGGGCTTTTTTACGGGCCGAGACCTCGGCTGCGGGAGCTGCTTCATCCGCAAGCATTAAAATATCTGAATCCTTCATGCCTTTATCCTGTGGCTTAATCACTGTTGATACGCGGGATACTAGCTTATCCCGCGTGACCAGCTTAGTCGATTGCAATCCTTAAGTCTCTGCGCTGGATTGCTTTTATTGCGCAGCCTACCGTTTTAACTGTCGAGACTCGGTTTATCAATGCTTTTAGCTGGCCATGCCCAGTAGGTTTCATTTCCGGGGGATGGGTGGCGCGGCACATTGAGAGCCAATACGAGTGAGCACACCGCAAAGCCTGCACCTATATAGAAGACGAGGGCAGGATCGCTTAGCCAGAGCAGACCTAAGAGCACGGGGATAACGACCGCGGCAATATGGTTAATGGTAAAGCTGACCGACATAGTGGCGGCAATATCTTTGCTGTCGGCAATCTTTTGGAAATAGGTTTTCATGGCTATCGCCATCGCAAACAGTAAATGGTCAATCACATAGAGCGCGGCGGCCATATGGGGTTGTTCGACAAGGGCATAGCTGACAAACACAAAAAACAGCCCAATGTATTCCACTGTGAGGGCATTACGTTCACCAATACGGCCGATAAAGCGGCCAATTGCTGGGGCGAAAAGCAGGTTAACCACATAATTGATAAGGAACAGGGCGGTGATTTCGCTAACGCTGTAGCCGAATTTCTCGACCATCATAAAGCCTGCAAACACCATAAAAATCTGCCGACGGGCGCCGGAGAAGAAGGTCAGTAAGTAATACAGCCAGTAGCGTTTACGCAGGATGACTTTTTTATGTTGTACTTCATGGGTATCGAACTGGGGGTAATACAGGCTCATGCTGATGACCATCAGTAAACCTAATACACCAATAATCAAGTACATATGCCAGTAGTCTAGCTTCAGCCAAGTCATGACTAGCCAAATACTGCCATAACCGACTAAGGCCGCCGCCGAGCGCCATGCGAGGGCTTTACCCATAAACGCCGCAGTGTCTTGTTTATCGACCCATTGCAGAGTGAGGGATTGGTTAATGGTTTCAAAATAATGAAACCCAACTGACATCAGAATTGTGGTCAGATATAACCCCAACACCTGTGGGAAAAAGCCAGTAATCGCCACACCAATACAGAGAAGAGCTAACGACAGTAGAGCGAAGGCTTGCTCGCGCACTAACAGCAAAACAAAAATAGCAGTAAAGGCTAAGAATCCGGGGATTTCCCGCAGGCTTTGCAGCATACCGATTTCGGCGCCGGTAAATTGCGCTTTTTCAATCACGAAGTTATTGAGCAAGGCTTGCCAGACGGCGAAGACCAGCGACATAACAAAGGTCATCCACAGCAGTAATGCCTTTGGATTTGGGGTTTGAGTTGCGTTCATGGATGGGGTACTCAGGCGATAAGTGAACAAATGCTAATGCTTTTACCTGTTATTAGCCACTCGAGAGCCGTAGTACTCATTCCTGATTTTGTAACATTTTGATCCCAAGGTAGTGGATATTTGTTTTTGTGAGCAAGCTAGAATTACCGTATATCTAGGGCACATTTGGCGCTAAGCCCGTGATCTATTTCATGTAAATTGATGACTAAATCACCTAGTATGCAATATCGTAATAGGCAGTTTGCTTTTTGCGTGATAAACCTAAACGGCTTCTTATTTGACTGGTGAGCCATAAAGCACCCCTCTGGTGCTTAATAAGCGCAGTGGTTGATTGGGTCATCGAGGCTGAATCTATTCGTTTGTTTAGGTCAACATAAAGCCGCCGTCTTTGTCTTTTTTTTGGCCGCTTTTTCTTATTTTTGTTGAGATAATCGAGGCTTAAGTGAAAAAAATTCTGATCATCTTCTCTAGTGTTCATGGTCAAACTCGTAAAATCACCAATCAATTGGCGCAGCAACTCAAAGAGTTAGGCAACTCAGTGGTGATTGCGGATATTAAGGCCGTCCCTGCGATGGAATCCTTCGATAAGATCATTATTGGCGCCAGCATTCGTCACGGGAAACATAACCCCGCGCTGTATGAGTTTATTCAGAAGCATCAACAGATCCTCACGCAAAAGGTGAGTGGCTTTTTCTCCGTCAGTTTAGTCGCGCGTAAGCCAGAGAAAAATACCCCTGAAACCAATCCCTATATGCAGGCGTTTTTAAGTAAAACGACGTGGCGTCCTAAGCTGTTACAGGTATTTGGCGGTAACTTAAATTACCAAGGCTATAACGCCTTAGATAGAAATATCATCCGCTTTATCATGTGGTTAACTAAGGGGCCTACGGATCCTGTCACTAATGTTGAATACACTGACTGGCAAAAAGTGAATGATTTTGGCCAACAGATCCATCAAGCCTAAATGGGCGAATGGGATAAGTCTGCCGCAAAGGTAACGCAACTATGTCAGAAAAATTAACGCAGGCACTCGGTTTTTTGTTGGCACGTTTGCACGTTTGGATTGTGCTGTCTTCTGCTTTACTCGTCTGTACTAGCCCGTGGATCTTTATCGGCAGAAGCCTGCGTGCTAATGCCAGTATCTGGGATTATCTGCATGTTTATCTTGGATTAATCTGTGCCGCACTCGGGATCTTATTTTTACTGCGCAATACCCTCCAAGGGAAATGGCATCAGTATTTTGCCTGGTTAGTGGGAGATTGGGGGCAATTAGCGCAGGATATTAAAGGACTGTTTAAGGGCAAACTGCCGGTCGCGGGTGGTAAGGGCTTGTTCTGTACTGTGGAAGGCATAGGCATGTTGCTGCTGGTGGCTACTGGCGTGACTGGCGCGATATGGTTTATTTATCAAGGCACCCCGCTCGCGATGACTTGGCGTGGTTATCATCAAGTCTGTGCCGATTTTTTTATTGGTTTTTTAGTCGTTCACTTGGTATTGGCAGCAACACATATTATTGAATTTATTCGCCAATAGCATTTTACTCTGTCAGGTTCGCTCAAGATTTTGGCCTATTTGTGTGCCTCCTCCCACTATAGGTTTACCTCATTCTCGGTTGAGCGAGTTTTCACCGTTCAGCGTACGTTCATCGACAAGCTGCACACTCAGCCCTAGACTTATCTCTACATGCCTACCTAGCCGTTTGAGCCGATGTTTTCATGCTTTGGCTTTACTGAATTGTGCTCAAAGATTGAGGTAGGCGATGTTGAGAATTTTTTGGAAAACTAATGAAGGTATCCTATGAATATTCAAAAAAGTGCTCTAGCGATAGCGTTGACGGGTTTACTGTTTGGTTGCGGCGGCTCTGATTCGGGCGAGCCCGCAACTCAAATGGCGACCTTTAGCCTAGGGGTTTCAGACAACCCCGCCGATGCAAAATCGGTCACTATCGCATTTAGGCAGGTCGTGCTGAAGAACGACACGGGTAGCTACTCATTTAATGTCACTCCAAATGGTGAGCTCAAGTTTGTCGATCTATTAGAGTTTCAAGGCAGTGCGGTAGAAACGCTGGTGAGTGGTCAATCCATCCCAGTCGGTGAATACCAAATGTGCCTGTATATGAAAAACAGCACTGTGGCCAATAGCGAAAGCTCACACGTACAAACCTTCGATGACACTCTTTATGGGCTAACGACCAACAGCAATGGCTCATGCGGTGGAGTGGGTGCTGATGAAAGTGACACTGGCCGATTGTTTTTTAATAAAAAATTCACCATTGCGGCGGGTGTAAACAGCTTTGTTGCCGAGTTTGATTTAAGCAAAGGTTTGCAAGATCCCCATGGCAACAAGGATTACTGGACGCTAAAACCGACTTCAGTGCAATTATTTAATCAGTCCGAAGTGGGTGCGATTAAAGGCACTGTGGGCGCGACCGTGATGGAAGGCTGTGAAGTCGCCGCAGGTGGCTCTGAGTTCTCGCCAGCGGTTTATTTGTATCCTGCCAATACCACGCTTGAGCAGATGAAGGATTTTAGAACCGAAGCCGACACGGCGACTGAAATCGCGCCGATCGCTGCCGCTCGGGTGAATGATGCCACAGATACAAACGGCCAAGTCGTCGGCCACGATTATGAATTTGGTTTTGTGGTCGCGGGTGATTACAGCTTAGGCTATACCTGCTTAGCGCAAAATGATGATCCGGATGTGAGTAACAATCCCGATGATGTGGAAGCGCCTTTCTTTATCCATGCCGCAGAAACTGGTGTGACAGTTACCGCTAATGGCGTTGCCGAGCGTAACTTTCCGTAGGCCTAATGTCCCATAGGCGTAACTTTCCGTAGGAGTCATGCCCTGTAGAGTTAGTTCGCGAATCAAACACAATAAAAAACCAGCAGAGATGCTGGTTTTTTATTGGTAATTCGTCAGTCGAGTGTTAGCTCAAACGCTTTTGACGGCCAAGAGCAATCGCTGCGGCAAAGGCTAAAAATAACCAGTTTAGGCTACCGCCAGAACTCTTAGGTGCTTGAGCATCTTTCTCGACTGCTAGGTAGTTAATCAGGCCAATTAATTCATCTAAGGTTCTGATGCTACTTAAGTTAACCGCATATTTATCATTCACGATAAAGGCTGGAACGCTTTCTACGCGGAATTGGTTCTGCTGGGCACGCCATAGGGCAAGCTTCTCATCTGTACTCTTGCTGTCGGCCAGTTTGTCATATTTGGCTGCATCGATACCAAACTTAGCGAAGACTTGTTTAATGTCGTCACGGCTATTGATTTGTGGCTCGTGCTTATGGCCTGGCGCACTGTGGTCGTGGCCATTTGCGCCTGCTTCGCCTTGGATGGCGGCGAACATCGCATGGGTTAATGCATCTTTATTGTCTAACTCTTGGATCACTGCCAGCGAGCGCATCACTTCGGTGCCAATGTCGCTATTCATAAAGTCGACATGCTTAGTATCAAATGCAATGCCTTTGTTTAGGTTCGCTTTGATATCGGGCAGATAGTTGGTTTCCATGTTGAAGCAGTTATGGCAATAGAAGGAGAAAAACTCGGTGAGTTTTGGCTCGCTGCTCGGCGCTTTGTCAGAGATTTGAGTGTAATGAGTACCTTCAACATAATTCGCGGCAAAGGCGCTAAATGGTGCAACGATTAAGGCGACAGCCAAGGCTAATGGTTTGATCATAGTTCCCTCAAAGTCGGTTAGCGTGAATTCATCGTATCGCTTGAGATGCGCAATTAACTCAATTGGCGAGATGACTTCAAACTGAAAAATACGCTGGGCTTGTAGCCGCGTGAATATGGTTTTAGGTTAGATGGCAAGGCTTAATTATCGCTGAATTAGGCGGCAGATATCGGACTAAATCTGTGATCCCGCGGGAGTTTCACCGTGAGAATTGCAGGACTGCAAAGGGGATCACAGTTATAAAAGGGAAAACTTAAGCAATATCCCGCAGGGATTGCCAAGCCTCACAGACCTCACGGAAACGCGCGGCGTCGCCTTCGGGTCTATCGGGATGCCATTTCAGCGCTAAACGGCGCCACTGTTTACGGATATCTCTTGGGGTTGCGCTTTCATCTAACTCGAATACCCTCAACGCATGGCCCTTGTGCATCAAATTCACATTCAAGCCAATATAGCTCTTATAACTGCTCCAGAAGGCTTCTAATAATTCGCGCACCACGTTTTCACTGGTGTCATAGTTATTCCAGTCAAGATAGTATTCCCGCAGGGAAGTATCTTCCATTATCAATAGGTTAACGTTGGAAGGTACGAGACGGAAAATTTGGATCTCCATGGCTTTGACTTGCAGCCATTGCTTTGGCATCAGGATCTCTTGCAGTTCAAACAGGGCATTCATCAGTAAAAAATTGCGTTTAAACAAATCATTACCTGGGTTTTCATCTAACGGATGGATTAGCCCGCGATTTTGCAGTTCGGTGGCGAGATGATGGATTTTCCAGCTTTGATTAGTGGCTTGTAACACGGATAACACGGGCCAGATTAACGGGTTATCGCCCTTAGTGGTCGAGAGCGTTGCCGATTGAGCTTCTGCACTGAGTGAAGGTTTAGCGAGTAGCATACTGACTGTCCCATCCTAAGTTGTTATCAAGCGAGTGTGGTTAAAAGTAACTCTGTACTATCTATAAGATTTTAAATGTTTTTATCTTATTGTGATGCGAGTCGTTACTGAGCTTGGAATACACTATGCCATAGAGGAAAAGTGTAGGCAAAGAAGGATTCTAGAGCAATTTACCCCAAGGTCACTCCGCCTTTGGTTGGTTTTAACTGCGGTTATGGTAGCTGGCTGATGCTGGAGAGCTGGCGATAAAAATGCCCTTGTTTGCAATACAAACAAGGGCATATACAAATTCGCTCAAGGGGCGAGGTTTAGATCTCGGTAAAGATAACCTCTTGCGCTAAACGTGACTTAGGTAACTTAGCGTTAAAATCTTCTTCGGAGCGATAACCTAGAGCGACCACTACAGAGGCGCACAGGCCTTTTTCGCGCAGGCCTAAGACTTGATTGAGTTTAGCCGCATCGAAACCTTCGATAGGACAGGCATCGATATCGAGCACACTTGCGCCCAACATCAGGGTACCCAGTGCTAAATACACTTGCTTCTCCATCCAGTGCTGGGCGTCTTTTAGCTCATATTTGTGCATATTGGCGAAGAAAGAGCGGCCATTATGTTGACCTTGCTTGGCTTCTTCACTGGCAAAGCGGCCATCTTTGGCTTCTTGCTCTAGCACTTGCAGCAAATGGGCTTCATCGAGTTGTGTGCGTGTACACAGCACGACTACATGGGAAGCGTTGAGAATTTTTTGAGTATTGAAGGCGTAGTTTTCGGTCGCTTGTGCGATCAAGGCTTTGCCTTCCGCCGTGCCAGCTAACACAAAGTGCCAAGGCTGTGAGTTGGTCGATGATGGGCTAAACTGCAGTAAGGTCTTGATTTCGGCGATCTTGTCGGCAGGAATCGTCTTGGTTGGATCAAAGGCCTTAGTGGTGTAACGCTTTTTAGCTAGAAAACTTAAATCACTCATGTAACGGCTCCAAATCATCTAGGAATACAAATTCAACCTCAGCATTTTAAGCAGGTTTGGACAAAAAACAATGTGATCAAAACAGCTATCAGTTTCAAAATATTTTTGAAATTAATAGCCGTTTTACGCAATGAATGCTTATAGGCTTTGGTGAATTGCAGTGAATAGCAAGAATCATCTATTGGCGTTATGACTCGTCTAACAAATTGTTGAGTACTGTTTTGTTGTGGGCGAGATGAGCTAACTCAAAAATACTGAGTGAGATCAAAAGTCTTCCATAATACAGTTGCCACTTGTGTGGTTTAATCTATTCCTTTGCTACATTTTATTAAGTCGAGCTTACTGTTTAGGGGAATGTATGGCGAGATTATTGATGCTGCTGATTGCTTTTAGCCTATTACCGCTGTCATGTGGCTACGGAAAGGATCTTAAGTTTGCAGTTGTGCCTAAATTCTATAGTGTTTTCTTTGACCAAAGCAAAACGGGTTGTGTTGACGCCGCCGCACACATTAAAGGGGTTGAATGCATCTATCGAGGACCCGAATCAAGTAGTGTGAGATTGCAAGACCAAGTGATAAATCAGCTGATTGACGAAGGTGTGGATGGAATTGCCGTCGCGGTTACGCAATCTAAATATCTTGCCGAAAATAGTCTAAAGAGGGCAAAGGAAGCCGGTATCCCCGTTGTTACCTATGACTCAGACTTTGATGCTTCTATCGATGAAGATCCTAAGAGTTTACGTTTGGCTTATATCGGCACCGATAATTTTGCACTAGGTCAGTCGTTAGGGGAGGAGCTTAAAAAGTTACGACCCAATGGGGGAACCCTTATCATGCAATCGGGCCGGCCCGATTCTCCGAATCTGAATTTAAGGCTAATGGGCGTTCGCTCTGCGTTATCAGGCAAAACTTACAATACCCCTCCAGGTGAATTGCTCAATAACGATTTGGGCTGGACTGAAGTGCGGGAGCCTTTGTTTAATTTTGACCAACTTAGTCAAGCGGTTAAGCAAATGGAGTCCGTGATGAAAGGTAAGCCAGTGAAGGCCGACTCCTTCGTTGCCGTAGGCGGTTGGGCGCAAAATGATGTAGCTCTCTACCGTGAAATGATGGCTCCCTATCAAGATAAAATCGATAACAAGGACATCGTCATTATTATTACCGATACCTCTCCAGAACAATTAACCATGTTGAAAGACCGCCTTGCCCATATCAACATTGGTCAAAGTCCCTATGAAATGGGAAGGCAGGCCATTTTGACCTTATATAAAATTGTCACCAAACAACAATACGACGACATTATCTACACGCCTGTGACCTTCTGCACTCAACAGAACTATGAGACCTGCGAGAAACCTGCGGGAATGTAATGCCCTCTAGCCTAGTTCTAGGAACAGTTTTAGAGTGTGCAGCCTCAAAGAAGTCACAAACAGATGTTTGCACAGTCTTTTATATCCATCTTTTATATCGATACGTCGGTGATAAAAGATCATTGGTAATCTGTTGCTGTATTAATTTGAAATTACACTATCAATATTTGAACGTGAAAGTGGATCAGACTTGCCTAGTCTTGTTAAATTCGACCCATTTTCAATTTTCGTTCGCTTCTGGCGAACGCGCTTTTGCCCCATTCGAAGCTAGACGGCGGATAACTGGCTTTGTGCTCTCAATACCGTTGACCAAATTCTTGTAATCCGAAAGAGTGTCTCTGGTGCTCAAAATAGCCATCTTTTGGCGGCTGTAGTGCTGCTATCGTTCCTACATCCAAGTTTTTCTCGATAACTCTGTACTACAACACTTATATCATGTTAGAAAAAAGCACGCTTTGGCTACAAAATTCGTGGTCTGCACTAGCAACCTATGCTTCAATGTACCTGTTAATTTTCATAGAGATATGAGTAATCTTAGATGTCAGATTTCAAGGTGAATTTGTACTTAAAATTTCTAGAATTTACAGGTATTAATTCTGATCTTAATTGGTTTGAATTTTATGATGGCTACTGTTCTGGATGGGTAAGCAATGAGATTTATTAGTTTAGTTTTTGTTGTTTTTCTTTTTATTTTCAAAGCGCATGCTAACTCTGAAAAAAATTATGATAGTAGAGCGAAATACGTTTACATTAATTCAATTTTTTCGGACAAAAAGTTTACAATTTATAGAGAAAATAATGAATTTGGGACTGTTTATAGCGGAAGCGATGTGCAGTCTGAGGCTATTTTTTGTAATTATTATAGTGAGTTTTACTGTGTTACTTCTTTCGATATCACTTTTTCGGTACCAAAGGATATTAACCTTTATACAAAACAATGGCAGTTCAAAAACAAGATTTACTCTGTCTCAGCCAAAAATCAAGAGTTAACTATTTGGGGAAAAAATTTTAAGGATGTCTATATTATAGATGGTCCTATGACTACATTTATAGATTATGTGGCATTCCCTTCAAAGCAAATGAAATTCGTTTATTCAAAAGGCTATGGTTTGTTGGGGTTTGGATATAACGATAGTGATAATTTTTTTTGGTCTGTTAGCGAAAAAGGCTTCGGAAGCCATGATTTATAGCTACGAATTTGAATAAGTCAAAATCTGAATAATATTTCACCAATTCAATCTGGTAGTGACCTAAACGCCAGCGGAATCGGCCCCGAGTCCGAACACTGATTTGAACTTCAATTTATGGCTGAACTCTCACTTGGCGATGGATGCGACTGGAGCTATTTCGACGATGCCCCATTCCGTGTTTAGGCTCGTTAGCTCAATCGAAAATTCCCACTCCTGCTGCCATACAAATTCTTATCTATTTACCATGTTTGGCCTTACCAGAAATCGCCTAACAAAGTATGGGTATACAGTTGTATTTAAATTTAGGTGTTTTGGTATGATGTTCAGACAAAATCAGTGCGCATTAACTCCATTAAAAATATAAAATGCTATAAAATCAATTAACTATATTGAATGAGTTTTAGTTAATAGGTTTGGAAAACGCGCATGCGCGTTTTTGCAGATGGTGTATTTGGCAGAAAGCTGATAAGTTCTTTGCATACAGATAGTTAATCGTGTGCGTTTTCACTGGTCCAACGAGGTAAACGCGCATGCGCACGAATAAAATGTTAGCTATCAATCGGAAATTGTGAGTATCTATGAACAATGAATATTATTGGTGGGATTTGGAAAATTCTCGCTTCAAAGCGGTCTTATATGATTCGATAAATTGTTATTTTCTCCATGACTTGCCTTACCAAAATTGGCAAGAATTTTCTGAAGCTGACCCACACATGGCTTACGCACATTTAACTTATGTTCGGTTTAATATGCTTGAGCAACAGTTCATTGATTTACGGGTAATACCTCAAATGCTTGGAGTTGAGACTGTTCCAGTGAAATCTAGTGTTCAGGATATAAACAGATACGACTGGCTTAAATCTGTCGTAGATTTGACGCTATTTCGTTTCTCCAGCCTGCGAGATATAGCTTTCCACTTTGTGAATGAAGTTTTGGAACTTGGGCTTTCCGACTTTCAGTTGAATATAAAGCAGCTGAAAAAGGCGCTTAAAACTCAGCATCCAGAAATTCTTGAAGACTTAATAGTCTTAGATAAAACTGGTGAAGAACTGAGGACTGATCGCAATGAACGAGCTCATAAAGGTTTTAGTGAGCTTTATACTGGTGACGACCAGATGTTCAAAAATATGTCATGGATGGAGGGCAAAGTCATCGACAATACTGGTTATGATTTAGTTGGAATTTATGAAAGTTCCCGTGACAAAATTAGTGAATTAGTTGTGCAAGAGGTACAGGTTGCACTAAAAGCTACAATCAACTTAGTTGATAATTGCTATGCCCATTATCGTGATACACACCTTAGATTATCACGTGGCTCAGCAATGGGAGTGTCGCAACATTTTCCTCTGCACTGCGAAAAAGATAGCTAACCAACGCTTCAAGAGGGACTGTCAACGCGTGGCGTTTCCAGTCCCATTGAGCTGAAGTGGTTACGGTTGTTGTGTTTTAATTTTGTAGTATGCGTTGCCAGCCCCTTAGGCGGGCGTTAGGGCTCAAAGGAATCGAGATGCGGAGTGAGTTTCAATACTTTATGAATCAAGATGATCATGCGGCCTTTGATAATCACCTACTAAGTATTGATGGTGTAAGTCTTAAGCAAGGGAAGCTCTTCGATCAGATTCTATTCGACGATGGTTTTATCCAATATCAGCGGAGCATCCTCGAAGATGGAATCCTTACGTCAGGCCGTATTGCTATTGCCTCAACTGCTCTGGATGGTTCTTACAACTTCTCTTCACATTTGGCCGTTGAAGCACTGTATAAAAAATTAAGAAGTTGGCTCAAAAAGCGTAGCATCAACACGATGGTTTGCTACAACGACAATTTAGAAAAGCAAACAGTTCAAGCAGTTAATAACCTTTGGTTGGCAACTGGAGCAGAGGCTATGGTCAATCAGTCAGCTATCAAGCTAAAACAATTTAAATCGGGCAATGTCGTATTTAAACCGGCATAAAGCCCTAACAAGCGCGGCTGCTTTGAGCGTTAATCCATAGAAATTTTTATCCAAAACAGACTAGTTAGAGTTAAGGCTTTAACTCGAAAATGTCCCAAAACGAGTCACATATCTTCTTTAAAACAACCAGACTACACCGATGTTAAACAGGAGAGTCATGGTGATTAGTGAGACGACCGTCCGCCCCAAGGATGGGGCGGTCGAGCATCCACGGATGGACTTGCTGCGAGTCGTCGAGTGAATGCCATGACTCATCCATCAATCAGAGCCAGCTTTTAAGTGTCTCAAAGCATGCTGCGTATCAACGAGCAAATACTATTGTTCAACTTTTTCAATGTTGTATAAGTCTTAATTAACGCAGCACCTTACTTAAAAAGCTTTGGGTTCTGGCCTCTTTGGGGCGGGTGAATAATTCCTCGGGGATATTGGACTCCACCACATAGCCGCCATCCATAAAGATGACTCTGTCGGAAACATCGCGTGCAAAGCCCATTTCGTGGGTGACAATCACCATGGTCATGCCTTTTTGCGCTAAGTCCTTCATCACATCCAGTACATCGCCGACCATTTCGGGGTCGAGTGCCGAGGTAGGCTCATCGAATAGCATCAGATCCGGCTCCATAGCTAGTGCACGGGCAATGGCAACCCGTTGTTTTTGTCCGCCCGAGAGACTCGAAGGATAGGCATTGGCTTTATCCTGCAAACCCACTTGAGTGAGCAGCGCCAGCGCCTTGTTATCGGCTTCGGCTTGGGTCATTAACTTTAGGCTCACAGGCGCTAAGGTAATGTTTTGCAATACGGTTTTATGGGGGAACAGGTTGAAGTTTTGGAACACCATGCCCACTTTTTGCCGTAATTTATCGACACAGGCATCCTTGGCGGTAATGGATTGCCCTTCGATTTCAATATCCCCTTGGGTGGGTTTTTCTAACAGGTTGATGCAACGTAAAAAGGTGCTTTTACCGCTGCCGCTGGGGCCGATAACACTCACCACTTCGCCTTGGCGAATATGTTCGTTGATGCCCTTAAGGACCGCATTATCGCCGTAACTTTTGTGTAGGTTGGTTATGTTAATCACTTTGCTTCAACCTCTTTTCGAATTTCGACAGCATAAATGTGAAGCTGTAGGTCAGGAACAGGTAAATCAGTGCACAGGTAAAGAGTGGGATACTGTCCTCAAAGGTGCGGCTACGGATAATCTCACCCGCCCGCATCAAATCCACGCCGCCAATAAAGCCAATGACCGCGGTTTCTTTGAGTAGCACGATAAACTCATTGCCTAACGCGGGCAGAATATTCTTAATCGCCTGCGGCAGAATAATCAGCTTCATGGTCATCGCCTGTGACAGGCCGAGCGAGCGAGCCGCTTCGGTTTGACCCTTATCGACGGCTTGGATCCCTGCGCGAATAATCTCAGAGATATAAGCGCCGCTGTTTAAACCAAAGGCGATAATGGCGGCGGTAATTTTATCGACATCTAGCGCTGCCAGTACGATGAAGTAAAGGATCACTAACTGCACCACCACAGGCGTGCCGCGGATGACGCCAACATAGAGTTCGGCAGGGAAGCGGATATACCACTTAGATGACATCTTCATCAGTGTGGTTCCCACGCCTAATACTGCGCCTAATAACATGGCGAAGAAAGTCACAATCAAGGTGACTTTTAAGCCATTTAAAATCAGCAGTATGCCTATCATGCCGTCGTCGCCAATCGGGCTAAACAACGAAGTATTGATTGCTTCTAACATAGGGATCACTTGATATGGGCTGAAACGAGTGCCTGATATTGGCCGCTTGCTTTCAAGTTTTTCAGCGTGTTGTTAATGCTGGTGAGGAGTTCGGGTTGCTGTTTCGACACCGCAAAACCATAAAACTCAGGGGGGAAATCTAGCTTGATCAGTTTGAGATCGGGGTTTTTCGCCAGATAGTTCGCCGCAGGCTCGCTGTCGAATAGCACTAAGTCGACTTTGCCATTCTTCAGCTCCATGATGGCTTCAAAACCTGTATTAAACGCCGTGACATTTTGGGTGTATTTTTTGGACATCATATCGGCGGTTGAGCCGAGCTGTACCGCAAAGTGTTTGTTTTTAATGTCATCAAGGGTATGAATTGTGTCGTTATCTTTATTCACGAGCAGCACTTGAGTCGCCTCATAGTAGGGCTCCGAAAAGTCAACGCTGGCCTGCCGCTCAGGAGTGATGGTCATGCCCGAGGCGATAAAATCAATCTTGCCTGAGTTTAGCGCAACGATCAGTGAATCAAACTTCATATTTTCGACTTTGAGCGTCTTGCCAGCATCTTTAGCGATTTGCTTGGCAAGCTCAATGTCGAAGCCTTTGATTTCGTCGCCACTTTGTCCGCCTACGTATTCAAAGGGCGGGAAGGCCGCATTGGTACCGACGACTAAAACATCGTTGCTTTTCCCACATCCAGCTAACAACAAGGTGGCAGTCAGCGCTAGGCCGCCTAATAACATGGATTTTTTCATTTAAGACTCTCTTTTGAATGGCTCGCAATGTGGCGACTATAGGGATATGCAGCATAAGTGTCAATAATTATGCTGTAAATTTGATTAAAAATTCAATTTGAGAAGTGGGTGATTTATAAGGGGAAGCTGATGGCTACAGGCTTAGGCTGGGTTGATATCAATACGTTTTTAAAGCGTTAGTGAATTGTTTAGGATGACCGTGGATAGCAATTTGGCGGTGTAAACTTGTGCACAAGATAGCGATTTTTATTCATTTTTTAGGCGGCGATGAAATTTTATGAGCTATTTCCAACAAAAATCGTAAAAACTTCATTAAATTATGCGCGTTAATCTAATCTTAATGCAGGATCAAATAGCAATTTATGGAGCGAAATGTGAGATACCTAACTCTGGCACCTGCGGCACTCCTTTTAGGCTTAGTTACTTCAGTCAGTGCAGAAGAATCTACCCAGTGGCATTACACCATGGGGATACACGATTTTATTGTGGAACAGGAGAGTTCACACACCTTTGGCTTTAACGGCAACATCATGATTGAACATACCACGGCATCGGATATTTACCTGTCCGCCATGCTGGATATGTTTATCGATATTGATACCGACGATCTCGATCCTGACCATATTCCCGTGTGGTTTAAGTCGGACTATGTGGCTTCGGGTGAGTTCTACCATATCGACCCTCGCTTCTTCTTCGGTTGGCAGGTCGACTTGCAGGGTAAACGTAACACTGTGAGTTCTATCGAAAAGCAAGCCAAGTTATTCCCTGGATTAACCGCCAATTATCAAGGCCAGGAATCGCAGGCGCAGGTAAAGGCGGGCGCGGGCTATTACTATTTAGAAATCGATGACGATGTGCCTCGTACCCGTGGTTACGATCGGGGTGACTTTGGCAATGGCACTTTTGCTTATACCTTTATGGGCAGCTTTGGTTTTGATATCACGCCCAAGTTAAAGATGAATTTTGCCGCGCAAAACTGGAATGACGGCGATAAATGGCTCGAAAATCAATATCGCTTCAGCATGAGTTACGATACGGATTATTGGGAGAAGGGCAGCCAGTGGTTACTGTATGTGGAACATACCGAATACAACCTAGATCACTATGCCAAGGAGAGTGTGCACTCACCTAACTACTTGCCCATTCTGCCTTGGGATAACGATACCTTAGTGCGCTTTAGCTTAGTCGTGCCTTGGTAGTATTACTTTTGGGTTAAGTGTTTCTCCACTAACGCAATCATCGCCTTTGCCGCAAAGGACAATACCTGTTCTTTGCGCCAGAACAGCGATAACTCCCAGCGCAGTTCATCGCTCGCCAATGGAATATTCACCACCCCAGACACACTGTAACGCCGCGCGATAGAGCGCGGCAGTATCATCACGCCAGTGCCCGCCGCCACGAGGGCAATCCCAAAGTCGGCTTGGCTGACTCGAGTGATGTTTTTAGGGGTAAATCCGGCGTGTTGGCAAGCGGTTAACACCAGTTGATACAAAGTATATTCGGTCTCAAACATCACTTGTGGCTCGTCGACTAAGTCGTGGATTGACAGCATTGGCCGCGAGGTGAGGGGATTCTCCTTGGGCAGCACTACCACCATGGGATCGTTAAACACCCGAATGCCGTGGTAACCATCGTCGAGGTTGATAATCCCGGTTGCCAGTTCGATTTCACCCTTTTGAATCGCTAAGGTTTGCTCGACGCCGCCGCGCACCAGCAGGTGCATATCGATTTGCGGATATTGCTGGCGATACTTGGCAATAATAGGAGCAAAAATCTCAGCACTGCCGAGCGGCGCGAGACCGAGTTTTAATTCGCCAGCGGTTAAACTGCGCTGGGCACTGAGTTCGGTCAGCATGCGTTGCCGGCCAGCGAGTAACTCCTTGCCATGGCGATAGACCACTTCTCCCGCTTGGGTGAGCTTAACCTGAGTGCCACGTTTGCCGCGCTCGAGTAGCACGAGATCCAGTTCTTCCTCTAATTGGCGCAGCGCCTTGGAGAGTGCTGGTTGGGTGAGGTGAACTTTTTCGCTGGCCTTACCAAAACCGCCTGCATCGATGATCTCGATAAAATAACGCAGCACTTTAAGATCCATTATCTTCCCTATAATACATTCTTAAAATTCATGGATTACATTCTTAATATTCATTTTTTTTATCAAATAGGCAAGCCTAAAATAATCCAATAGCAACTTTAGTGTAAATCGAGAAACCGCATGTCTTTCCTACAAGCCGCAATACGTCGATGCCGTCATGGGGCTTTATTGTTAACTCAAATTGGCCTCTTCTGTTTATTGTCTTTCGCCTGCCATTGGTTTGCGACTTGGGCACATTCACCTGTGCCAGGTAGTGTGCTGGGTCTAGGTATCTTACTGATTTTACTTGCGACTAAGTTAATCCCTGAAAACGCCGTGCAGCTTGGTGCCGCTTGGCTGATTGGCGAGTTGCTGCTGTTTTTTATTCCGCCAGTGATCTCTGTGATCAAGTACGAAGGCCTGTTTGAGCAATATGGGGTGAATATTCTCTTCACCTTAGTGATGGGCAGTGTGTGCGTGATGGTGGGCACAGGATTTGTAGTTGACCGAGTATTTCGTTTTGAGCGTCAACTCAATATCAAAAAGCATGCACGCCGCCATGCTAAGGCCGCCTAATGTTGAGCCTTAACTTAAGCCCTTCGGCTGTTTCTGAGTTGCTGTTTTCGCAGACGGGATTAGCGCTTATCAGCTTGTTATTAACGCTGTTCTGTTACTTTGCGGCTAAGCGTTTATACAGGCTCCACCGTGTCTGGTGGTTGGCGCCGATTGTGCTCGCGCCTGTGGTGATAACGCTCTTAGTGTTTAATCTCGATATTCCACTGCCCACTTATTTTGAATACACCCATTGGTTAATGGCAATGTTGGCTCCGGCGACGATCGCATTTGCCTTACCGATTTATCGGGAGCGCAAACTCATTCGCCAATATCCGTTGACCATTGCCCTTGGGGTGATAGCGGGACTGTTGCTGGGTATGGTTTCTAGCTGGCTGTTAGTAAAATTTGTGCCGCTGCCGGTGGAACTGTCGAAGAGCTTGTTGGTGCGTTCGGTATCTACGCCCTTTGCGATGGAGGCGACAAGTGCCTTTGGCGGAGTGCCAGAACTGACCGCCATGATGGTGCTCATCACCGGCATTATCGGCATGTTAGTGTGCGAGCCGCTGTTCAAGCTGATGCACATTCGTACGTCTTTAGGTAAAGGCGTGGCCTTGGGCGCCTCGGCCCACGGTGCGGGCGCTGCTAAAGCCAGTGAGTTAGGTCAGCAAGAGGGGGTTATTGCCAGTTTAACCATGATTTTTATCGGGATTGCCATGGTGCTGGGCGCGCCTGTATTTGCGGTTATTTTTAGTTAGTGTTCGAGAGTGATGTGCTGAGTTTGCGTTAATCCTCTCCACCTTATTGCGATTTTGTTTGTTTAAGCGATGTTGTTTTGCCTCTTAGGGCGCTAACCTCTGCTGGGTTATGCGCCCATTTTTTTTAGCTGGCGGCGAATATCGAAATCTAGTGACACTCAATTAAATCGAATAGGGATATAGGATGGACAAGCAAACACGGGTATCGAATGTGACATTGAGACCCATAGGGCAAGACGATCTGGAGTTGATCTTCACCCACCAGCAGGATCCGATAGCTTCCCAATTGGCACAATTTCCCTCGCGGGAACGTGAGGCGTTTTACCTTCATTGGCAGCAAAATATCCTCGGGCAGGCATCGGTGCTAGCACGGGGGATAGAAGTCGATGGCTTGCTCGTTGGCAATATTGGCCATTGGCATATGGATGGTCAGGCGATGATTGGCTACTGGATTGACCGTGCATTTTGGGGGCGTGGGGTAGCAACGCTGACCTTAAGCGCGTTTTTGCCTTTAGTGAATTCAAGGCCGCTCTTTGCCCATGTGGCTCAGCATAATGTGGCGTCTCAGCGAGTGTTGCTGCGCCATGGATTTGTAAAGATGGACAGGCTAATTCAAGAAGAGGATGATGCGGCGCCCTTGTTTGAGTTTGTACTGGGATGATGACTAAACAGTCACGCTAGCCAATAGTTTAAAACGCTTTTCCTGCGGTTTTGGCTTATTTTTAGGAGAATATTATTTAAGAAATCTATTTAGATATACGTATTTTATCGTAAATTTAGATTTATCAACCCGACTTTAGTCTAGTACGTGATGGCTTGACCTCATTGGCTAACTCAATGAAACTCTCCATTTAATCACCTCCTACTAAAGTATGGATAATTAAATAATGTTTATTTTCTTCTTATGTCTTGCGCTCTTAGTGCTGGCATACAAGTTTTATAGCCCATTTGTTGAGCGCCAAGCTGGGATCGATCCTAAAGCGCAAACACCCCAAGCAAGATTCGAAGATGGTGTGGACTATGTGCCCGTTCACCCAGCCAAAGCGTTTTTGATCCAATTCTTAAACGTTGCTGGAGTCGGGCCGATTTTTGGTCCTATCCTAGGGGCTTTATATGGCCCAGTGGCGTTACTCTGGATTGTGTTGGGTAACATTATTGGCGGCGCGGTACACGACTATTTCTCTGGCGTGTTAAGCATTAAAGAAGATGGTAAGAGCCTGCCAGAAATCGCCGGTCACTACTTTAATGTCTACTTTAAAGGCGTGATGCTGCTGTTTACTGCGATGTTACTGTTCTTCGTGGGCGTGGTGTTTATCATGAGCCCTGCGGGTCTGTTAAGTAACCTCGACTATTTTAAAGACACCATTTTTGGCAATAACACCTTCTGGGTGTTGGTGATTTTGGCTTATTACTTCTTAGCCACTATGCTGCCAATCGATAAGATCATCACTAAGCTATATCCCGCTTTTGGTCTGTTGATGATCGTTATGACCACCTCGATTGCGGTTGCTCTACTTATCAGCGCGCCACAGTTACCCGAAATGGGCGATGTGTTCGCTTACTTCAACCACAGCCATTACAACAATGAGTTGCTCGAGCCAAACCCAGACGGTTTACCGATTTGGCCATTGCTGTTCGTGACTATTACCTGTGGTGCTATCAGTGGTTTCCACTCGACTCAAGCACCTATCATGGCGCGCTGCCTGACCAACGAGAAATACGTTCGCCCCGTTTACTATGGCGCTATGGTGGCTGAAGGTGTTGTGGCTTGTGTGTGGGCGACTGCGGGTATTGCGGCCTTCCCAGGTGGTTATGTTGAGCTTAAGAGCTTACTCGACCAAGGTGGTCCAGGCCTAGTGGTTAACCAGGTGGCGACTAGTTATCTCGGTGTATTAGGCGGTGTGATGGCAATTATTGCGGTGGCGGTATTCCCGATTACCTCGGGTGATACTGCATTTAGATCGCTGCGTCTCACCATTATCGACGCCTTTAATATCCCACAGAGTATGCGTAACCGTTTACTGGTGGCGGCGCCCATCCTGACAATCGCTTACTTTATGACTAAGATCGACTTCTCCTTGATCTGGCGTTATTTCGCTTTCTCAAACATGCTGTTATCGACAAGCGTGCTGTGGTTGGCGACTAAGTACCTGTTCGATAGAGGCAGCTTCCATTGGATTGTGAGTTTGCCTGCGATTGCCGGAACCTGTGTGACCATCTCTTACATCATGACGGCGGGTATTGGTTTAGGTTTGCCTCAATCTCTGAGCCAACCCGTGGGGATTGCGGTCGGCGTGGTGTGTTTAGTGGCCTTGATTATTGCCCATAACAAACGCAAAACAGTGCTGGATACAAACTCTTAACCTCATTGGTTTTATGACTGCTAAGGGCTGCATTTTGCAGCCCTTTTTAATACTATTTTCATAAACTGGCGTCAGTATTGAATATTGTCACTGTGACATATTCCATTGCGTCGAAATTATGTTAGATTCTGGCGAACTGATGGAGATAGAGGTATGGTTATCACTGTCATCAACAGTTCTCCACAGGGCAGTCACTGCAATATTGTTTACTTTTGCAGAGAAGTGTCAGGAAGTTACACCAAATCAGAGTCTGCTTATGCAACCCAATTTATTTCCCGAACAAAGACATTTAAATCGTGAGCCGATGGTGATGCCGTCGGTGGAAGCTCAGTCTACCCGTAGCCGTTTACAACGCATGGTCGGCAGTGTGCTACTCACTTGCAGCGTGTTGTTAAGCTTATCTGCTTGTGCAGCGGGTAAGGCGAGTGCACCGCAGGAAGAAGAGTTTAGCTACGCTTGGTTGAAAGGCTATGCCCATACGCTGGCGACTGAGTCCTATGTGAGCCATAAGGGCGAGTTGCCAAAAAGCTTACAGGGCATGAGCTGGGATGATTACCAGCAGTTCCATTTCAAGAAAAAAGCTGCCTTGTGGCGTGAGGATGATTCGGAGTTTCGCGCCGAGTTATTCCACTTAGGCCTGTACTTCGATACGCCTGTGCATATTTACCAATTGGAGAATGGCAAGGCAAAGCTTATCGAATATTCGTCTTCTATGTTCGATTACGGCAAATCTAAGGTAAAGGGTAGCCAACTACCGAAAGACTTAGGCTTTGCTGGGTTTAGAATGCAGTTCAACACTGACTGGCAGCGTGACGTGGTCGCCTTCTTAGGTGCCAGCTACTTCCGCGCCGTAGGTCAGGAAATGCAATATGGTCTATCTGCCCGTGGTTTAGCGGTAGACACTGCGCTGCCTAAACCTGAAGAATTCCCTATGTTTACCCGTTTCTGGTTAGAGAAACCACAACCGGGCTCTAATATTGCGACTGTGTACGCTCTGTTAGATTCACCAAGTGTAACAGGGGCTTACCGTTTCGATATCGAGCCGGGTGAACGTTTAAAAATGAAGGTCGATGCGGCGATTTACCCGCGTAAGGCCATCGAACGTTTAGGCGTTGCGCCACTGACCAGTATGTACATGGTGGGTGAAAACGATCGTCGCACCGGTTACGACTGGCGCCAAGAGATCCACGATTCAGACGGTCTTGCCATGCACACGGGTAACGGTGAATGGATTTGGCGTCCGCTGGGCAACCCAAGCAACCTGCGTTTCAATGCCTATAGCGATGAGAATCCAAAGGGCTTTGGTTTAATGCAGCGCGACCGTAATTTCGACCATTATCAAGATGATGGTGTGTTCTACGAGAAGCGCCCAAGCCTGTGGATCGAGCCAACGGGTAACTGGGGTAAAGGTTCGGTGCAGTTAGTGGAAATTCCAACGCTGGATGAAACCTTCGACAATATCGTGGCGTTTTGGAATCCTGCTGAGCCTATTCAGCCAGGTCAAGAACTACTCTACAGCTACAACATGTACTGGGGCGGTATTCCACCCGTTCAGTCACCCCGTGCCCGCGTAGTCGATACCTTTACCGGTATTGGTGGTGTGGTTGGTCAAAAGCGTAAGTACTATAGCAAGCGCTTTGTGATTGATTTTGCTGGTGGTTCCTTACCTATGCTGGGTAAAGATACCCAAGTGAAGGCGGTGATTTCGACCTCTCAGGGTCGTGTCGAAATCGAATCTGCTCGCCCACAACATGCGATCAACGGTTACCGCGCTATGTTTGACCTAGTGCCACCAGAAGACAGCGTTGAGCCGATTAACCTCAGAGTTTACTTAGAGGTCGACGGTCAGCCGTTAACTGAAACTTGGATGTACCAGTGGACACCACCACCAGTGAACGAGCGTGAGCTGCATAACGCTGGTCATCTGCAGTAAGCCGTGACTCAGTCTTAAATCTTAAAACGCCAGCCCTGTGCTGGCGTTTTTGTTTTAGCGGATTTGTTAAATGCAAGCCTGACTCGGAGTTATTGAGGACTGATTCACTTTTTGCAAATCTAAATAATTTTTCACTGTCAAAGAGGCCAACCTTAGGCGTAATCTGTGGCGTCCTCGTAATAGGTTAGCGATTCATGTTTGAGATATTGTCTTCTATCGGCCTGGGTTGGTCGGTAGCTTTAGTGCTGGCGGTATTATTTGTGCTGGCCTACGAATTTATCAATGGTTTCCACGATACCGCCAATGCTGTTGCCACAGTCATCTACACCAAGGCAATGCCTGCCAACCTCGCGGTGATTTCTTCAGCCCTGTTCAACTTTGCTGGAGTGCTGCTCGGTGGACTTGGCGTGGCCTATGCCATAGTGCATCTCTTGCCCGTCGATTCTTTACTGGGAATGGACTCAACCCAAGGGTTGTTGATGGTGTTCTCGCTACTCTTCTCGGCCATTATTTGGAACTTAGGCACCTGGTATTTTGGCATTCCGGCCTCCAGTTCCCATACCCTGATTGGCTCGATTATGGGTGTTGGTGGCGCATTCGCTTGGATACACAATGAACCTGTACTGCATGGTATCAACCTTACCAAAGCCACGCAGATCATGCTGTCGCTGATCATCTCGCCCACGCTCGGGTTTGTGCTGGCGGGGATACTGTTGTTACTAATGAAGTTCGTGTGGCAAAAACACAAGATCCACCGCACCCCAGATGAGCAATTTCAAATTAATGGTAAACGCCATCCGCCGTTCTGGGCGCGCGTCAGCCTGATAGCCTCGGCCATGGGGGTGAGCTTCGCCCACGGTTCCAACGATGGCCAGAAGGGCATTGGCTTAGTGATGCTGGTGCTGATCTGTATGGCGCCGGCGTATTTTGCCCTCGACATGAGCAGCCAATCCTACGATTTGGCGAGAACGCAAGATGCTAACCGTCGCATTATGGCGATATATAGCCGCAATCAAGCTGTGATTAGCGATCTCGTGGATGTTAAAGCCCAAGTGAATGTGACAGACACTTTACTGAGCCACTGCTCGGCACAAACCGTGTTACCAGCCATGTCGCTGCTCGATCGCCGTTTAGATAAGGCCAGCAGTTTTCAAGAGATGAGTGTCGCGGAGCGACGTGAAGTGCGACGCTTACTGCTTTGCATTGATGATACTGCGCGCAAAGTGGCAAAATTAGACTTACCCGCCAAGGAGTTAACCTCACTCAATAAATGGCGTAAGGATTTAACTAAGCCGACCGAATACGCGCCTTTGTGGGTGATAGTGGCGATTGCCACGGCCTTGGGCTGTGGCACCTTAGTGGGTTGGCGCCGCATTGTTTATACGGTGGGTGAGAAGATAGGCTCCTCGGGGATGACCTACAGCCAAGGAATTGCGGCGCAGGTGACGGCGGCGGCATCGATTGGGATCGCCAGCGTGACGGGCATGCCCGTTTCAACCACCCATATTCTGTCATCGGCGGTGGCGGGCACTATGGTGGCCAATCGTTCAGGCTTACAAAGCCAAACCATTAAGCAGATTTTATTGGCTTGGGTGCTGACACTGCCGATTACCATGCTCTTATCGGCCTTGGTGTTTATCTTGGCTAACGTGCTCTGGGGTTAAGCTCAATACCCTTTACCAGGTCAGTTGCATCTGCGCTGTGGATTGTGCCAAGGCCTTATGCAACTGAATCGTAGGTAAGCTGACCTCATCGGCCAACTGTTGCTGCAACTGCTGGTATAAACGTACCGCTAATTCGGGCGCGGTTTGGTTATCGGGCGTATGGATAAAGAGATAAGGCTCGCGACCCTCTTTTATCCACAGTGCGAGTTGCCGCAACCAATTGTTAAAAAAGCTATCGTTATTCTTCACCTGCAATCTCTCGTTGCTCGCCGCTAAGGCTTCAATCGTGCCATCCGTTTGGCCAATAAAACGCACCACGGGCGTATGGGCGGTCGCGATAGCGTGAACGGGCACCTGAGGCTTTTTCTTATGGGCATCGATAATCGCCTCGTTGGCGGGCGGCAGGGCAAATAGCGGCCGACTGTCCATGATGATGCGATTGACTTGTCTGTCCATCAGCAGGCGATTTAGCGCGCGCTCGGCGTCTCCCTTGGCAAAAAATGCTAAATGGCGAACCTCTACGCCATAAGTTAAACCTTGCGGTAAAAGATCAAAAAAACGTGCTAATGCAGGCAATTGTTCGGGGCCGAAGGCGGCGGGGAGCTGAATTTTCCACAAACCGGTTTTTTCGACCAAGGGTGACATCACTTGGAAGAAAGCCAATAACTCTTGCTGACAATCCTGCAACTGTCTTTGATGGGTGATGGTCTGTGGCAGTTTGAAGGTAAAGCGAAAATCATCAGGGGTGGCACTGTGCCAATTCATCACAGTATGGGCATTTGGCGTCGCGTAAAAGCTGGTGTTACCTTCCACTGTGTTGAAGATACTGGCATAGCGAGCAAGTCTGTCTGCCTGTTTAGTGCTTGAACCATAAACACTTTCTTGCCAGTGGTTATGCGACCACATGGCAAGCCCGAGACGTAAATGTCGCGCGCTATGGGAAGGGGACTTGAGTGACGCCAAAAATGCTCCTAGTTAAGCTTATTACCTGATATTCAATGGATAAAACAGCGTTGCGGGCTTATCATCGCCGCTTTATGTGAGTATTGTGCTCAAATCCCTTTATATAGGTCAAATCGCTTTTGCCCACAACTTACAGTGCTTGGCTTAGTGTTTAAGGCCGCATGGAACTGTCATAATAATTAACCTACTCTAATAGTATGTTATTGTGTGGTGAGAGCTTTAACGACTGGGGATAAATTGACTCAGTATGAAGATGTATATGAGCCGCAGGCATGGTTGGAGAGTTGTGTGAAAAACGATGGTTATACTTCCCTAAGCCAATTTGTTGATCTGCTATTGGATGCCATCTGTGTCGTCGATAAAACGGGGCACTTTGAGTTTGTCAGTGCGGGGGCCGAACGTATTTTTGGTTATACCCCGGACGAAATGCTCGGCATGCAGATGTTAGATCTTGTCTATCCACCGGACAGGGAACGGACTCTCGCCGCAGCCAATGACATAATGGAAGGGCGTTTTAAGCTCGACTTTGAAAACCGTTATGTACGAAAAGACGGTACACTCGTCGATATTCTTTGGTCCGCCCGTTGGTCCGAGGACCGTCAGCAGCGGATTGCCGTGGCTCGTGATATCACTAAGAATAAAATTGCCGAGCGGCGCCAAGCCGCGCTCTATGAAATTTCAGAAGCCGTGCATGTGGCTGAAGATCTCTTAGCCCTGTATCGGCATATTCATCAGATCATGGCCAAGTTATTACCGGCGGCGAATTTTGCCATTGCGCTTTATGATCAAGATCTTAATGATCTGGATTTTCCTTATCGTGTTTGGGTTGGCGAGCAGAATCGGGCGCAGTGTGCCAGCTTCGATCTGTTTACCGAACAAGTGATCCAAAGCGCCGAGTCACTGCTGATTTGTCCGGTTGCCATGCCAGTTTCCCATGCTCAGGAGCAAGATTTTCAAAATCAACCTATTAGCTGGCTTGGGGTCCCGCTAAAGCTACAAAAGGGCATAATTGGCGCGCTGATCATGCATAGCACCCCGGATTCTCGGGCCTACACTAAGCAAGATTGCGAGCTGGTAGAATTTGTGTCGACCCAAATCGCCTTCGCGATTGAGCGGCGGCAGATGTTGGCGCGTTTAGAGCATATTGCGCTTTATGACCAACTTACCCATTTGCCAAATCGTGAGTTGTTTTATGACAGATTCCAGAAGGCGCTATCACGCGCAAATCGTGAGTCGAGCTATTTCTCCTTACTCTATTTAGACTTAGACAAGTTTAAATGGGTGAATGATACCTATGGCCATGGTGTGGGCGACCTGTTACTGCAAATCACCGCCCAGCGGATTTTGGGCTGCGTCAGAAACTCTGATACGGTTGCTCGTTTTGGAGGCGATGAGTTTGTGATCCTATTGGAGCGTGTCGATTCGGCGCAGAATACCCTGTTCGTTGCCCAAAAAATTCTTGAAGTGCTTAATCACCCCTTCGAATTAGTCAATCAACAGATCCATATTTTGCCCAGCATAGGCATTGCCCTTTATCCCGAACACGGTAAGGATGAAAAACAGCTGCTGTCCTGCGCCGATTCGGCGATGTATAAGGCGAAGCGTAATGGGGGGAATCGGGTTGAAATGGGCTATCAAGGCTTAAAGACCAGCTATTTTGAATCCTTGAGCCCGCATCATCTCTAAGTGTTTAAGAGATAGTTTTAGCATAAATAAAAATCCCCGATAAGTTTAAGATTATCGGGGATTTTTTATAGTGTTGCTATGCGTTACGGCATAAGCCGTTGCTGCATTTATAGCTTAAAGCGGCCAACTTCCTGTTGCAGCGAGGCGGCTAAGTGAGCCAATTCCTGCGCCTGAACCATAGAGCTTTGTGCTTCGATAGAGAGGTTTTCAGAGACCTCACGAATCGATTCTGTATTCCGGTTAATTTCGCTGGTGACCGAGGTTTGCTCCTCTGCGGCCGTGGCAATTTGGCTCGCCATATCCGAGATCTCATTAATAGCTTTGCTGATCTGTAGCAGGCTCTCACTGGCCGAGTTAGCGTCGGCGACACTGGTTTCAGCCATATCATGACTTTGAGTCATAGATTTAACCGCCTTACCCGCAGTTTGCTGTAAGGTTTCGATCATGGCTTGAATTTCTTGGGTCGAGGAGTGAGTGCGCTGCGACAACACGCGTACTTCGTCGGCTACGACGGCAAAGCCACGACCTTGCTCACCAGCGCGGGCGGCTTCAATGGCGGCGTTCAGCGCCAGTAAGTTGGTTTGTTCGGCAATGCCACTGATGGTGAGCAGGATGCTATTAATTTTCTGCGAGTGTTCGTTTAACTCGCTGATAATACGGCCCGCAGTTTCGACCTCGTTGGCTAAGTTACGGATTGATTGTTGACTCTGCATCACTTGTTTTTGGCCGTGGTTCGACAGACCAACCGCATCTTGCGCCGTTTGCGCTGTGTGTTCGGCATTGCTGGCAATCTCTTCGGTGGCACTGGCCATTTCAGTCACAGCGGTGGCTACCATAGTCACTTCGTCCTGCTGTACGGCGATGCGCTGGCTATTATCTGTGGCCGAGGCGCTACTGCCTTGAGCTTGATATTCCAGTTGGCCTGCAATCTTGTGCATTCTTGAGATCATGCCGTGCAGACGCTCGACGAAGCGGTTAAAGCCCGAGGCTAAGATGCCAATCTCGTCGTGGCTGTTGGCGGTGTGAATTCTCACCGTCAGGTCACCATCCCCTTCGGCAATATCATTGAGTGCCAAGGCAACGCGTTCTAAGTCTTTAAATTGGATCTTGAAGATGGCGACTAGAACTAAGCCGAAAATCACCAGTAAGCCAGCACCGACGGCGGACATCCACCAGGCGAGTGTGGTGGCCTGCGACATGATTTCGTCTTTATTCATTACGAAAACCAATTCCCAATCGGTGGATGGCACAGCTGCAACATAAATAAGTTGGGTCTCGCCATCGAGTTCGCGCTCTTCTAGGGTATTGGCGTTGGCACGTTGAGATAACCAGCTCGGGGTAAAACTGTTATCGATTTTATTGAGTTGTTCGTTATTGAGCTGGCTTTTAGGATGGCTAATGATAAGCCCTGTCTTGTCCACCATGATGGTGTAGCCTTTGCCTGGCACTTGAAGGCGCTGCACCGCATCTGTGAGTTGATCTATGGTGAGGTTAGCTGCTGCCACCCCGAATAGGCTACCCGAGACCATCACAGGTTCGGCAATGGTCACTACTTGTTTTTTTAAGGTGGCGCTGACATAGGGGGCCGTCATCACAATGGCATTGGCGGCTTTGGCATCCATATACCAAGGACGAATTCTGGGGTCATAGTTAGCGACGTTAAGCGCAGGATCTTGGCGATACATGTTGCCTTGTTCATCTCCAAAATAGGTCAGCGCGAATCCCATACCATTATGGGCTTGTAATAAATAAGGGGTGATCTGCACACTGGGATCGGCCTCTATGGTCTTTTTAAGACTGGTGATGGCCATTTTTCTATCTTGCATCCACAGTCCAATCCCTTCGGCAAAGGTGTTCGCCAGTTGGTCAATTTCATGTTGAGTGTTTTCTAAGGCATTATTTCTAATGAAGTAACTTGAAATGCTTACCAGCACTGCGACAGTAATGAGAACGGCGAAGAGACTACTAAAGAGTAAGCGGGTTTTGAGTGTTGATCTCATATGTAATTCCTTTAAATTCCGTTAGCTGTCTAACGTTAATAGAGTATAGCGGCTGAAAGTGTGAAAGCATGAATAGATAAGTCACTCTTTTTATGACGGTTGAAATTGGAATTCATGGCGCTGTGAGTGTAATCTCGGCAAATAGTCAATTGAGTTAGCTAATTGCTTTTATAGGAGTTTATACCGCTAACATGACGAATTTGATTTATTGCACAGCTTTTAGTCGCTATGGAGCATACGCTGAGGGAACGATCAGTTAGTGCAAACAGCACCGATTAATACAATGAGTGACCTATATGAAATGGAATTTTCCGCGCTGGTGCTTAAATCCTTGGCTACATACAAGCCTGTTATTTATTTTGCCTATCCTGCTGGCGAGCGCACTGCAACCTTGGTTAACGTCTTACAGCATGGAGAAAAGATTTACCCAAGATCTCGATAATATTGCCACCGATTTTGCGAGTGGTTTAGATGGTTTTGAGCAGCGCAGTGTTGAGCAGGCGTTTGTCGAGTTATCTTTTAGTTGTGATTCAGAGGATATTGCCCTACTGAATAGCCCCTCACTGAGCCCCGCAATCGTACGCTTTATTCAACTCGAACTCGCCGATGGTCGGCAATGCTCCAATATTGGCCCGCCTGTGCATTATCAGTTTGACCGATTTCGCAGCCTATTTATCGATTCGCAATTGGTGGATATTGCCACCACAGTCGTCGCCAATGATAGAGCCCGCAGCATCGCTTATATTTTTCATCTTGGTGAGCAGAGGTTAGTGGTGCTCACTAATAGCTCTGTCTATAACGAAACCCTATCTACTCTGTGCCATGGTTGTTACCAATTAATGATTGGTTACCAAGGTCTTTCCTCCCTCGAGCGAGGCGTTGAAGATTTACTGCAAACCCAAACCTTTATCGAAGATTCGCGTTATATCAGCGTATTAGATGTGACTTTGACCTTGAGAGCGGGGGATGAGCTTTATTGGCGGGAGGCTTCTCGGGTTGGGATTGTATTGTTTATCTCTGCGCTTATTGTGGCCTTTTTAGCGGTGATTTTTTATTGGAATTGGCAATCGGCTCGGGTGTCTATGGGAATTCTGATCCAAAAGGGCATTAGTCGTAAAGAGTTTATTCCTTACTATCAACCTATTATCGATTGTCGCAGCGGCGAGGTGGTCGGTCAGGAAATGTTAGTCCGTTGGCGAAGGTTCGATGGCGTGCTCGTTCAGCCGAATCAGTTTATTCCCTATGCCGAAGATTCGGGATTAATCCTGCCGATCACCGATCTGATTTTGGAGCAGGTATATCAGGACTTGCCTCAGCTTAAGGGCTGGGTCAGCGTTAATATTGTCGCCCAACATTTAGAATCGGGTTTACTCAGTCAATGGTTTTCGTCTCACCCCGATCCTAGAGCTAAGCGTATTTCCTTCGAGTTGACCGAGCGCAAACCCATCACTCAATTCGAATTAGCCTTGGCCGAAATGAAGGCGGTCACCCCCCTGTGCCATGACTTTAAACTGGACGACTTTGGCACAGGCTTTGGTGGTTTTAGTTATTTGCAGCGCCTTGGGATTAACAGCATCAAAATCGATAAGATGTTTACTGACACCATAGGCACGCAGGACTTAAAGGGCGCTGTACTCGATGCCATTATCGCCTTTGGCCGTGAGTCACAGATGGATATGGTGGCCGAAGGCGTCGAAACCCAAGCGCAGGTGGAGTATTTGGCCGCCAAAGGGGTATATCAACATCAAGGGTATTTTTATGCGAAACCTTTGGCCTTTGAGGATTTGCTGACGTTTTACCAAAACTTATCCAATAAAAAGTAAGATGGACGCATAAAAAAGAGGCTCCCATGAGCCTCTTTTTAGTGAATGATGAACCGATTTATCAATGGGTCATTTTATTCTTAATCAGTACACAGCGCTGCTCGGCTTGGCGAGTCTCTAACAGGGTGCGGCGGGCAAGATTCGATAATCCAGTTTGGCTATCCAGCACTTTATCCAAGGCGGCAATACTTGTGTAGTTACAGTCGGTTGGGATCAAGTTACGGCTGTAGCTACGCATAAATACTGGGCCTTTTTTATCCATATCCCCTAAGTTGGCGAGGCGCTCTTCGGCGGTGGCTGCGTTTAAGAGTTTTTGCTCCGCAGGATAGAGGTTTTCCATAATGATGCGCTGTTTAGCAAACGGCAGGGCGTCGGCGTGGACTTTACTCAACCAGCGACGTTTTGCGGCCGCTTCTGGGCGGATAACTTGGGCTGCCAATGCGGCTTTTTCTCCCGAATCTGAGTTATCGCGAGCGGCTTCCTGGGTAATACGTTGCTGCGCATTCGGGAAGTCGTAGCGATTCAGCTGAGTAATGATAGCCCAGCGTAGATCTTGGTCTAAAGTTAAGCCCTTGATTTTGGTAGTGCCATCCAGCAATTGCGCTAAGTGACGCAGACTGTCGCGATCGCCAGCCAACTGGATATAGGCATTGAACCAGCGGCGCTGGAAGTCATTGTCGCCTCGACTCTCCATGGTCTTACGAAGGCTCATTTGCGCTAAGCCTTTGACCGCATTTTCAGCATAGTTTTGCTGAATCGGCGCGATTTGCGCGAGGTATTCTTTACTGCGTAGCAAGCTCGAAATAATCTGGCCGACCACAGTGTAGTCATTCTCCGCAGGGGCGTTGACGAATACTGTGCTTAAGTATTGATCTAGGCTCAGGTTGCCTTCACGCACACTGTCCCACAGGCTTTGCCACAGCATAGAACGCAGCAGCGGATCTGTAACACGGCTTAACTGTTGCTTCGCGGTGTCGAAGGATTTGTCATCGAGTTGTACTTTCACAAAGCCCCAGTCATCGTAGTTGGGGTAAACCAAATCTGGACAACGCTCACCGACTAATTGCTTCACCTCGGTGCGCTCACCCTTGTAGGTGACGGCGACCGTAGTCTCATGTCTTAAATCGAAACGTCCCTTAGTGAACAGGGCGATTTGGACTTTTTGCTCCCTGAGTGTCGGCAACTCGCTGCTTGCAGGATACTGCAACAGGCTAAAATCGCTGATGCGATTACCGTCACAGCGGTATTCGGCCTTAATAGTGTTAACTCCAGCGCTGTAGAGCCAGTCTTTCGTCCAGGCGCTTAAGTCACGGCCCGCCGATTTAGCTAGGCTATTGATAAAGTCATCTAGCTCGGCATTTTGATAGCTGTATTGCTTTAAGTAGTTACTCACACCGCGCTGGAACACCAGATCGCCGAGTAAATGGCGCAACTGCTTGAGGGTCGAGGCGCCTTTTTGATAGGTGATGGCATCGATATTATCGAAGGCGTTTTGTGTGGTCGCCACGGGTACTTCGATAGGATGCGTGGTCACTAGGCTGTCTTGCTCATAGGCGCGTTGCTTGCCTTGGGCGTAAAAACTGCGCCAGGCATTGGTGAACTCGGTGGTCTCTTGGGTCGCGAGCGTACCCATAAAGGAAGCAAAACTCTCGTTTAGCCACAAACCATTCCACCACTTCATGGTGACCAGATCGCCAAACCACTGGTGAGCCATTTCATGCATGATAACGCCGGCTAAGCTTTGTTTTTGCTCTGCGGTCATAGCCGCTTTGTGGAGGAAACGATCTTCGGCGAAAGTGATGGCGCCAGCGTTTTCCATTGCGCCGTAGAGGAAATCAGGCACTAAAAGTTGGTCGTACTTTTTAAAGGGATAAGGAATACCGAAATAGGCATCAAAGAAGGTTAAGCCTTGTTTGGTATAGGTAAACCAATCTTCAGGCGTGACTTGGTTAGCCACCGATTGGCGCGCGAACAGACGCATCGGATAGCGGCCAGTGTTGTCCTGCCACATATGGTACGGACCAGCATGCATCGAGAAGTTATAAGGGCTTAACTTAGGCGTTTCAGGAAACTCCCAACGATTCATGGCCCCAGCTGGTGTGACTGAGGACTCGCGCATGGTGCTGATCACTTGCCAGTCCTTCGGCGCGGTTACGCTGATTTTATAGTTGGCTTTCAAGTCGGGTTGGTCGAACACCGCAAACATTTGTTGCGCAGCGGCAGGCTCAAAATGCGAATACAGGTAGACCTTGCCATCGACTGGGTCTTGGAAACGGTGTAAGCCTTCACCGTTGGTGCTGTGGGGGCGAGTAAATTGCACTTCAATGGTGTTGTCACCCGAGGACAGCAAACGAGTATTCAGGCTGATATAGGCGCCGTTGTAGTTGGGGTAAACCGCTGTGCCGTTGATCAAAAAGCGCTTAATTTGTGCCTTGTTCAAATCGAGGCTCAGTTGCTTGGGCACTTCGCTGAGATTGAAGTTGACCTTAGTCGTTGCGCTAAACTCAGTGTCGCCAGTCAGTTGAAAATCCAGCTCATAATGCACATTCGAAATCACCTGTGAACGTAAGCTCGCCTGATATTGGCTGATATAGGGGCTTGCATCCCTTGGGCCCGTATTTAACGGACTTTGGACGGCGCACGACATGAGTGCCGAGCAGGTGATGGCAACTAGGCTGGCTTTGAACAAATTCACGACTTCAATCCTTCAACGATTTACTTTATTTATGGCTTGGATGCGGCGCAGGCTGGTCAGTTTAGGCTCTGTGGCCTAGCAAACTTATCCCCATTTGAAAGCAGCACCCATGCTGGGTATTTTGGCCGAGTACACTACCTTATTTAGCAGGGATAACCAATGTTAAAAATGTAAAAAAAAGCCAGCGAAAATGCTGGCTTTTTTTGAGTATTTCGGCTTTAGCCCATGGGGCTTAGCGGGATTACATGCCTAAGAAAGACTTAGACTTAGTCTTACGGATTTCTTTTTCGTCAGACCATTCGATCAGGCCTGTTTCTAAGTCCATCAGACGCATAGTCATCTTGTAGTAAACGTCTTTGGTGCTGCCATCTTGCTTAACGATGCTAGACAGGTTGCCATACAGCATGTATTGGGCGCCGATTTGACGGCCAAACTTGATGGCGGTTGATGGGTCAACCATACCGGTATTGTTTTGGTAATCCAGTTGCTTACGAACTGAATCTACTTTTGTCATGTCGATAAAACGGAACTTACCTGAGCGCAGTAACTTGTTGCTGATAGAGTCGGTTACTGACTCTGTATCGATATGCTCAGAGGTTTTGTTTTTGATGCTATCGACAAACAAAATTGGGCGGTTGTTCGCCGTCATGGCCACGATAGGTGGGAAAGTCATCATGCTATCGACCATCTTAGCGGCGATGGCTTGCAGATCCGTTGAGCCAAAGTTTTCGTTAACGGTTTCCACTTCTGTGGCATCGCCATACTCGACTTTCGATTGACATGCAGCCAGACCCATTACGGCAGCCAGCACAAAAATCAGTTTAAATTGTTTCATAGTCAGTTCCATTTTGTGATTGTAAAAACTTAATGACACTCGTTTTATTCAAACATTCACCGCTAGGTTAAATGATTATTGAATAAATTCGGGTGTAATTACCAGTATCAATTGCCCAGACCAAGGTGGTCTTGCCTGCGGCAACTTCAATTTTGGCCGGTGGTGCCTTGTCCAACTGCAGCGTGTATTCCCCGGGATTGAGGTAACGTCTGCCAATTTGCGCCTGTTTTGGCAGGGTCAACCAACTGCGGCGATCCGCCTGTTCGCTGACCACGTTAAAAATCTGCATGGCGATACTGCCAATATCGGCGGCATTGTTGCCGGGCTTACCGCTTTTTTCGACCTGATAGGCCATTTCCGATTTGGCATACACCCGCGCGACTTGTCGTACCAAGGTGCCGGGTAAATCTTCCTTGAGTGCGTTAATCGCTAAGGCATCGATATTGGCGATGGGCTCGGTTTTCAGCACTGTACCTAAGCCTTGTACTTGAGTCTCGGCGACAACACTATTGTTCGGCCCATAGGTGGCCAGAGACACTGTTTGCCAGTTGCCATGGATAGTGAAGGGCACTGTGAGCGCTTGTTTTTCAGGTACAAAGCCCTTTTCAACCATTAGGATGACTTGGCCTTCGCCCGCCTTGGGAAGCTTGGCATCGCCCCAGCGCTTTTTAAACTCATCGTACTGTGGCATGCCAAGTTGCTTGGCAAGACGCACTAAATCCTGTTGCAGATAAGTGTTATCCGGGCTGATTTGCGCCGCTTTACGATAGTCGATAAAGGCATCGTTTGGCTCGCCTAATACCTCGTGAAGCAACCCTGTAGTGTAGTAGCTGTAGGCGTTGAGGAAGGAGCTTGTTACCGTGCCTGCGGCCTGGCCGAGCTTATTCATTTCGGCATCTATAGTGCCATTGGCCATGGCCTGCACGGATTTTTGTGACTTCTGATAACGCTCCTGCTCAGAGCCTTGCAGCTCGTTACTGCGGCGAACTTCCACTAAGGCGCCTTGATAATCACCGCTGAACAGGTAATTCAGGGCTTGATATTGGTGCAGCATAATGCGCTCGTAGCCTGGGCCACGGTAGGGGATGGCATTATCGTTTAATACTAAGCTTGTGGCGGTTGCGCCTATGTCGCTGGCGCTAATCTTGGCTTTATCATCGAAGGCTATATAGGCCTCGACCGCTTGCTGGTAGTACTTACGGCTGCTGGCAAAGTCTCCGGCAACCTGCGCTACACGTCCCGCTTCTTGGGCGTAGAGTAGGCCATCGTTACCTTGGATATTGCTGGCTAATTTCTCGATATCCGCCATGGGCGTTGCGGTATTGAGTTCTTGTTTTATCGGTGCAATTTGCGCCGGATAATTGATAAAAATACTGTTATAGGCACAGCCGCTCGAGCCTAAGATCGCGGCGAGCATCAGCGTGCTGAGTGTGGGTTTGATTAAAGAGTGAATGAAGGTGCTATTCATGCCTGATGATTACCTGCTTGCGACATTACTGTTTGCTCCGGCATTTGTGAACGCTCTAGCAAAGTGATCCCTTGTAGATGATCAAACTCGTGTTGGAAAATACGAGCAATAAAACCTGTTAACTCAGTCTGTTGCCATTGGCCTGCAAGATCTTGATAGCGCACTACAATCGTCTGGTGGCGCCAAATGCTAAACCTTTGTCCGGGAACCGATAAGCAGCCTTCTTCACCGCTAACTAATTCCGCAGAGGCTGACAAGATCTGTGGATTAACCACCACGACAGGGTCCATAAGCGGCGCATCGGGATAACGCTCGTTCGGCCGAGATGCCATGATAAACAGTGCTAGTGGACTGTGCACTTGCGGTGCGGCAATACCAACGCCCTTGGCGGCCACCATGCTCAGCGCCATCTGCTCAGCTAATTGACTCAAGGCAGTGTCGAAGTCGCGTACTTCAATGGCGTGCTCTTTTAAAATGGCTTCACCCACCAAAGCGATTGGCAGTGGCTGACTGGGCGCTTGTAACATCTCATCTTTAAACATCGCATTCCCTGGATATTTAGTGGCCATAGTGTCGTTAACGGATTTTGTTACCCATTATCCGTTATCACATTAATAATGGGGCGGTGGCGTTTCTTCGGCTTGGGTCGCAATATTGCTAGGCTCCATCGCCTTTAACTTACCAATCAATAACTGAATTTGATGTTGCTGATTGGCGATGAGCTGGTTCAGCTTAATGACCTCTTGGTTTAACTCTTCGACCGTGAGCTCTTGAAAAGCCAATTTCATTTGCAGCTCTTCAATCTGTTCTTGTACGCCTTGCATGACTAACCTCTACTCCTGCCAAGTCTCAACTAGGCCTTGGCTACTGATACTAACCACTTTATTGGTATCTCGAATTGCCACAGAGTATACAACGGCTCCTCGGTTTTGGCTGTTTTTAGTCAGCGCAATTTGCCACTTAGCAATAGGTTTACCCGTTTGGCGTTGCCAGAGTATGACTTCGCGCGCGGGCGTGCCTGTGAGCAACTGAGTGTCTTGCTTGGCGAAACGTACAGCCGAGAAGGTCATTTGCCGACGTTTAATCTCTAATTGATTTAATAGCTTACCATTAGTGTTGTCCCAAATGTTCGCCTCATTGGTACTGCCATTGGTAAAGCTTAAAGTGCCGCTGTCGTTGAGTGCGACCTTAGTTACTCGGCTACCTATATCCCAAGTGTGGATAGGCTGCCCAGTTTGCGCCTGCCACAGGATAGCCTGCATATCGTTGGAGCCTGAGAGGGCAATACGGCCATCGGCGGAAAGCGCAACCGTATTCACTCTTTCCTTATGCCCTAAGAATTTTATCAATGCGGTTTTGGCCGCATTGAGCGACATCACGCTGCCATCGTTCAAACCGATCAGTAAGGCGCCATTGTTAGCTACCGCTACACTCTCACCCGAGGCGGGCAGCGACCACCATCCGCGGGATTTGCCGTCGGCTATTGTCCATAGGGCAACTGAATCGCGGCTTAACGAGGCGGCGAACTCGCCGTTAGGGGAAATGGCGGTGGCCGTAACGCCGGTATTCAGGTCGCCATGTACCCATTGGTACTTGAGGCTATGGGTGGTTAAGTCCCAACATTGCACCCCTTGGCTTTGGGTGGCGACAATGGCGATATTACCGTCGCTAGAGAGGCTCGCGCTGTATGAAGGTTCCTGTGAAAGCACTCGAATATCATCGGCTTTGGGCTGACAGGCCGCTAAAAAAAGTGTGCAAAATACCAGCAGTAGGGTTTTCTTCATGAACTTGCTCCTAAAGTTGGTGTCTCTAGTCCAGTAGAGTGAGATTAATCACAGTTAACACATAACAGAATCTAGTTGGTATAACCCAGGTAACTAGTATACAGTTGTCGCGCTTAGGTTATTGTAACCGCTTGAGGATGCTGAGGAAGCTTTAATGAAATCGATTTATAAATTATCGTTAGTTGCATTGGCTGTTATTGGCCTATCTGCTTGTAATCAAGAAGAAAAAGCAACAAATGCAAGCACAAATGTTGAATTAACGACTGAAGCACAAAAAGAAGCCTACAGTGTTGGCGCTTCAATCGGTCGTTATATGTCTGGCCATATCAAAGAGCAAGAAGAATTAGGCCTGCCAGTTGACCGTGCGCTGATCGTGACTGGTTTTACTAACGGTCTGAATGATCAACTGAAATTAACCGAAGAAGAAATGCAAACCATTCTTCAAGGTTTAGACAAAAAGTTAAACGACAAACGCACAGAACAAGCTAAAGCCATTGCTGCGAAAAACATCGAGGACGGTAAAAAGTTCCTCGAGGAAAACAAAGCTAAGCCTGGCGTAGTGACCACTGAATCGGGTCTGCAATACGAAGTGTTAACACCAGGTTCTGGTGACAAGCCAGCGGCTGAAGACACTGTAGAAGTGGATTACGTAGGTACTCTGCTTGACGGCACTGAGTTTGATAGCTCATACAAACGTGGTCAAACGGCTAAGTTCCCATTAAACCGCGTTATTCCAGGCTGGACCGAAGGCGTACAGTTAATGCCTGTGGGCGCTAAGTACAAGTTTGTGATCCCTGCAAACTTAGCTTACGGCGACCGTGATACTGGTACTATTCCACCAAACTCAACCCTGATTTTTGAAGTTGAACTGAAATCAATTGAGAAAGCACAAGCGGCTCCTGCTGCTGAGCCTGCTAAAAAGTAATTTACAGTGTAACGGCTTAACTCGGGTTAAGTTTTGCACTCATAGAATACCGCCCACCTAGGGCGGTATTTTTTTGCAGTCGAAATGACTAAGCAATGCTGTAAGCGATACACATAAAACCATGGGGCAACTCGTTTAACCGTTTTACAGCATCTCGCAAACGACCAAGGGCTAGGCTTTTTAAATCGAATTAGCGTTTAAAAGATGGATAAAGGCGTATTCTTTTGACGACGAATAATATTTCAAAATAATGATCAAATAATTAAGTTTTAAATAAATTGCCATAATTGAAATTATCGAAAACGCCTATTTTATTCGGTATGGCATTCTTAAAAATATCATCAAAATATCACATTTATTTTTTGATTGTTATTTGCTCGTTTTCACTCTGATATATCACTGTGATGTCTTTATCTTACTTATTGTTTTCTTACCGCTTAATACTTTTGTGTTATATCACTGTTCTGTATACAAGACAGTTTGAGTTGTAAAATTTCATTTTCATCAATATCTTATGAGCGCATAGTGGGATCTTCCCCTCTTTTTTTAGCTTTTCAACTCTGGAATAATCCGCCCGCACGTTAATAAAAATTAGCGGCGATATTATAATAATGGGGTTGATAATATGGATAATGTTAATAAGTTAACGGCTATTTCTTTAGCTGTGGCCGCAGCTTTGCCAATGATGGCAAGCGCTGATGTGATGATCACTGAATATGTTGAAGGTAGCTCGAACAACAAAGCTATCGAATTGTATAACAGCGGTGATACGGCAATTGATCTGGCGGGTTATAAACTCGTTCGTTATAAAGATGGCGCCACTGATGCTTTAGATATGCAAGCATTAGATGGACAAAGTATTGCGCCAAAATCCACGAAAGTAATTTTAAACTCAAGCGCAGTCATTACCCTGCCTCAAGGTGTCGATAGTTTTTCGGGTACTTTAAGTTTTAACGGTGGTGATGCGGTTGCCTTAGTTAAAGATGGTGCCGTAGTCGATATTATCGGAGATGTGCCCACGCCAACAGGATGGGGCCTAGATGTCACCCTGCAGCGTAAACTCGATTCATTAGTCGCCAACACTGTTTTTAATCCTGCCCAGTGGGAACAATTACCTAAGGACACCTTCACCGGTTTAGGTTCGCTAGAAGCTGCGACTGAGCCTGAAACCCCTGTCTTTAGCTGTAGCGGTGCGAAAATCGTCCCTATTTATCAAGTCCAAGGTGCGGGTGAATCCAGCCCTTATGTACCTGAAGGCGCATTCGAGTCTGAAACCGAAGTGACGGTTCGCGGCGTAGTGACCGCCCGTGGCGAAAGCTTATTTAAAGGCTTCTACCTCCAAGAAGTGAAAGGCGATAACTCGCCATACACCTCCGACGGTGTGTTCGTGTTTTTAGGTGAGAATCCACCAGAAGCGATTCAACCAGGCGTTGAAGTCTGCGTTCAGGGTAAGGTGAAGGAATACTTCGGCCTAACCCAAATCGATATTAAAGCCGATAAGAAATTCGAAGTCGGTGCTAAGGGCGAAGTCCCTGCTGCTGCGCCATTCTACGTAGCCGACGGCGAAACCTTAGCGCAGGCATTAGAGCGCTACGAAGGCATGAACGTGAAGCTGGATGCGGGTAGCGATCTGAAGATCAGCCGTACCTTCAGTTACGATTATGCGGGCCGTCGTAATAACATGCTGGTGTCTTACAAGGCGCCGTTGATGAAGCCGACTCAGCTCTATCCAGCATTGTCACCAGAAGCGACGGCGTTAGTTAAATCTAACCTTGAAAATCAGCTGTTTATCGAATCTGACTACAAGCCAGCCGACGGTGTTATCCCTTACTTCCCTGACTTTAACGTCGAAACCGGTTATATCCGTGTGGGCGACCAACTGACCAACCTCGAAGGGGTGATAGGTTACAGCTATGGCGCCTACCGTTTAGTGGCAACCAATACTATTACCGCTGGCGACTTTATCCGCGGTGACGATAGAACCGACGCGCCAAGTGTGGCCACTAAGGGCGATATCCGTGTTGCTAGCTTTAACGTGCTGAACTTCTTTAACGATGTTGTTGGCGGAGATACTAACCCATCGGGCAGTAACCGCGGCGCATTAACCGAAGAAGAAATGCTGCTGCAACGTGCGAAAATCGTCAGCGCGATTACCGCCATGAACGCCGATATCGTCGGTTTAATGGAAATCGCTAACAACGGTTTTGGTGAAAAGAGCGCGATTAAGAACTTAGTCGATGCCTTAAACGAGAAGCAAACTGCTGAAAACGCTTATAGTTTCGTTGAAATCACCGATGAAGATAAATACGACGGTAAGTACTTCGGTAGCGATGCCATTACTGTGGGTATGCTCTACCGCGCAGGCAAAGTGAGCTTAGCGGGTGCGGCTCGTGCGATTGATACCCCTGAGCAACACGCAACTGCAGGCAGTGTGACTCGCACTAAAGACGGTAAAACTGAGACCAACCCAGGTAACGATGCTTATCAACGTCACAGCTTAGCGCAAACCTTTAAGATCCATGATGAAAACCTAACAGTTGTTGTTAACCATCTGAAATCAAAAGGTTCAGGTTGTTTAGAAGATTGGGTTAACTTCGAAGAGTCAGTCGATCCAGCCGATCAACAGGGCAAGTGTAACGCCTTCCGTGTATCGGCGGCTAAAGTGCTCGGCGAAGCCTTAAAAGACGTTAAGGGCGATCTGCTGGTGATTGGTGATATGAATGCCTACGGTATGGAAGATCCAATCCGCGTACTGACCGATTACGATGCGAGCAAGTCTGAGCGCGATATCATGACGGCCTCATGGACTACCTTAGATGGCAAAGTGTTTGAGCGCCAAGGTAGCAAGATTGAGAAGGGCTATGGCCTAATTAACCTCAATACCAAGGCCCATGGCGCTGGTACTTACTCATACAGCTATAACGGTGAGTTAGGTAACCTAGACCATGCCTTAGCAAACACTAGTCTTGCCAAGCGTTTAGTGGATATCGAAGATTGGCATATCAACTCGGTTGAATCTAACCTGTTTGAATACGGCAAAAAATTCTCTGGCGAACTGGCCAAATCTGAGAATGCTTTCTCAGCCTCTGACCATGACCCTGTGATTGTGGCATTGAGCTACCCAGCGCCGGTTGAGCCACCAAAACCTGAGCCAAAGCCAAAGGATGATGGTGGTGCATTAGGATACTTAGGTTTAGCCTTACTATCCCTATTCGGCCTGCAACGCCGTCGCCGTTAATCGAGAGTTTGCACGTTCACGGCTAAGTTTGTGAGCTAAACTCAGAGCTAAGGGATGGTTTTACCATCCCTTTTTTATGGCTCGAATCGGGTGAAATGCCGAGAAGGTTTGTCAAACGGAGAAGAGAAGATGGCAGTGACAGGCTCCTACCATTCAATCGAAGTGGCGAAAGCGCCACTGTGGTTTTACTTTGTCGCACTCATCAGTTTGTTATGGAACATCATGGGTTTATTGGCATTTGTTATTCAAATGACCATGACGCCTGAGGCTATGGCGCAGATGAGCCCAGATCAAATAAAGCTCTATGAATCGACACCCGCTTGGCTCGACTTTGTGTTTGGTTTTGCGGTGGTTTCTGGCGTTATCGGTTGTCTGTTGTTACTCGTTAAAAAAGCTTTCTCTTATAAAGTGTTGCTCGCGTCTCTGGTCGCCGTATTGGTGCAGATGGGCTATGTCTTTGGGATTCAGCAGGCGGCAGCGGTATTAGGCAGCGATGCGCTTATGATGCCGAGTGTGGTGATCCTGTGGGGGCTGTTTTTAGTCTGGTTTAGTCGTTTGGCTGTCACAAAGCATTGGTTAACTTAGGCGTAGTGACTCCTTGCCATCTCATGCTGATTAAGCCAATGCTTATGTGTTGAACTTCAGTCACTTCTTAGTAAACTGCTAGCTGGTTTTCTTTACTAGGATGTTGAAATGAGTATTTGGTTTAGACCTGTCACCTTAGAGGATTGTGCCCGTTTAGATGCTGGTATGGGGGGCAAAGGCACCCTGATGCAGACTCTCGGGATTGAGATCAGCGAGATTGGCGATGACTATATGAAGGCGACTATGCCTGCCACGCCCGCCGTACATAATCCCTTAGGCATAGTTCATGGCGGCGCGAACGTGGCGCTGGCCGAAACGGTTGCCAGCTACGCCGCAAACTTTGCGGTGGATTTCGAGCAATATTATTGTGTTGGACAAGAGATTAACGCCAACCATTTACGCGCTTCGCGTAATGGCGTACTGACAGCGACGGCTAAACCAGTTCATTTGGGAAAACGCAGTTCGGTGTGGGAAATCTTAATCCATAATAGTGCAGGGGAGTTGACCTGTATTTCACGGATGACGGCGGCGGTAGTAAAACGCTAAGAGGGCTCAACCAACCTGTTTTAGTTGTATCAATCGATAAATAAGGACGTGATATGGATAGTGCAATGATGTGGGAATGGGTTGGTTATTTAGCGTCTGTGGTGGTGGCCATCTCTTTGATGATGTCTAACATCAAAAAGCTACGCTGGTGGAACTTGCTGGGGTCAGCATTATTCGTTGCCTATGGGGTAGCGATACAAGCTTACCCGGTGGCGGCGGTTAACTTTTTTATCGTGATAATCGATGCCTATTATTTGGTCGTCATCTATCGCGAACAGGCGGCCTCTGTCAATGAGTAATATGTAGCACTTTGAATCAATTGAAGTATTTTTTAAGTTTGTCTTAAGCTCGAGTTCTCATTTTTGCCAAGTCGGTTTGCGTTACGGCTAGCATACTCTTTATTCTGTCACTGGCTATTTCATCGCATACGGGGAGTGAACTTTACTCCCTGAATGATCTAAGCACTCTTCGTTAATCTGAAATGTAGATTGTTTGAATCTATATTAATCGTTTTATTGAATTTTTATCTTTGTCTATTCTAACTCCATCGACAAAACGTCGCCCCGCCAAGGAGATAAGCCATGGCCACAATTTACGATTTAATTGAATCTTGGGTTAACACCAATCAAGAATGAGGAGCAAGGTATGAGTCAACAGTATTTAACAAGCCAAAGCGGTTCTCCAATTGCTGACGATCAAAACTCATTGTCAGCGGGCGAGCGTGGTCCATTACTACTGCAAGATTGGCATTTAATTGAAAAGCTTGCCCACTTTAACCGTGAGCGTATTCCTGAGCGTGTTGTGCATGCCAAAGGCACTGGCGTATACGGTACTTTCACCCTGACCAAAGACTTAAGTGAATACACCATTGCCGATCACTTTAACGGTGTTGGTAAGCAAACTGAAACCTTCGTACGCTTCTCTACCGTGGGCGGTGAAATGGGTTCTGCCGATGCCGAGCGCGACCCCCGTGGTTTTGGTCTGCGCTTTTATACCGCTCGTGGTAATCACGACATAGTGGGTAATAACACGCCGACCTTCTTCCTGCGTGATGGGATTAAGTTTCCAGACTTTATCCATACCCAAAAGCGTAACCCATTGACTAATTTGAAAGATCCACAAGCTATGTGGGACTTCTGGTCATTAAACCCTGAAGCCATGCACCAAGTGACGATTCTGATGTCTGACCGTGGTATTCCGGCAAACTACCGCCAAATGCATGGTTATGGTTCGCATACTTTCTCGTTCTGGAATGCTAAAGGTGAGCGTTTCTGGGTGAAGTTCCACTTCAAATCGCAGCAAGGCGTGGTGAACTTAACCAATGAGCAAGCCGATAAGTTAAAGGGTATCGACCCTGACTCATCCCAGCGCGATATGGTGGTAGCAGTGACTGACGGTAACTTCCCTCGTTGGACTGTGAACGTACAGATTATGCCTGAGAGCGACGCCAACACTTACCATATCAACCCATTCGATTTAACTAAGGTGTGGCCACATGGCGATTACCCGTTAATTGAGATTGGTGTGTTAGAGCTGAATCGTTTACCGCAAAACTACTTTGCCGAAGTCGAGCAAGTGGCATTAGCACCGAGCAACTTAGTACCAGGTGTAGGCGCATCGCCCGATAAGATGTTACAGGCACGTTTATTCGCCTATGCCGATGCGCAGCGTTACCGTATTGGGGCGAACTACAACCAGTTACCAGTAAACTGCCCACATGCGACTAAAGCGAATCATCACCAACGTGCGGGGGCCATGGCGGGAACGCAATGCCCATACCATGGTAGCCAAACTGGTGGTGATGCCGCGGCTAACTATGGTCCAAACAGCACTGCGGGGGCTTTAGTTGAACCGGCTAACTTTGCCGAGCCACCATTGCGTTTAGATGGCGAAGCGGCGCGTTACAGCCGTTACAATCAGGATGATTACACGCAAGCGGGTAACCTGTATCGTATCTTCAGCGAAGCAGAGAAAGTGCGCTTAGTGGAAACGATTTCTGGCTCACTGCGTCAGGCGAGTTTGGATGTACAGCAACGTATGCTGGCACACTTCCACAAGGCCGATGCGGATTACGGTCAACGGATCCAAACTGCACTCGGGTTATAAGCTTAATCAACCCATAAAAAAGGCCAGTGTTATCACTGGCCTTTTTGTTTACTTAATTTTAATCAATTAGTTAAAGCACTAGCGTTGCGACACCTAATAGGGCGAATAAAATCGCACAACCTCTATGGATCCACTTCATCGGTAGTTTTTCGGCACTAAAATGCCCTGCAATCACCACTGGGACGTTCGCCAGCAACATACCCAAAGTGGTACCTGCAACCACCATGGCTAAGGCATCGTATTTAGCGGCTAATACGACAGTCGCGATCTGGGTTTTGTCGCCCATCTCGGCAATAAAGAACAGAATAAAGGTCGCGATAAAAGGCCCCATCTTATAGAAACGGCTTTCTTCGGCGTCCACTTTATCGGGGATTAACACCCATAGCGCAATCGCAAAGAAGGAAGCGGCAACCAAGTAGCGTGCTACATCTGGGCTTACCCAGTTAATCGCCCATTGGCCAAGCCAAGCGGCGGCAAAATGGTTAAATAGGGTTGAGAGTAAAATACCCAAAATAATCGCGGTTTTATTTTTAAATCTTGCAGCGAGCAATAGGGCAAGCAGTTGAGTTTTATCGCCAATCTCGGCGATGGCAACCGTAAAGGTTGAGGCGAGTAACGCTTCCAAGTGTGATCCTTTTAGGGGTGGTTTTTGACATAAGCACAATAGACCGTCCACCCCTAGGTGCGGTTACTGTGCTCAGGTCTTGCAGGACAAATCGATGATTTGCTGTGAACACCATGGCATGCGGCCAAGTATGTTGATGTTCACCCTGAATATCGATGGCTCGAAATCCAGTTAGCTACTCCCCCGAAGCGAGGAGGGCATTATACCCAAGTGAAACATGGTTTCAAGATTAAACTCATCAAGTCAGAGGGCAAATAATCTGACAGACGCCAATAAAATACCGCTCGACGTTTTGTAATACATTGAATTGTAACATTTTAATTTTTGACAGCGTTGTCTTTTGTTGTTAGGTTAGCCCTGTCTCAATTTAAGTTACATATTGTTAACTTGAATGGAGAACCACCGTATTTGGCAAACTAATTGAAAAATTAGGACGCAAAGCCTCCGGTCTAAGGTTGTAAAGGGATGTTGTAACTAAGATAGCGGGGTTGCCTCTGAATTGATTTAATGCTTTCAATTCTTTGAAAAATAAACGGCTTTGCTTAATGCTGTTTTGCCTAAATACCACTTTTATACCTATGCCAATCTCATCGAGAAAGGCACCCTACGGAGTACATTAAAGTGGAACATCAAACTGCTTTTTCACCAATCACAAACGCTAAACTCAAACGTCCGCAACTGGCTCGCTTAAGCCTAATTGCCTTAGCTTTAAGCGCCACGAGTGCCCTCGTCAGCCAAACGGCGTCGGCCCACGGTTATGTCGTATCACCTGAGTCACGCTCGTACGCCTGTAAAACCGGCAGCAATTTAAACTGCGGCGCCGTTCAGTGGGAACCGCAAAGTGTTGAAGGTCCATCAGGTTTTCCTGAGTCAGGCCCTGCCGACGGTAAAATTGCCAGCGCCGCCAACGGGGCGTTTTCTCCCTTGGATGAACAGAGCCCAAGTCGTTGGTCTAAGCGTGATATCAAGTCGGGTTGGAATGACTTTTCTTGGCAGTTCACCGCTAACCATGTGACCCGCAATTGGCGTTACTATTTAACTCGCCAAGGGTGGGATCAAAATCAAGCGTTGAGCCGTGCAAGTTTTGACTTAGCGCCCTTCTGTGTGGTCGATGGTGGCATGGTGCAGCCGCCTAAGTTAGTGACACATAACTGTTATGTGCCTGAAGGCAGAACCGGTTATCACGTGATTTTGGCCGTGTGGGAAGTGGGGGACACCACTAACAGCTTCTACAATGCCATCGATGTGAACTTTAGCTCTGGCTCCGTGGTGCCGGGCGAGTGGACCAATATTGGTGATATTAATCCGTCACTCGATCTTAAGGCGGGTGATAAGGTGATGACGCGGGTGTTTGACGCCAACGGTGAGCAAACAGCCAAGCAAACCCAGATAACCATTGCCGATGCCACCCAAGGAGCCAAGCAAAATTGGCCATTCCTGTTAGCCAGCGCGATTAATGCCCAGCAGCCACAACTTAAGGCGGGGCAGAAGAATGCCTCTGGGGTGATCTCGCCCGTTTATGGTAAAAATGAGATTTATGCCGCGCCAAATTCGGGTCTAGAGCGAGTGGAAGTGAGCTTTGATATTGCGCCTGCGCCGGGCAATCAGCTTGATGTCACGTCACTCGCCGATGATTACACCATTGTCGATGGTGCCGCTCAGGTCAGTTTCGATGTTAGCACCAATGCGGATATGCAGGTCTCGGCTTACCTGTTTAGCCACGATGGCACTGCAGCAGGGTATGTCACGCAAGCGGTCAATAATACTAGCGCGAGTCTAGCGCTGGATGTTGTTGCGCCAAAGGCGGGCCATTATCACTTACAGGTGAAGGGCGAGCCTAAGCAAGGTGAAGTTATCCAGCAAAACTTCGATCTGTTCTTAAAGGATCAAGCCACAGCCCCGGATGCCGACTTTGTTTTCCCCGAGGGCATTAAAAACTATGTGGCGGGTACTAAAGTGCTGCAACCTAAAACAGGCAAGGTCTATCAATGTAAACCTTGGCCTTACAGTGGTTATTGCATGCAATGGTCGCCAACGGCAACTGGGTTTGAACCGGGTGTCGGCGGCTCTTGGGCTATGGCCTGGACTGAGCTGTAACCCGTTAGCAGGGGAATGAGGGGATTGTGAGCCGCGTTACTCGGCGTTAGCGCAATCCCGTATCCCCGTGAGCGAATCGCAAAGCCAATAGATAACCCCTGCAATGCCACAGGTGTTGCAGGGTTTATTGTTTTGATAACAGATCCGCCTCGATTTTTTATCTTTTACTCACATTTCCTCTTCGGATAGCTAAAGCGGCGTCATCTTTGTCTATAACTGGCTTGCCCGCTGGGATAGGCTCTGTTAATGTCCCTAGCTATCTTCTATTACGCGCGATGTCGCTGCTTTGCTAAGGCAATCACGGTTGAAATTAATGTCACTTTTCTGCAAACGATTTAGTTAGCCTCAATGGCGACTGGGTTGAAATATTCAAAAGCTATTGGGGCCAATTGATCTGCTCTTTGAGATCGGATTGGATGCTTTAAGTTTAGTGACGCTTTTCGTTTGAGATTGCTGTTGGCTTAATCACAGAGTGCGCAAGGCTTTATCCTTCAAATCTACTCAAAAAACCTTTAAAAATAATAATTAATACTTGAACAGGATAATTGTGTGAATTCAAAAATGTTAGGCTCGATAGCCATTGTCGCGGGGACCGCCATTGGCGCGGGAATGTTAGCCTTACCCTTAGCCACAGCCGCTTTAGGCATGGTGCCAGCCATTTTATTAATGGTGGTGATTTGGGGCTTGTCAGCCTATACCTCATTGTTAATGCTTGAAATTAACCTGCGCTCTGGCGTCGGTGATAACGTCCACGCCATCACGGGCAAACTCCTCGGTAAGAAAGGCCAAATGGTGCAAGGCGCCTCCTTTCTCAGTTTACTCTTTGCTTTAACAGCAGCGTATTTGACGGGCGGCTCATCGCTGTTAGTGCTTAAAGCCAAAAATATGTTCGACCTCGTGTTAGACAACCAGCTTGCGGTCGTGCTGTTTACCTTAGTGCTGGGTGGATTTGCGGCCTTAGGGGTGGCTTGGGTCGATAAAGCCTCGCGTTTCTTGTTTTCGCTGATGATTTTATTGCTGATTGTGGTCGTGCTGTTCCTGTTACCCGAAGTCAGTATCTCGAGTATGGCAACCAGTGCAGTGGCCGAATCCATGACCAGTAGTTGGATGGCGGCGATTCCTGTAGTGTTTACTTCTTTCGGTTTCCACGTGTGTATCGCGACCTTAGTGCGTTATTTAGATGGCGATGCCGTTTCACTGCGCAAAGTATTGCTCATCGGTTCAACCATTCCACTCGCTTGTTATATCTTCTGGTTATTGGTGACCTTAGGCACAGTCGGTGGCACTGAAGTCAGCAGCTTTAACGGCTCTTTACCTGCGCTTATCAGTGCATTACAAGAGATTGCCCACACGCCTTGGATCAGCAAATGTATTTCGCTGTTTGCGGATTTAGCCTTAATCACCTCTTTCCTTGGGGTAACCTTAAGTCTGTATGATTTTGTGGCCGAACTGACCCGCGCGAAGAAGACCTTCCTCGGCCGCGCTCAAACCTGGCTGTTAACCTTTGTGCCGCCGCTGTTGTGTGCGCTCTATGTTCCCGAAGGTTTTGTTGCGGTATTAGGGTTTGCCGCCGTGCCGCTGGTGGTGATGATTATCTTCCTGCCGATCGTGATGGCATTGCGTCAGCGCCAAGCTGCGCCGCAGGGATATCAAGTGTCCGGCGGCACATTTGCCCTCGGGATCGCGGGTCTGCTAGGGGCGGTGATTATCGGCGCTCAGTTATTTGTCGCGCTGTAACTGAAGGCCGTTTAGCGCGCTGATACGGCAGAGTTAAACCGATAAACTATGTTGAATGTATTTGCTTTGTAAGCGAATTTTTCTAACTCTGTTATAGAGTGCGTGCGATATGCTAAAGTCAGGCCCAGTGCCTGACTTTTTGCTTTTTAGCGTTAACCAAAGCGGCATGTAATCCCAATAAATATAAGAAATGGCCTCGCAAGCGCTCGGCTTTCTTCACCTAAAACGGACTTAAGATAATGAAAAAATGGTTACTCTCAGTTGCCGTGGCGGCGAGTTTTGCCTCCCATGCCGATGAAGGCATGTGGCAGCCACACCAATTGCCCGCAATGGCCGATGAGCTGAAAGCGAAAGGCTTAGAGATTGATGCAAAATCGATTTCCAAATTGACCGAATTCCCCATGAATGCCGTGATTAGCCTAGGTGGTTGTACGGCATCTTTTGTTTCGCCAAAAGGCTTAGTCGTGACAAACCACCACTGCGCCTATGGTTCGATTCAATACAACTCGACTCCAGAGAAAAACCTGTTACAGGACGGTTTCTTAGCTAAGACCTTTGCCGATGAATTACCCGCGGCGCCAGGTTCTCGCGTTTATGTCACCGAAGATGTGACCAACGTGACTGAGCGCGTTAACGCAGGGCTTGAAAACAAAACGGGCCGTGAGTTTTATCAAGGCGTTGAGAATCAAGAAAAAGCACTCGTTGCCGAGTGTGAAAAGGATGAAGGCTACCGCTGCCAAGTGTATAGCTTCCACGGTGGCTTAGAATACTATCTGGTAAAACAGTTAGAAATCCGCGACGTACGTTTAGTCTATAACCCTGCGGGCAGCGTTGGTAAATACGGCGGTGACGTCGATAACTGGATGTGGCCGCGCCACACGGGCGACTTTTCTTTCTACCGCGCCTATGTGTCTAAAACCGGTAAACCTGCCGAATTTAGCGCCGACAACGTGCCGTACGAGCCAAAGAGCTTCTTAAAAGTTTCGGCCAAAGGCGTGAGTGAAGGGGATTTTGTGATGGTGGCGGGTTACCCCGGCCGTACCAACAGATACCGCACCGCGAACGAAGTGCAAAATCAGTTCGAATGGGCTTACCCAGAAGGCAAGATGCTGCGCGAACGTTTTATTGAAATCATTAAAGAAACCGCGCCAGAAGGCAGCGACGAGCGCATTAAGTACGAGAGCCAAATCGCTGGCTTAGCGAACTACGCTAAAAACTTTACCTCTATGATCGAGTTTTATGGCAAATCCACCATGTTAGCCGACCGCAAGGCCCGTGAAGCCGAGCTCGCTGCATGGATTGCTAAAGACGGCAGCCGCGAAGCCAAATACGGTAAAACCTTAAGCGAATTAGACGCGCTGATCGCCAAGAGCAAAGCCCATCAAGAACGGGATATGATTTTAAGCTACATTGGCAACACTACTATGGTGCCAACGGCGACCAACCTGTACCGTTTAGCCTATGAGAAGCAACTGCCTGATATGCAACGCGAACCCGGCTTCCAAGACCGCGATATGACGCGTTTCAAGGCGAGCATGGAACGTATCGACCGCCGTTATGCGCCAAGTGTGGATAAGGCCGTACTCTTGGATATGCTTAAACGTTATGCCGCATTACCTGAGGCGCAGCGTTTACCTGCTATGGATAAAGCCTTTGGTATCGATAAAAAGGTTAACGAAGCTAAACTGGCGAAAACCTTAGACAAAATGTACGCCAAAACCGAGCTGGGCAACAAAGATGTGCGTTTAGCTTGGATGGAAAAATCCGTTGATGATTTCAAAGCCTCTAAAGATCCTTTTATTCAATTCGCCGTGGCCATGTATGACACCAACATGAGCGAAGAGAAGAAAGAGAAAGAGTTAGATGGCGAGCTGATGAAAGTACGTCCGCAATATATGGATGCCATCATTGCCTATAACCGTGAGCAAGGTAAGCCAGTGTACGCAGATGCGAACTCTAGCCTGCGCGTGACCGTTGGCCATGTTAAAGGTTATGAACCTAAAGATGGTTTAGTGGCTAAGCCCTTTACTCGCCTCGAAGGCATAGTGCAAAAAGACACTGGCGTTGACCCATTCGATGCGCCGAAAAAGCAGTTAGAGCTTATCAAGCAGAAGCAATACGGTGATTTCTATGTGAAAGCCATCGATTCTGTGCCGGTAAACTTCCTGTCGACCTTAGACACAACAGGCGGTAACTCTGGCTCACCAACCCTGAACGGCCGCGCTGAATTAGTAGGTTTACTGTTCGATGGCGTGTATGAAAGCATCATCGGTGACTGGGCGTACGACGACAATATTAACCGTTCAATCCAAGTCGATAGCCGTTATATGCTGTGGGTGATGAAGTATTTAGATAATGCCGACAATCTATTAGCTGAGATGGAAATCGTTAAGTAATCCATCTCCGCATCGTACAGATGCGGCAAGTATGATTGCAAAGCCGCTTATGTCATATGATTTAGGTGATAACTGGCTAGCAATCGCAAGACAATAAAAAAGCGATAAGCCAATGTGGTTTATCGCTTTTTTGTTTTCAGAGGTTTGAAAGCGTTTCGAGTGAACTAATGTATAAAGCATTGCATTAACGTAAGCGTATAGCTGAGGCGGAGCCATGGTATTCACTCGCCGACGCGCAGCAAGTCCATCCGTGGATGCTCGACCGCCCCATCCATGGGGCGGACGGTCGTCTCGCTAATTACCATGGTTCTCCTGTTTAACATCGGTGTGGCCTGTTTGTTTTAAAGAAGATAGTGACTCGTTTTGAGACGAAAGCGTCATAGACCCTTTGCTCTAACACGTCTGTTTCGGATTAAAATTTCATGGGTAACGCCCGCACAAACGCGAGCAACTTGTTGTGAGTCGAGCCGCAAAGCGGCGTTTTGATGGCGATGGTTATATGCACGTATTACTAATTAATGCATTTTGCTTTTTAATTTCACTAGCATTTTTTTCTGTTTCTGCAATTGCTAAGTCAATTTTAGCTTTTTTACATTTATCAGATAGCTCTTTACTAGCTAAGTAACTCTGATCCTTTTGAAACTGAGCCATGCCTTCTACACCGTTATATTGATCTCTATCTACGGGGTTTCTATCTTTTTGATAAGGTGGTGGTTGAGTTGCACCACAAGCTGATAACAAAACTATCAGCGAAACTGGAATTAATTTATTGAACAATGCTTGTACTCCTTGTGTATATAACGCCTCAAACAGGGGCGCGCGGTAGCGCGTCCCGCCCGAAGGGCCTTGCTGCTTTGACTTGTTATGAGCTGGCCGCTACTTAAGAAATTCATTTTCATCTATATCAGCCAACCCAATTTCATTTAGTGGTATTTCAAAGGATTCCGCTTGTTGTTGCATTAAAGTAACAACACGATGGAACGCCATCATGTATCCAGTTTTGAAATTTTCCTCATTGGTTCCCTTTGCGGCCATATGATCCTTGATTGCTTCGCGCGCATACTCTTTTGTGATTGACCCGAGATCGCCAAGGTAATTCTTATACTTTTCATCTTCCATACTTCGATCTCTTAAATCTCATAACATTTTATTAGTGCGCATGCGCATTTACCTTGTTAGACCAGTAAAAACGCGCACGGTTAACTATCTGTATGCAAAGAATTTATCAGCTTTCTGCCAAATACACTATCTGGAAAAACGCGCATGCGCGTTTTCCAAACCTATTAACTAAAATTCAGTCACTATATTTAACTGATTTTATAGAGTTTTATTTATTTCGGTTGGAGTTAGTGCGCACTGTTCTTGTCTTAAAATCATACAAAAATACCTAAATTTAAATATGACTGTATACCCATACATTGTTAGTCGATTTCTGGTATGGCCAAACTTAGGCAAATAGTTAAGAATTTGTATGGCAACTGGAGTGGGTATTTTCGATTGAGCTAACGAGCCGAAACATGGAATGGGGCATAAAAATTTTAGCCAGATGAACAGTTCAATGGTCGTAAAGATTGGCATTGTTGCAATTTAATCTGGCCAGTATCTTGGTGCAATTTTCACTGATATTAACACGCTTGTCGTTGTGAATATTTAAAGATGGGTGTCTTCATCTTCTTTAGCTCAAATTACTGAGTTTTGAATGAAAATCTCTATAGATTAACGCTCAAAGCAGCCGCGCAGTAAGCGTCGGCTGCGTTTGTTATGTGAATTATTCACTGTAACGACGGATAATAGAGACTTTACCATTTTCAAGTTCAAGCACATCTAGGGCAATTTTGCTGTAGTTAAACTCTGAACCATCTGGTCGCTTACCTTTAGCAGAAAACTTTTGCTTGATAGAGACGGCATTGAAACCATATTGATAGTCGATGAGTTCCGATTTGTACTCTGTGTTAACGCCAAGGTAGTAGCTCATACCTTTACGCAGCATAGCTTTGCCATTTGGTTCACGCGAATCATCGGGTGCATTGGGAAAATGCTGATATCCAACGTCATCTGTAAGAAAGGATAAATAGTGTTCAATGTTTTCCGTTGTAGCATTTGATTGCTGAGTCATTACCTCTGCTTGGTAATACGCTTTAACGAATGCATCATAGTCAAAATCATCAGCAAGAGTACTGGCACTGAACAAAGCTGCACTTGCAAAGTAGATAAATAATTTCTTCATGAAAACTCCTTTTTCATAAATGAACATAACGTTATTTTATTCGTTCCTATGCTCACTTTCTCGTTAGAACTGTGAAAATGCTTACAGTTAACTATCTGTAGGCTAGGAAGTTATCGAGCTTAAAAATAGACTACTCATTTTTAATCACCAACATAATGCACTTTCGATTTGCCTACAACACACTCAGGGGAAAATGACTTGAATATAAGGCGACAGAAGTCGGATTATGACATCAGAACCAATAATGGCATTAGTGACTGATTTAAAAGGATCGTTCAAGGCTTATCTGAGTTCAGCAAGGATATGGAATATAAACGCTTGTTCAATGCTGAATCAAGTATAGATGGAGGTGATTCCACGCTATTTAAAGAAGGATATCTCAGTATTTCCCGTATTTCCTTTTCAATAAAAAGTATTACTTTTATGTCGTTTAATACCTAGGTAAAAAATTTTATCGTATTATCCCGTCACTATTTTTTATCTAGTTAGTTGGTTCGCGAGGGCTAACTTTCCCTACGGAAAAGGATTTTTTATGGGACATAAGACGTTACTGAGTGCTGTATTTTTGACTGCGACCTGCGGTGTCGCCACTTTTGCGGTGAATGCTGAATCACTGTTTACTCCCTTTCCTGACGCCAAATCGCCTGAAGAAAAGCGCATCCACTATACGCCCTTTGAGCTTATCACCGCAGTGAATGGTGACAAGTTCAATTTGTTGCCTGTATCGGGGAAATTGACTCGACAAAGCGTTGAGTTGCCAGAGGGATATAGTCCCGAGCATGTAATCAATAACTATTTGGCACAGCTTAAAAAACTGAATGCTGAAGTGTTATTTAGCTGCAAGGCCGCCACCTGTGGTAATGGTCAAGCCATGCAAACTCAGCTAAAGCCACTTAAAAGCGTGAATGCCGACTATCACAGTGCTTATGCGGCGGCAAAACTGAAAGGCTCTCGCGGTGAGGTTTACACCAGTATCTATGTCGTCAATCGGGAGGATAGATACACCTACCTGCAGGTCGATATCCTCGACGCTATCCCTGGGCCGCTGGATTTGATCCAAGCGAATGGTGACTTTTTACAGCAGGCGCCGAAGGACATTGAGATTAAAGATAGGCGTAGTGACGATGCTCAAGGCGCGACCGACCATCCTTTATTAGGGCGCATGCCCGGCAGTTATATTACCAGTTACAAACAAACTAACTTTACCCAAGTGCCTGTATTGGTGGGGATCTCGGGCGCAGATTATCAAACCAAATCGCTGGACGCCAAGCTTACCCAAATAACTTATCACATGCCTGAAAGCTACTCGTTGTTTGAAATCAACAGCAATTACGCCGCAGCAGCACAAAAGCTGCAGGCTGAACGGGTGTTCCACTGTAAAGGTACGGCCTGCGGTGACGATGATAACCTGATTAATGCCATCAAATTAATCAAGGATGATAAAGAAGACGAATGGCAGGAGTATCAGCTGTTTAAGCTGAGTCACGCCAAGGGAGATGTTTACTTCGATATCTATTCCCAAGGATATTTTGATGGCACACCTGCCGATACTACGCTCAGGGTAATGGAACTTTCTAGTCTGAAGGATGATCGTGTGGCGATTGACCTCGATGCCTTGACCGATGCGATTAGCCAAACAGGCAAGGCGACGTTAGAGGGATTGTTGTTTGATTATGACAGTGAGCGTATGTTGCCTGAGTCCAAGCCTGTACTCGAGGTTCTCGCGAGTTATCTTAAGCAGAACCCCATGTTGAGTTTCTATGTGGTAGGTCATACCGATGACAAGGGGGAGCGGAGTTACAATCAAAGCCTGTCGGAGCGCCGCGCCGCAGCTGTGATTAAGCAGTTGAGTGACGGGTTTAAAATTCCATCGGCCCAATTAACTGCCCACGGTAACGGGGAATACAGCCCTGTGGCCAGTAACACTAATGATGCCGGACAAAAGTTGAATCGCAGAGTGGAGTTAGTGCTACGTTCCGATAAAAAGTAGCTCAATTTCAAAAGTTTGAAAGACTACTTTGGCTTCATCAACAACGCCTGAGTCATCTCAGGCGTTTCTATCTTCATTGGCGTTTATTGGCAGATATTGTTCACGCAGGCATTGTCTCAAATTGAGGTTAACTGCTTGAGTGCATTCACCACTTATCCTCACTAAATCGTTACTGCGGCTTTAAGCGCTGTAACTTCCTCTGGGCTGAGTGGGCGCATTTCGCCTTCGGCTAAGGAGCCTAGCGTTAATGTCATTAACGCGACGCGTTGTAAGTCAATCACCTTATAACCTAAGGCGTTGGACATGCGCCGAATCTGGCGATTTAACCCTTGGGTAAGCACAATTTCAAAACGGTCTGCACTTAACCGTGTGACTTGGCAGGGGAGTGTGCGCACCTCTTTATATTGCACGCCGCTAGCCATTTGTTCGATAAAGGCATCGTTGAAGGGTCTATCGAGTTGCACATGATAAGTTTTACTGTGGACAAAACTAGGGTGCATCAGTTTATGGGTGAGTTCGCCATCGTTGGTGAGCAGCAATAAACCACGGGAATCCTTGTCTAATCTGCCCACTGGGTAGAGTCTTGGTGCAGTTGGCAGTAAATGTAGCAAACTGGATTTATCGGCGTCTAACAAACGGCAATCAGTGCCTATGGCTTTATTGAAGATCCAATAGTTGAGCGCTTCGGCGCCCGATATGGGCTTTTCATCTAAGCAGAGGCGAGCAAGACATTGGCCGTCAGCATCGAAATGCACGGCATCGGTATGCTTTGCTATCTTGCCATTGAGGCTGATGCGTCCGGCCTCAATCAAGCGGCAGGCTTCACGGCGTGAACTAATGCCGCATTGGGCAAGGTATTTGGCAAGACGCATAAATGACTAAGCTAAAACGGGTGATGGACTTGGGCGCGATAATACAGGATTTTGGATAAACGGCGCATGGCAAATGCGAGGCTTAAGCACCAAATAATATTAAGGTTCGTTTGCAGCCACATATTGGCGGCAACAAAACAGAAGTGATTGCCTGTCTCGCAGGGCGGGAAATCCAGTTGGCTCCAGTCCAGTTGTAAGCTCAGGCTAACGGCACTGATAAAGCTCAATAAGCTTAAGTAAAACAAGGGTCTTGGGCAGATAAGCTTAGGCACGATTCCCGCGATAATCACCAAGGCATGCAGGGTTAGCGTACTTAACAGATAACTTGTAGAAACCAGCCTGTGCATGGTTAAAAAGTTAATCGGGAAAATCCCCATCAAAATCACCGAGGTGCCAACCCAGGCGCCGGTGAGCGCAATATATTGGCTAAAGGTGTCGAGTTTAAGTAAGTAGAGCCCAGCCATAGAGACCAACATACAAATCCCTGCGGCGAGTAATCCGAGGTTAAACACATAGGCGAGGGGCGAGTTGATATAGTCACCGAGAAAATCGGCACGCATAAACAGGGCGGGAGTACCCACGGTTTGATATTCGCCGTAGAGTGCGATGATAACCCCGGTGGCACTTAGCAGCGCAGCGCCCACAATCAACCAAGTGATCAGGCGATGTAAGTCGTAAAAACTGGGTTCATGCTGCGGATTCATATTGTTATGGATGCATTTTGTGGTGAATGACTATGCCGTAAATTAAGCTTAATACCGCGCGAATAACCCGCAGTAACTTGCCTGAATCCGAAACTGATGGCAAGTCTTGGCCTGATTTGATCTTTAGGCAGATAAAAACAAAGGGAGCGAATGGCTCCCTTGGTGTTATCGACAGTCGAATAAGGTTAGTGGCGCTTACGGAAAATCACAATCGCAATCGCGACAGCCGCTAGGATCATACAGTACCAAGCGTGGGATACGGCCGCCAGCGGTGTGATGCTAAAGGTTGAAGCGATCAGCAGTGCTTGGGCGCCATAGGGAATTAACCCTTGGATAATACAGGCAAAAATATCGAGTACACTGGCCGCACGCTTGGGGCTAACACCGTGTTTTTCAGCCAGATCTTTAGCAATATCTCCCGTCACAACGATAGACACTGTGTTGTTGGCAACGCAGCTGTTGGTGACGGCCACAATCCCTGCCATGCCTAATTCGGCCGCGCGGCATGAGGCTTCGCCTTGAGCTTTTGAGAAACGGGTGATGAGCTTTTCAATCTGCTTGCTTACAAAGGCTAAACCACCTTGTTGCTGCATCAGCGCGGCTAAACCACCTACTAACATCGACAGGATGAAGATTTCCTGCATATTGCTAAAGCCCGCGTAGATATCCTTACCAAATTGGATAACGCCATAGTCCATGGTCAGGAATCCCGCGGCGCCCGCCAGCAGAATGCCTAAGGTCAAGACGACGAACACGTTTAACCCTGCGACTGCTAATACCAGAATCGTCAGGTAAGGAATCACCTTGATAAAGTCGATATCCTGAGCGGCTAGATCGGCTTGGCCTTGGCCTGCAATCACAAAGGCGATAAAGGTCAGCAGTGAAGCTGGGATTGCAAAAATCAGGTTCTCGCGGAATTTATCTTTCATATCACAGCCTTGAGTACGAGTGGCCGCAATAGTGGTATCCGAAATAATCGAGAGGTTATCGCCAAACAGTGCGCCAGACATCACGGCGCCCGCCATCAGGGCATAATCAATTTGTGCCTGATCGGCAACGCCTAAGGCGATAGGTGCCACGGCGGCGATTGTGCCCATTGAGGTACCCATTGCGGTGGCAATAAAGGCGGCAATCACAAAAAAGCCGGGCAGTAATAGGTTTGAAGGAATAAGGGATAAACCTAAGGCAACGGTCGCATCGACACCACCAGTGGCTTTCGCTACCGCAGCAAAACCGCCAGCCAGCAAGTAAATCAAACACATAGCAATAATATTGCTGTGGCCAATACCGCCGATAAAGGTATCAATCGCTTGATTGAGTTTTTGTTTTGATAATACCAAGGCCAGAATTATGGCTGGCAGAATGGCAATCACACTCGGTAATTGATAGAAGGCAAAGTCTACACCTTGGCTTTGGAAATAGACGCCTGCGCCAATAAACAGACTTAAAAAAACGAATAAGGGTAACAGGGCAATAAAGGATGCCGGGCTACTCGGTGCAGTGGTTTGGGCTGATTGACTCAATGTAATGTCTCTTTTACTCGGCGGGTTGTCCGCGGGATCCTTGGCAGTCGAACTCGCTTAAAATCTATGCCGCTTTGGCATCATATCCTAGCAACTTGGTGCCAAGCATATTGGATTGCCATTTTACTGTCAATCTAGACGTCTAGATGTTTTTACTTCCGTTGTGATCTGTTCGTTAAAAAGAGGTTTAAATCGTGGTGGATAGCCATTTTAGACCTTATTAATCAACCTATTATCTATAGTGCTTTTTTCGAAAAGATACAGGGCATGAAAGCTGTATAGGGGGTGACCTGTAACAAATGCCATGGTGAGTATAGCCTTTAGGCAGAAATGTGCCGATTTAGGCCATTAGCCGATTGCATAGCAAAAAAATATTAATTCAACATTAATTTGTAACATCATGTTTTAACTGAAATATCCTTATTATTTGGTACTTTATCCAATAAAACACTAATGATAATGATTTGCGTTGTTTTTGTTGCTCTACTAGAATCGCCTCCCAATTATGTTAATAACTCTTTGGAGCTTTGTTTAAATGCGCACGTTTTCTCGTCATCGCCTGAGTTTAGTCGCTGCCTCTGTGTTAACACTCGGCATCTGCCACACTGCCACTGCAGGTGAAGATTTATTTGGTTATGTCAAAGGCGCTGAGGCTATGCCTAAAGAAGCCATTGAACTCTATCAAAAAGTGACGTTGCGTAACGACAAAGGCCAAGGTACTTACCGTGGCATTAATTACGAGACTGAGCTGGAATACGGTGTGACCGACAAGTTTGCGGTATCGGGTTCGGCTAAGTTTATGTCTTTAGATACCAGCGGCTTAATCATCGATGGTTATCTGCCGAAAGAGAAAAACATTGGTTTTGCCACCTCTGGCGCTGAAGTCGGCTTAAGCTACATGTTTTTAAGCCCTGCTAAGGATGATATTGGTCTGTCTATGACCGCATCTTTAGACTATGACTGGATTGATGTGCACTCTGGTCAAGACAAAGACACCCTGTCACTCGATGTAGGCTTGCAGACTCAAAAGTACATGCTCGAAGGCGAGTTAATTTGGGTTGGCAACCTTGGCATGGAATCGACCTATGCTGACCGTGCACCAATTGCCAATTTGCCTGAAGACTTTGACTGGTCAACCGATCCTGAGATGGAACTGGAGCTGAAAATGGGCACTGGCCTGAGCTACCGTTTCGCCCCTAACTGGTTTATCAGTGCCGAAGTGTTATTCGAAACCGAATTTGAGACTGAAATTGGTCAAGAGCGTTGGTCATTCTTCGCCGGTCCCTCATTACACTACGGCAGTGCCGATTGGTGGGCGACTCTCACTTGGTTACCCCAGTTAAGTGGTGGCGGTGAGCAGTACGAAGGTCAAAAGGATACTAGCCTGCATCTGATTGAAAAAACGGAACAAGAAGTCAGATTAAAAGTGGCATTTAACTTCTAATTTGTACTTTACTCATAGGCAGGGCAGCGTTGCTCTGCCTGCGATGAATCAAGGTTTTGTTTTAAAACTAGGTATTGAAATGGCGCATACATATCTGAATAGCTTGTGGTTTATGCCAATGGTCGTCGTGGCCGCCCCTGCATTTTCTGCGGATTATTTAACAGTGGCCCAAGCGCAGGCGTTGATTTTTGATAAGGCAGCAGTATTTAGTGAGCGACCAACCTTACTGAGCTCCGATGCGAAAGATCAGATCAAAGATTTATCGGGCGTTCGCCAACGCCAAGATCAGCAACCTATCTGGAAAGTGGAAAAGGACGGTCAGTTTCTCGGTTGGTTTGTGGTGGATGATGTTGTCGGTAAACATGAGTATATTACCTACGCTATCGGCATTAGTCCGCAGGGCGCAGTGCTCGGGTTAGAAGTGCTCAGTTACCGCGAAACCCACGGCGGCCAAGTGCGTGAAGCGAGTTGGCGAGATCAGTTCCACGGTAAAACCCTCAAAGATCCCTTTAAACTCGATGAAGATGTCAGCAATATTAGTGGGGCCACATTAAGTTGCCGTAATTTACTCGATGGCGTAAAACGGTTACTTGTTATCCATCAACTCTTTTTGTCGCAGTCAGTCGCATAGTGATACGTAGAGCCAAACCCTTACTCGGGACCTTAGTCGAAATTGCCGCTGAGTCCGCTGCCGAGCACAATGCTCATCCTTCATTAGATGAGTCTGCCCTTCAAGCCGCTATAACAGCGGCTTTTTCGCGTGTGGCCCATATTGGCCGCTTACTCAGTTTTCACCAGCAGGATAGTGAGCTGAATTTACTGAATCGCCAGCCGGGGCAGTGGATAGCCTTAAGTCCTGATAGCCTGAGGGTGTTGAAGCTTGCTAAATGGTTTGGGCGAGCCAGTGACAACCTATTCAACTGCACTGTGGGCGGTGAGATGATGTCCCGCGGCGCTTTGCCCGCTTATCTTGGAATGCCGCTGTTGTTGCAGGGGGATTGGCGAGACATTGAGATCCAAGCGGATAAAGCCAGATTGGCTCGCCCACTGATTTTGACCTTAGATGGCATCGCTAAAGGCTATGCGGTCGATATGGCGGTCAGCGAGCTGCGCCGTGCGGGCGTGTGCGGTGGCTGGGTGAATGCGGGTGGCGATTTAAAAGTGTTTGGTAGCGCTTCATTAAATGTGTTGTGCCGTGGGCCGAATGGATTGAGTCAAAAGATCAACGTCAGCAATACCGCCTTTGCCAGTTCGCGGGTTTCCCAGCAGTTAAGCCACGATTACCCCGCGTTATTGTTACCGACGGGGAATTTAGACGAGCAGCAGTGTGTCGGCGACCAAGAAAGGGTTGTGAGTGTGCGGGCACCGTTTGCCTGGCGCGCCGATGCGTTAACCAAGGTGGCGGGATACCTTGACGATGCCACCGCCGCGACAAAAATTCAGCAGTTGGGTGGCGATTTAGTCAATTTCGCGCCCTAAGATGTGTCGATAAAGCTTTGCATTATTCTTTAGTATTTTTAACGATATAAATAAAAATGAAAAAATTAAGTGGTTATCCCAATTGGTTTTTCTGGTTGATCATTCTTGCCATCACAGTAACGGGCCTTACAGGCTTATTTATGCTGCCTTGGGTGATGGAGTTTAAACTGCAGTGGGATGTGGATTTTGGCTTGAGCGGGGATCTGCGTTTACCCGCGGTTGTGATGCATGTGCTACTCGGCTGGTTGATGCTCATCTTGCTCGGTGCACTGTGGCATAGCCATATCCGTGCAGGCTGGCGTAAAAAGCTTAACCATAAGAGTGGATTAGTGATGTCACTCAGTCTGTTGGCGCTGGCATTAACGGGCGTTGGGTTGTATTACTTAAGCTCAGAATCGGCACAGTTAGCCGCGAGTTTATTGCACACTTTTTTAGGGCTATTACTCTGTGGCGGCTTTGGCTGGCATTACTGGCACGGCCGGCAAATTCGGCAGCAATCCTTAACGCGTCAGCGTATCCTCTAATCCATAAAAAAGAGTGCCTAGGCACTCTTTTTTATCTGTCTTTGAGCGACGCAAAGTCAGGGACATCTGGGCGCGTTACTCGCCTTAAGCGACTTTAAAGCGTGACACTTCTTTTTGCAGATTGCTGCAAATGGTTTGGGTGTTGACGACGATTTGCTGAGTCTCTTGGATAACGGTATTGCAGTAGCGGGTCTTGTCAGACAACTCGGTCAAGTTACGATTGATTTCTTCGGTTACATGGGTTTGCTCTTCGGTGGCCGTAGCGGTTTGTGTCGACATCTCACTGACCTTAGAGGTGGAGTTCAGGATCTCATCTAAGGCATCCTGTGTCTGACTGGCGAGGGTCACAGTCGAGTTTGTGAGGCTGGCGCCCGATTCAATGCTCTTCACCGCATCATTTACACCCCGTTGTAACTCTTCAATCATTCGCTGAATATCTTGGGTCGAGGTTTCGGTGCGACTCGCCAGTGTCCGCACTTCATCGGCAACCACCGCAAAGCCTCGTCCTTGCTCACCCGCACGGGCTGCCTCAATGGCGGCGTTGAGGGCGAGTAGGTTAGTTTGCTCTGCAATCGAGCGGATAACATCCAATACCGAGGCGATATTGGCGGAATTCACTGAGAGTTTTTCGATAACCGCTACGGCTTGTTTCACCGACTCCGACAGTTGCTGAATATGGTTGACCGACTGGGTGAGAATGTTCTTACCTTCAATGGTTTGGTCGTTGACCTTAGTGATTTCGGTGGCGGTATGCAGGGCGTTGCTGGCCACCTCTCGCACCGCAGCGCTCATCTCATTCACCGCCGTGACTATGGTATCGACAAACTGTTCCTGCTCGTAACTGATGCCTATGGTGGTGGTTGATTTTGTCGCGAGGTTTTCAACAGTTTGGCTGACATCTTTGGTTTGGCTGATAATCGCGATAACCATTTGCTGCAATTGGGCCACGAACAAGTTAAAGGCATTGGCTAGCTCGCCAATTTCATCCTGACGTGTGATGGGGATTCGCTGGGTTAAGTTTCCGTCGCCATCGACAATATCCTTGATCCTGTCGGTAATATCGCGGATCGCATTGACTATGATTTTGGGGCCAAAGTAGGCAATCACGAGGGCGACTATCGCGACTAAGGTGGCTATGGTGACCGAAATTTGGGTTTGCGTGGTGGCCTGCTCTGAGGCCTGTAAATCCAGTTCTTTAACGCGGTTATCGGCGGCTTCACCGGCGGCGTTGTAGATACTCCTTAAGGCCTTAAACTCTTTTTTAGATTTGTTTTCATGGAGTTGTCTTGCCAGTTCAAAGTCATTGTTTTTCACAGCATTGATCACTTCCGATGAGGCTTGATACCAGAGTGAAAATTGCGCCTCAAAACCGCTGGTGGACTTGATAACTTCTAAATGGTCTTGCAGATAATTTTTAAATTCCCCCATGCGGTCGCGCGCTTGGTCGACGTTTTCCTGCCAGTTGTCTATCTCACTCTTACGGTTCTCGCTGCTGAGCTCGGGCCTAAGCAGTACTTCTTCACTCAGTTGTGCCTGATAGAGATCGCGGTCGGCGTTGAGAATAGCTGAAATTGCCGGATTAAATCGTTGGCTAAACTCCTGCATTTGCTTGAGGGTGGTGCGGTTTTGCATCGCATCCGTCACGGCCATCACAATTAAAGCTGTCGCCATAATGGCAAACATCAGCGAAAACTTGACTCTAATGCTATTAAACATGGGACTCTCCATAACTCTCTGACAAAACGACTTATTAAATAGCTTAGTCGCTATTTGGTTGTTTGCAGCAGCCTGCGAAAAGTCTGTATTAGAAGCGATGATAAAAAACGCCCCAAGATTTTGGGGCGTTGAGTTAAGCGATTTATTCGGTGCAGGCGATGGATGCTGGTGTTTTCTGTTTAGGTTTTACCTGCACTAACATCACCCCAAAGATGACCATAGCACCACCTATATAGTGATAAATCGCTAAGGTTTCATTCAAAATAATCGCCGCTAAGATTGCCGCGAGGATCGGCATCAAGTTGAAGAAAATGCTGGTGCGCTCGGCCCCTAACTTGCTGATGCCATTAATCCAGGCCCAAGGTGCGATGAGTGAAGCCCCCAGAGCGGCATAGAGTATTAACGGTGCGGCTTGGCTGCTAATGGCTGTACTTGGTGCGCTAAACAGCAGCGGGATTAACATCAACACCGCGATAATCCCTTGAATATACACTGACTCCCACGTCGATATCGGCAATTGCCAGCGTTTAAGCAATACCCCATAAAGTGCGTACACAAAGGCGCTGATGAGTAATAGTAAATCCCCTTGGGTCACGCCGATGGCAAGATTGGCCATATCGCCGTGGCTTAACATAAACACTAAGCCCAAGAGCGAAATCACTGTGCCACCAAAGACAAGAGGCGTCAGTCTTTGTTTGAGTAGTGGCACGGCCAAGAACAAGCTCACCATAGGCACTAGCGAGTTGATTAGGGCCATATTGGTCGCAGTTGTGGTTGCCGCCGCAAAATAAGCCAGGCTTTGGTTTAACACCATGCCTAAGGCGGCCAAGGTGGCGAGTTTGGGCAGTAATGGTGCAATCGTTTTACGCTTACGCCAGACGGGTTTTAGCATAAAAGGTGTTAATACTAGCATGGCAAAAAACCAGCGATAAAAGGCTATCGCTTCGGGGGCGATGATCCCAAAGGAGAGTTTGTTAACAATGGCGTTGCCCGCCCAAATCACGACGGCGAGAAGCGGAAATAAATACAGCATAGGTCAGTCTTAATTGGTGTGGAGACAGGGTTAGGCGAAGGGGCTTAAACCCGATGTTTTAGGCTGCTGCTATTATCTCTGGTCTTTTATGGTATAAATATCGCTTAAAAGACAATGTCAGTTCGTCGGCGGACAATCCTTTTTAAGTTTCAGCGTTCGCCTCGAATTTGCCAGCCTATTTTCGGAGTTCTGATGCGTCCCGTTTATCATCCGCTCAAGGCAGAACAAGCGCCTGTTGCCGATATTTTCTTCAACTATGAAGCGTTTCTCCCTAATACCATCACCCCAAAACACAGTCACACTTGGGGGCAGTTGCAGCTGATCAGCGGCGGTATTATGGAGCTGCATGCCGCAGGGCAGCGGTTTTTATCGCCATCCCAATATGCGATTTGGGTGCCTGCGGGGATTGAACATGAGAGCTTTACTCGCCGCAGTATCCATTATTGCTCGATGAATATAGTAGCTAGTCGTGCGGGGGCTTTTCCGGATGAAACCTGTCTGCTGGCGATCACGCCCATCGCACTGGCGATAGTGAACGACCTGAGGGAGCGGCAAATCAGAGTGGCTGAGAGCGACGCAGATAAACGTCTGGTTGAGGTGCTAATCGACCAGTTGATTTTAGGCCAGGCACAGCCGCAATTTTTACCCTCGAGTGGCGATAAATTATTACAGCCCATTTTGCAGCAACTCGAACTCGACCCCGCCAGCCAAAAGAGTCTTAAGAGTTGGGCAAGCGAGCTGCATACCACAGAGCGCACTCTGGCTCGGCGATGCCAAGACAGCCTTGGCATGAGTTTTACTGAGCTGCGGCAGCGACATAAGTTTATTTATTCATTACAGCTCTTGCGTGAAGGATTGGCAATCAAGGAGGTTGCACTGACCTTGGGCTATAACCAAACCTCACCTTATATTGTGATGTTTAAAAAATATGCCCAATATTCGCCTGAGCAATATCGCCGACAATTGGGATAAAAAAAGAGGGCGTGATAATCACCACGCCTTCTTGCTCATAAAGAGAGGATTTAAGGGATTTTTTACACAGGGATTAATCGGAGTTTTTCTGTCGATTCCGTTTATCCTGACGCTTCTCTTTTAAGGTTTTCATCGGCGGTTTTTTCGCTTTTTCTTTACTCATGACAATGACTCCTAACTGAATCTAAACTCAGCAAAGTGATACTCAGTAAAGTAAAACTTCATAAAATGAGACTATCGACTGTAGCGCCGCATTCTTACCGATAGTGTCGTTAATATTACCCGTCGGCAAAATTAATTCATGAAAAAGCCAAATGAGCCAGATAAATAAACTTATACCTCTTGATGGTTTTTACATAAGCGCTGCCATACTCGGTAAATATCCAAGAGGTCTAAGCCTTGGCTCATCGGCTTTAATTTGTGTCGCGGCCTGTTAAAGACTTCAAAATAGCGCTCTCCCTATTTTCTTTATGCCAATGCTAGATGCCGCCGCAAATAGCGACCTAAAAGCATGCTGCCACTGAAATTTGAACATGCTTTATGCTGATAAAACTATTTTTACCGTTAATTTATTTTTTGCTGAGGGTGATGTCTTTCACCATAAATAATACGGGTTTACCTAGAATATTGACTTCGGCATATTCGTCCTTAGTGCGCCCGAGTAAGCTGACGCCGAGATCGGAGATCACCGAATAACGTCCCGCACTGGGTTTGTGCCTAGGCGGATACACTAGCTCGATACGGTATTCCTGCTGGTCCTGTTGATTAACCAGTAAAATTTCTCGACCAACTGTCACTTTATCTTGGGTTTCTTCACTCTTAAGTTGATCCAGTTTTGCGATCACCGCGGCTAATGAAGTCGGGCGCAGTGAGGCATTAAAACTGTTTTGCAGGTAATAGGTTTCAGTTTTCAACATAAAAGACTGAAATAGATTGCTAAAAAAAGAATAAAACATAACTACCTCAAAATATGAGCTAGATAACTGCCATGCTCCAAAATAAAAGTGGAAGCAATAAAATTAAATGTGATAATTAGATGCCGAGTGCGAGTGGCACTCGGCTTAAACTGGAAATTTAAGTGAAAGGCGTACGCAGTTGCAGGCTAAATAATAAGGATTATTTAGCGTAAAAGGCGATGACTCAAATGTGATAGATGAAAATGCATTGTTTAACATGTTGCTACATCTCCATATCAAATTAAGGCTAAATTAATCATCCAATTGGGTTGATGATTAATGACTAATAAACTGTCCATACCATAGGCCAACTGAAAAAATAAAGCAACCCATGTTTTGACTCCAAACTCTTTATTTCTGGAATGACGTTTCCCTATTAAATAAAAATATTCGCTTAATAATAGGCGATATTTTTAGGCTATTATTAGCACATAAATTGATTAACTCGCCTGAATGTTAAACCGCTAAGTCGTTAGCCCTGCACCTTGTAGGATGATTTTAAGGCAGAGGGAGACCAACAGTAAGCAACTGACGCTGGTGTACCAAATCAGCAGTAACCAGCCGAGTCGTTTGGGGAGCGATGAAGTTTGAGTTGTCATAGCAATCTCCTAAGAGTGTGTTGCTGGCAGCCGGGTCGATATCGGCTGCATGAAGCCGTTTTTAGTGATAACCCGCATCCTTGGTGACTTTGCCGCGAAACACGTAATAGCTCCAAAAGGTGTAGGCCAAGATCAAGGGGATAATCATCAGTGCGCCGATGAGCATAAAACCTAAGCTGCTCTCAGGCGCAGCCGCCTGCCATAGGCTGATCGTTGGCGGAATAATATGTGGCCAGATGCTGATTCCTAAGCCACTAAAGCCTAAGAAGATTAACACGAGCGTCAGCAAGAAGGGGCGGTAGTCATCCTCAGTATTTAAAGCGCGGATAAGTGCCTTAGTGCAGAGTAATACCAGCAGAGGTACAGGCGCAAAATAGAATAAATTCGGCAGACTAAACCAGCGCAGGGCAATATTGGGTTGTACGAAGGGCGTCCATAAACTGACGATTCCTATGGTCATCAACAGGCAAATCGCGAGAACCTTAGCGAGCTGCTGCATAGTCGTTTTGAGTGTGCCTGTGCATTTCTTCACTAACCAAGTTGCGCCAAGTAGCGCGTAGGCCATCATCAGCCCAAAACCACAGAAGAGTGAGAAGGGCGATAACCAATCGAAGCTGCTACCGCTGAACCTTTGTCCATCGACCGAAATGCCCGAGATAAATGCGCCGAGCACTACGCCTTGGGCAAAGGTGGCAATAATCGAGCCGAACATAAAGGCTTTGTCCCAAAAGGGTTTGGTCTCTGCGCTGGATTTAAACCTGAATTCAAAGGCGACGCCGCGAAAAATCAACGCGAGCAGCATAATTAGTAAGGGAACGGTTAGGGCTTCGAGCACTATGGCGTAGGCGAGGGGAAAGGCGCCGAGCAGGCTAGCACCACCGAGTACCAGCCAAGTCTCGTTTCCATCCCACACTGGCGCGACGGTGTTGACCATTACATCCCTATCCTCTTCATCGTGGATGAAGGGAAATAAGATGCCGATGCCAAGATCGAAGCCATCCATCACTATATACATGAGTGTGGCAAAGATGATGATCCCAAACCAAATCAGGGGTAAGTCGAATTCCATGTTGTGCCTCTAAATGGGTTGATTAATCAATTGATATGCTAAAAAACTGGATTTGTTATCCATGGTGCTCAATCCCTTGCGCTATCGGCCCTTTACTGATGAGCCGCATCATGTAGCGATAACCCACGCCAAAAATGCCGAAGTAACAGATAACAAACATCATCAGGCTGAGGCTTAAATGGGTCACACTGTGGGATGAAACTGCATCTTGAGTGCGCATTAACCCTTGGATAACCCAAGGTTGACGGCCAAGTTCAGTGGTAAACCAGCCCGCGAGGGTCGCGATTAATCCTGCAGGACCTAACAAGAGTACCAAGCGCAGGAACAGGTGATTGCTGTATAGCGTCTGCTTGCGTCTAAGGTAGAGGCTCCACACGCCCGCCAAAATCATCAGCACGCCTAAGCCCACCATCACCCTAAAACTCCAAAACACTAAGGGCACATTGGGCCAATCCTCGGCAGGAAACTCAGTGAGTGCTGGCACTTGCTTGGTTATATCGTGTTTTAAAATCAGACTGGCTAATCCTGGAATTTCCAAACTGAAGTGATTGGTTTGCTTATCCATATCGGGTATCGCGAATAAGATGAGCGGTGTAGGCTCATCCTTTTCATTACGCCAGTGGCCTTCCATCGCCGCGATTTTTACCGGTTGATACTCAAGGGTATTTAGCCCGTGAAAGTCACCAATCACTGCTTGCAGCGGTGCAACAATCAATGCCATCCACATGGCCATGGAAAGCATTTTACGAATCGCGGGAGTATCGTTTCCTTTCAGTAAATGCCACGCGGCGGAGGCGCCAACAAAGAAGGCCGAGGAGAGAAAGGCGGCAACCGTCATATGGGTTAAACGGTAGGGAAATGAAGGATTAAACACGATTTGCCACCAGTCGGTGGGGACGACTCGGTTATCAATAATTTCAAAACCCTGAGGTGTGTGCATCCAACTATTGGAGGCGAGGATCCAAAAGGTTGAAATCACAGTGCCCGTGGCCACCATGCAAGTGGCAAAAAAGTGCAGCTTTTTGCCAACCTTATTTTGCCCAAACAGCATCACCCCAAGAAATCCTGCCTCGAGGAAAAATGCTGTCAGTACTTCATAGGTGAGCAGAGGGCCGGTTACGCTGCCCGCAAAGGCCGAAAAACCACTCCAGTGGGTGCCAAATTGGTAGGCCATCACTATGCCTGAGACCACGCCCATGCCGAAGTTAATGGCAAAAATTTTGACCCAGAATTGATTAAGCTGCTGATAAATCTGATTGTTTGTCTTCAACCAGAGTCCTTCTAACACGGCTAAATAGGTGGCTAACCCAATAGTGATTGCGGGAAAGATAATGTGAAAAGAAACGGTAAAAGCGAATTGGATCCTCGCGAGTACGGTGGCATCAAAATCAAACATAGTGTCCTCAGGAGTGCAGCAAAGGGATGTGTAAAAACAAGTCGCTCAGCGCCTCGGATTCGAGCCGCTGATGGCTTGTGTACTATTAGACCATGGGGTAATCTGGCTATAACAGATACAGAATTGGCTAGGTTAGCTATAACAGATGCCTAAGTACCAACAGTTAGCGCTGGATCTCAAAAACCGAATTACTCAAGGTGTCTGGCAGGCGGGGGATAAATTGCCATCATTGCGGCAAACCGTGGCGGATTCGGGGCTAAGTTTAATGACGGTGCTGAACGCCTATCAGTTGCTCGAAAGCCAAGGCGTGATATTGGCGCAGGCAAAATCCGGTTACATAGTGGCGCCTCAGCCCGAAGCCTTTCGTTATCCAGAGACTCAACGACAGATCTATTTTTCCGATAAGGTCGATATTAACGAGTTTGTGTTTAACGTATTGCAGGCATCGAAACAGGCGGGGATTGTGCCCTTTGGCTCGGCATTTCCCGACCCCAGTTTATTTCCACAGCAAGCCTTGGCGCGCTCGTTGGTCAAGGTCACTCGGCAGATGTCACCGTCGTTTGCGGCCGATAATCTTCCCCCCGGTAATGCAGGGTTACGCAAGGCGATTTCCCAGCGTTATGCCAAATTAGGCATGAGTGTGGCGCCCGATGAAATTTTGATTACCTCGGGGGCGATGGAGGCGCTGAACTTGAGCTTAGCGGCCTTGGCTCAGGCGGGGGATTGGGTCGTGATTGAATCGCCGGCCTTTTATGGTGCGATGCAAGCCATTGAGCGCCTCAAACTGAGGGCGATTGCGGTCGCGACGGATCCCCGCGAAGGGATTGATCTTAACGCTTTAGCTGAAGTGCTGAAGACCTATCCCGTCAAAGCCTGTTGGTTGATGAGTCTGCATCAAAACCCCTTAGGCTGTAGTTTATCGGAACAGAAAAAACAGGCTATTTATCAACTGCTTTGTGAGCATAACGTCAGTCTGATTGAAGATGATGTATATCAAGAGCTTTATGTCGGGTCGAGTGCGCCTAGGCCGATTAAAGCCTTAGACACTCAAGGCTGCGTTTTGCATTGTGGTTCCTTTTCTAAATCCTTGATTGCGGGATATCGAGTCGGTTGGGTTGCCGCGGGGCGCCATGCCCCGCAATTGCAACGCTTGCAATTAATGTCGACCCTCTCAACCAGTGCGCCTATGCAACTGGCCATCGCCGATTTTATTCAGTCGCCCCAATATGAACGCCATTTAAAGCGCTTACGTAACACCTTAGCGGATCGCAAATTTGCCATGTATCAGTTGCTGCGGGCTCACTTGCCGGAGTCCGTGAGTGTGAACTTTGAGCCGGGCGGTTATTTCCTCTGGTTGGCGTTGCCTGCCCATATGGATGCGACGCAGATATATCATAGCGCGCTTGAGCGAGGGATCAGTATCGCGCCGGGGAATCTCTTTAGTAATCAAGTAGAGTTTCGCCATTTTATGCGCATTAATGCCTCCTACGATTGCTCACCCGAGTTAGTGCGTGCGGTAAAAGCGCTCGCGCAGATCCTAGAGCACTCCCCGAATTAATAGGCCAAAGTGTGAGCCGTTGCGTCAATTTTAATGGCGATTTAAAAAGTTTTAGACTTCTAGATGTCTATCTGTTAGCTTGAGTGCAGTGCACAAATCTTGTGCGATTAGAGCATGGGTTAGCATAACGCTCCCCCTCAATTTGACTTGGGGAGTGGCTATGTTTTGAGAACAGTTTAGGGAACTGTTTTTGGAGTTGTTCGGGGAATTTATTGGGGAAGGACACAAAGATGAAACTTGAATCACTGGCGTTACACCACGGATATGAATCAGAGGCGACCACGAAAGCTGCTGCGGTACCTATCTATCAAACCACTTCCTACACCTTCGATGATACCCAACATGGTGCTGATTTATTTGACTTAAAAGTCGCAGGTAATATCTATACGCGGATTATGAACCCGACGACCAGCGTGCTCGAACAGCGACTTGCGGCCATTGAAGGCGGCATAGGCGCGCTGGCGCTTGCCTCGGGAATGGCGGCCATTACCTATGCGATTCAAGCGCTTACTCAGGTGGGGGACAATATTGTCAGTACCAGTCAGCTCTACGGCGGCACTTATAATCTGTTTGCCCATACATTGCCGCGCCAAGGAGTCGAAGTGCGGATGGCAGCCTTCGATGATTTTGAAGAGCTCGATGCTTTAATTGATGCTAAGACCAAGGCGCTATTCTGTGAGTCCATAGGTAACCCTGCTGGCAATATTGTTGATCTTAAACGTTTAGCCGAGATAGCCCATAAACACGGCGTGCCTTTAATTGTCGATAACACTGTTGCCACCCCTGTTTTATGTCGCCCGTTTGAACATGGCGCCGATATCGTTATCCATTCGTTGACCAAATACATTGGCGGCCATGGAACGACAATTGGCGGCGTGATTATTGACTCGGGCAAGTTCGATTGGGTGGCGAACAAAGAACGCTTTGCCCTGCTGAATCAAGCCGATCCTTCCTACCATGGTGTGGTGTATACCGAGGCCTTTGGTGCCGCAGCCTTTATTGGACGCTGCCGCGTGGTGCCGCTGCGTAATACTGGGGCGGCGCTCTCCCCCCACAGTGCATTTTTGCTGCTACAAGGGCTGGAAACCTTGAGCCTACGTATGGAGCGTCACTGCTCGAATGCCCTGGCATTAGCCGAATATTTGATATTGCATCCTTCGGTCAGCTGGGTGAATTACGGTGCTTTGCCGAGTAGCCCTTACCGTGAAAATTGCCAAAAGATCACCGGTGGTAAAGCCTCTGGGATTATCAGCTTTGGTATTAAAGCGGCGACTCCCGAGGAGGGAAAAATCGCCGGCGGCAAGTTTATCGACGCGCTGCAGATGATTTTGCGCTTAGTGAACATTGGTGATGCCAAATCGCTGGCTTGTCATCCTGCGAGTACCACCCACAGACAGTTGGACGCAAACGAGCTTGCCAGAGCAGGGGTGTCTGAGGACTTGATCCGAATCTCCGTCGGTATTGAGCATATCGACGATATTATTGCCGATGTGGCGCAGGCGCTGGAAAAAGCCTTGGCTTAACGTATTAGATTGATTATTCGAATGAAAAGGCCGCTAATGTTAGCGGCCTTTTACTTTGCATAACTGACGACTTATTGGTTTGCTTCTTGTAGGCGATTACGCGCCTTTTGATAGAAGTAAGAGACAGTCAGTAAGATCACCCCAATCAACATAAAGGCGATAACCTTTTGCACTAGCTCGAAGGACGCCATATCCAGCAATAACACTTTGAGCGTGGCTAAGGTAAAGAGTCCGGCGGCGAGGCGGATCATATCCCCATGCTGGGGTTTTAGGCTGATAAACATTAACACGCTGCCATGGACGACGAGCAAAATGGCACTGAGCGGCGCGGCAATCATGTTATCGAACGCATAACTCCAGGTGAGATAACTCAGCGCGAGCAATCCATGCCAGCCCCATTTGAGCCATTGCAGCGGTAAGAAACGCTGATGCAAACGAATAGCGACGCCGCGGCGTAAGATAAGTAGCGCGAGCAGTGCTAATGCCATTAATTCACAGAGGATCAATAACACGTTATCCAGATCGAGTCTTAGCGACAACTCAAAATGCAGCATTATCGGCAGCAGCGCTAGCCCTAGACAAAGCCCGTAGGCCAAGCTGTAGCTTGAGCGCACCGCGGCTTGGATTTCGATGGCTAAGTCCGCCATTAATCCTGTTTGCACTGAGCCATGCTTGGTGCGTCTTTGGAGCAATAGGGCAAAGTAGCCGCTCAGTGCTAATGCCGTCATCGACCATGCCACTACATCGACGCGATTAAATCCATAGACCAATACGGCCAGCACTAGCGCGAAATAATAAGGGCTAAGTTGCCATTGCAGGGTTAGTAGTGATGCCCAAGGCTTGGCAAGTTTGCGATAACGCAGCAGTATAAAGCCCATGACTAGAGCACCTATCAGCAGCGCGATAAGTCCTTGCCAAACTTCAAATAGGCACAAGCTGGCGGTGGTGAGGATCGCTAGCCAAGTCAAAATCTTGGTTTCAATCTCAAGGGCTTTATGCTTGATAACATAGGCAAGCCCGAGGCTGAACAAACTGCTGAGCCAGAGTGCAACCGCGGTAAACTCCCAATAACTGCGCATTACCTTAGGCAATAAGATTAGCGGCAGCAGCAGAAAACAGCCGAGTTGTACCTGCTTGGCGGCCGGTGCGAACAGCGAGCTTGGATAGTGTTTACGATACCAATAGTGGGCCAGCAGCAGGGCGGCGAACAATTCAATGCGTGCCAGCTTGGCCATCAGTGGCTGCGCACTAAAGCTCAAGCTGCCAGTGAGCGTTATGCCTTCGACCACGGTAAATAAGAGTGGCAGCAGCAAGAGCCAAGCGGCAAACTCGCTGACCATCAACTTGTTTTTACCACTTAAATACAAGAGCAACAGACTCACGAGCGGGATGATGGCGAGGTAATAATCGCTGCTGATAAGGTAAGCCGCCAGCAAAAGGGTCGCCACATAAAAGCCGCTGAGGAACTCTTTGAATAAATAACTCAATTGCCGCTCGAGCCGCGACAGTGGCAACTTATCATTGCCAATTTGGCGGATAACAAAGAGCAGGGCCGCCGCGCTTAAGGCTAGCGCGAGCTGCGGGAACCCAAGCGCCGCCATCGGCGTTTGCTCGCCAAGTCCGAGTAAGGAAAAACCTGCCAGCACCGCATATAAATTGAGAACCAGCCCTGTCAGCAATAACACGTAGGCTTCGGCGCGCACCGAAATCAGTTTCTCCTTAAGGCCAATCCATAGCAGGAGCAATGCTTCGAGAATGAGCACTAATCCTAGGAAATCATGGCTTAATAGATAAAGGGCAGCAAAGGCGGCAAAACTGCCGCCGAAGACTAACAAGAGACTGCTCTGGGACGGGGTGAGTCGAGACTTGAGCTTAACGTATAAACTTGCGCACACCAGAGCGTTGGCGATAAAAATCTCCCCGGCGAATGGCGTAAATTGGGTGAGTTCGAAGATAGCAAAGGCCAGCAGGGCTATCGGTAGAACTAGGGCTCTGTGGCTGAGTGAGGTCGTGGAGGAGTTGACGATAAACCCAAATAGACCATAGAGATAAAACAGTGCGTTAATGCTCACTAGAGCTAGCACCGCTGCGCCGCCCCATTGAGTGAGCGGTAAATCGACAAAATAGCTGAAGGCTTCGATGCAGGCGATATGCAGGAAGGCGGTGATTTCCAGCAGTAATGGCCAGTGTAATTTACGGCTTTGGGCGAGGGCGCCCGCACCTATCAGTAGCAGATAGGGAATATACAGTAGCGGCGCATAGCTTTGAGATAACAACATCATAGGCGCCATCGAGCCGCCGACTAAAGCAATCACGGCAATGACCTTGGCATCGAGTCGCATCGACAGGCCATAGCCCGCTAAGGTAATCAATAGCAGCAGGATAAAGCTGGCACTGTTAGGGATAATCTCAAAGTAGGGGCCAATAAAATAGGCGCAGAGATAGTTTAGGATAAGGCCTAATCCGACAATCCCAGATCCAAAGTCGGCCATGCCCGCCCTTTTTTGGCGGATAAAAATCCCGCCCGCAATAATCGCATTGGCGCAGCCCAAACCCAGCAGGGCTTTGCCGAGTTCAGAAAACCAATGGTTGATGGAATATTGCAGTAGGTAGCCAAAACCTAGGGTGAGTGTGATGATGCCCGCAACCGTCATTAAAAACACTGGGCCTAAGCCCTTGGCTTGATAATGTTGATAGAAACTTTTGACCTGTTCAGTGATGGCCGCAAATGGCTCCATGATGGCGGCAACGCCTTGGGATAATAAGGTCTCTAATTGGCTTGCGGCCTGCACACCCACTTCAAGTCCGGCTTGCTGAGAAAAGGCCTTATCTTGCTGCAAATCATCCTGCTGCGAATCCACCGATGAATGCACGGCTTTTGAGGGAGCCTTAGCGTGGCGCTGCCAAGGATCGTCTTGCCAAGGATTTACCTCGGGCATTTGTGGCTGGATATCGGGAGCCATTTCTTCAGATTGCTGCGAGGCGCGCTCATCCCTTGGCTCAATCGTCGTGCCGAATGGCGTTGAGATATCGTCCGTGCTGGTGGATGCGTTGGTGAGAGGGCCATTGTCTTGCTGCTCAAGCTGAAGACTGATGCTATCGAGCTTGGCCGAGAATTCTGCCAGTTGGCGGCTGAGTGAAGATTGCTGCGACAGGTGCTGCAGTTTTAACTGCGCCAATTCTGCCTTGAGTTGGTCAACGTCATCCTTTAACGGCATCTCAATATCCTAAATATGCTTTCCATCTCCATGGGGCATAAAAGTCTAAGTGACTCACTTTTATGCTTTTACTGTGAAAGATTGTACTGACAACTAGGCATAACGGCTAGTAAAAAGCCGTTAACCAGTATGTGCGAATGCGAAAGTGGAGGAGATGCGGCAAAGATAGCGCAATGATTTTGCCCTATCTTTGCCGCATGAAAGCGGTTATTTCTGCGCTTGCAGGATCACAAATTTGCCGTTGGAGGCGACTGTGGTGCAGTTTTTAAATAAACGCTGCAATTTGACGTGGTAAGCCAAGTGGCGATTACCCACTATATGTAAAATGCCGCCATTTTTGAGTCGGCGACGTGCGTCTAAAAACATCTGCCAAGCAATGTGGTCGGTAATCGCCTCACCCTGATGGAAGGGCGGATTGCAGAGCACTAAATCGGGTTCTACTCCATCGGGTAGGTGGGTCATACAATCATCCCAATGGAAATGGCCTTTACCTGCGGGGAGTTGGTTGTTTGCCCAGTTGGCTTTTGCCGAGGCCACCGCCATTTCGGAATCATCAATAAAATGGATATCGGCATTAGGGTATAACTGGGCCGCACGCAGACCGAGCACGCCATTGCCACAACCCAGGTCGACAATCGTTTTAAAGTCTCCCTGAGGGAGGTTATCCAACATAATGCGCGCACCGATATCGAGTTTATTGGCGGCAAACACATTGCTTAAATTGCTGATATGGAGATTGAATTCGGGAATATCCCAGGTGACTTCCTTCGGTAAGGCGCGTGGCTTGCCATCGCTAATACAGGTGATGACGCGGGTTTTCTTCCAAGCGAGGCTGGCGCTCGCTGGCCCTAAGTGTTTCGCGAATACTTCCAATAAGCTCGCGTTGATGGACTTGGCTTTTGCGCCAACCAACACTTTGCAGCCCGCGGGCAGCACTTGGGATAAGCGCATCAGCTGGTGGGCAAAGTAAGTGAGGTTTTTAGGTAGCTTCATCAATACGAGGGCGAGATCGCAAGGCAAGGCATCACGACTGGTAAACCAGGTTAGGTTATCCATAGGCAACTGATTGCGATGATGATTTTGCTCTGCACCTAAAAAACTGGTTCTGGCATCGGTTTCGACATTCAGCGGCCAATCGGGATTAAGTCGCGATAGGGCGCAGCTTAAGGCGCCAAAGCTGTCGTTGATAATGGCCGTTGGCACCGCGGTTTGTCCGCCTTCGACTAGGGTGTTAATCAAATGCTCGTCTGCCGCATCCCAAGCTTGGAGATTGGATTCCTGCGAAGCGGGGTAGCGAAAGAGTTCAAGCTCAATCCCTGCCACTGAAAATTGTGTTGTCATCTTTGTGCTAAGCCAATAAAAACGGTGCGAATAAAAACACTGCCATTAAAACAGCGCCAATTAAATAAGGCGCAGATTATCGCAGATTTCCCCTTATCGTGCGATGCTTGCCTGAGGTTGTATATCCGCTCGTGCATTTATGGGTGATTGGATGGGGTCAATCAACGTCGTCAGTGGTATAAGGTGCTGTATGAAACAAGTCGATTTAGGGCTCGAACCAGAGGCCAATCTTGAAGCTGATTGCGGGATCTCTTGCGTCCATCATCAAGATGCGGCACAAGTCGAGCCGTCTATCACCTTAGTTAGGGATTATTTGAATGTGGCGCAGCAGAATGCCCTACTCAAGGAGGCCGAATCTTACCCATTGAGTCGCCCGCAAATTCAAGTGTTTGGTGAATATCATGCCATTCCAAGGCAGCAGGTTTGGTATGGCGATGTGGGATGCGACTATTTATATTCGGGGCTATTTATTCGTGCCCTGCCTTGGCCTAAGTATTTGCAAAAATTGCGCGGCAAGTTGCAGCGGGATTTTGGCCTTGGCAGCAATGGCGTGTTAGTGAATCGCTATGCCGATGGCCAAGATTGCATGGGCGCCCACAGCGATGATGAGCCCGAGATTGCGAGCGGCAGTGATATTGCCTCTTTAAGCCTTGGCGCCTCGCGGGATTTTGTGATTAAACATAAACACAGCAAGGTGAAATACACAATTAGTTTGCATAGCGGTGACTTACTTATTATGCACTGGCCAATGCAGCAAGATTGGTTACACAGCGTGCCTAAGCGCTTAAAGGTTAATGAACCCCGCTGGAACTACACCTTTAGGCGATTGATTGTTAATTATCATGGCTGATTGAAAGCTAAATCATTTCATACTGTTACTAAATTGGCTCAGTCTAGAGCCGCAAAGCTGACGTTGAAATTTGATCTTTTGTACTTGAAGCAGTACTCTGCGGCCACTGGATTTTCCCATGTTGAGATTTGAATATGTCCAATACCCATGCGCAGGGCACAGTGGCTCAGACCATTGATCAGAAGCTGACTGAAAGCTTCTCGCCAACTCATTTAGAAGTCCTTAACGAAAGCCATCGTCACCATGTTCCGCCTAATTCAGAGACTCACTTTAAAGTGGTTGTCGTCAGTGATGAATTTGAAGGCCTTCGCTTACTTGCCCGCCATCGTTTGGTAAATAACTGTTTAGCCAACGAGTTGGCTAATGGTGTGCATGCACTTTCTATCCATACCTTCACTCAGAGTGAATGGGCTAAGGATGTTGAAGTGCCTAAAACGCCAAATTGCCGCGGTTAATTCGGCCACTGAACTTTATAAAAGCCACGTTATCAACGTGGCTTTTTTGTTTTAGGTCAAATAGACGACAATATGCGGTTTCCCTGTTGAATTTTCTGTGTTAACAATATGTTCTATTTTGTACTGAATTAGTGCTCACTGTTTCTAGTGACTGGAATGTAAGTCGTAAGCATCTAAACAAGAGTGCTTTACATCAGTCGATACTTAAGAGCGCTAATTTTCATGCTGTTAACTAACTTCGCATTCAGGGAGAGTGTTCGATGCGTCATTTGGGGTGCCTAATCTTTGCGGTATTGCTTATTGGTCTCGGTGGGTGTAATCCCGCGCCCCAGCATATCGAGCAGACTGCTGCACCTCATGCCGATGCGACTCCCGTTAAAGATGTTATCGAGTGGCGTTTAGCCACCTCTTGGCCGAAAAACTTCGCTGGTTTAGGTATGGCACCTGAACGTTTTGCCAAGCTGGTGAACGAGATGTCCCACGGCCGATTGCAAATTCATGTGTATGGCGCGGGAGAATTAATGCCCGCCTTTGCGGTGTTCGACGGGGTGAGCCAAGGTAAAATCCAAATGGCTCACGCCGCCTCCTATTATTGGAAGGGGAAAGCGCCCGCCTCACAGTTTTTTTCTTCGATCCCCTTTGGCATGACGGCCCAAGAGATGAACGGATGGCTGCATTATGGCGGCGGCATGGCGCTATGGGAGGAGGTCTATCGCCCCTTTGGCATTATTCCATTAGCGGGTGGTAATACGGGGATGCAGATGGGCGGCTGGTTTAATAAACCTATTAATAGCATTGCCGATTTTAAAGGCTTGAAGATCCGTATGCCGGGCTTGGGGGGCGAAGTGCTCAAGCGTGTCGGTGCCGTCCCAGTCAATATGGCGGGCAGGGAGCTTTATGGCGCTTTGCAAACGGGGTCTATTGATGCGGCTGAGTGGGTTGGGCCTGTGAATGACCTCGCCTTTGGTTTACATAAAGTTGCCAAATATTACTATTATCCTGGTTGGCACGAGCCTGGCTCCAATATGGAGTTTTTGATTAATAAGGGCGCCTTCGAGAGTCTTCCCCAAGATTTACAAGCCATAGTCAAAACGGCTGCACGCGCCATCAATCAAGATATGCTAGACGAATACACCACGCGTAACGTGACTGCGCTTGACACCTTAGTCAAAGATGAAGGTGTGGTGCTTAAGGCTTTTCCACCCCAGGTGCTCACCGAGCTTGAACGTATTTCACAGCAGGTCATTGAAGAGCAGGCCGAGCAGGATCCTATGATGCGCAAAGTGTATCGCGCTTACCATGCCTATGAGCAGGGAGTGCGTGAGTATCATAAGATTTCAGAGGATGCTTACAGCCAACAGCGCCAGCACTAATGCCGCTAATTTGAACAAAATGTTCATATTAGCGTCTGATTAATGTGAGATGATTTCATCTTACATTATCTTGTTATCGACCTAATCCATTTGGTGTTATGCTTGCGTCCATAAACCGATAGCGGTTGTATCGCCCTAAGAATTTGGAGTTTCCTATGCCATTACTTGATAGCTTTACCGTTGACCATACACGGATGAATGCGCCAGCCGTGCGCGTTGCCAAACATATGAGTACCCCTAAAGGCGATGCCATTACCGTATTCGATCTGCGTTTTTGTGCACCGAATAAAGATATCCTCAGCGAGCGCGGTATCCATACCCTAGAGCATTTGTTTGCGGGCTTTATGCGTGATCATCTTAATGGCAGCGATGTTGAAATTATTGATATTTCACCAATGGGATGCCGCACTGGTTTCTACATGAGCCTGATTGGTGAGCCTAGCGAGCGCCAAGTGGCCGATGCATGGCTTGCCTCTATGGAAGATGTGCTCAAAGTGGTTGAGCAATCTGAAATTCCTGAGCTTAACGAGTATCAATGTGGCACTTATCAGATGCACTCGTTAGAACAAGCCCAAGATATCGCCCGTAACATTATCGCCGCAGGCGTGAGTGTTAACCGTAATGATGACTTAAAACTCAGCGATGAGATCTTAGGTCAGCTCTAAGCTTTGCTAAGGCATCAGAAGGTGTGGTGCCTAGACTTAAGGCCTTAGCGTCAAGAAAGCGACATTCGTCGCTTTTTTTTTCGAGCAAATTCAGCTATTTTACAAAATAACAACAAAAACGCCGTACGCTAACAAACACTTTTGGGAGCTTGGTATGTCTAGTCGCTACTTTGTCATGTCGCTGACCGCGCTTGCGGTTTCCTGTATCTACACTCATCCCCTCAATGCAAACCCACTCTATTCTCAAACACTCGATCTGATTGAGCTCAATGACCAATATCACTCCAGTGATGATGGGATGCAGCTGAGTTACTTAAATAGCTTAACCTTATTGCGGGCCGATCACAGTGGAAATACCGCGAATATCAGTATGCGCTCCGCTAGCCAAGGTGTGGCCGTGATGCAAGATAGGGTGTATTTTTCACCCGCGCCTTATTCGGCGCCGCAGTTGCAGTTATTGCCTAACCTTTTACTCCAGCAAAATGTCACTAGCACACCACTGGCGGATATGACGGTAGGCGGGCAGGGCGCTTTCGGTGTGGTGAATTATCAGAGCCTTGAAATAGCTAACCGACCTCAGTCGGGCAGTTTTCTCGTTGAAGGTTCGACAGAGTCGGATTTGAATGCCGGCATGAGTTGGGGCGTTAAGCAAAAGGAATATGGCGCCTTATTCGCAGCGAATTACCAGAAAGAACAAGGCGATGCGAATTTTTTCAATGGCAGCGATGCCGATAGAACCAAAACGGATATGTTGTTCAAGGTCAACGCCGCCAGTTTGCTCGGGGCTCGTAGTCCGCAGCAGACGGAATTTACCTACCAATTTATCGATGATAACCGTTATCGCTCGCAGCTTGGCGTCACCGCAGCGGACTGGCAGCAGGATCACTTACTCTTATACTCCGCAACGGCGCAGGATAAGCATAAAGGGCGGCAGCACAAGTATCAGCTTTCACACCAAGTGGATTTAGGTGGCAGTAAAGTGATCAGTGACTTTTACTATCAGTCCTATTCACAACAGCTGGAACAGCTTGGGTTGTTTGATGGGCAAGAGATTGACGCAGCAACGCTTGCCGATATCGCAGCCTTTGATCGAGCTCCAAGTGCAAATGGCGCCGATTTAAATCTGCTCGTTCAAGATAACGATTACAGTGCCTTTGGCGCCCAGACCCAAGCCATAAACCAGTACGGCGAACATCAAATCATTTACAGCGCTCGTTATCATACGGATAAGGCGGAAATGCGCTTTGGCGAGCAAACGGCGTTATGGCAAGCGGATAGAAGCCTTGCGATTGATGAGTCAAACGCGCTGTTCGCTTATACCGATGATGCCACTGCGCTGACGTCGGCCATTGATTCGCTATTTCGCTGGCAAGGCATGCAAATCAAGCTAGGGCTGACTTACGAGCATGTGAGTGTTAATCGTGAAGTGAATCAGGCTGTTGCTGGACTCGATGACGCGGATTTCTCCGACAGTGATTGGATGCCGCAATTAGGTGTGCTCTATGATGCGGGCGATTGGCGTTTTAGTACCGATATCCGTCGGGCCTGGACTGCGGCGAGTGCGGGAAATATTACACAAGAGGCTCAGGTGTCGCTCCATTATCAAGTGAGCGCCCAATATGCGCGTGAAGGGATAAAAGCCGATTTACGGGCGTATGTGCAAGAATTCGATAATTTGCATGTGGACTGCGATAGCTATTCGATGTGCGCCGATGCACGCTTGTTAACCCAAGAGAATATTCCCGATGTACTCACCTATGGTGTAGAACTTGGCCTTGACTATCGCTGGGACTTGGGTGGAGTAGAGCTACCCTTAGGGCTAAATTATCAATATCTTAGCGCCGAGTATCAAACCAGCACCTGCACCGATGTTCAAGGCTGTGTTTTAGAGGGCGATAGATTGGCTTGGTTACCCGAACATCAATTGCAATTGAGTGCAGGGGTTAACTATGGAGAATATCAATTAAATATTGAGGCTGCCTATCAATCTGAGCGCGATTTCAGTCAATTCGGCAGTGAGTTGCAACGAGTATCAGGCCAATGGCGGGTCGATTTAGCGGCAAACTATGATTTCGATAAACACCATAGGTTGTATTTTAGGGTCGAAAACCTACTCGATGAGTCCCTTGTGACCACAGCATCAAATAGCGGAATTCGGACTGAAAATGGACGGATCAGCTATTTGGGTTATCAGTGGCGTTTCTAAACTGAATTAAATCTTGTTTAAAGATTATTCAACGAGAAAGCGAAAAGGTCGTTTTAGCTATCGTCATAAAGAGGTATCGACCTTTCGCTAAATTATTTCTTTAAAAATTAATGTTATAGTATTTGTCGACCGTAATATTTTCTCTTTCTGCGCCCTCACTCGGTCGGAAGGTGAACGCTGTAGCGCATGATTCTTTTAAATCCTTATTTGAGGTTTGAAATCACCTATAATTTTCGTGGCGATGCCACGGCAATTGGGGTAAAATGCGCGCGACCAGCGTGATTGCGATCGCATTTCTGTGATAAATCTGCGCTAGCTCAATGCAGTAGGTTTTGTTTAAAACCTCAGTATTTAGCAGGAACGCGGCGCATTGTCTTTCCTTCAAAACGTAGTGCTTGTGGATATGATTACAATTAAGAAAGGATTGGAACTGCCTATAGCAGGCGGACCAGAGCAAGTTATCCATAATGGCCCAGCCATTAAACATGTAGCTACTTTGGGTGAAGAGTATATTGGCTTACGTCCAACGATGAAGATCAAAGTGGGCGACAAAGTTCAAAAAGGTCAGGTGATTTTCGAAGATAAGAAAAATCCTGGCGTAAAATATACGGCTTTAGCCAGTGGTACTATATTAGACATTAACCGGGGCGCCCAGCGTGTGCTGCAGTCTGTTGTTATTCAAGTAGAAGGGAACGAAAGCGTTGCCTTTGCTAAGTATGACGCCACTGCTCTCGATACGCTAGACTCGCAACTGGTCCGTGACAACCTGATCGAATCAGGCTTATGGACTGCATTGCGTACACGTCCTTTCAGCAAAGTGCCTGCCGTGGATTCTTCTGCCGCTGGTATTTTCGTCACCGCGATTGATACGCAACCCCATGCCGCCGATCCTGTTGTAGTGATCCGTGAGCATAAAGAAGATTTTGCTAATGGTCTTAAGGTCTTAGCAAGACTTACCGAAGGTAAAGTTTACCTTTGTAAAGCGCCTGGCGCCGATATTCCTGCCGCTAATGCCCAAGTTGAAGAATTTGCCGGTGTTCACCCAGCGGGTCTTGTTGGTACTCATATCCATTTCCTACTTCCAGCTTCTGCAAAACGTACTGTTTGGCATGTCGGTTACCAAGATGTAATAGCCATTGGTCAGCTATTTACTACCGGTCAACTGAATACCGAACGTGTGATCGCAATTGCCGGTCCTAAAGCGGCTAAGCCACGTCTGGTTCGCACTGTTTTAGGTGCAAGCATGACTGAACTGACCGCGGGCGAAACCTTAGACGGTAACGTACGTGTTGTTTCGGGTTCTGTGCTGAATGGCCGTACTGCTGTAGGTCCTCAAGGATATTTAGGTCGTTACCACGCGCAGGTGAGTCTGTTAGAAGAAGGCACTGAAAAAGAATTCTTTGGTTGGGTGTTACCAGGCTCAAACAAATACTCTATTACCCGTGCATTCCTTGGCCACTTAAGCGCTTCTCGTCTGTTCAACATGACAACGAGCACTGGTGGTTCAGACCGCGCTATGGTGCCAATCGGCAACTACGAGCGTGTAATGCCATTGGATATTCTTCCTACTATGTTGCTGCGTGACCTGATCTCTGGTGACTTTGACGGTGCTGCCACTTTAGGCGCGTTAGAGTTGGATGAAGAAGATCTCGCACTGTGTACGTTCGTATGTCCAGGCAAATATGACTACGGTTCATATCTGCGTGACTGTTTAGATACGATCGAGAGGGAAGGCTAATGAGCTTGAAAGATTTTTTCGAACGTATTGAACCCGACTTTGAAAAAGGCGGTAAATACGAAAAGTTTTATGCCCTCTTCGAAGCGGCATACACCATTTTTTATACGCCAGGTAAAGTGAACAAGGGTAAAACCCACGTTCGCGACAACATCGACCTGAAACGTATGATGATCACGGTTTGGGCCTGTGCCTTCCCAGCGATGTTCGTGGGTATGTACAACGTCGGTCTGCAAGCTCAACTTGCGTTAATCGCGGGTTTTGCAACGCCTGACGTATGGCAAGTGAGCCTGTTCGGCATGTTCGGTACCGAACTGACCTCCAACTCTGGCTGGCCAGCACTGATGTGGTACGGCGCCTGTTTCTTCCTACCTATCTACGCGGTGACCTTCGCCGTCGGTGGTATTTGGGAAGTGCTGTTTGCCGCTATCCGTGGCCACGAAGTTAACGAAGGTTTCTTCGTTACCTCTATCCTGTTCGCATTAACCCTGCCAGCAACTATCCCATTGTGGATGGTGGCCTTAGGTATCACCTTCGGTGTGGTTGTGGCTAAAGAAGTGTTCGGTGGTACGGGTCGTAACTTCTTAAACCCAGCATTAGCAGGTCGTGCCTTCCTGTTCTTCGCTTACCCACTGAACATGTCTGGTGACACTTCATGGGTTGTGGCTGACGGTTACTCTGGTGCAACGGCTCTGAGCCAAGCGGCAGCGGGTACCTTAGATTACACATTCAACCAAAACTGGTGGGATGCGTTCTTCGGTTTCATTCCAGGCTCTGTGGGTGAAGTATCGACTCTGGCGATTCTGTTAGGTGGTCTAGTTATCATCTATACCCGTATCGCTTCATGGCGCATCGTTGGCGGCGTGATGGTCGGTATGATTGCTATCTCTACACTGTTAAATGTGATCGGTAGCGACACTAACCCAATGTTTGCAATGCCTTGGTACTGGCACTTAGTGTTAGGTGGTTTTGCATTTGGCATGATGTTTATGGCGACTGACCCAGTGTCTGCGTCATTCACTAACCAAGCTAAATGGGCATACGGTATCTTGATTGGTGCAATGGCTGTGTTTATCCGCGTGATTAACCCTGCATTCCCAGAAGGCATGATGTTAGCGATTCTGTTTGCTAACTTGTTCGCGCCATTGTTCGACCACTTCGTGGTTCAGGCAAATATCAAGCGGAGGATTGCTCGTGGCTAGTAATAAAGATTCGTTCGGCAGAACGTTATTTATCGTCGTTGGCTTATGTCTAATTTGTGCGATATTCGTGTCGACTGCGGCAGTATTACTGCGCCCAACTCAAGCAGAAAACAAGCTGCTTGATAAGCAAAAGTACATCCTCGAAGCTGCGGGTCTGATTGACACGAAAGCGGGCAAAGTAACCAAAGCTCAGATTTTGGATACTTATGGCAAGCACATCGAAGCTAAGTTAGTTAACTTAAAAACCGGTGATTGGGTTGAAGGTGTTGATGCCAACACATTCGATCAACGCAAAGCGTCTCGCGATGTGAAAACCTCATTTGTACCTGAAAACGACATCGCTTCAGTTAAGCGTGTTGCTGAAGATGCAGTGGTTTATTTAGTTCGCGACGAGCAAGGTAAGTTAACCAGCGTGATCCTGCCAGTTCATGGTTATGGCCTGTGGTCGACTATGTATGCTTTCCTCGCGTTAGATGCTGATCTGAACACGATTCAAAGCTTAGTGTACTACGAGCAAGGCGAAACCCCAGGTCTGGGTGGTGAAGTTCAAAACGCTCAGTGGAAAGCTAAATGGCACGGTAAAAAGTTATTTGATGAGCAAGGTAACATTGCTATCAGCGTAACTAAAAACCCCGCTGTTGCTAGCACTGAATACGGTGTGGATGCATTATCCGGCGCGACTCTGACCAGTAACGGTGTTCAACACTCTCTGACATTCTGGTTAGGTAAAGAAGGTTTTGCGAGTTTCATTGAAAAAGCACGCAATGGAGGTCTCAGCTAATGTCTGACGCTAAAGAACTGAAACAGGTTCTGACTGGACCTATCGTCAACAACAACCCGATTGCATTACAAGTACTTGGTGTATGTAGTGCGTTAGCGGTAACGAGCAAACTCGAAACTGCACTGGTAATGGCGTTGGCATTAACTGCGGTAACAGCGTTTTCTAACCTGTTTATCTCAATGATCCGTAACCATATTCCTAGCAGCGTACGTATTATCGTACAGATGACCATTATTGCCTCTTTGGTAATCGTGGTTGACCAATTGCTGCAGGCTTATGCTTATCAGATTTCTAAGCAGTTATCGGTATTCGTGGGCCTGATCATTACGAACTGTATCGTAATGGGTCGCGCTGAAGCCTATGCGATGAAAACACCGCCAATGATGAGCTTTATGGATGGTATCGGTAACGGTTTAGGTTACGGTGCGATTCTGTTAGCCGTTGGCTTCGTGCGTGAACTGTTTGGTAACGGTTCTCTGTTCGGTGTTCAAATCCTGCACAAGATCTCTGAAGGTGGCTGGTATCAACCAAACGGTCTGTTATTACTGCCGCCAAGTGCGTTCTTCCTGATCGGTATTCTGATTTGGATTATTCGTACCTATAAGCCAGAGCAAGTTGAAGCAAAAGGGTAATTTGAGATGGAACATTATATTAGCCTGTTAATTCGCTCTGTTTTCATCGAAAACATGGCACTGGCCTTCTTCTTAGGTATGTGTACTTTCTTAGCGGTATCGAAGAAAGTGACTACTGCGATGGGCCTAGGGATTGCGGTAGTTGTAGTGTTAACTATCTCTGTTCCTGCTAACCAAGTTATTTACCAAGGGCTGTTAGCACCTGGCGCACTGGCTTGGGCTGGTGCACCTGAAGCTGACCTTAGCTTCTTGAAATTCATTACCTTTATCGGTGTGATTGCGGCTTTAGTTCAAATTCTGGAAATGGCACTGGATAAGTACTTTCCTCCTTTGTACAACGCGTTAGGTATCTTCTTACCTCTGATCACTGTGAACTGTGCGATTTTCGGTGCGGTTTCATTCATGGTTGAGCGTGACTACAAGCTGGGCGAAAGTGTGGTGTTTGGTTTCGGCTCTGGAGTAGGTTGGGCATTAGCTATCGTATTGATGGCCGGTATCCGTGAGAAGCTGAAGTATGCCGATGTGCCGAATGGCCTGCGTGGTTTAGGTATTACCTTTATTACCGCTGGTTTAATGGCCTTAGGTTTCATGTCGTTTTCTGGTGTGTCTCTGTAAGAGACACCAAACGGCTTCTTGAATTGGACCTTCTAAGGATAAGTTAATGGATATTCTTGGTATTTTTAAATCTACTCCGCTCGAGGTTTACCTCGGTGTGAGTATGTTTACTGCTATCGTCCTAGTCTTAGTGTTAGTGATTTTATTCGCTAAATCTAAGCTAGTGTCTAGCGGTGACATCACGATCGGCATCAACGACGATCCTGAAAAAGCGATTACAACCGGTGCCGGTGGCAAGCTGTTAGGCGTGCTAGCGAACAGCGGTATCTTCGTATCGAGTGCCTGTGGTGGCGGTGGTTCTTGTGGCCAATGTCGCGTAGTGGTGAAGTCTGGCGGCGGTGATATTCTGCCAACAGAATTAGATCACATCAGCAAGGGTGACGCCCGTAAAGGTTGTCGTCTGTCTTGCCAGGTGAACGTTAAGAACGACATGGAAATCGAACTTGACGAAGAAATCTTCGGTATTAAGAAGTGGGAATGTACTGTTATCTCTAACGATAACAAGGCGACCTTCATTAAAGAACTGAAGCTGCAAATTCCCGATGGTGAATCTGTTCCGTTCCGTGCGGGTGGTTACATCCAGATCGAAGCGCCTGCACACCATGTTAAATATGCTGATTTCGACGTACCAGCAAAATACCGTGGTGACTGGGAACACTTTGGCTTCTTCAAGTTAGAATCTAAAGTTGACGAAGAAACGATCCGTGCTTACTCAATGGCTAACTACCCAGAAGAGTTTGGCATTATCATGTTGAACGTGCGTATCGCAACGCCACCTCCACGTAACCTGAGCTTACCATGCGGTAAGATGTCATCTTACATCTGGAGCCTGAAGGCTGGCGATAAAGTCACGATTTCTGGTCCATTCGGTGAATTCTTCGCGAAAGATACCGATGCAGAAATGGTGTTTATCGGTGGTGGTGCGGGTATGGCCCCAATGCGTTCACACATTTTCGACCAACTGAAGCGTCTGAAGTCTAAGCGTAAGATGAGCTTCTGGTACGGTGCACGTTCTAAGCGTGAAATGTTCTACGTGGAAGACTTTGACGGCCTAGCGGCTGAAAACGACAACTTCGTATGGCATGTGGCCCTGTCTGATCCTCAACCAGAGGACAACTGGGATGGTTACACAGGTTTCATCCATAACGTACTGTATGAAAACTATCTGAAAGACCATGAAGCGCCAGAAGATTGTGAGTTCTACATGTGTGGACCTCCAATGATGAACGCGGCCGTGATCGGTATGTTGAAAAATCTTGGTGTCGAAGACGAAAACATCCTGTTGGATGACTTCGGCGGCTAATGTGAATTAGCCCAAGGTGAGAAGAGTTGCAGATGTGGAGTAAAGCTCTCATCTGCAACTTTTGCATTAAAGGGCATCCAAAAGAGTTGTTAGTCACTATGTTTAAAACCCTAGCGTTAAAAACCCCCGTGTTAAAAACCTCAGTGTTAAAGCATTCAGTGAGCTGGCTGGTCCTTGTAGGTCTAGCCTTTTTTATTTCAGCCTGTAGCAAACAGGATGAGGTTATCTCCCTCGCGGGCAGCACAATGGGCACGACCTACCACATTAAAGTGGTTCCCAATGAGCAAATGCCGACGGCCCAATTACTGCAGGCCGAGATTGACTTAGCCTTAGAGCTGGTCAATAACCAGATGTCGACCTATCGACCCAATTCAGAATTGTCTCGTTTCAACCAGTTACCGCTCGAGCAGAGTGTAGAAGTCTCTCCTGATACCATCAAAGTGGTTAAAGAAGGCATGCGTTTGTATAACGTGACAGACAAAGCCTTAGACATTACCTTAGGGCCGCTGGTGAACTTATGGGGATTTGGCCCCGATAAGCGCCCAACCAAAGTGCCGACTCAAGCTGATATCGATGCGGCTAAAGCCAAAACCGGTATCAGTGAGCTTTCTATCGAAGGCAATCGCTTAAGCAAACACAATGCGCATTTATATGTGGACCTGTCTTCAATCGCCAAAGGTTTTGGCGTGGATAAAGTGGCCTCGATTTTAGATAAGTACCATGCAAGCGGCTACTTAGTCGAAATTGGTGGCGAGCTGAGCATTAAGGGCACGAAAGGCGATGGCAGTTCGTGGCGCGTCGCGATAGAGAAACCGACCGACGATGGTATGGCGGTGCAACAGGTGATTGAGCCTGGCACTATGGCGATGGCAACGTCGGGGGATTATCGTAATTATTATGAGGAAGAAGGTCAGCGCTTTACTCATATAATTGATCCACGTACCGGTTTGCCTATTAATCATAAGCTAGCATCTGTGACCGTTTTGCATAAAGAATGTATGACGGCCGATGGTTTTGCGACGGCGATGATGGTTTTAGGCACAGAAGCGTCATTGGAGCTTGCCAAGAAAGAACACTTGGCGATAATGCTAATAGAAAAGCAAGGCGAAGGATTTAAAGTCTACTACAGTGACGCCTTCAAGCCTTTCCTTAAGTAGTTGGAGTTAACATGAGCACTTTTATCGCGGCATTTGTGATTTTATTACTGTTCTTTTTGCTTATGTCGATAGGTTATCTCATCAAGCGCAAAGCCGTTGAAGGAAGCTGTGGCGGTTTAGGTGTATTAGGGATTGAAAAAGCCTGCGATTGTGATGATCCCTGCGACAAGCGTAAGCGTCGTATGGCCGCAGAAGAAGCGCGCCGTGAGAAGTTAACCAAAGACAGGATCATTTAATTATCCGCTTCAACTGAAATAGCCTCCTCTGGAGGCTATTTTTTTGCCTCGAATTTAGCCGTGGCAAAATTAATCCTTGATATATGAGGAGGATAGCGGGCTAATCTAAGCGATAATGAGAATGCTTTTTATCATTAAGTTTGTGAAAAATAAAGAAAATTTGAGTTGGCTTGAAAACTGTACTAGGCTAGAAGCTTGATTTAGATCAATCTTTCACTCATATCAAGGATAGTTACTTATGAAAGGTCATCCTAAAGTGGTGGGACAACTCAATCGGGTACTTACCTGTGAGTTAACGGCCATTAATCAATATTTTCTCCACGCCAGAATGTTCAAACATTGGGGCCTCGAGAAGCTAAATCACGTCGAGTACAAGAAATCCATCCAAGATATGAAACACGCCGATAAGCTTATCGAGCGGGTATTATTTTTAGAGGGATTACCGAATCTGCAACAGCTCGAAAAACTGCGTATTGGCGAGCACACTCAAGAGATGCTCGATTGTGATTTAGCCATGGTGCAGGAGCAACTCACTCTGTTACGGGATGCTATTAGCCTCTGCGAAGCCGAGCAGGATTATGTGAGTCGCGATCTGCTCGAAGATATCCTTGAAGATGAAGAAGAGCACTTAGATTGGCTCGAGTCACAGCAGGAGCTGATTAGCTTAACTGGCATTCAAAACTATCTTCAATCGCAAATTAGTGAGTCATAGGAGCTGAATATGAAAGGTGATAAAGAAGTCATCGACGCGTTGAATCGACTCCTAACGGGAGAGTTATCGGCGATGGATCAGTATTTTGTGCATGCCCATATGTACGAAGACTGGGGTCTGAACGAACTCTATGAACGTATTGCCCATGAGTCGGATGATGAAAAGCATCATGCGGCCAAGCTGGTACAACGTATTTTATTCCTCGAAGGCGTGCCGAATGTGGCCGCGCGAGAAGCCCTTAACATCGGCGCAAACGTCGAAGAGATGCTGCGTAACGATTTAGCCTATGAGTACAAGGTGGCCGATGATTTGCGTAAGGTGATTGCCCTGTGTGAATCGAAGAAAGATTACCAAACCCGTGAGATCTTAGAAGTATTACTCGACGATACCGAATCTGACCATATGTATTGGTTAGAAAAACAACTCGGTTTGATTGACCGTATTGGTTTAGCGAATTACCTGCAAACGAAGATGTAATAGCGCCCGGTTGCGCGGCTCAAGTACTAAGGCCAGTCATTTCGCGACTGGCCTTTGTTTTTTTATTTCGAGTATTTAGTCTAACACTCTGTAAAATATTGCTTATGCAATCTGATGTTCTGAGTGTCATTTAATCTTTAGTGATTCCTGTTATTGGATTAATGTCTATTCTTTACAAATACTTGTTTACGTTTTTTCTCACATTTTCATCTGTTGTTGGCTGGTAAAAATTGTTACCGTGTGAAACTGTTTTTGCATGATTTTTTGTTAAGTGGTTGGTCAGCCAGACGGGAAGATGAATGAGATATATAAAACGTTCTCTAAGTTTGCAGTTAGTGGTCACTATCGTCGGTGCCCTTGCTGTACTTCTTACTTTAGTTGCCGCTTTGCTCGTGAATAAAGAAAGTAATAACACACGTAAGCAAGTGGATGCGGACATTTCGGCGCTCGTTGCCTTAAAAGCCAATGAGATTGGTGGTTATTTTGTGGCTAAGGGGCAAGTGATCCACTCGGTATTTGCCGAGCCTGGGCTTATCAACTGGTTTAGCCAATACCATGCCCGTGGCAGTAATCTAGCCAATGACCAGCAGTATCAAGATATTATTCGTTATTTCCGCTCGTTTTCCGATCGTGATACCGATGTGAAGTCAGTGTTCTTCGGCTCGGCGAATACCTTCGAGTATTTCGACCTCAATGGCCGTTTCGATGGCGATCCAAACTATTACACCAATAAACGTCCTTGGTGGCAGGAGGCTATCGATCAGCGTGGCCTATTTGTGGGCGATCCTGCGGTCGATGCCAATGATGGCTCGATTTCGGCCACAGTTAAAACCCCTGTCTACGGTGCCAATGGCGAGCTCATCGGGATTGGTGGTATGGATATTCTCATCGATACCATTGGTAAAACCCTGTTAGCGCCAATCAAATACCGCAACTATGGCCAAGCCTTCCTGATGACGGATGAAGGTAAGCTAGTGTATTTCCCAGGATTCTCGGATAAATTCCCGCCGGGTTCACTTGCCAATCAAATCGATAGCCAGTTTAAGGACACCTCTGGCTTTACCGCCTTAAGACAACAAATGCAGCGTGAGGCGCAGGGCTTTGCCGAAGTCACCTTTAACGGTGTGCCGCAGCGGGTAACCTTTGTGTCTGTGGGCGGTGATTATCCTAAGCAGAAATGGCACTTAGCCTTTATGTTGCCTCATGAGGTGATTGAAGCGCCTGTAACCGAAGCCTTTTGGAATGCCTGTTTTGTTGCCTTGGGGATTATGCTCTTAGTCGGCATCACAGTATGGTTGATGTTATTGCCCTTTAGGCGCCAGCTCAGCAAGTTACTCGATGCGATGGAAGACATTGCCGAGGGGGACAGTGACTTATCCCAACGCATTCTAATGGAACGGGAAGATGAGTTAGGTAAGCTGGGTGATGCCTTCAACCGCTTTGCCGAAAAGGTGCAGCAGATGTTACTGCATACCCGTAACTTAACTCAAGAGGTCGGCACTGGGGTGATGGATGCACGCCAAGTGTGTGATTTAGCGGTCTCTTCGGTGTCATCGCAGAAACAACAAATCGATTCGGTGGCCACGGCCGCCACCCAAATGGCACAGACGAGCCAAGAAATGGCGATAAGCGCTCAACGGGCGAATGATTTTGCCGAAAAGGCACAAACTCAAGCCCATGACGGTACCCAAATCGTGTCGCGTGCGACCGAAGGCATGAAGGCATTATCGGTTCAAGTGATTGAAGCCGCTAAAGTCATCAAGGAGTTACGTAGCAGCTCCGAGCAAATAGGCGAAGTGTTAAGCGTGATCCGCAACATTGCTGATCAAACCAACTTGCTGGCGCTCAATGCTGCCATCGAGGCGGCGCGGGCGGGTGAGCAAGGTCGAGGTTTTGCTGTGGTGGCCGATGAAGTGCGAACTCTCGCATCCCGCACCCAAGATTCTACCGCCAACATTCAAGGCATTATCCAAACCCTGCAGCAGAGCGCGCTACAAGCCGAGCAGGTGATGGAGTCTGGGGTTGAACAGGCAAGAGTCGGGCAAGACCTGACCACGCAAGTGGAGCAAGCCTTAAGTGATATCGCCAGTGCGATTGTGTCGATTCAGCAGCAAACGGTGGAAATTACCGTTGCGATTGGCCAGCAGGCCGTTGTGGCTGAAGAGGTGGCACAAAACGTCGTTAGCGTGCGTGGTTTGTCCGATCAGTCTTTGCTCTCAAGCCAAGATTTATCCCAAAGTTTGCAAGGGTTTGAGCAAGCGACTCATGAACTGACCCGCAACATTGGCCAATTTAAGATTTAATTCAAATAGTTGTAAATCAAGGGAGCCTTAGGGCTCCCTTTGTTTTTTGAGCACTTACAATCCAAGTGCAAACAGCACCGTCGCAAATTGATAAGTGATACTTGACTACTGTTTTTATATACAGTATTTTGAGTGTCGGAGGAATGCAAGGTGCGAAAAATCATTCATATCGATATGGATTGCTATTTTGCTGCGGTGGAAATGCGGGATTTTCCCGAATACCGCGGTAAGCCTTTGGCCGTTGGCGGCAGCCGGGTGCAGCGTGGCGTCATCAGCACTTGTAATTATGAGGCGCGAAAATTTGGTGTGCGTTCTGCCATGGCGACGGGCTACGCACTGAAATTGTGTCCCGATCTTATCCTCGTTCCCGGTCGTATGCAGGTCTACAAAGAGGTGTCGCAACAAATTCGCGCCATTTTCTCCCGATACACAGAGTTAATCGAACCGCTTTCCCTCGATGAGGCCTATTTAGATGTCAGCGATTGTAAGCTGTTTAAGGGCTCTGCCACTTTAATCGCCGAGGCAATTCGCCGGGATATTTTGGCCGAAACTGGGCTGACGGCATCGGCGGGCGTGGCACCGATTAAATTTCTCGCCAAGGTTGCCTCTGATTTAAATAAGCCCAATGGGCAATGTGTTATCCCACCCGATGAAGTCGCCGAGTTCGTTAAAAGCTTATCCCTGCGGAAAATCCCAGGTGTGGGTAAGGTGACCGCTGAGAAACTGTCTTCGCTAGGCTTAAATACCTGCGCCGATGTGCAGGCTTATCCTAAGCAAGAGTTGATTGCCCGTTTGGGTAAGTTTGGCGCCGTGTTAGTCGAGCGGGCCCATGGCATCGATGATCGTGGGATTTCGGTAAGCCGCGAGCGCAAATCCGTAGGCGTTGAGACTACACTCGCTCAGGATATTCACACGCTGGAGCAATGCCAGCAGGTGATGCCGGGATTAATCCAAGAGTTGTCCAGCCGTTTAGGGCGAAGCGCTAAGGGGAGGCAAATCCATAAGCAGGTGGTCAAACTTAAATTTAATGATTTTAAACAGACCACAATCGAGCATCGTAGTGACGAGGTGTCCGTGGTGATGTTCTATGAGCTACTGAGCCAAGCAATGGCGAGGCAAGAGGGACGTGGAATTCGGTTACTCGGGGTTTCTGTTTGCCTTGCCGAGAGTAAAGACACGCTTTCGCCGCTCATGGCCCGCGAGACTAAGCAGTTGGATTTTGTGTTTTAGTGTCAATTTAATCTGGGCGGCTCTGACTCCGCGCCAATCTAACCTAGCTAAGCTTAGCTTAGCTAAGTTATGTAAGTTAACGCGACAATCAGCCTTACGCAGTAGGCAAATAGAAGCAACAAAAAGGCCGCATGGGTAAACCCTCTGCGGCCTTTGTTATTTAAGTCTTAGCGACTATTCACCTTTAGCGGGAATGCGTTCTAGCACAGCAAGGAGCAGATCCCAGTATTGACCAACTGTGGTGATATTGACCATTTCATCCGGGCCATGTGGATAACGGATGGTAGGGCCAATCGACACCATGTCCATTTCTGGATAAGGCTTTTTGAACAGACCACATTCAAGACCCGCGTGGATCACCATGATAACCGGTTCTTTATGGTAGATAGACTCGTAGGTCTCACGCACAATCGCCATTACGGGTGAGCTGTTATCTGGCTTCCAACCTGGGTAAGCGCCACTGAATTCAATTTCGGCGCCAGCGAGGTTGGTTAGCGCATTGAGCATGCCTTCAACCTGAGTGCGGCCTGAATCGATGAGCGAGCGAATTAAGCACAGAATGCTGACTTCTTCATCGTTAGTGCTAATCACGCCTACGTTGAGTGAGGTTTCGGTCACGCCCGCGACTTCATCACTCATACGCATCACGCCATTAGGGCATACATGCAGCAGGTCGATCAGGGTGTTTTGGCTGTTTTCACTCATCACACGTTTTGGCGTTGGGATTTCGCTCAACACTAAACGCATGTCTGGGTCGGCAATGGCCAGCTCGGCGCGGACTAAGGCTTCAAAAGCACGCACTTTTTCATTCAGTGCATCGACATTTTCAGCGGGTAACATAAAGCTGATATTGGCTTCGCGTGGGATGGCATTACGCAGTGAACCACCGGTAAATTGGGTTAATTCCAGCGCTAATTCATCAGCATTTTCAAACAGGAAGCGTGCCAAGAGTTTGTTGGCGTTGCCACGACCCAAATGGATGTTGACCCCTGAGTGACCGCCTTTTAAGCCCGATAAATGCAGGCTAAATGACGCGTAACTTTGCTCCGACGCTTGCCATACCATAGGCAGAGTGATCTGGGCATCGACGCCGCCAGCGCAGCCCATGTAGATTTCACCTTCTTGCTCTGAGTCGGTGTTGATCAGGATTTCAGCATCCAGCATACCCGCTTGCAGGCCGAAGGCGCCTGTCATGCCCGCTTCTTCATCAATCGTGAGCAGCACTTCCAGTGGGCCGTGTTTGATATCGTCGCTACCTAAAATCGCTAAGGCCGACGCCATGCCAATACCATTGTCGGCGCCTAAGGTTGTGCCTTTGGCTTTTACCCAGTCACCGTCAACATAGGCTTCGATAGGATCTTTGGTAAAGTCATGCACTTTGTCGGCATTCTTTTGCGGCACCATATCGATGTGCGCTTGGATCACGACGATTTTGCGATCTTCCATTCCCGCGGTCGCGGGTTTGCGAATGATTAAATTGCCGACTGCATCTTCTACGACATCGAGTTGCTTACTCTTAGCCCAGGCTTGGATGTGTTGGCTGAGTGCTTGTTCATGTTTGGAAGGGTGGGGAATTGCACAGATTTGTTCGAACCATTGCCATAAAGGCTGTGGGTATAACTGACTTAACGCTGTCACAGGAGGTCCCTCATCAGGTCTTGTGGGTATAGGGCAAATTTGGCTTGATCCTACCACATTCTGCTCGGCCGATTAATCTTCTCGATAAGCTTGCGTGTGCTTGTGGCAGCGAAAGTTGCCACCCTCAGTCTTTTCGATGGGGACAAAGGGATTTTTTGATTGGTAATTAAGCGTTATAGCGGGAATAATGCAGGCACAATAATGAAAAAGGGTGGGTCATGTTTCAAGTTAACTTTGTTGATGTACAAGCAGAAAATGCCATTTTTGATGGTGAAGGCTGGGATGCGGTTGTGGTGGTCACTCCGGATCTCGTTTCTATCGGAATTGATGAGATCAGTTTATTGGCCGAGCATGGCGCTAAGGTCGATAAGCGTGTCGGTAAGAGCCCGACATTACTGTTTGCTCCCGGTTTAGCCGGTGGCCGTTTAATCATAGCGCCCGTCACTCAAGTGGCTGATGATTATGCCGATGTGCGTATTTATGGCGATGCGGCAAGAGTCGCGATTGCCATCGCTAAAGACGCGGGTGCTAAGCGTCCTTTACTGTATGTGGTGCCTTCTACGACGCCTAAGTTTGGTTTTGCGAGTGAAGTTGCGGCACTCGCCTGCGGCCAAGAATTATGGCAAACCTTAGAATTGCGCGAGGCAACGGGCTTAATGCCAGCCTTTGAAGCCATAGGGTTGTTGTCTTTATCATCTGAAAAGAGCTCCTTGCTCAACGCATTAGAAGCTGGCCGTGTGTTGGCTCGGGATTTATGTGGCACTGAACCTGAGCGTATGTCGGCTAAGGCCTTTGCCGAATATTGTTTGCAAGCCTTTAAAGGCAGCGTGATTAAAACCGCAGTGGTGGAAGATAGGGATATTCTCGAGCGGGATTATCCGCTGTTAAGCGCGGTGGCGCGTTCTTCCTTTGCCGTTGGCCGACATCAACCGCGGGTGGTGAAACTCGAATATCTGCCCGAAGGTGAGATTACTCGTACCTTCTTATTTGCTGGTAAAGGTGTGGTCTATGATACGGGCGGTGCCGATCTGAAAGTCGGTGGCGCAATGGCTGGCATGAGTCGCGATAAAGGCGGCGCCTCTGCCGTGGCGGGGTTATTTAAAACCTTGTCAATGCTCAAGCCTAAAGGTATCCGAGTGATCGCCGAACTGGGCTTAGTGCGTAATAGCATTGGCAGCGAAGCCTTTGTCACCGATGAAATTATCACTAGCCATGCGGGCGTGCGGGTACGAATTGGTAATACGGATGCGGAAGGGCGCTTAGTATTGGCAGACCTGTTAAGTCATCTGCGTATTAAAGCGGTTTCGGCGGTGCAACCAGAGCTGTTCTCGGTCGCGACGCTGACGGGCCATGTGGTGCGTTGCTATGGTAATTATCCTGCTGCGGTTGAAAATGCGGTCGCCAGTGGCGCCAAGTGTGCGCAGACACTCGCGCTACAGGCAAGCCAATGGGGCGAACCCTTTGAGGTTTCTACATTACGTCGCGAGGACTTTGCCAAGATCCGCGAAGTGTCGGGGGCGGCCGATATTTTATCTTCTAACAATGCGCCATCTTCGGTGACGGCCCGTGGGCATCAATATCCTGCGGCGTTTCTGCTCAAGGCTTCGGGATTGTTTGAACACGGTGTTAACGCCGCAATTCCTTTAGCTTACACACACTTAGATATCGCTGGCAGTGCCACTGAGGGCGATCCGCTCTATGGTAAACCCACTACGAGTCCTTTAGTCGGTCTGTATCAATATCTGATCAATCGTTAACAATTTTACGTAAAAAATAGAAATAATTCTGTAATATCTTACTTATTAGGTGGTTACAGGGTTATTTCTGTTTTTATGTGACGCAGGTCGCCAAGATCTTTATGGTTTTACGTAATAAAATTACATTAAAAAGCCTTAATTAAAAAAAATACAAATAAAGCTTGTAATAAAACTACGAAAACATATAATAGTTTTCGTGGACAGGGCAATGCGCCCATCCCCTCTAGTCTATCCAGGATGGATATCCTTCTCCAAGGACCCGAGTGACAAGTCGTCTCAACGGATTTGAGAATCTCTAGTTCCAAGGAACCGAGCCAAGCTTTACTAGAGTACTTAATCTCAACTTTACTTAGGAGTAATTGACTATGTCTTATACAGGCAAGAATCACTTTGTTTGGCAAAACACTTGGATTAACTCAGATGTTTTGCGTGGCGGTTTATTCGCTATGAGCTTTAAGGGCTAACTATCCCTTTAAACCTAGTTTCCATCATCCATCAACCTTTGTATCGCCTTGTTGGCGTGTTTAGACTCAAGTAGCATATCGGTGTTTTTGCATGGGTATGCCAGGTTTTTCCGCTAGCGCGGTAATGTACTTCCCCGAAAGGGACGCTTGAAATATGTCTTGCCTGCTCATTGAGCAGGCTTTTTTTTACCTGTTTTTCAGCTTAGATAACTGATTTCGCTCATATCCTAGTATCTCGTCAAAAATTTTTTGCCTAATGGCAAAAAATGTCCTGTGTCGATGAGCTTCTTTAATCATTTGTTTTTAAAGCGTAAAACTTTTTTGTGAGTGCGGCTTTTATTTGATACGACTTAAGAATGACAAATTTGTTATATTTATCACATAAAATACAAATGCAAATCGTTCTCAATGGTGTTACCGTATGCGCACCTTAACAAAACTTGCTGAACGACTATGCGTTTTAATCTACTTCCTCTTGCGGCTGCGGTAACACTAGCATTGAATCCTTTGGCGTTGATGGCCGAAGAACAAACCTCTTCTAAAACAGAGACACAAGATCAAAATATCGAAAAAATCACCGTGATGGGTAAATACACTGTGAGTCGAAATATTGATACAGCGACAGGTCTCGGACTCACATTACGGGAAACGCCACAGTCGGTCAGCATCATGACGGCGGATCGGATTGAAGATCAGGCGTTAAATACTGTGGTCGACGTGGTGAATAACACTGTGGGCCTGTCTTCTTCAAAAACCGATAACGTGCGTAACGGTTTTTCGGCCCGCGGTTTTACCGTGCAAAACTATCAAATTGATGGCGTGCCTTTATCTTGGAGTTTAGGCGGCGATGCTGGTGAAACGGTATCGGATGTGTCTATCTACGAGCGTGTTGAAGTTGTGCGTGGTGCTACCGGTTTATTAACGGGCGCAGGCGATCCTTCTGCTTCGATTAACTTAGTGCGTAAGCATGCCGACAGCTCAGATCTTAAAGGTTATGTGGATGTCGCAACGGGAAGTTGGGATAAAAAACAAGTCACTGCGGATGTGTCCAATGGTTTGAATGAAGACGGCAGTGTCCGTGGCCGTTTAGTCGCTAAGTATGTGAATAGCGATTCTTACCAAAATCTGTATCAAGACCGCAAAACCATTCTCTATGGGGTTGTCGATAGCGATATTACCGCCAACACTTTACTGCGTGTCGGTGCTAGCTATAACCACAACGATCCCAAAGGGGCGATGTGGGGCGCGTTACCCGCCGTCTTTAGTGATGGTTCTGCCACAGATTGGGATACATCGGCCACCACGGCTGCCGATTGGAGCCGCTGGGAAACCAAAAACATCAACTACTTTGCTAACCTAAATCATTACTTCAGCAATGGTTGGCAACTAGTCGCTAACTACAACCGCATGGAATATGAAACCACCACTAAGATGATCTACATGTCGGGTTTACTCGATAAAGACACGGGTGCAGGGCTCAGTGGTCAGCGTTATCACAGCCATGGTGAAAGTAACTCTAATAACTTTGATGTGCAGCTTAAGGGCGACTATGACCTCTTTGGTCAAACCCATGAGTTTGTGACGGGCGCCTTATACAGTAAGCAAAAATCCTACGCCGATACCTATGAGCCTATCCGTGACGATATGACGGGTTGGGACTCACAAGTGGTCGATAACTTCTACGAATGGCAACAAAATCAGTTTGCCGAGCCTGAATGGTCGACCAATGCGAACCGTCAGCTCAATATGGATACCGAGCAAAAAGGCTTTTATGCGGCGACTCGCCTGACCATCACCGATGATTTCAAACTGATTGCCGGTGGACGTATCTCAAGCTGGAACCGTGAAGGCGTGAGCTATGGTACCGATACTAACTTTGGCGATGATGGCGTGTTTGTGCCCTATGTTGGTGCTTTATACGATATCAATGAAGAGCACCGTATTTACGCCAGCTATACAGGGATTTTTAATCCGCAAAATTATTTCGATGCTAATCAAGAATATTTAGATCCATTGGAGGGGAAAGCCTACGAATTAGGTTTGAAGAGTTCCTATCTTGACGATCGCCTACATACCACAGTGGCCGTGTTCCAAATTGACCAAGATAACTTGGCAACTTTAGCTGGAACGATTGTTATCGGTGGTCAACCCGTTAATTACTATGAAGCCGCACAAGGCACTAAGAGTAAGGGTTTTGAGCTAGAAGTGGTGGGTGAGCCTGCCGATGGCTGGAATATCTCTGCAGGTTACTCGCAATTTAATGCCGAAGATGCAGAGGGTAAGCGAGTCGCGACGACCAGCCCACAGAAGCAATTTAAACTCTTTACTACCTACCAATTTGTGGATTTACTACCCGAGTTAACCATAGGTGGTGGGGTGAATTGGCAAAGTGACAGTTACTCAGAAGGCGGCGGTGCGACAATCAAACAGGATGACTATTCCTTAGTGAATCTGATGGCGCGCTACGATCTGGCTGAGAATATGGATCTGCAGGTTAACGTAGAGAATCTGTTGGATGAGAAATACTATGCCTATATGACAGCGTCTGGCCTAGCTTACAGTGCGTATCACTACGGCGCGCCACGTAACTTTACCGTTAGCTTTAACTATCGCTTCTAAGCATTTCCCGTTGAACTCAAAAAGCCGGCGTCCTTAAGGGCACCGGCTTTTTGCTATCGACTTCACTACGATTTTTGGCGCAGAGGCGACCGAATATGCCTGCATGGGATAAGCATTGTGCTGTTTTGTGATTATTTCGCTTTAAAAACAATGTGCTGTTCATCTTGAACGGCATTCGAATTTTCCCAGTGTTAAGATTGGCTTGCTAACCCCTATTTAGTGTGAGCTTTAATGTAAATTAAGCACGGTGGTTTTTTGTTCTGTTTAGCGATTTCTATCAAGAAAATCTCCATCAATTTTCTGGCCTGACCAGCACAAACTCCCTATAATCCCCAGCGAAAAACACGACTACATAGTGTTTACATTTTTGACCCTACCTACTTTAAAAGAAAAGGAACCCAGTTCCATGTTAGAAAAGCTGTTCAAACTGAAACAAAATCAAACGAGCCTCAAGCAGGAAGCGATAGCAGGTTTGACAACATTTATGACTATGGCCTACATCATTTTTGTGAATCCAATGATGTTAGCCGATGCGGGTATGGATCATGGCGCCGTGTTTGTGGCCACCTGTTTAGCGGCGGCGGTGGGTTGTATTGTGATGGGTGTCATGGCGAACTATCCCATTGCACTGGCTCCAGGTATGGGACTCAATGCCTTTTTTACCTACACAGTCGTGGGTGAAATGGGTTACAGCTGGGAAACGGCACTCGGCGCAGTTTTCCTGTCGGGAATTTGCTTTTTAATTCTGTCTCTAGTGCGTATTCGCGAGTGGATTGTAAATAGTATTCCTATGTCGCTGCGTATCGGTATTGCCGCGGGTATTGGCTTATTCCTCGCGCTGATCGGTCTTAAGAGTGCCGGCATTGTGGTCGCAAGCCCTGCAACTTTAGTGACCATGGGCGATATTACCGCCTTCCCAGCGGTGATGGCCGTGTTAGGTTTCTTCCTGATCATCGCCATGGTGCAACGTGGCATGAAGTCGGCGGTGATTTTAAGCATCCTAATCATCACAGGGCTTGGGTTACTCTTCGGTGATGTGCATTACAACGGCATCGTCTCTATGCCGCCTTCAGTCGCACCGACCTTTATGGCGATGGATTTGTCTCAAGTATTTGAAGTGACAATGCTGTCTGTGGTGTTTGCCTTTTTATTTGTGGACCTCTTTGATACCTCTGGCACTTTAGTTGCGGTGGCGCAGCGTGGTGGTTTCCTCGATGAGAAAGGCCGTTTACCTCGCTTAAACCGTGCCTTAACTGCGGACAGTTTAGCGACGATTGCGGGCGCAGCCTTAGGTACGTCAACGACTACCAGCTATATCGAAAGTACCGCAGGTGTGAGCGCGGGTGGCCGTACTGGCTTAACCGCTGTCGTGGTCGGCTTACTGTTTATCTTGGCCTTATTCTTATCACCATTAGCAGGGATGATCCCCGCCTATGCCACGGCTGGTACGCTGTTCTATGTGGCGATTCTGATGATGTCCGGACTGGTTCACGTCGAATGGGAAGATTTAACAGAAGCTGCGCCAGTAGTTGTGGTCTGTATCCTAATGCCGTTGACCTTCTCTATCGCTACCGGGATTGCGCTGGGGATTATTTCCTATGCCGCCATCAAACTGTTAACAGGCCGTTTTAGCGATTTAAATATCGGGGTGATTGTGCTCGCGGCGATGTTTATTGCGAAATTTATTTACGGCTGATACTTAGCCAGTCGCCAATTAGGCGGTTTTTTTGAGGGTCATCGAATCGATGGCCCTTTTTTATGCGCGATCCCAAGCAGAATTGAAAATTTCTACCAACATCCGGCCCACTAACTACCAATTGCTCTGCGGATTAGGTATAAGGATTATCCGGTTATTTTCTACATATGAATAATGAATTTAAGTGAGATTGCGTATCGCCGCGTGGTAGTGAAGTTAGGGACGAGTGTGCTGACGTCTGGCAGTAAACAGCTAGATAAAGCCCATATGGTTGAGCTTGCTCGTCAAATGGCCGCACTGATGAGATCAGGGGTCGAAGTCGTATTATGCACTTCTGGCGCAATTGCCGCCGGACGCGAACATCTCCAATACCCGGTATTGCCCGACACTATGGCCAATAAACAGTTATTAGCCGCTGTCGGGCAGAGTCAACTTATTCTCGCTTGGGCACAACTCTTTAGCATCTACGGTTTACATGTCGGGCAATTGCTGCTGACACGTGCCGATCTACACGATCGAGAGCGCTATTTGAATGCCCGCGATACGCTTAATGCCTTGCTGGCAAACAATATTATCCCAATCATCAACGAAAACGATGCCGTTGCTACTAATGAGATCAAAGTGGGCGACAACGACAACTTGTCGGCGCGTGCGGCACTGCTGTGTGATGCCGACCTGTTGATTTTGTTGACGGATCAAAAGGGCTTATTTGATGCCGATCCGCGCACTAACCCTAATGCTAAGCTGATTTCGCAGGTCGAGAAAATTGACGACAGTCTGCGCCTGTTAGCGGGTGGTTCGGTTTCTGGCTTAGGTACGGGCGGAATGTCGACTAAGCTAGAAGCTGCGGATATTGCTCGCCGCGCGGGTATTGAAGTGGTGATTGCCTCGGGTCATCACCCCGATGTGATTAAAAAGGTTGTCGGCAAAGAATCTGTCGGCACGCATTTTAGTGCCATCGAAAATCCGTTAGAGAGCCGCAAACAGTGGATTTTAGCGGGACCTGCCGCCCAAGGTTCACTGGTGCTCGATGCGGGCGCGGTGAAAGCCGTGACCGAAAAAGGTCGCAGCTTGCTCTCTAAGGGGATTATTGGCGTTAAAGGGGAATTTGAACGTGGTGCAACCCTGCAATTGGTTGACCAAAAAGGCAAAATCATTGCCAGAGGCATCACCCGCTACTGTGGTGAGGCCTTAGGGTTAATTGCGGGTAAACATTCCGACGAAATCGAGTCAGTGCTCGGTTACGATTATGGTGACGCAATAGTGCACCGCAACGACATGGTCGTCTTATAAGCGAGGTCTGTTTTGAGTCAAACTAATCAAGCGCAATATTTACAACAACTGGGCAGTCAGGCTAAGCAAGCCAGCTATGCCTTGGCCAATCTAAGCGCCGCACAGAAAGCGGATTTACTCGAGGCGATTGCCGAGGCCCTGACGCAGAATATTCCGGCCATTCTTGCGGCCAACGCCAAAGACGTTGCCGCCGCTAAGGTTGAAGGCTTGAATGATGCGATGATCGATAGGCTGTTGCTTAACGAGTCGCGTCTGGCGGGGATTATCGGTGATATCGGCGATGTGGTGCGTCTTGCCGATCCCGTTGGCGAAGAGTTTGGCAGTCGAGTGTTGGACAATGGCTTAAGGCTCACGCGCCGCCGCGTACCGCTGGGGGTAATTGGGGTTATTTATGAGGCGCGGCCGAATGTGACGGTCGATATTGCGGTATTGGCACTGAAAACCGGTAACGCAGTGATTTTGCGCGGCGGAAAAGAGACGCTCGAATCTAACAAACTGATTAGTGAAGTGATCCGTGGCGCGATTGCGAGCCAAGGTCTGCCAGTCGATGCGGTGCAGCTGATTGATTCTCCCGATAGAGCCTTAGTCACAGGTCTACTCAAGCTCGACCAATATGTCGATATGATAGTCCCCCGTGGCGGACAAGCACTGCAGCGTCTTTGCGCCGAGCAAGCGACGATTCCGGTGATCTTAGGCGGTATTGGGATTTGCCATCTGTATGTCGATAAACATGCCGATCTTGAGCGCGCACTCGAGGTGATTGCTAACGCAAAAGTGCAACGCCCGACGGTATGCAACGCGCTGGATACCTTGCTGGTGGATAACGCAGTTGCCGAGCGTTTTGTGCCGCAAATTGCCGAGTACTTACATCGCTTAGGTGTGCGTTTTTCAGTGTGTGAACAAAGCTATGCACTGCTCGATGGGCTGGGTTTTGATATTTCCCCAGCAACAGAGCAAAGCTTTGCGACAGAGTGGTTGTCTTTGACCTTAGGCATTAAAGTGGTGAGCGACATTGATACAGCCATTGCCCATATCCGTACCTATTCCAGTGGGCACTCGGAAGCGATTCTCACCGATGATATCCATGCGGCAACGCATTTTATGAACGAAGTGAATTCGGCTGCTGTGTATGTGAATGCCAGTACCCGTTTTACCGATGGCGGCCAATTTGGCTTGGGTGCCGAGGTGGCTGTGAGCACGCAAAAACTCCATGCCCGTGGTCCAATGGGGCTTGAGGCACTGACCACCTATAAGTGGTTAGCATGGGGTGATTACACGAGCCGCGCTTAATCCTTATCGTTTTATCAAATCGTGCCATTAAAAAAGCCGCAATAGCGGCTTTTTTGTTGGCAAAGATCTCGGTTAATGGATAAGCGGGGTGTAAGTGGCAATTAACCATAGGCACAGAAATGCTACCGACATCGCTGTGGTGAACTTACGAAAGGCTCTAATGTACTCCAAGGTATACAGAAAATACTTTTCCTGCACTCTGCGGGTGATCAGTACCGAGGGAAGTAAAAAAGTGCAATAGAGCATCACCACCATGGTTGTGAAACCATTTCCGAAAAAATGCTCATAGATAAACAGGGCAATACAAATGAGCATGGCAACCCAACCGATAGGGCTTATGCCATCTTCTTGATTCCATTGAGTTGATTTTTCCATCTGACTATCCTTAGTCGTCTGTGTACAGTTCAATTTATAGACGGATATGGTGCAGTTTTCAACTCTGTTGAGGATAAATGCTGTGATGCTCCCAGCATATTTTAGCAATATCTGATGTTTTGCCTTAAAGGGTTTTAATATCCGCAAATGCTCCGCGGCATAATTTCGCTAAGTCATTCGCCGCAAGGCAGATTTCAAGGCCGCGGCGGCCGGCACTGACATAGATTTTATCGAATTGCTGAGCCGTCGCATCGATCAGCGTTGGCAGCTGTTTTTTCTGGGCTAAGGGGCTAATGCCGCCAACGAGGTAGCCAGAGGATTTTTGTGCTAAATCCGCATCGGCCATTTGCAGTTTCTTCTGGCCTAAACATTTAGCGACGGCTTTTAAATTGAGTTGATGGTCAACTGGTACTAGCGCGACGGCAAGCGGAGGATGGGCTTTATCGGTCGCAACCAGTAAGGTTTTAAATACCTGCGCGGGGGCGAGCCCTAACACATTGGCGGCTTCCTCGCCATAGGCGGCGCAGTGTGGGTCGTGGCTGTATTCTAAGATTTCAAAGGGAATTTTGGCTTTCTTTGCCATTTGTACCGCTGGTGTCATGCTCTCGTCCTCGCGCCCCAATTAGGTGCAATAAAAGTCTAGGGGCAATAAAAGTCCGCCATAGTAGCCCTTTCTGCGGCGTTAAAATGTTAGCTCGGGCATAAATTGCCTATGCCCGAGTGATACGCCTTACTCAGTCTGCAAGCTTGGCATTGATCTTGGTTTTGCGCTCAAGGTAACGCGGGAATAACTGCTGTAACATCATGCCACTCAAAATAAAACCTAATCCGATATACGTTGCGGTGGCGATAGTTTCTTGCAGAATCCAGGCAATAAAACCAATCGACATCACTGGCGATAAAAATACTAAGGTACTGATATTGGCCGTGCGAGTCGCGGTTTTAAGTGCCATTAACCAGAGCACGAAGGTAATGCCCATCTCAAATAAACCAACATACATGCCCGCCATCACAGCGCTCAAACTAAAGCTGGGTAGGGTATCGGTCAGTAGCAGTGTTACGGTAATAAAAGGTAAACCAATTAAAAAGCTCAATAGTAGGCTGACGACGGGGTCGCCTTGATCTTTAGTGTTCACAATCCAATATAGGCACCAGAGCAAAGTGCTAGTTAATGCAAGACCAATCCCGAGTGGACTGTCGAAGCGAAAACCACTGACATCGCCGCCGGTGGCGATAATAAATACCCCTGAGTAGGCGATCAGTGCCGCAATCATATCGCTCTTACGCAAATGTTGTTTCAAGAGCGGCGCGGCTAACAGCGGCAGCAATACCGCCCAAGTGTAATTGAGTGAGAGCGCCTGCTGGGCGGGTAACAGTGAATAGGCTTTAAACAGCACCACATAATACAGAAAAGGGTTAATCTGCCCGGTAACCAGATAAAACGCCGGGCGACGCAGGAGCTGCGCTTTAAGGAGCGGCAGTTTTTTCTGCCAAGCGAGAATGGCACCTAGGGCGATGATTGAAGTGAGTACCGCCACAAACACCAGTTGCAACGGGCTATAAAATCCGAGGGCAATCTTAAAGGCGGTTGCCACCGTCGACCAGAGGAATACCGCGGCCATGCCGTACACATACGCCAAATTTGAAGATTTCACACTATTACCCTATGCGCTTAAACATCACTCAATGTGCGCAGATTGAATAACAGCTATTGCTGATAAGCAAGCGGATTTTGCGGTTTTGAATATTTTATACAGTCGCGCACTTTGAAAAGATAAATCAGAAAAATTTTTTATCGGCCCTTGTAATTAAATTCCCTGTCCCAATATAGGTGTTAAGGCAGAGAAGGTGGCCAACAGTGGACTTGAAAAAAAACCGTCCGGCCCCATATCAAAACCAACTTATAAATTTAGTTAGACAGAAATTTTTCGGAGGACCTCATGGGTAAAATTATTGGTATCGACTTAGGCACAACAAACTCTTGTGTAGCTGTCCTCGATGGTGGCAAAGCACGCGTATTAGAGAATGCTGAAGGCGATCGCACAACCCCGTCTATCATCGCTTACACCGATGATGAGACCATCGTGGGTCAGCCAGCAAAACGCCAAGCTGTAACTAACCCAAACAACACATTCTTCGCGATCAAGCGTTTGATCGGTCGTCGCTTCAAAGACGACGAAGTTCAACGTGACGTGAACATCATGCCATTCAAAATCATTGCAGCCGACAACGGTGATGCATGGGTTGAATCACGTGGCAACAAAATGGCTCCACCACAAGTTTCTGCTGAAATCTTGAAAAAGATGAAGAAAACAGCAGAAGACTTCTTAGGTGAAGAAGTGACAGAAGCGGTAATTACCGTTCCTGCATACTTTAACGATTCACAACGTCAAGCCACTAAAGATGCGGGCCGCATCGCAGGTCTTGAAGTTAAACGTATTATCAACGAACCAACGGCTGCAGCACTGGCCTACGGTATCGATAAGAAGCAAGGCGACAACATCGTTGCAGTGTACGACTTAGGTGGTGGTACATTCGATATCTCTATCATCGAAATCGACAGCAACGACGGCGACCAAACCTTCGAAGTATTAGCGACTAACGGTGACACTCACTTAGGTGGTGAAGACTTTGACAACCGTTTAATCAACTACTTAGCTGATGAGTTCAAGAAAGAGCAAGGCTTAGATCTGCGTAAAGATCCATTAGCAATGCAACGTCTGAAAGAAGCGGCTGAAAAGGCGAAGATTGAGCTTTCAAGCACCAACCAAACTGAAGTGAACCTGCCATACATCACTGCCGATGCAACAGGTCCTAAGCACTTAGTGGTGAAAATCACCCGTGCTAAGTTAGAGTCACTGGTTGAAGACTTAATCATTCGTACCTTAGAGCCATTAAAAGTGGCACTGGCTGACGCTGACTTATCAGTATCAGACATTAACGAAGTGATTTTAGTGGGTGGTCAAACCCGTATGCCTAAGGTTCAAGAAGCGGTTTCTAACTTCTTCGGTAAAGAACCTCGTAAAGACGTTAACCCAGACGAAGCCGTAGCCGTAGGTGCTGCGATTCAAGCGGGCGTACTGTCAGGCGACGTGAAAGACGTTCTGCTGTTAGACGTAACACCACTGTCTCTGGGTATCGAAACCATGGGCAGCGTAATGACCAAGCTGATTGAGAAAAACACCACTATTCCGACTAAGGCACAGCAAGTGTTCTCAACAGCCGATGACAACCAAAGCGCAGTAACCATTCACGTACTGCAAGGTGAGCGTAAGCAAGCGAGCGCGAACAAGTCATTAGGTCAGTTCAACCTTGACGGTATTGAGCCAGCACCACGTGGCATGCCACAAATCGAAGTGATGTTCGATATCGACGCTGACGGTATTCTGCATGTTTCTGCCACCGACAAGAAAACCGGTAAGAAACAAAACATCACTATCAAAGCTTCTTCAGGCTTAAGCGAAGAAGAAGTGGCGCAAATGGTACGTGACGCTGAAGCACACGCTGAAGAAGACAAGAAGTTTGAAGAGTTAGTGCAATCTCGCAACCAAGCTGACGGCTTAGTTCACGCAACTAAGAAACAAGTTGAAGAAGCGGGCGACGCACTGCCAGCAGACGATAAAGCTAAGATTGAAGCGGCAATGAGCGCAGTTGAAGTTGCAACTAAAGGCAACGACAAAGAAGCCATTGAAAAAGCGACTCAAGAGCTGATTGAAGCGTCTGCTAAGCTGATGGAAATTGCTCAGGCTAAAGCTCAAACTCAAGGCGGCGCACAAGAAGGTGCTGCTAAACAGTCTAACGCGACTGCCGATGACGTTGTCGATGCTGAATTTGAAGAAGTGAAAGACGACAAGAAATAACATTTGCTCTCAATCAAATTGATTGATTTCAAATAGTTAATTTCTAGGCGGGCGTTACGGGGAAACCCTAACGCCCGTTCGTTCAACTTAAGCTGAGAAGCATGAGATTATGTCAAAGCGAGATTATTACGAAGTATTAGGCGTTGGTCGTGACGCCAGCGAACGTGAAATTAAAAAAGCCTACAAGCGTTTGGCGATGAAGTTTCACCCCGATCGCAACCCTGGCGACAAAGCTGCCGAGGCGAGCTTTAAAGAAGTTAAAGAAGCCTACGAAATCCTTACCGATGCCAACAAAAAAGCGGCCTATGACCAATTTGGTCATGCGGGTGTGGATCCGAATCGCGGCGGCGGTGGTGGCTACGGCGGTGCGGGAGATTTCGGCGATATTTTCGGTGATGTCTTTGGCGATATTTTCGGCGGTGGACGCCGTGGCGGTCAACGCCAAGCGGCCCGCGGCTCAGATTTACGTTACAACCTAGAGTTATCACTGGAAGAAGCCGTAAAAGGCCTCACCAAAGAACTGCGTATTCCAACCTTAGCCAGCTGTGATGTGTGTGACGGCAGCGGTGCGAAAAAAGGCTCTTCGGCGACTACCTGTGGTACCTGTCATGGTCAAGGCCAAGTGCAAATGCGCCAAGGTTTCTTCACCGTACAACAGCCATGTCCAACCTGTCATGGTCGCGGCAAGATCATTAAAGATCCTTGCTCTAAGTGCCATGGTGATGGCCGTGTCGAGAAGACCAAAACCCTGTCAGTTAAGATCCCAGCGGGTGTCGACACTGGCGACCGTATCCGCTTAGCGGGTGAAGGTGAAGCAGGCGAGTTTGGTGCGCCACCGGGCGATTTATACGTTCAGGTCACAGTACGTGAACATGCTATCTTTGTCCGTGATGGCAACAACCTCTACTGCGAAGTACCAATTTCATTCAGCAAAGCGGCGCTCGGCGGCGAGATTGAAGTGCCAACACTGGATGGCAAAGTCAGCCTGAAGATCCCAGCCGAAACGCAAACGGGCCGTATGTTCCGTCTGCGTGGCAAAGGGGTTAAATCGGTTCGCAGCCATGCCGTTGGCGACTTGCTCTGCAAAGTCGTGATGGAAACGCCAGTCAACCTAAACGAGCGTCAGAAAGAATTACTGCGTGAGTTTGAGGCGACTTTAACCGGTGAATCAAAGAAGCACAGCCCAAAGGCTGAAGGCTTTTTCGATGGCGTGAAGAAGTTTTTCCAAGACCTAAATAGCTAATTAGGTTTGCTGGCGCTGCTGTTATGTTAGCAGCGCACTAGATAAATAAAGCCCCGCAGTGTTTAACACTAGCGGGGCTTTTTTATATCTCAAATCGAGTTTGAGATTTCGATAGTTTTAAAAAGTAAAGTCAAAGTCGTGGGGCTTCACCCCACACCCGACCAAAAGGGGAAAAGCGCCTGTTCCCCTTTTGGAAATCCCCCGGCGTCCCCAACGGAGTTGAAAGCCCCTTGTGCTCATAGCCAAATTTGCTATCGCTTCCGAAGGATGCGTCCATGCACCTGCGAAAGCTAGCTCGCCATCCATGGCGAGACTCACGCAATTTGTCTATTCGCCCTGCGGCAACTCCGAGGGGATGGTATACACATCACATTTCGAGTAGACATTGACTACTCATAAAAGTTGACTGTATTCATCAATTGCTCACTAAAGTTAAATATCTCATCTAAGTTATTAATTGGATGCCTTGTTTCATTCTTTTCAGCATCTAAAAGGCCTAGATATTTCTGCTTTGCATTAAAATGTAATCTACAGAGTGGTTTACGGTTGTTATCATCAAGCAATATACCGAAATAACTTTGTGTATCCCTAGCAACAACACGACTCAAATCAACCTTCTGTCTTAGGATAGCTTTGATAATGTTATAACCTTCAACCTCTTCTTCTGTCGTTATTACTTTATTCTTTTCTTCCTCGGGAGTTGAAGGTACATCGGCTTGTGGTACCTCAGTTAACTTATCATTATTTAATGCTGTTTTTATTCTTTCATTAATGCTATCACTCAAAAACTGCATCAAAGCTTTTTGCGTTATATCATGAAATTGTTGCTTCACTTTTGGTGTTAAAGTACCTTCATACGTTCTTGAAGCAAAAAATCTTACAAACTCTTCCTCTGGCTCTTTGAATTGCTCAGCCACAATTTTCTTTATTTGACTGAGGTACTTTAACTCTCCAGCGCTACTTACAATAGAATCAATATTAAATACAGATTTAGCGAGTTTCCTAACTTCTGGAATAATATGTTCGTCTATATCTTCTAAATCAAATTTCAAAAATGGCTTTTCATCCATTTTATTTGGAGCATCGGAGTCAGTAAATATTTGATATTCTGAACCGTTAGTAAGTATTGCAAGACGGGCATTAGTAACTGAAAAATACCTAAATAATTGCGAAGCATGTTTAATTGTAAGCTTTTCACCATATTTCTTACATTCTATGAGTATTTGAACCTCTCCATCCTTCATCAAAGCGTAATCAACTTTTTCACCCTTTTTGTTTATCGTATCAGCAGTAAACTCTGGAATAACTTCCGTTGGGTCGTATACATCCCATCCTAATACTTTATCTAAGAAAGGCATAATTAAGGCGTTTTTTGTAGCTTCCTCAGTCTGTAAATTGCTTTGAATTTGTGGAATACGTTTTGCTAAAACATTTATACGTTCAATAAAATCCATCTTATTGGCCTCATAGTTTGACTCAGTAAACAAACATAGCCTATATCAGAACGTTGTACCAAAAAATCAACATTGATCACTTTGCGCACACTTTAGGTTTATAAAAATCAAATGTTCGAGACGAGTAAGCTATTCTCTTTTGAAAAATTTACAGCCGAACACAAAACAAGAGGTATACACCTTCCCCTGCGAAGTTGCTGAAGGGCGTTGAAGGAAATCGCGTGAGCGAGGCATGGATGCCGAGTTAGCTTTCGGGGTACAGGATGTACCATCGGAAGCGTTAGCGATTTTCGAATAAGCACGAAGCCAGTCTCTAATGCATGTAACTTCGCTAGGGCGGCAAGGGAGATCCAAGAGGGGATTGCTGTTGATCCCCTCTTGGTCGGGTGTGGGGTGAAGCCCCACGACTTTGACTTTGATTTTGAGATTTGAAAGCCCAAACGAATTTTGGACACTAAATTAGTCTCAGTCATCAGAGAGTAAACCTTTGTGCAAATGCAAATAACGCAAACAACTATCCCAAGGCTTTAGTCAAAGCCGAAACAACATTGGTATTAACTGCCAACTCTGCGTAAACTTTCGCTCCCATGTTTTTATTGGTGTTGCGATGACCATTCTTAAGCCTTCTACTTCCCCAGAGCCTTCTCCTGAGTCGTTAACCTTTGCTGAGCTTGGCATCAATTCGGCGTTATGTTCGGTATTGCCTGCCGGGCTCAAGCATCCGACACGGGTGCAGCAATTAGCGATTCCGGCGATTCTTGCGGGGCGAGATGTGTTAGCGCTGTCGCAAACCGGTAGCGGTAAGACCTTGGCTTTTGGTTTGCCCTTGCTGCAAGCCATCCATCAACAACTCGAGTCAGTGTCATCCTCGGCCAGCAATGCGCAGGCCTTAGTGCTAGTGCCGACACGGGAGTTAGCGCAGCAGGTAACGATGGCGCTGCACGCGCCGGCGAGTAAGTTATCGTCTTCTTTGAATATTCAGCTTCTCTGTGGCGGCATCGCGCAGGAAGAACAATTAGTTGAACTCACCGCTAAACCGCAGCTTATCGTGGCAACCCCTGGGCGGTTATTGGATTTATGCACACAGTCCCATATCAGTCTCGACTCGATTAAATACCTAGTGTTAGACGAAGCCGACCGCTTACTGGAAATGGGATTTTGGCCAGATGTGCAAAAGCTGATGGCAATGATGCCTAAGCGTAAGCAAACCTTACTGTTTTCTGCCACCTTGCCAGAGGCTTTAGATTCTTTGGCGGGTAAATTGCTGACCAATAATCCCCAACGGGTTGAGGCCAGTACGCGCAATGCTGTCGCCGCCGACATCGAAGAGCGACTGTATTTAGTCAATAAGGGCAGCAAGGCGCAGGCATTGATTGCATTACTCAAACAGTATCGATGGCCGCAGGTGCTGGTGTTTATCAGTGCCCGCGACGATGCGGATGCGATAGCGAAACGGCTACTTAAGGCGGGGATAAATGCTGCTGCGCTGCACGGCGAAAAAGATCAAACCGTGCGCAGTCAAACCTTATCCGACTTTAAAGCACATCGCATTCATGTGCTGGTGGCGACGGATTTAATGGCCCGAGGTATTCATGTCGATGCCTTGCCTGTGGTAATCAACTTAGACTTACCCACCAGTGCGCCTGTGTATGTGCACCGCATTGGCCGCACCGCAAGGGCGGGCGCTAATGGGCTCGCCATCTCTTTGGTGTGCCATGGTGAAATGCCAAGCTTAACCGCAATCCGCAACTTGACGGCGCGTGAGTTACCGTTAGCATCATTGGCGGACTTTCCTGTGACCGATAAGCCGAGCGAAAGAGTCAGAGAGGACGGTACTGATAATAAAGTGGCACCTAAGCGCCCACCTCGGGATAAACAGGCAAATCGTCGCAGTCTTAATAAGCACAGCATCAAAGCCTTTAAAGGTAAGCGTTGAGAGAGCCTGCGCTGCTATCCCTAAATTGCTAGCACTTATTGGCTGCTGTTTACCTGTGTGCTTATTCATATTAGAAGCTTACTCACATTAGAGGCTTACTTACATTAGAGGCTTACTCAGATTAAAGGATCCGGCATGGCGTCGACATTGACTATAGGTAACGCACTTCAGCACATAGTAAATCACGGTTTAACCACCCAACGTTTTACGCTTCGGCCATTTCAGCGAGCGGATCTCGAGGCTTTTACCGCCTATCGAGCCGAGCCTAAGGTAGCCAAATATCAAAGCTGGACGGATTACTCCTATAGCGATGCTGTCGCGTTATTCGAGAACATGGATTACGCACAATTTGGCGCGGCGGACACTTGGTTTCAATTGGCGATTGTCAGCGCGGCATCAGCAGAGACGCCTGCTACCTTAGTGGGCGATTTGGCGCTGCATTTTATCGATGAGCAGCAAATGGAAATCGGCTTTACGATTGCGCCTGAGTACCAAGGTCAGCAGGTTGCATTTGAGGCCGTCAGCGCATTGCTGGATTATCTCTTTGTGGAATTAGATAAGCATCGTGTTATTGCGATAACCGATACTCAAAATCTTGCCAGCTGTCGATTACTCGAAAAACTCGGTTTTCGGCGCGAAGCCCATTATGTGAAAAATATCTTCTTTAAGGGCGCATGGGGCGATGAATACCTCTATGCCATGTTAAGGGAAGACTATATTGCACCTTAACGGGCTCGAAGCTTCCTCGTGCTGTAAAGCAAGTTCTGAATGTCGTTTGGCTTCTGCTTGCTATCTCAGTAAAATCTTAATCATGATTAGCTAGGTTCGGCCTCGTTCGGATTAAGGAGTTCCCTATGAAAGCAACAACACTCGCCTTAGTGGCGGTTGGACTCACGTTAGTATTATCGGGCTGCGCGACCACTAAATCGCCCACGGGGCGGGGGCAAACCTTGCTGTATTCGGCGTCACAGATGCAGCAAATGGGGGATGCTTCTTTTGAAGAAATGAAAAAGCAGCAAAAGATCAGTAGCGATAAAAAGCTGACTCAGTATGTAAATTGCGTGGCGAATCGCGTCACCGCTGTGCTGCCCGATCAAAGCCAGAAGTGGGATGTCGTCTTGTTCAACTCCGAACAAGTTAACGCCTTTGCATTGCCGGGCGGACACATTGGCGTGTATACCGGCTTACTTAACGTCGCGAGTACCCCGGACCAACTGGCGACCGTATTAGGCCATGAAGTGGCCCACGTATTAGCCCAACACGGTAATGAACAGGTCTCTCGGGCGCAGATGACGGGCATGGGGATGCAAATCGCCGATGCTGCCCTTGGCGCGAGCGGCGTATCAAACCGTGACTTATATATGTCGGCCTTAGGACTGGGCGCGCAGGTCGGGGTGATTTTACCCTTTGGTCGCGCTCAGGAGAGTGAGGCGGATGTGATGGGGCTGGAGTTGATGGCGCGGGCAGGGTTCGACCCCGCGCAGAGCGTGGTGCTTTGGCACAATATGTCGAAAGCGGGCGGTAGCCAAGGGCCAGAGCTGTTATCAACGCACCCATCCAACAGCAACCGCATCGCCCAACTCGAGCAATTACAGGGGCAAATGCAGCCTTTGTATCAGAGCGCAAAGGCGAGTGTTAAAAACCAATGCGTGTTGCCTAAATAGCCATTCAGTGCGTGGCGATTGTTTAGATGCAGGCCTTATCTTGCCGCAATTAGGCGCTATTGCTGGATAAATACGCATCGGTTACGTAAAATCGCCGCCAAAGTTAAATAAGCAGTCAGTTTATCAGCATAGGGCGTGGAACTATGATAAACTGGCGCGCAAAATTCCATTGAACATTGAGAGTCGTTAATTATGTCTGATAAATTCAGTACTGTTGAACAGCAAGCAAGCTATGGTGTAGGTCGTCAAATGGGCGAGCAACTGGCTGCTAATTCTTTTGAAGGTGTTGATATTGCTGCCGTTCAAGCAGGTTTAGCCGATGCATTTGCTGGCGTTGAAAGCGCTGTATCTATGCAAGATATGCAAGTTGCATTCACTGAGATCAGCCGTCGCATTCAAGCGGCTCAAGAGCAAGCTGCAGCAGAAGCTTCTGCCGAAGGCGAAGCCTTTTTAGCTGAAAACGCTAAGCGTGCAGGCGTGATCGTGACTGACTCTGGTCTGCAATACGAAGTATTAGTTCAAGGTAGCGGTGCAAAACCAACCTACGAAGACACAGTACGTACTCACTACCATGGTTCTTTCATCAATGGTGACGTGTTCGACAGCTCTGTAGTTCGTGGTCAACCAGCTGAATTCCCAGTATCTGGCGTTATCGCTGGCTGGACTGAAGCCCTGCAACTGATGCCAGTTGGTACCAAGTTAAAGTTATTCGTTCCACATCACTTAGCATACGGTGAGCGTGGTGCGGGTGCTTCTATTCCTCCATACTCAACGTTAGTATTCGAAGTCGAGTTATTAGACATCGTCTAATGTGATCGAAACGCCTAAGCCAGTCTTAGGCGTTTTTGTATGGAAGTGATGAACAGGTTTGAGGAGATTGAAATGGGTGGACAAGTGAGAGTTGCAATTGTCGGTGCGGGTGGACGCATGGGACGGACTCTTATTGAATCGGCTTATCATCAAGAGCACATTCGCTTAGGTGCCGCCATTGAGCGTCCCGGTTCAAGCTTAGTTGGCGTGGATGCGGGTGAACTCGTGGGTGTGGGTAAGTTAAATGTCATTATCATGGATTCGCTCGACTATGCGACCGATGACTTTGATGTGCTGATTGATTTTACTGCGCCAGAGGCCAGTATTGTCCATTTAGACTGGTGTGTGCGCCATAAGAAAGCCATGGTGATTGGCACAACTGGTTTCAATCATGCTCAAAAAGAACAGATCAATGCCTTTGCCGAGCAGACGCCGGTAGTGATGGCGCCGAATATGTCTGTGGGCGTCAATCTGATGTGGAAATTGCTCGAGTTGGCCGCTGAGGTCATGGGCGATTACACCGATATCGAAATTATCGAAGGTCACCACAGATATAAGAAAGACGCGCCATCTGGCACGGCATTAAAAATGGGTGAAGTGATTGCCAAGACCTTAGGTCGTGATCTCGAAAAATGCGCTGTTTATGGCCGCGAAGGGATCACTGGTGAGCGCGACCGTGAAACTATCGGTTTTGCGACTGTGCGCGCGGGTGACTTAGTCGGTGAGCATACCGCCATGTTTGCCGATATCGGTGAGCGTTTAGAGATCACCCATAAAGCCTCTAGTCGTATGACCTTTGCTAATGGCGCTATGCGTGCCGCCTATTGGTTAGTGGAGCAAAAACCGGGTCTGTATGACATGCAGCAGGTATTAGGTTTGAATTAACAGAAAAAACGCCATATTGGCGTTTTTTTTTGCACTCAGATGCCAAGGTGTAGACGAGTTTGGATTTATCCTGTAAACTCGCTGGAATTTGTCAAAATTTCGTAAATAAGCGGAAATTGGTATCTTAACATAGCATAAAAACATTATATTTCAGTGGCTTGGCTCTTTATGGAGGTCGCGTTGACAAAGTCTGCCTTACTCGTACTCGAAGATGGAACCGTATTCACTGGCACAGCAATTGGTGCCGATGGTCTCTCTGTTGGTGAAGTTGTTTTTAACACTTCCATGACAGGATACCAAGAAATTTTAACTGATCCCTCTTATTCACGCCAAATAGTAACTTTAACCTACCCCCACATTGGTAACACTGGTACCAATAATGAAGACGTCGAATCCAATGGGGTTCATGCTTGTGGTTTAATCATTCGCGATCTTCCACTCGTAGCAAGTAGTTTCCGCAATCAGCAAACCCTCAGTGATTATCTCAAAGCAAACAATGTTGTTGGCATCGCAGATATCGATACTCGTAAATTAACTCGAATCCTCCGTGAAAAAGGTGCCCAAGCGGGTTGCATCATGGCAGGTGCTGACTTAGATGAAGCGAAAGCACTGGCTGCGGCTAAAGCCTTCCCAGGTTTAAAGGGCATGGATTTAGCAAAAGAAGTGACGACTGACAAAGCTTACCCATGGCGCAAGGGTAGCTGGCGTTTAGTGGGCGGCTTGCCTGAAGATACGCCAGCCGAAGCGCTGAAGTACAAAGTCGTTGCCTACGACTACGGCGTTAAGCAAAACATCCTGCGTATGTTGGTTGACCGTGGCTGTGACGTCACCGTTGTTCCGGCAAAAACATCGGCTGCTGAAGTGTTAGCGATGAACCCAGACGGTGTGTTCCTCTCTAACGGTCCTGGCGACCCAGAGCCATGCGACTACGCGATTGAAGCGATTCAACAAATCCTGAAAACCGATACGCCAATTTTCGGTATCTGTTTAGGCCACCAGTTACTGGCATTGGCATCAGGCGCGAAAACCTTAAAGATGAAGTTTGGTCACCATGGTGCTAACCACCCAGTGAGCAATATCGAAAAAGGTAACGTGATGATCACCAGCCAAAACCACGGTTTTGCTGCCGATGAAGCCACATTACCTGCCAATATCAAAGTGACCCACAAGTCACTGTTCGATGGTTCACTGCAAGGTATCCATCTGACGGACAAGCCAGCGTTCAGCTTCCAAGGTCACCCAGAAGCGAGCCCAGGTCCGAACGATGCGGCCCCACTGTTCGATCACTTTATCGAGCTTATTGAACAATACCGTCAGAACGCTAAGTAATACGCAAGCTAGGAGAAGAGAGAAGCAATGCCAAAACGTACAGATATAAAGAGTATTCTTATCCTAGGTGCAGGCCCAATTGTTATTGGTCAGGCGTGTGAATTCGACTATTCAGGCGCTCAAGCCTGTAAAGCCCTGCGTGAAGAAGGTTACCGCGTCATTCTGGTGAACTCTAACCCTGCCACCATTATGACCGACCCTGAAATGGCCGATGCCACTTACATCGAGCCAATCCAATGGGAAGTGGTACGTAACATTATCGCCAAAGAACGTCCTGATGCGATTCTGCCAACCATGGGCGGTCAAACCGCGCTGAACTGCGCCCTTGAGCTTGAAGCCAAAGGCGTACTGGCTGAATTCAACGTTGAAATGATCGGTGCAACCGCCGATGCGATTGATAAAGCAGAAGACCGTAGCCGCTTCGACAAAGCCATGAAGAGCATTGGCTTAGAGTGTCCACGCGCGGGCATCGCCCACAGCATGGAAGAAGCCTATGGTGTACTCGACCTCGTTGGTTTCCCTTGTATTATCCGTCCATCATTCACTATGGGTGGCTCGGGCGGTGGTATCGCCTACAACAAGGAAGAGTTCGAAGAAATCTGTTCTCAAGGTTTAGATTTATCGCCAACTAAAGAGCTACTCATCGACGAGAGCTTAATTGGTTGGAAAGAATACGAGATGGAAGTGGTTCGTGACCGTAACGACAACTGTATCATCGTCTGTTCTATCGAAAACTTCGACCCAATGGGCGTGCACACTGGTGACTCTATTACCGTTGCCCCAGCGCAGACCCTAACTGACAAAGAATACCAACTGATGCGTAACGCTTCTATGGCGGTACTGCGTGAGATTGGTGTTGAAACCGGTGGTTCGAACGTACAGTTTGGTATCAACCCGAAAGATGGCCGTATGGTGATCATCGAGATGAACCCACGTGTATCGCGTTCATCGGCACTAGCGTCTAAAGCAACTGGCTTCCCGATTGCGAAAATCGCCGCCAAGTTAGCGGTCGGTTTCACCCTCGATGAGCTGATGAACGACATCACTGGCGGCCGAACCCCAGCGTCATTCGAGCCAGCCATCGACTACGTCGTGACTAAAGTACCTCGCTTTAACTTTGAAAAGTTTGCTGGCTCAAACGACCGCTTAACCACTCAGATGAAATCAGTGGGCGAAGTCATGGCGATTGGCCGTACTTTCCAAGAGTCACTGCAAAAAGCCCTGCGCGGTTTAGAAGTGAGCCGTCACGGTTTTGACCCCATCACTGACTTAACCAAACCCGATGCCTTAGCGCGTATTCGCCTCGAGCTGAAAGAGCCAGGCTGTGACCGTATTTGGTACATCGCCGATGCTATGCGTGCGGGTTTAACGCTGGATGAAATCTTCCGTTTAACCAACATCGACCCATGGTTCTTAGTTCAGATTGAAGAGCTGATTAAGCTGGAAGGCCAAGTGGCCGAAGGTGGTTTAGCCGGTCTTAACGAAGAGCTGCTGCGTAAGCTTAAGCGTAAAGGTTTTGCCGATGCGCGTCTGGCGGCGGTCCTTGGCGTAAACGAGACTGAAGTCCGTAAACTGCGTGACCGTTTCGACATTCACCCAGTTTACAAGCGCGTAGATACCTGCGCGGCTGAATTTGCTACTGATACTGCTTACATGTACTCAACCTATGAGGAAGAGTGTGAAGCGAACCCATCAGACCGTGAGAAAATCATGGTGTTAGGTGGCGGTCCAAACCGTATCGGTCAAGGTATCGAATTCGATTACTGCTGTGTGCACGCGGCATTAGCACTGCGTGAAGACGGTTATGAAACCATCATGGTGAACTGTAACCCTGAAACCGTTTCTACCGACTATGACACCTCAGATCGTCTGTACTTCGAGCCTGTTACTTTAGAAGACGTGTTAGAAATCGTTCGTATCGAGAAGCCAAAGGGCGTTATCGTACAGTACGGTGGTCAAACTCCGCTGAAACTGGCTCGCGCCCTTGAGGCGGCGGGTGTGCCCATTATTGGTACTAGCCCAGATGCGATTGACCGTGCAGAAGACCGTGAGCGTTTCCAGCAAGCGATTCAACGCTTGGAAATGAAGCAACCTGAAAACGATACCGTCACCACAGTTGAAGGTGCTGTGATTGCCGCTGAGCGTATCGGTTATCCGCTGGTTGTTCGTCCATCCTACGTACTGGGCGGCCGCGCGATGGAAATCGTTTACGACCAACAGGATTTACTGCGCTACTTCAACGAAGCGGTCAGCGTATCTAACGCTTCGCCAGTACTGTTAGACCACTTCCTAGACGATGCTATCGAAGTGGATATCGACGCAGTATGTGACGGTGAAACCGTAGTTATCGGCGCGATTATGGAGCATATCGAGCAGGCGGGGGTTCACTCAGGTGACTCTGGTTGTTCACTGCCTCCTTACACCTTAAGCCAAGCAATCCAAGACGAAATGCGCATGCAAGTGCGTAAGCTTGCGATGGAGCTGGGTGTTGTCGGTCTGATGAACGTACAGTTTGCCGTGAAGAATAACGAAATCTACATGATTGAAGTTAACCCACGTGCTGCGCGTACCGTGCCATTCGTATCGAAAGCGACAGGTGTGCCGTTAGCTAAGATTGCCGCCCGTGTGATGGCGGGTCAAAGCTTGAAGGCGCAAAACTTCACTCAAGAAGTTATCCCACCTTTCTACTCAGTGAAAGAAGTGGTACTGCCATTTAACAAGTTCCCTGGCGTTGACCCACTGTTAGGCCCTGAAATGCGCTCAACAGGTGAGGTGATGGGCGTGGGCGATACCTTCGCCGAAGCCTATGCTAAGGCGCAGTTAGGTGCGACTTCTGAAGTGCCTAAGTCTGGTCGTGCTCTGTTGTCTGTGCGTAACAGCGACAAGAAACGTGTTGCCGACTTAGCCGCTAAGTTGATTGAGCTGGGTTATCAAATCGATGCCACCCACGGTACTGCGGTTATCCTAGGTGAAGCGGGTATCAACCCACGCTTAGTGAACAAGGTACATGAAGGCCGTCCACACATTCTTGACCGCATCAAGAACGGTGAGTACACCTACATAGTGAACACCACCGAAGGCCGTCAAGCGATTGAAGACTCTCGTCAATTACGTCGCGGTGCACTGCGTTACAAAGTGAACTACACCACGACCATGAACGCGGCATTCGCCACTTGTATGGCGCACGCTGCGGACGACCGCACTAACGTGACGTCAGTGCAAGAGCTGCATCAGCGCGTATTGGCTAAATAAGCCATAAGCCTCTGTCATCAAAAGGCCGGATAACTTAAGTTATCCGGCCTTTGTTTTTGCGTTCAAAAACTTACGCTCAAAATTTATTGCCCAATGCGCTCGGTTTCCATTGGCGGCGCATCATTGGGCAACCAGTGGTGATAAATTTGTGCAAAGGTGCCATCGGCCTTAATGCTGATAAGTGCCTCTTTCCATTTATCGATTTCTTCACTTGGCGTTCCCTTCGAAAATGCAATGTACAGATGATTCGCACTGATAGTGTAGAGGGATTTGACATCATCAATACTTGCGCCCGCTTCGGCGAGAATACTTGGGGCGGTAAGATTGGCGTTGCACCAGAGATCGATTCGGCGCTTCATCAGTTGCTTAGCACTCAGTAGTGGTGTCGATGAGGGGGCTAGATTCGTCAAACCATGCTCCATTAATAATTGTTCCTCAACAGAGGAGCGATACACTCCTACGGCTTTAGCCTGTTTAGCATCATCAATCGAGCGAATGTTGAGTTGACTGTTTTTGAGTGCGTAGAAGTTTGTCGTGCCAACGGCGACTGGGCCTATCATACTAAACAGCTGTTCTCGCTCGGGGGTACGAGTCATAGTAAACAGCACTGTATTAGCTTGTTCCGTCATGATTTTCCAGCCGCGTGCCCAGGGCACCACCTTGATGGGATCCTGATTATTCACGCGCTTTTGGATTTCTTGCACCACTTGTACCGCTAAACCATCGGGTTTGCCGTCGACGGAAAAACTAATGGGGGCCCATTCTTCGGTATAAATATTCAGTGTGGCTGCTACGCGCAAGGGAAAGGCGCCAACGGTGAGTAATAGCAGTAGGCCTGTGAAAAATTTCATTAATAACCCTAAAAAAATTAGAACGTTATATTAGAGTCTCACGGCGTGCTCTGAATGAATTAAAGATGATAAGTGTACGGCTATCAATAGCTAACCGAGATTATTTTGTAAATAGCAATGTGAAAAAAGTATCTCGGCTAAGCCACTAATTTACCTTTTACAGGATAAATAAACCCAAAGAGCAGCGAGTGCTCTTTGGGGGACTAAAATCCATTAACGCTGATACACATCATGCATCAAATGGTCTATGCACTGGACTACCCGCATACTGGCGTCTTCCATCACATGGAGTTGTTTAACCATGTCGGACAAGTTGCCTTTTTGTCTCGCTGCCAACGCCGCTTTACCCGCATCGTGCACCGCCTTATGGGGAGCGTCGAGGGCTTTAAAGTTGCTTAAATGCTGATAATTTTCCGCGCCAAATCCTTTGAAATACCATTGGCCTAAGCGACATTCGGTATGTGAATTAACGCTATGATCATGCTTTGGTTTTTCAATTAGTTGGTAAACATTACTCTTCCAGACTGCATGGTCGAGTTTAGTGGTGTTAAGGAAAGAGGTGGTCGCCGCATTATGGATCACCTGCTGCATTTTATGTGACCGCTGAAGGACATCCTCAACCACGTGGCCGATTTGTGTCGATGAGGCTGCAATATCGCTGGCACTGGATTGATTGGTGTTAACAATATTCTTAATCTCGCTTGCTTGGGTAACTATCTGTTTTACTAACTTTTCAATCTGGCTGCTGGCCTCGTGAGCCTTACTCGCTAGTTGCCTAACTTCGTCGGCGACCACTGCAAAACCGCGGCCTGCTTCGCCCGCGCGGGCAGCTTCAATGGCGGCATTGAGGGCAAGTAGGTTGGTTTGCTCTGAAATCCCTTGAATGGCAGAAACAAACTGGTTGATGGATGATGTCGTGCCATTAAGAGCGGTCACGGCTTCCATGCTTTGGCTCGCTTGAGTGTTTATCTCATGTGCCCTTTGGCCTAAGTTCGCAATGGCGAGCCTAGTTTGATCGAAAATGGCATCAAGTTCGGAGAGAGAATCCTTTTCTTCGGTGAGTTGAGTCGCACTGCTCGCTAAGCCATCTCGAATCGCATTTAACATTTCGCCGCCCTGATTTTGACAGGCTATGACCTCGGTAAACAGATCGGCCGCTTGGCGTGACTGTTGTTTCATTGTTTCGTGTTCATGGATGATGGTTTTTAGTTCATCTAATTCTTGTTGATGCTGCTGTTGTAATTGAATGAGCTGTTGCTTGAGAGCGTTATTTTCAGACTTGAGTTGAGCGTTAAACCACATATAAACCTCTAGTTATTGTTATGGCGACAGCTTATTAATTTTATGGTGCAACCCCAGCGAGGTTGAAATAAATCGCAAGCTGCTGGTGGTTAAATATTAGTGTATGCCCAAGCTTCATTGATAAAAGAACAGTGGATTTATGAGCTTGAGCAAATAAATGCTTAATAATGAGGGAATACAAGTCAGTTATTGCTGAATACCTTGTATTCCCATCATCAATCTTGAGCCTAGAGCTGTGCCGTTATCCTTTGGGTGAGTGTATTGAACAACGGCACTTTAAGTCTCAATTTACCTATGCCGTCGGTAAGTCGAGTATCAGAGTGGCAATACTAAAGTAAACCAGCACACCAATGATATCGGCTATTGAGGTGATAAGTGGCGCGCTGGCTGAAGCGGGATCCATTTTTAACTTGCTGAGTAAAAAGGGCAGTGACATACCAATCAGGCTGCCAATGAGCACCACAATTTGCATGGTCAGTGCGACGACGAGGGCAATTTCAGGGCCGCCGCGCCAGAAACCGAGCAAGGAAACCGCCAGTGCCATACTGGCGCCGAGTAATCCCGCAACCCCTAACTCGCGCCCTAGCAGAGAGAGCCAATCCTTGAGTATCACTTCGCCGGTGGCTAATCCCCGCACCATTAAGGTAGCGGATTGGGAGCCTGCATTACCGCCGCTGTCGATAAGCAAGGGCAGAAAGAACACTAAAGACACATAGCTCGAAATCGTATCTTCGAAGAAGGCGATACCGGCCCCCGAGAAGATATTGCCAAAGACCAAAATCACCAACCAGACCACGCGCTTACGGTAGAGTAGCCCTATGCTTGCTGTCTTTAAATTGTGCTCGATATTGCCTATGGCCGCGTTTTTGGTGAACTCGAGATCGGCCTGTGAGCTGGCAATATCCATCGCATCGTCATAGGTCACAATCCCCACTAATTGCCCCTTGCCATTGATGATGGGCAAAGCTAGCAGATCGTAATGGGCGATCATCTGCACCGCTTCTTGGCATTGGGCGTTAGCATCTAAGGCAATGGGGTTGGGCTTCATAAAATCGACCACCCGTTTTTCTGGCTGAGCCAGCAGTAATTGCCGCAGCGAGACGGTACCAATTAAGCGCCCCAACATATCAACCACATAGGCTTGATATATGGTTTCTTTGTCGGCGGTTTCCGTGCGGAGCATATCAATCGCTTGGGCGGCGGTATGTCGACTATTGAGCAAGGTATAATCCGATGTCATCGCCGCACCGACCTTGGTTTTATCGTAGGCGGCTAAGGTGCGCAGATCTTCCCGTTTAGCCTGCGCTAACACGGGCAAGAAGAGTTGTTGCTGCTCAGGTTCAAGCAGATTGTAGAGATCGGCGCGCTCATCCGCCGCCATCGTCAGCAAGAGCGACGATAGTGTGGCTTTATCAAGCTGTTGCACTAATGCGGCTTGCTGCTCATCGCTTAAATAGCGCAGTAAATCGGCGGCAACTTTTGCTGGTGCCAGTTGCAAAAATACTAATTGCTGCGACTGACTAAAGGTGCTGATCGCGGCGGCAATGTCCGCGGGATGGCGCTCTTTGGCCAAGGCGACCATGCCAGCGCTGTCGCGTTGTTCTAGGATGATTTGCAGGGCTAAGATGATTTGCTTAGTGTTTTTTTGGTTGTTCATGTTCATAGGTCATTCTCCCAACGAGCTATTAGCCAAAGAAAAAAGTGATATCTGCACCGAATTGCTGGGCATTTCCCTTAAGGTCGTTGCCTAGGCTGAATTCGAGTTGCAACTGTCTTTTGAGTAACCATTGATAGGCAAGCCGGTAGGCGTGTGCCTCGGGTGCCTTGCGATAAATTTCGCCGACCCATTGCTGATCTGCGCTTGGCGCTAGGGCAATGGCGACGCCCGCGATCAGTTGCGGCGACTGAGCCGCATGCTGATAAAAGCCCAAATTGCTATAGAGGCGTAAATCCAGCTCCGCCATCTGATATCCCATAATGCCGAGCACTTCTGCGCTAATGGGGTGATGGTCTTGATGATGGTGTTGCAGATTCATGGCCAGCGCGCTCTGCCAAGGGCCCGTGCCAACGTGCAAGGGCAATTTAATGCCCAGCTCGGTTTGCTGTTCGCTATTGCTGCTGTCTGCTTGATCTTCAACGCTTAGGTGTTGATGTTCAAACCCTAAGTGCCATTCCCATTGTCCTTGGTTGCAGGTCGCCGCCGTTTTGAGTGTTGAGGCAGAGTGATCGGACCTAGGTTGTTGCCAGCCGAGTTGCAGCTCGCAGCGCTCGGCGATGCCGGGATCATCAAGGTCCAGCAAAGAAGCGTTTACCGTGACGCTAAGGCATAGCCCAAATAGGGCCAAAGGTTGCCGAGCTAAGGTGGATGTATGCTTGATATAAGCCATAGGTAAACTCCCAAAGTAAGGGAAGTCTACTGGGGCAAAACATGCGTGAAGATGTATTCAATGGCCAGCACTCTAGCTCCAGCGCAAGGCCGGATAAAACCAATAGCCGAGCGCATGCACGGGCATGATTGGCCATGAGTAAAGGCTTAAATTGAATAAATGGGAGTGGAGTGAGGAAGCGTCACGCTACTACCCTGCCTAGCAGGTAGCAGCAAAAACATTGCGGGCTAGTGCTAGGTGTTTAATCCTGTCACTTGGACAGGGCATCTACTGTCACTTATGTGTGTGCCCACAGTGGGTCTCCGCAATGATAAAAGTGGCTAGATTCTAAACCGCGAAAACGCAAAGTCAAACCCGAACGCCAATTCGCCATGTTTATGTTTGAATATGGTTTCCATTCTTGGGTGAATTGAATTGGTTGGTTTTCATCTTGTTGTGCCTTGGTGACTGAATGTTCTCTGCGAGTGGGGTTGTTGTTGGTTTTATGGGCTTTCCTGCCTAGGTCGCTGGTGGCAAGGAGCATGCTGCGATTGATGACCCAATCGATTTAGGTATAACCTTGGGTATCACGCCTTAAGATGGCATCTCTTGCCTAAGTTGTTGGGTAAAGAGATATTTTGACGCGAAAATCCGTTAAAGGCGCTGTTGAGTGCATGATTTGGCTAAAGAGGAATAATACTGTGGCGCAGCATTCCCCAGAATTGTCGAGTTCGACTGAGGCAACGCAATCGAATATTAAAATTGCGACCGTGAATTTATTTAACTTTATCGAGCCGCCCTCAGCCTTTTACGATTTTGAGAATATCTATAGCCACGGCCAATGGCAGAAGAAGTGCCAGTGGTTTAGTGAGTTGTTGAATCAACATCATCCGGATATTGTCGGGTTTCAGGAGGTGTTTAGCCCCGAACCGTTACGCCAGCTTGCGTTGCAGCTGGGACTCTCTTACTTTGCGGTGGTCGATAGCGCGATCTTGGTCAGTGACTATATCTACCAAAGCCCTGTGGTAGCCTTGGCGTCTCGCTTCCCTATCCTTGAGGTACATGCTATCGAGCCTGAGGCGCACTTAGTGGCGGCGATGGGCTTGTCGAGCGAATTTGCCTTTAGCCGTAAAGTGTTACGGGCGACGGTGGCGGTGCCGCAGATTGGCCCCTGTGATTGCTATGTGGTGCATTTTAAATCTAAGCGGCCGGGATTAGCTCTTGAACCGCATCCTTTGGGCTTATTGTTAAATGCCCCGTCGGATCTTAAGTTACACGCAGAGACTAAGTTATTAACCGAACAGGCCCTCGGGCGCTGGGCCTCGACCATGCAGCGGGGGGCTGAGGCGGCATTGCTGTTCCATGCCATACTCGCCAGAAGGCAGACTGCAAAATATCCGGTGATCCTGATGGGGGATTTTAACGATAGTTTGTCCTTAGGCGCGCTGGATGCGTTAACGCTCCAAGGCGAAGCACTGCACAGTAACGATATAAAAGCCGCAGGGCTTAGGCATTTATCCGATGCGGCATTAGCGCAAGTGTTTGGCCACTATCGATTACAAGACGCCTATGAGCTATTTATCGAAGCCAATGTAGCCGATAACGCCGTCCATTACCGTGAGAATAGGGCGCCCACCCATTACTATGGCCCTAAAGGTTCTGTGCTGGATTATGTGTTGCTTTCCAATGAGTTTGATGCCAGCGATAGCCGCAGTTTGGCGCAGGTGGTGGATTATCAGACCTGCGATAGACACTTAGTCAGGCCAGAATATGAGCGCGATGCCTATAGTACCGACCATGCGCCCGTGATGGTGGAATTAGCACTGCGGCGTTAGCTGCTCAAACTTTAATTGTTCGGCTGAACACTCAATATCAAGCCTAATTGAAACCAAGCTTGCAGTGCTTGTAACAGCTGCTGCATGGCCTCTTCTGGCGCAAAAAAGTTCAGCATCAATTCGCATTGCTCGGCAATATTGGCGCCGTGAATAAATCCTTGAATCAAGGCTAATTGGTATTCTGCAAGGGAGATAAACTCCGTTAAACGGCTTTCACCGCGCCAAAGTAGCCAAGCGCGTTTACCTTGATAATCGGGCGCGGGCGGGACTTGTTGATGCTTTAAGGCTTGCCAGGTTTCGACCGCATTGCTGGCACACTCAAATAGCTGCACGCTAGGGTGAAAACGCAGTTGGCAATAGGGCCAAGCATCGGCGGGTAAGGATTGCAGCGCCACAAAGCTTGCGCGTTTTTCATCCTTGGCATCGAAGGCATTGAGTAGTCTGCGCTCGAATCTGGCGATATCGCTGATAATCGGATACTGACTAAAAAAAGCGTCGCTGGCTAAGTAGTCGGGCAGGGCATCGGCAAATTGGCGTAGCGAGGTAAAACGTGAGGGCTGGTGGGCGATATAGCCATTGGCCATCCGCGCGAATAAGTCATCGCCTAAATACAGACCGAGTATTTCATGGTCGGTATCGAGGACTTCGGTTAAGCGAATGCGATAGGCATTGGCGTAAATCTGCATCCGTATATCACGGCCAACGCCGCCTTGCTCGGCAACCTTGTCGCTAAAGGATTTCTCTATAGTTTCTGGTATCGGCATTTGGGCGGCGCTTGCCAGCAGATAATCCATAAATTGCTGTTGGATCTCGCTAAGTTGACTCATGCCACCGTCTCCTGCCGCGGTCTGTAAACCAGAGGATGTGACTCGCCTGACGTGGTGCGGGCGATGTTGCGAGCAATCGCCAACTCGGCTTCCAATGCATTAAATTCGGGGATATTGGCATCGCGCTCGATCATAGTGCTGACGCCGCCAAAGCGGGTTAATGCCTGCCGATACAGCTCCCAGACACTAGGGCAAACGTCGTGATCATGGGTGTCGATAACATAGTCGCCGTAATCCGAGTGACCCGCTAAGTGAAATTGTTGCACCCGATTAGGCGCGACTTGCAGCAGATAATCCTCAGGGGGAAACTGATGGTTACGGGCACTGACGTAGATGTTGTTGATATCTAACAGCAATAGGCAATCGGCCTCCTCGGCTACCGCGTTAACAAATTGCCATTCATTCATGGTGGAATCTTGGTAGGACAAATAGCTGGAGACGTTTTCCATCAGAATGCGGCGACCTAAAAAGTCCTGCACTATGCCGATGCGCTCGGCCACGTGTCTGACGGTTTCTTCGGTGTAGGGGAGAGGCAGTAAGTCATGGCTATTGATGCCGTGGATGGAGGTCCAGCAAATATGATCCGAAATCCATTGGGGCTGCACTTCATTGGCGAGTTGTTTAAGCGCCTTGAGATAATCCATATTCAGCGGATCTGTACTGCCGATGGATAAAGAAACGCCGTGCATCACCAGCGGATAACGCTCGGCAATCTCACTCAGGTAATAGCGGGGTTTTCCGCCCGCGACCATAAAGTTTTCCGAGAGTATCTCGAACCAGTCGACCTCGGGCTGATGCCTAAGCACATGATCGAAGTGCTGGGTTCGCAGTCCTAAACCAAAACCTAGGGTGGGGTGAGTGAGACTCTGCTTATCCATGTATAAACCTTATGTTGACTGAGTGGCTGAAGCGATCAATATTCCGACCGCTTCTTTATCGATAAACACCTATTTGTCTTAGGCGCCGACTTTACCGCCTAAGTCGCCACAGGCTTTGGCTGGGGTGGCCACAAAACCACTGCCTTTACAGCTGGCGTGTCCGGCGCAGGCATTGTCAGCGGTCTTGCAGTCGTTATGGCCTTTACAGGTATTGATACCATAGCAGTGCACTAGCTCGGTATTGGCGATTTTGCCCACCCAATCATCGGCTACTTTGCCGCCGACATCGCCACAACTTTTGGATGGCATAGCCACAAATCCACTGCCTTTACAGCTGGCGTGGCCGGCGCAGGCATTGTCTACGGTTTTACAATCGTTATGGCCTTTACAGGTATTCACGCCATAACAGTGGACGAGGTCGCTACTGTCGGCGCTGGTCATGGGTTCTGCTGCATTCACTTGGCTTGCCATACCGGCCATGGCCATAGCAAGTGCTGCACCCGAAAGTGCGGTTTGGGCTTTCTTATTCATGGTCTATTCCTTTGCATATCTGACGATATGAGTATCTTGTTGATTAGCTTGCTTTTATAACGACAGCACCAATAGGCAGCATATAAAGCGGATGGATAAATACAGGAATAAGCCTAGTTGCTTGTGCAGCTTTTGCTTAAGTCCTGTTACTGGAATAAGACCTTAAGGGAGGAGAATATCTTTCAGCGCAATGTTGTTTATCTCATCTATAATCGCGCTGGCTTGCCAAAAATCGGCTGTGACAACTGGGTTTTGCGGCGAAAACTAAGCTATGATCGCCATCACTTAGCGCGGCACTATTACGCGTTGTTGACAGTGGACGCGCGTGGTTGACGGTGGACGTGTGTTGTTTACGGTGGATGGCTCGCGCTCAAACGATATTAGGTATATTATCCGCTTCCATTTTTTGAAGACGGCGCCTGACGAACTTAACGCAGTTTGTTGTGGCGGTTCAATTTAGCAAGGCGGTACTTTTTTAAGGCGGTACTATGGCAGTCAGAATCAAACTTAAACCCGGTCGCGAAAAGTCCCTTGAGCGTCGTCATCCTTGGGTCTTTTCCAACGGGATCCACAACGTTAAAGGTAAGCCCGAAGCGGGCGAGACCGTCGATGTGGTTGCCCATGATGGTCATTGGTTGGGCCGTGGCGCCTGGTCTCCTGAGTCTCAAATCCAAGTGCGGATTTGGACTTTTGATCGCGAAGAAGAAATCGACCGTGAGTTTTTTAAGCGCCGTATTCTGCGTGCCCAAGCGGGCCGCGACGATCTTATTCGTGAACAAGGTTTAACCGGTTACCGCTTAATTGCCGCCGAGTCCGATGGTCTGCCCGGTATCACCATTGATAAATACGCCAATGTGTTGGTCTGCCAATTGCTGAGCATGGGCGCCGATGTATGGCGTGACACTATTGTTGATGTGCTCGCCGAGCTGTATCCCGATTGCGCGATTTACGAGCGCTCTGACGTCGATTCCCGTAAGAAAGAAGGCTTAGCCTCTACCATGGGACTGCTCCATGGCACGTTGCCTGAAATGCCCGTCATTATTGAAGAAAACGGTATTAAGATTGCCGTCGATGTGACTAAGGGTCATAAGACTGGCTTCTACCTCGACCAGCGCGACAACCGTGCCATGGCCGCGCGGTTTGTGAAGGGTAAATCGGTGCTGAACTGTTTTTGCTACACGGGCACCTTTGGCCTGTATGCTGCTAAGGCGGGCGCGGCCAGCATTGAAAACGTTGACGTGTCGGCACTTGCCCTCGATACCGCGCGTTTGAACATGCGAGTCAATGGCTTAAATGATGACAATGTGCATTACAACGAAGCTGATGTGTTTAAGTTACTACGTCAGTACCGCGATGAGGGTAAAACCTTCGATGTGATCGTACTCGACCCGCCAAAGTTTGCCGACAACAAGTCGCAGCTCAATGGCGCCTGCCGTGGCTATAAAGATATCAATATGATTGCGCTGCAGTTATTAAATCCAGGCGGGGTGCTGTTGACCTTCTCTTGTTCGGGATTAATGCCAGCGGATCTGTTCCAAAAAATCGTTGCCGATGCGGCTTTGGATGCCAAACGTGAGATCCAATTTATCGAGCGTTTAAGCCAAGCGAGCGATCACCCGATTGGCAGCGCCTTCCCAGAAGGTTTTTACCTCAAGGGCTTAGTGGCTCGAGTGTGGTAATCGCTTAATAGCCTTAGTGTCATAAAAAATGAGGGTCATAAAAAATGCCGGTGCAGTTGCACCGGCATTTTTGTTTCTCGCGTGGGAGTCTTTCGACTCACTTTGCCTTAAGCGGTAAAGGTTTTCACGCCTTCAGGGGTGCCAACCAGTAACACATCGGCGCCGCGTTTCGCGAACAGGCCGTTGGTCACTACGCCGACGATGGCGTTGATCTTCTCTTCTAATTCCTTAGGATTGATGATCTTAAGGTTGTAAACGTCGAGGATCACGTTGCCGTTATCCGTGACAACGCCTTCACGGTACACAGGGTCACCGCCGAGTTTGACCAGTTCACGGGCCACGTAAGAGCGCGCCATTGGGATCACTTCAACGGGCAGTGGGAATTCACCCAAAATATCCACTTGTTTAGTGTTATCCACGATACAGACAAACTTTTCAGCCACAGCCGCAACGATTTTCTCGCGGGTTAATGCCGCGCCGCCGCCTTTGATCATGTCCATATGGCCGTTGATTTCATCGGCACCATCGACATACACAGATAATTTATCGACGCTGTTTAAGTCATAAACGGGGATGCCAAGGGCTTTCATCTTTTGGGTTGAGGCTTCAGAGCTTGATACCGCACCTTCAATATCGGCCTTCATGGTGGCGAGGGCATCGATAAAGTGATTGACGGTTGAGCCAGTGCCTACACCCACAATGCTGTCTTTCTCAACGTATTTGAGAGCAGCCCAGCCTGCGGCTTTTTTCATTTCATCTTGAGTCATGTTGACATCCTGTAATGGCAAATGAGTAAAAAATTCTGGGCTTAGTATACTCTTTTCCATCAAAGTGTGTGGTGCTATTGCACTGTAGCTGTGATCTCGTGCAGTGTCCTGTTTACAGTGCTTACAGATTTAATCACTCAGCGAACTCGTTAAAATAAGTGATGCGCCTAAGATAAAGCCCATTTCGCTATTGACGATTCGCTAGGCGGGCTTAATCTAACTAAGTTACTATGGCAAAAGCAGAATTGATAAAAACAGCATTATTTATTTAAGGGAGCATGTATGGCAGGGGCGAGTTTATTAACCTTACTCGATGATATTGCGTCCATATTGGATGACGTGGCGGTAATGAGTAAGGTCGCGGCCAAGAAAACCGCTGGGGTATTAGGGGACGATTTGGCCTTAAACGCCCAGCAAGTCACGGGTGTGAGTGCTGACCGTGAATTACCCGTGGTTTGGGCGGTCGCCTTAGGCTCATTTCGCAATAAATTGATTTTAGTGCCCGCGGCTATGTTGATCAGCGCCTTTATTCCTTGGGCGGTGACCCCCTTATTGATGTTCGGCGGCTTGTTTTTATGTTTTGAAGGCTTTGAGAAATTACACCACAGCTATAGTCATCGCAAAGACAAACATGCGGAGCAGACCGAATCTGACTTACCCGAGATAAGCGATCTCGCGGCCTATGAGAAGGAAAAGGTGAAGGGCGCAATTCGCACCGACTTTGTGTTGTCGGCAGAAATTATCGCCATCACTTTAGGCATAGTCGCGGACAAGTCGCTAACGACACAATTTTTCACCCTCGCGATTATCGGTATTGTGATGACTATAGGTGTTTATGGTCTGGTGGCGGCGATTGTCAAAATGGACGATGCGGGTCTGTATTTGAGCCAGCGTCAGGGCGAATCGAGTTTTACTCGCTTTAATCGTAAGTTGGGTTTTGGCTTGCTCAGCGCGGCCCCCGTGTTGATGAAGAGCTTAACCATTATTGGTACTGCCGCCATGTTTATGGTGGGCTGCGGCATTCTGACCCATGGATTACATTGGGTTGGCGAGCAAATTCACCATGCCGAGCAATTTGTGGAAACCATTGCCGTTGTCGGCCCTGTACTTGGGTTACTGACGCCGAGTGTGCTCAACGCGCTCTTTGGTATTGCAGCGGGCGCAGTGGCGGTACTACTGATGACGGGATTCCAAAAGCTGCGGAGTTGATCCATTTTTCATCCTTTATTGCTGGCCATTATTGAGTCAGCTAACCCGAGTTGCGCGAGTACCAAGGTGCTTGCTGCGAGTATTTCAGCGCTCAAGGACGAAGTATGCAATTAATGCGTTATTGCCTTTCTCCCAATAAGTTGGCTTGGCTGCGTCAGGAATTAGGTGAACACGCCGATGAGCTTATCGCGGCGATGGATAAAGCAGGGAGTCACTATCTAGCTGGGTTAGCCGAATCCCAAGCGGGGGACTTATCGGCAGCCGATTCGCAACTAAAGTTCCAATGGTTTCAGCAGAAGCTTGCCTTAACCACGCGATTAACTGATGCCGAGCTGGCAAATCTTACGCCACTGTCGCTGGTGGATATAAGGGGCGAAATACGGGAGGAAATGCGGGTTGAAATGCATGTTGAATTAGTCACGCTCGATAAGCTTGCCACCGCATTACAACAACTTAGCCGTGAATCCGTACTGGGGTTTGATACCGAAACGCGGGCAAGCTTTGAGCCGGGCGTTCAACATCCCTTGAGCTTAGTGCAACTAGCGACCTCCGATACCTGCTATTTATTTCAGCAGGCGGTATTGGGTGAGAGGCTCGCCGAACTTAAACCGTTGCTGGAAAATGAGCAGATCCTCAAAGTGGGGATTGGATTAAGGGGCGATGGCCAAGCACTGAAACGGGATTGGGATATTCAGGTATCCCCACGACTCGATTTGAATTGGGCTATGGCGCAGCTTGGTGCTGGGAAGGAAATGGGCACGCGGCAATTGGTGGCGGTATTACTGCATAAACGCATCGATAAGCCTAAAAAAATTACCCTCTCGAATTGGCAACAGGTGCCTTTATCCCAAGCGCAAGTTCAGTACGCCGCCCTCGATGCATTGGCGGCAAACCTGTGTTTTTGGCAGTTAATCGACAAGCTGCAAGGTTTTTATGGCAAAACGACTGTCGGCAATAAACCCTTATTGCCGCCGAGTTTAGCCGCACGACTAGCAAGCTATTTTCATCCGGCTTAAGACTTAAGATAAGCTCGCGAAGATAAGGATTAGGGGGACGAGCGATGTTGGATGCGATTTGTGTACTTACAACCGAGACTGCGGCAGAACAGGCTTCGTCGCCACTACGACTCAACCCTAATGCGCAGACCAGTGTCACCTACAGTGTGTTCAAGTTTCAGCAGTTACCCGAGGCTGAGATTGAGCGTTTGCGCCAGCATTTATATTGCCCCGCCTGCTACGGCAAAGCCTATTTTCGTAAAGCATCTAAGGATGGTAAGGCTGCCTGTTTTGGCTCCCGTTACCATAAGCTCGATTGCATCGAATTTAATCCGTCGGCGCAAAAGTCCCGTGAAGAACAAGATGCCCTCGAAGTGCAGCAACAACTGCTCGACGCCGATGCCTTGGTTATCGATTTTTCGCTCAATCCCAGTAACAAGAGACCCTATAACTCAACGCTCAAAGTGAACGCTCCCCAAGAGCAAGAGGTTGGGTCCAAAAGTAAAACTGCAAATAAGACCGAGCCATTAGAGTCAGTGCAGGAGCCTAAAGCTGGCTATCAGGTGGCGGCCGATAAGCCCGAGATAGCCATCACGGCAAAGCGTACTCCGAGCCAAGGGCTAGAAAAGTTACTCCATAGCCTGCTGCGTGGCTCGGATCTGGCGACTTCGGATCTTTGGGTTTACACCGATGATGAGCGTAAGTACCGCTGGCGGGCGAAGAATTTGTTTGTGAATTTTGCCGATGCGGATCCTACAGATAATAAACCCCATATGTACTGGGGCACTATCTCCCACAGCGACCCGACCTTATCTTGGCTTAATCCCGCCGACAGTAAAGACATAGGTATTCCTATTGAGGGCGTCAAAACTAAACTGTTTAAGCGCTTTAATATCGAAGATAAACGGGATTTAGAGGGCGCAGGGCTTATCCTGTTTGGCAAGTGTTTTTGGAATAAGGATAAGACCCGCAAAATTATCCAGCTTTGGGACAATGATTTGCGGCGAATTTTTATCTCAACCCTTGATGATTAACCATCCGTGATGGGATTTGGTCGCGAGTGCGTGGTACACGTTGCGCTTTAATTCATCTTTTAAGGAATTTTCACGACTCTTTTGTGAGTTTCTGTGCCATAGGCAGGGTATTAGGTTTCAATATTTACTTCATAGTCAGTAGGTTTTACACATACAGTACTAAGCGTAAATGCCGACTTTTTCAGCTTTATGCCAATTAAATCAACAGTAGATGCAAAACTTGTTTGAAAATTCCTCAGTTAATTAAGTTTGTCATAAAAAGTCCTTTACCTTTGAGAGTGCTTTTAGCATAATGCCCCACGTCAACAGGGGTGTAGTTCCAATTGGTAGAACAGCGGTCTCCAAAACCGATGGTTGCGGGTTCGAGTCCTGCCACCCCTGCCAAATAAAACAACGGCTTGCATAGAAATATGCGAGCCGTTTTATTTTGCGCGCGATAAAATTTCCCTGCGCATTTGCTTACATTTGTTAAGTAAAGGTATTTGCAACTTTCGTAGGAGCTAACATACAATCGCAAGCCCTTTGGTTTGAGGATGTATGGTTTGGGTTCTGTGATGCAAACAAGGCGCAGATTAGCACTATGGCTTGCAGCCATCTTAGTGTTGCTGTCTGTTGCGTTTGCGGTGCACAGTGTTTCCCACCTCAATGATGATACCAAGGCCCATTGCGCGCTGTGTTTGCATCAGCACCAATTGCAGCATGCCATCTCATACTCTCCGCTAGATTTTCAAGTTACTCAACAGGGCGTTATCTCGGTTGAGTTTGATGTTATTTCCTTTAAGACGCCATTTAGGCGCCACTTTCATAGCCGTGCGCCGCCGCTAACAGCCTAACTCCTGCTTTTTATCTATTTCTCTTATTTTTCGAGCGCCTTGGCTTAACCAAGGTGCCCGATGCTGTTTATTTTTGGAGTAAAAAATGGCTGTTTATATGAGCCACAAGCGCTCGGCATTCGTGCTGGGCGTGGCGTTATTGGCGTTGGATGCGAGTGTTCCCCTATTGGCCGCCGAGGCTATGCCAACTGATACCACTGGACTTAATGACGATATCGAGCGTTTAAGCATTCATTATCGTCAGGCATACCGCGGCAATGTGCCAGCGACTGAGTTGCCCCAGGCAATTACTGTGCTGGATGAGCAACTGATTAAAGATACTGGGCTGACGCGTTTTCAAGACTTATTGGATTATTCCGCCAGTGTCGCGCGGCAAAATAACGGTGGTGGGTTATGGGATAGTTTTTCGTTACGGGGCTTTCCTGGGAATGAAAACATGCCATCGGGCTATTTAATCAATGGTTTTAATGGTGGTCGAGGCTTTAGCGGCCATAGAGACCTATCGAACGTGGCCTATGTTGAAATCCTCAAAGGCCCGGGCTCGGCGCTTTATGGACGCTCGGAGCCCGGCGGCACTGTGAATATTGTGACTAAAAAGCCGCAGTACGAGGCGCAGGGCTATTTAAAAGCGTCCGCGGGGAGTTTCGAACAATATCGTTTGGAAGGGGATTTTACCTCGGGGCTGACCGATAACTTAGCCTTTAGGATCAATGGCGCTTGGCAGGAGCATGACAGTTTTCGCGATTACGTGTTTAGCGATAAAAAAATTGTCACGCCATCGCTGCGCTGGCAATTGTCGGATAAGTCATCGCTCCTGTATGAGGTTGAATATCTTAGGCAAGAACAGTTATTTGACCGTGGCGTAGTAGTGCTCAATAACGACTTTAATACCGTGCCCCGTTCGCGTTACTTGGGCGAGCCCAACGATGGGCCAACTAAAGTGGATGCGACTGGGCATCAGCTTACCTATGAGTATGAATTAAATGAGGATTGGTCGCTTACCGCGGGTTATAACTATCGCGATTCGAGTCTGAATGGCTACTCATCGGATGCTGAATTAGCAAAGGGGCGTCAATCCTTATATGACGATGGCCGTACTCTGACCCGGCAACATCGCTATCGAGATTACGCCTCTGAAGACCATTCAGTGCGTGCCGAACTCAGCGGCCAGTTTGATACTGGCAGCATAAGACACAATCTGCTGCTCGGAACGGATGCCTATCATTATCGACTAAAAACGGGACTCTACCGTTATCGAGGCCAGAAGGGCGCCTATGCAATCGATATTTTTGCGCCTCAATATGGCGCGGTTCAGCCTGAGGTCAGTCTGCTGTATGAAAACCGAGAGACTCAAGATGCCTGGGGCGCCTATTTACAGGACCAATTGGAGTTATCCGAGCACTGGAAACTACATTTAGGGTTAAGGTTTGATCGTTATTCCCAAGAAATCGCAGAGCAGGTGAACGCGAGTCTGTCGAAACAAAACGATCACAGGATCAGCCCAAAAGTCGGATTAGTTTATCAATGGTCTGAGGCGTTAAGTGTTTACGGCTCCTATTCGGAAGGCTTTTTACCGCTTTCAGGCACTGATTATGCGGGTAATCCCTTCGAGCCTGAGGAGAGCAAATCCGTCGAGTTAGGGGTTAAGTTCAACAGCACTTGGTTTGAGCTACCCGTCAATGGCAGTTTGGCTTGGTTTGATGCGCAAAAGAGCAATATCTTGACCTCAGATCCCGTTAATGTCGGCTTTTCGGCGACCCTTGGCGAAGCTAAGAGCACGGGAATTGAATTGGATATTGCGGCCGAGTTGACCGAGAGCTTACAAGCGACCTTGTCCTATGCCTACCTGAATACCCGCACGGCGAACGACAGCCTGAATCTGGATTGGGGCGTGTTAATTCCGGTGGGGAGTCCGCTGGTCAATGTGCCAAAACACTCGGGCAGTGTCATCCTCAAGCAGGACTTAAATGATCTTTCTATTGACGGTCATTTAGGGTTGAGTTGGCGTTATGTGGACTCACGCTTGGGCGATTCGGCCGATCCAAGTTTTCAATTACCGAGTTATCAGCTGCTTGGAATGTTCTTCACTACTCGGCTTGGCGAAAACCTAAGTCTCGCGCTCAATGCCGATAACCTGCTGGATGAGCACTATATCGCCAGCAGTTATTCGGCGCTGTGGGCCGTACCGGGTGAGCCACGTAACGTTAAAGTGAGTGTTAGCTATGAATTCTAATACCACAGTGACACCCGAGGCTTTGCTGGTGGCGCCTAAACTGCAAGGGCGTCAGCGGATCAATAGCATCGACATGATGCGCGGCTTAGTGATGTTGATTATGTTGCTCGACCATGTGCGGGAGCGGTTTTTCCTGCATATGCAGGTGAGCGATCCTATGGATTTAAGTACTACAAACTGGGCGCTGTTTGTCAGCCGTTTTGCGGCGCACTTTTGTGCGCCGGTCTTCGTCTTTTTAACTGGGGTTTCGGCTTGGCTTTACGCCAATCGTGGCTATGGCGAACCGCGTTCTGCGCGCGAGTTTTTAATCAAGCGCGGACTATTCTTAATCGCTCTCGAAGTGCTGGTGATTAATTTCTCATGGATGGGCAATTATCACACCCTGTGGTTGCAGGTGATTTGGGTGATAGGACTGAGCATGTTGGCCCTCGCGGCATTAATCAACCTCCCAAGGTTGTGGATGGCATTACTCGGGCTATTGATTATCTTTGGCCATAACCTATTGTCGCCTATTCATTTTACGCCAGACGAGTGGGGCTATAGTCTGTGGACGATATCGCACGACCGAGGTTATTTGATTGCCGAGGGCGAGCTTAAGCTGAAGATAAGTTACCCAGCGCTACCATGGATTGGCGTGATTTTATTGGGCTATGTAGCAGGCCCCGTCTTTGGCCGAGGGGGAGATGCGTGGCTGCGTCAGCAAAAATTAATACTGTTAGGGCTTGGCTGTATCGTGCTGTTTGGCTTGCTGCGTGGATTCAATCTCTACGGCGAGACGCTGCCTTGGCAGTTTGGCGATATCTTAGGCCAAACCTTAATGTCGGTATTCAATCTAACTAAGTATCCGCCATCTCTCAGTTTTTTGTTGGTGACCTTGGGCGGGATGTTCTACGGCTTAGTCGTGTTTGAGCGCTATTTTGCGACAGGCAGAGTATTAGGTTGGATGGGGCAGAGGTTAGCAGTGTTTGGCTCAGTGCCTATGTTCTTCTATATCTTGCACTTATATGTGCTGCTGTTGCTGTATTCGCTGGCTAAATGGGGATTTGGCGCAAACCATGGCGAGCTTTTTGGCGTAGCGCATATGGGGTGGGTATGGATGATAAGCTTAGTCTTGATCCCTTTACTCTATTATCCCGTGCGCTGGTTTAGCCGTTACAAAGGACAGTGTCAGCAGGCTTGGCTTAAATATCTCTAAATAGAATTTAGCATCGATAAATGTCCAATAAAAATGGCCGAGCGCGTGACTGCTCGGCCATTTGGCTTGGGGATGATGAAAGGGTTATTCGCTTAATAAGCTACGTAACATCCACGCATTTTTCTCATGGAGTTGGATGCGCTGGGTGAGTAAATCTGCCGTTGCCTCATCGTTAGCTTGGCTAACCAAGGGATAGAGCGCACGAGCGTTTCTGATCACTACTTCTTGGTCGCTTAACAGTTCACGGATCATGGTTTCGGCTTTAGTGACACCTTGATCTTCACGGATTTCAGTCAACTTGGCATAGGCCGAATAGGAACCTAATGCCCTTGCGCCTAATGCGCGCACTCGCTCGGCGATTAAATCGACGGCTAAGGCAAGCTCGGTATATTGCTGTTCAAACAATAAGTGCAAGCTAGTAAACATGGGGCCTGTGACGTTCCAGTGGAAGCTGTGGGTCTTAAGGTAAAGGCTGTAGCTGTCGGCCAATAACTGATTTAACCCAGCGGCGATTTCTTCTCTGTGACTCTGGTTGATGCCGATGTTAATCATGGAAATTCCTCCTATTGTCCTACTCAATGGAGATAGCTTATCAAATGAGCTAAACATCTAAAGCGGTTAAAATAGATTTTATAAATCGAATTTATAGATTAATCTTTGCAGCCTAATTGGGATTTTGGGATGGATTTGCATGGAGACCTGCGTCGTGACAATAACATTCAGCCCATTTAGCTGGTATCCTTGTACTTGTGTTAGAACCTAATGAAACCCCAATAACCCCATGAATAAATCAGCCTATTTAGCCGCAATGGAGATTACTCCCTGGCAGCTTCGCGATACTAAAGTGCGACCTTGTCAAGTGGTTTGGGATGCAGACGAGATGACGCCCGCCGCTGAGCCTTTACTCGAAACCGTGCTGGGATTAATCGGCATCAGTAAGGACGACTGTGAGTTCAACACTGAGCCACATAAGGGCAAAACCATCGTCTGGGATTTACGCCGCCACAGGGTTAGGCCCAGAGTGGCTTGGTTAGTGTCGGATCCCTTAGCGGACTTACTGTCTCGCAGTGAGGCAAAGCGTGCCTTATGGGCGCAGATCTGCCAGTGGCGTGAACAGCAATTAACGGCCTAAGCCTCTATTGGTCGTACCCTGTATACATTATCTTAAGTTGCCTTTTAATTTGGATTTTCCCGTGAGCCATCAAGTCCTTAAGACCCTTAGTGAATCGTTGCAAATTGTGCTCCTGACGCCAACGGATGTAAGCCAAATGGCGCGCATTGAAGCCAGCGCCCATTCCCATCCTATGAGTGAGAATAATCTTGCCGATTGTTTTGGCCACTTGTACCGCGTCCTTGGATTAATGCAACGCGATGGCGAGTTACTCGGCTTTGCGATTGTGCAGCAGATTGTTGATGAGGCAACACTGCTGGATATTTGTTTGTCGCCAGCGCAACAAGGGCGAGGTTATGGGCATCAGCTACTCACGGCGGTTATCGACGGCGCTAAGGCTGCCAAGGCCGTGGTGCTGATGCTGGAGGTTCGCGAATCAAACCTTGCGGCACGCGCGCTCTATCAGAAGCGGGGCTTTGTCGAAACCGGTCGTCGCAAAGGCTATTACCCTTTGGCTGATGGCAAAGAAGATGCAATTTTGATGGATTTAGCCTTAAGCGAAACGGCTTAAGGTTTTAGAGGAGGATAAAAAAACAGCGCTTTAGCGCTGTTTTTTTATGGGATTAATAAAGCGAAGATTACTTCACTTCTTTACCTTGAGCTTGCAGGTCGGCATGGTAGCTTGAACGCACTAATGGACCACAGGCGGCGTGAGTAAAGCCAAGCTCATCGGCAAGGACTTTAAGCTCATCGAACTCGGCTGGTGACACGTAACGCTCAACCGGCAGGTGGAACTTAGACGGTTGCAGATATTGGCCTAAGGTCAACATTTCCACCTTGTGTTCACGTAAGTCGCGCAGCACTTGGGCGATTTCTTCGTTGGTTTCACCTAGACCCATCATCAGTCCCGATTTTGTCGGCACATTAGGGTGACGCTCTTTAAAGCGCTTCAGTAGGTCGAGTGACCATTGATAGTTCGCACCCGGACGCGCTTTGCGGTAATGCATAGGCGCAGTTTCGAGGTTGTGGTTGAACACATCAGGCGGCTCTGTCGACAGAATGTCGAGGGCTGCGTCGATACGACCACGGAAATCGGGCACTAAGATCTCAATCTTAATTTCAGGATTGAGCTTACGGATCTCACGGATACAGTCGGCAAAGTGCTGGGCACCGCCATCACGCAGGTCATCGCGGTCAACCGAGGTGATGACCACGTATTTCAGCTTCATATCGCGAATGGTTTGTGCCAGTTTGACCGGCTCATCGCTATCAGGCTTCAATGGACGGCCATGGGCCACGTCGCAGAATGGGCAGCGGCGAGTACAAATTGCGCCCAAAATCATAAAGGTCGCGGTGCCGTGGTTAAAGCATTCTGCCAAGTTAGGACAGGAAGCTTCTTCACAGACCGAGTGCAGGCCATTCGAACGTAATGCTTGCTTGATCTCGAGAATGCGTTGGTTAGAAGCGGGCAGTTTGACCCTTAACCAATCGGGTTTGCGTAACATGGTTTCGCGCTCAGAGGGCACGATTTTAACCGGAATGCGCGAGACCTTATCGGCATCTCTTAATTTGACTCCGGGTTGTAAACGTTCAGGCCTATTCATGACGCTGCTAATCCTTGATGATGAACTAGTTGTTGGTAGCCCAATAGTTGGCTAAGGGTAATAATGAGTTGGTCGCCTGCTTCTATCACGGTTTGTGGGCCGCCCAGTTCCTTGCATTGCACCATTTCAAGCCCGGCATAACCGCAAGGGTTAATGCGGCGAAACGGCGCCAGATCCATATCGACATTCAGTGCTAAGCCGTGGAAGGAGCAGCCTTTACGAATGCGAAGCCCTAAAGAGGCGACTTTGCGCTCATCCACATACACGCCCGGCGCATCGGCCTTGGCGTAGGCATTGATATCGTATTTGGCGAGCATATCGATAATGCTTTGCTCGATGTGGGTCACTAGCTGACGGACGCCAATCTTGCTGCGTTTAATATCGAGGAGAGGGTAGACAACTAATTGTCCCGGCCCGTGGTAAGTCACTTGGCCGCCACGATCCACTTGGATCACGGGAATATCACCCGGATTCAAAATATGTTCGCTTTTACCTGCTTGGCCTTGGGTAAATACGGCTGGATGTTCAACGATCCACAGCTCGTCTGGGCTATCGCCGTTACGAGTGTCGGTGTAATGCTGCATCGCATGCCACACAGACTCGTAATCCTGTTGTCCCAGATGCCGAATATGCAAAGTGGTGTCTTGCAAGGGCAACCTCTCCCCTAGAATTGAGTGGCGCTATTATACGCCTCTTGACCATAAATGTAAGACAGATCACATTTCATGGCCTTGAGGAATACTTATAGTACGCGGCGTACGCCTTCGATACCGGCAAGCTCAGTGTACAGTGTCTCAATATGATCTTTGCTGGTCACTGTGACGCGGATGGTCACTGAGTAGTAGCTACCTTTGCTTGAGGCCTTAACCGTGGGTGAATAATCACCAGGCGCGTGTCTTTGCACTACGGCAACGACTCTGTCGGTCAGGGCTTCGTGGGCATCGCCAACCACTTTGAAGGGGAAGGCGCAGGGGAACTCCATGAGTTCATCAAATTTCGTGTTTAACATAGTCGTGCTCTATAACCATTTTAATGGGAAATATATGGTGACGATTATACCCGATTCAAGGGCGATACTCCCCCAAAAACAACTAAGCCACCCGAAGGTGGCTTAGTTTTTGTGATTCGGATTAGCTAAACCAACCAGAAAACAGTTGCTTAAAGTAATCAACTAATTTGCTGAACCAGCTGCCTTCGTTGACTTCTTGCAGGGTAACCAGTGGGAATTGCGCAATATCTTTGCCATCTAACTGGAAGTATAAGCGGCCAACGGTTTCACCTTTTTTCAGTGGTGCGTCAAGTGGCTTAGTCAGTTCGAAGTTGGCTTTTAAGTCTTTCGCGCGGCCACGGCTGATGGTGATTGGGGTATCAGTCGCTACACCTAAATCGACAGTGCTCTTATCGCCGTACCAAATTTGTTGGGTCACGAAGCTGTCGCCCGCCTTGTAAGGGGTGACGGTTTCGAAGAAGCGGAAACCATAGGTAAGCAGCTTTTTACTTTCGGCTTTACGGGCGGCTTCACTCTGGGTGCCCATTACCACTGAAATTAAACGCATGCCGTCTTTGGTAGCAGATGCGACTAAGTTATAACCTGCGCCAGAGGTGTGGCCGGTTTTGATACCGTCGACATTCATGCTGTTATCCCACAGCAGGCCGTTGCGGTTATATTGCTTGATACCATTGAAGGTATAATATTTTTCACTGTAGACACGGTATTCTTCAGGCACGTCACGGATAAGCGCAGCACCTAATAACGCCATGTCGTAGGCTGTTGATTTGTGGTTTTCAGAGTCTAAACCGTGGGAGTTCTCGAAGTAGCTGTCACGCATGCCAAGCTGCTTGGCCCATGAGTTCATCATGTCGACGAAGGCGCCTTCGGTGCCGGCAATGTGTTCGGCCATGGCCACACAGGCATCGTTACCCGATTGGATGATGATGCCGCGGTTTAAGTCGGAAACCTTAACGGTTTTACCCACTTCGATGAACATTTTTGATGAGTCAGAGAAGTTCTTCGACCACGCATTTTTACTGATGGTCACATCATCATCAGGGGATACGTTACCGGCTTTGATTTCTTGACCAATCACATAACTGGTCATCATCTTCGTTAAGCTGGCTGGGTTTAAGCTTTCGTAGGCATTTTCTTCGGCAATGATTTGGCCCGAGTAATAATCCATCAAGACGTAAGCCTTGGCGGCAACTGTAGGTGCATCAGGGGTAACAATCGGCTGCGCAGCATAAACAGGAAGAGAAACACTCGAAATTAGCAGCAATGTTTTAATGGGACTTTTTACAAAATTCATCATTAACTTAGCACGTCTTTTTGGTTGTATTGAAAGAAAAGGCAAAATAGTTTCGCGAGTATACCACCCTTCGACAAAGGTTTTCAGTGAAGGTTCCTTCATCTGGGGTATTTTTAAGCTAAATCTACATCTTATAGTGAGCGGTCACTACTCTAAAACCATATAGCCTTCGGGGTAACCGTCTTGTTTCACTTTATTGAGTAATCGGTCGGCCAGTTCGGTTTGGCCAATTGGACCGAGCTGCAGTCTATACATATTGTTTGCCGGTTGTACACGGGTCTTGACCTGATATTTCTTCTCCAGATCCTTCGCCATTTTGTTCAGCCTATGCTGATCCTTCGAAGCCACCAATTGTATGTAGTGATTGCCTGAGGATTGGATACTGGCTATGGCCGATTGTGTCGCGGCCTGAGTACCAATATAGATCACATCTAGCTTAATCCGTGCGGTGCCTGTGCCTAACATACCCAGCTTATAAGCGGCGGCGTAGGATAAGTCTAAAATCCGGTCCGAATGGAAAGGGCCGCGATCGTTAATCCGAATAATCACCTGCTTATTGTTATCTAAGTTAGTGACGCGGGCATAGCTCGGCAGGGGCAAGGTCTTGTGGGCACCTGACATGCCATACATGTCGTAGGGTTCGCCGTTCGATGTCTCATAGCCATGGAATTTCTCGCCGTACCACGAGGCACGGCCCGTTTCGGAAAAGCCTTGGCCCGAATCTAACACCGTATAGGACTCACCATAAACCGTGTAAGGTTTATTACCGCGACGGCTGTAGGGCTCGTATTTGGGGGTCGCGTTTGGCACATGGTCCACATTGGGTGGATTGATGGGCATCTTATCGTTTTTAAGCGCGTAACGGCCCTTATTGGGATCCATGTTCTTGTTCTTCTCGCTGGCCGAGCCAGAATTAGAACTCGAGCAGGCCGCGAGCGCAAAACAGCAGCCGAGCATCAAGAGCGGTAAAAGGTTATTTTTTAGCGTCATGTTGTTGCTTCAGTTGTTGGCTAAATTGGTAAACGGCCATGGAATACAAAGGGCTACGGTTATAACGGGTGATCACATAAAAGTTATTGAGTCCTAACCAGTAGTCCTTGCTATCCACTTGTTCCAGCTCGATGAGCATGGCCTTTTGCGAGGCATCTAAATCGCGGGCGGTGGCCAGCGATAAGCTTGGTGAGAGAATATCAGAAACCTTGTAGTGTAACTTCTCGCCGGCCCACACTTTGGCTTTAGGCGCATTGGTACTGCTGTTCACTAAAGGGATCGCAACGGGCGCGTGCAATTGCCAGCCGTGTTCATGGAAATAATTGGCGACACTGCCAATGGCATCCTCTGGACTCTGGAGCAAATCACGGTTGCCGCTGCCATCAAAATCCACGGCATAGTGGCGGTAGCTTGAAGGAATAAACTGACCAAAGCCCATGGCTCCGGCGTAGGAACCCTTGAGGCTATTGATATCTAAGTGTTCTTCTTTTACCAACTTCATCAGCTCGCCAAACTCCTTGCGAAAGAAGGTGGCCCTTGGCTCGTAATAAAACCCTAAGGTATAGAGCGCGTCGATTACCGGATAATTACCTGTGTACTGACCATAGAAGGTTTCGATACCAATAATGGCCACAATAATTTGTGGCTCGACTTGGTACTTTGTCGCGGCCTTGGCAATCGTTGCCTCGTGTTTTTTCCAGAAGGCTAGACCTGTATTGAGGCGTTTTTCGGTGAGGAAAATCGGATAATACTGGTGCCAAGGCTTGGCTTCCCAAGGGCGAGAAATAGCATCGATAACGGCTTGGTTGTAGTTGGCCTTTGCTAAAAAACTTTCAACTTCGGCTTGGGTAAAGCCTTGTGCCATTTGGGTTTTAATAAATTCTGCCTTTAAGGCTTCGGGTAAGACTGGCGCAGGGGCCTGTGTGGTCACGGCCGCACTTGGAGGCGGTGTAGGTGCCGCAGGCTCGTTTGCCGTCGAGCAACCAAGGAGATATGAACTGAGGCAAAGTACTGCCAGTGGAGCCAAACAAGCTCGAAGAATAGGCATTAAAAAGTCCCTAAAAATTATCTATCTACAAAACGTCTATGGGTATGAATGCTCATAAGAATGCCAAACCCTGTCATCAATGTCAGCATGGAAGTACCACCATAACTGACAAGGGGTAAAGGTACACCCACCACAGGCAGGATACCTGAAACCATACCAATATTCACAAAAACATAAACGAAGAAAGTCAATGTGATACTGCCTGCAAGGAGGCGGGCGAAGCTGGTTTGTGCGCGAGAGGCGATGACTAAGCCGCGTCCGATGATATACAGATACATCAGGAGCAGGATAATACTGCCTATCAGGCCAAACTCTTCACCGATCACCGCAAAGATGAAGTCGGTGTGACGTTCGGGGATAAATTCTAATTGGGATTGGGTGCCATCAAGCCAACCTTTGCCCCAGAGACCGCCGGAGCCAATGGCGATTTTCGATTGAATGATGTGGTAACCGGCACCTAGCGGATCCTTCTCCGGATCTAGTAGGGTCATAACGCGGGTTCTTTGGTAATCGTGCATCAGGAAGTACCAGAGGATCGGCAAGAAGGCTAATACGGCGGCAATAAAACCACCCACAATCGCCCAGCTCATGCCCGATAAAAACAGCACGAAAATGCCCGATGCCGCAACCAAAATCGAGGTACCTAAGTCAGGTTGTTTGGCAATTAACAGCGTCGGGACTAACAAAATCACCGCCGCACCTGCAAGGTAGCGTTTCTTCGGCGGCAAAGGGAACTTACTGATATACCACGCCATAGTGATAGGGAAGGCGAGTTTAATCAGTTCCGATGGCTGGAACTCCATAAAGCCTAAGTTCAACCAGCGCTGCGCGCCTTTATTGATTTCGCCAAAAAAATGTACCCCAAGTAGCAGTACAATCCCCGCAAGGTAAATCGGTAGGGCCCAGCGCTTTAGCGCCTCGGGATTGATCTGCGCCATGGTAAACATAATGCCTAGGGATAAAAACATCCTAAACAGTTGGCGCTCCATCATGCCAAGATCTTCACCGCTGGCGGAGTAGATAACAAACAGGCCAAAGCCCATGACGGCAAACAGACCGAGCAGTAAGGGCAAGTCGATATGCATTCGTTGCCAGATATTTTGACGTGGTTGGGCACTCATGGCGTTGGTTTCCAAGTGTCTCTTAGCATGTATTCATCGAGCATGGCGCGGGCGACTGGCCCTGCGTTTGCGCCACCCCAGCCGGCGTTTTCCATTACCACCGCGAGGACGATTTTCGGATCTTCAAAGGGTGCGTAGGCGACAACGAGGGCGTTATCGCGGAAATGCTCGGCAATCTTATTGGCATCGTACTTAGTGTTTTCGGCTACGCCAATGACCTGCGCCGTACCGGTTTTCATCGCGGCCGTGTAGCTGGCGTCGGTAAAACGCGACTTATGAGCAGTCTGGCGCATGGCTTCGTTGATAATTTTCCAGTTGCGCGGGTTTTTAAGCTCAATTGGCGGTAACTCGTTAATTGGCGAGTCAATTTTGGCCGTATTATCTTTAATCGACTTTAACAAATGTGGCGGGAAGCGGCGGCCATCATTGGCGAGGATGGCGGTGGCGCTGGCCAATTGCAATGGCGTTGCAGTCCAGTAGCCTTGGCCGATACCCACGGAAATCGTGTCGCCAATGTACCAAGCCTGATTGTATTTTAAGCGTTTCCAGTCCTTCGACGGCATATTGCCCGCCGACTCTTCGAAAATATCGACACCGGTATTTTGTCCAAAGCCGAATTGCTCCATAAAGCGGGCGATAGGGTCGACACCGATTTTATAAGCCAATTCATAGAAATAGGTATCGCAGGATTCGACGATGGCGCTGTAGACGTTGACCCAGCCATGGCCCCAACGTTTCCAGTCGCGGTATTTACGCTCAACGCCGGGGATTTGCCAAAAGCCAGGGTCCCAAATACGAGTGTGCTCGGTGACGGCTTTTTCATCTAACCCCAGTAGGGCGATAATGGGTTTGACCGTCGAGGCCGGTGCATATTGGCCTTGGGTGGCGCGGTTAATCAGCGGGCGGGATTTATCGTTCAATAAATCGCTGTAATCTTTGCTGTTAATCCCTTGGACGAACTGGTTTGGATCGTAACTTGGGCTTGAAACTAGGGCTAAGATGCCGCCGTCCCTCGGGTCGATCGCGACAATCGAGCCACGGTGACCTTGGAGTAATTCCACGGCCTTTTGCTGTAATTGCAAATCGAGGGTTAAGTAAATATCTTGCCCAGGCTCCGGTGGCACAATTTTAAGGGTGCGGATAGTCCGGCCGCGGTTGTTCACTTCTTCTTCGAGGTGGCCCGGCGTACCGTGCAGCAGAGATTCATAAAACTTTTCAATGCCTTGCTTACCAATATCCTTGGTGGCGGCATAATTCTTCCATTGATCGTTACGCTCCAATTGAGCGCGATCGCGGGTGTTGATTTTGCCCACATAGCCCAGCACATGGGTGAGCTGGCTCGCATAGGGGTAGTTACGCTTTAAACCCGCCTCGACGGATATCCCTGGGAAGCGATGCTGGTTCACGCTAAAAATCGCCACTTGCTCTTCAGTCAGCTGATTTTTAAGGGTAAGCGGTTTAAAGCGGCGGTGAAACTTTAAGGCGTCGGTAAAGGTTTCACGCTCATCAGGGGTGATCTCGATTAACTTGCCCAATTCGTCCAAGGTCTCGGACATATTGGCAATTTTTTCAGGCACCAGATCGAGGGAATAAAAGGGTTGGTTTTCGGCGAGGAGTACGCCGTTTCTGTCGTAAATCAGGCCACGACTGGGGGCGATGGGCACGACGCGAATACGGTTGTCATTAGAACGTGTTGCGTAATCTTTATAGGATTCAACCTGAAGGTGATAAAGATTGGTCACCAACACGCTCAGGAGGGCGACAACACAAAAAAAAGTGAACAGCGCACGGCGCTTAAACAGTGACGCCTCGGCGGCGTGGTCGTGCATGGTTATCCGCTTTTTTGGCGACACTTAGGCTATCTCCAGCTGATCCCATCCGGGTGGTTGACACTCGTTAACATCAAGATCCCGCTATTCTCTGTGATAAGGGTGATTGGTGTTCACGCTCCACGCGCGGTATAAGCTTTCGGCAACCACAATCCGCACCAGAGGATGGGGCAGGGTCAATGCCGATAGGCACCAACTCTGATGGGCGGCTTCCTTACAGGCGGGCGCTAAGCCTTCGGGGCCGCCAACCAGTAAGCTCACATCACGACCATCGAGTTGCCATTTGTTCATGGCGGTCGCCAATTCTGGCGTAGTCCAGTTTTTGCCGGGAAGATCTAAGGTGACAATGTGATTGCCCTTAGGGATTGCCGCTAACATTTGCTCGCCTTCCTTCTGCAGGATACGAACGATATCAGCGTTTTTTCCGCGCTTGCCGGCAGGGATTTCGATAAGTTCCAGCGCCATATCTCGGGGGAAGCGGCGTTGGTACTCTTCAAAGCCGCGGGTGACCCAATCGGGCATCCGTGTCCCTACTGCGATAAGTTGCAACTTCATTAGGCTTGCTTTTCTGACCAGAGCTTTTCAAGCTGGTAGAAATCGCGGGTTTGGTCTTGCATAACATGCAGGATCACGTTGCCCATATCCACCAATACCCATTCGCTGCTGTCGCGGCCTTCGATACCGATTGGTGGAATGCCAGCGGCTTTCGCTTCGAGCACGAGGTTTTCGGCGATCGCTTTCACGTGAGTTTTAGATGTACCTGAACAAATCACCATATAGTCAGTGATGTTAGATTGGTTGCTGACATCGATAACCACGACGTCACGGGCTTTTAAATCGTCGATTTTGTCGACAACAAACTGCTTTAATTCGGCGCTCTGCACGCTGATGTACCTCATTCATTTTAAATAGCGCGCTAGTATATCAGTCTTAAGCGGGGGAATACATTCTCTTAGCGATCTTCGCGGCTGAGTTTGTACTAATAGCGCTTGATTTTCGGTCTAAGAAAAATAAAGCCGTTGTTTTTGAATGTAATTTAGAGTGACGGGTAGGAGGGCGTCCAGCGGAATTTCCCCCATGGCCAGCTGTGAGCGAATTTGAGTGGACGAAATATCCTGTGGGCTGATATCGACGGTAAAGATGCGCCCATGTTGCGGCGCGCTTGAGTGACTTAAGTCTTCAAGCGTTGCGTGACGTGCAATGAGCTCATGCTGCATTGGGTGCCCTTCGGCTAAATGCCAGCCTGGGCGCTGACATACCACAATATTGGCTAATTCAAACAGTTGTTGCCATTTGTGCCAGCTTTGCAGGTGAATAAATGAATCCATCCCCATGATAAAAAACAGTTCGTCATCGGGATAAAGCCGACTTAACTGCTGAAGGGTGACAACCGTATAGGATGGACTGTCACGTTTAGCTTCGATATCACACAGCTCGAAACCTGTTAATGCCTCACATACCTGCGCGACCATTTCGAGCCGCTGCGCCGTGCTCGAGTGGGTGGTGTTTTTATGCGGCGGAATATGGTTGGGCATCAGCAGTATTTTATCCAGCTTGAGACTCGCTTTGACTTCCATCGCGGGGCGAATATGGCCGTAATGTATGGGGTCGAAGGTGCCGCCTAAAATACCGATACGCATTCAGTCAGTGCCTTAATCTAAGCTGATATGGGCCAAATGGCCGTGGGCCTTAGGATCGAATAATAAGCACAGGTGGCTAAGCCCTGTCCAATCTTCATGGCCTAATTGCTTTAGGTTCAGCTCCAGCTTAGACGCGAAGGCAAGCATATGTTCGACTTGGGTGAGGCTTAAGCGCTGCAACGCGGTCTGGTACAAGGGTTTGCGTTTATCCCAAATTCGATGTTTACCAAACAAGCTATTTAAGGGCGCGCCTTGGGCTTGTTCACTCTTGAGGCTAAGCAGTAGCTGCAACTCTTTGAATAAGGCCCAGAGTAAAATCGGCATGGCCGTGCCTTCACCGTTGAGCTGGGCCAACATATGCTGAGCACTGTCTTGGCGATTATTCAGCAGTGCATCGGTGAGCTGAAACACGGTAAAGCGGGATTGATCTTCAAAGTAATGGCTTAACTCGTCAGCACCGATAGGCTGACTTGGGCTTAACAGTTGTAGTAACTGCATGGCCTGATCTGCGGCGAGTAAATTCCCTTCGTAGAGTGTGTACAGCATAGCGCGCGCATCGGGTTGTAAATTCAGCTTAAAGTGTGCGATACGTGAGTCGAGCCAACGTCTGAATTGGTCGCCCTCTGGCGTAGTGCAGGGCAAATAAATCCCTAAACTATCCAAGGTTTTGAACCACTTGCTATTGGTTTGCTCGCTGGCGAGTTTTGGGCCTTCGAGGATCAGCAACACATCAGGATTTGGCGTTTGCAGCAACGCTTGTAGTGCCGCCGAACCATCTGCACCGGGTTTTGCGTTGGGCAGAGTTAGCTCAATGATGCGTCGACTAGAAAACAGGCTCATGGATTGCCATTCTTGGGTCAAGTCACCCCAGTTAAAACCCGTTTCTTGAATTAACTGAACGCGCTCTTCAAACCCTTGGCGTTTGGCTGCTTGGCGAATGTGATCCTTGGAGGTTTCGAGCAACCAAGGATCATCACCAAAAATCAGGTAGCAAGCGTGAAGCGGATTGAGATGGCGGGAGAGTTGATCAGGATAAACACGCATTTAAACCACTCTCCACATTTTATTGCAGTGCCACATTAATTTGGACCCTGCATTAATTCACCTCTGTGCTGGCCATGGATTGCAGGATCCGGTCGGCCGCCTGGATACGCATTTCTTTGACTAACAGTTCCATCTCACGGCTTTTCGCCAGTGCGGTGCGAGGGTCGTCTAAGTAATCGCGGCGAATTTCAATCTTGAAAGGCTGCGCCTCTTTGCCCGGCAAGGCCACGGCAAATTCGACGAAATAGATAAGCTCATACTCAGCCACATTGCCCGTAGGGTAAAGTGACAGGGTAGAACGCTCTAAGGAGTCGGTGATGAGCCTTAACACTGGCACATCATTGGCGGCATCGACAATCTTGACGTTGTTCAAACGTAACCGCTCACGCACCAAACGGGTGAGTTCGCTGTATTCGTCCGAGCTGCTCAAACTGAGTTGATTGAGCTGCTCGGGGATTTGGTAGCTACGTTGAAGCTTAAAACCGCAACCTGCGCTGGTCATAATGACCAGCGCCATGATTGCGAAAGCTAAGCGTTTAATTAGCATAAGTTTTCGCGGTTTCCTGTTTGTCTTGTGGACAGCATCCGTTTATCACAGCAACGATGTTAGTTGGCAACGATGCTGAGCAGTTTACCGGGTACATAGATAACTTTACGAACAGTAACACCATCTAAGTACTTGATGACTTGCTCGTCCGCCATACCCAAGGCTTCAACTGATGCTTGGTCAGCATCGGCTGCGACTGTGATCTTAGCGCGCACTTTACCGTTCACTTGTACCACGATGAGTTTGCTGTCTTCTACCAGTGCAGATTCATCGACGGTTGGCCATTGGCTGTCTTCGATGCTGTTGGTGTTGCCCAGTTCATTCCACAGGGTGAAGCTCACGTGCGGGATGATTGGGTACAGTAAACGCACTACCGCAGTTAAGGCTTCGCCGATAATGGCTCGGTCTTGACCTGTGGTTTGTGGCGCTTTTTGCAGGTGGTTCATCAGTTCCATCACGGCGGCAACCGCAGTGTTGAACATCTGACGACGGCCGATATCATCGGTCACCTTAGCGATAGTCTTGTGTACTTCACGGCGCAGTGCTTTTTGCTCGCTAGTTAATTTGCTAACGTCTAGTGCTTCGCTGTTGTCCTGCGCCACATAATCGCTGGCCAGTTTCCACAGACGTTTGATAAAGCGGTGCGCGCCTTCAACGCCAGACTCTTGCCATTCCAGGGTTAATTCTGGTGGAGAGGCGAACATCATAAACAGACGTACTGTGTCGGCGCCGTATTTCTCAACCATCACCTGTGGGTCGATACCGTTGTTTTTCGACTTAGACATCTTGCTCATACCGGTGTAAACCAGCTCGTTACCGTCTTTGTCGATAGCCTTAGTGATACGGCCCTTGTCGTCTTTTTCTGTGGTCACTACATCCAGCGGCGACACCCATACACGGGCACCTTTGTCGTTGGTGTAGTAGAAAGCATCGGCCAATACCATGCCCTGAGTCAGCAGTTGTTTTGCTGGCTCGTTAGTGTTGACTAGACCCGCGTCACGCAGCAACTTGTGGAAGAAGCGGAAGTATAACAAGTGCATACAGGCGTGTTCGATACCACCAATGTACTGATCTACTGGCAACCAGTAGTTAGCCTTGGTTGGATCTAACATTTGGTCAGCCTGTGGGCTGCAGTAACGGGCGTAATACCAAGAAGATTCCATAAAGGTATCGAAGGTATCGGTTTCGCGCAGGGCATCTTGACCATTAACTTGAGTTTTCGCCCATTCTTTATCGGCCTTGATTGGGCTTTGGATACCGTCCATCACTACATCTTCTGGCAGAATAACTGGCAGTTGATCTTCAGGTGTTGGGATAACAGTACCGTCGGCTAAGGTCACCATAGGAATTGGCGCGCCCCAGTAACGTTGACGTGATACACCCCAGTCGCGTAGACGGTAGTTTACTTGACGTTTGCCTTTTCCTTCAGCGACTAACTTGTCGGCGATGGCATTGAAGGCACCGTCAAAGTCTAAACCGTCGAACTCGCCAGAGTTAAACAGTACACCTTTTTCGGTGTAAGCCGCTTCGCTGATGTCTAACTCGCCGTCAACAGGTTTGATCACCGCTTCAATGGCTAAGTTGTACTTTTTCGCAAACTCGTAATCGCGTTGGTCGTGACCTGGAACTGACATCACTGCACCTGTGCCGTAGTTCATCAGGACGAAGTTAGCCGCCCAAATTGGCACTTGTTTGCCAGTGATTGGGTGAATGGCGTATAGGCCAGTTGCTACACCACGTTTTTCCATGGTGGCTAAATCGGCTTCAGACGTGGTGCTGTTTTTGCACTCTTCAACGAATTGGGCAAGCTCAGGGTTAGTTTGAGCCGCTAATTCGGCTAATGGGTGACCCGCTGCAATCGCCACATAGGTTACGCCCATTAAGGTATCTGGACGGGTAGTGTAAATGTCGAATGACTTGTCGCTACCCGCTACACCGAAGGTCATTTCCACGCCTTCGCTGCGACCAATCCAGTTGCGCTGCATGGTCTTAACTTGTTCAGGCCAGCCGTCTAAAGTGTCGATGTCGTTTAACAGTTCTTCGGCGTAGGCGGTGATCTTAATGAACCACTGTGGAATTTCTTTTTGTTCTACAGGGGTATCACAACGCCAGCAGCAACCGTCTTGTACTTGCTCGTTAGCCAGTACGGTTTCATCGTTAGGGCACCAGTTAACAGAAGCGGTCTTCTTGTAAACTAAGCCTTTTTCGTACAGTTTAGTGAAGAACCATTGTTCCCAGCGGTAATATTCTGGGGTACAAGTGGCGATTTCACGGCTCCAGTCATAGCCAAAACCCAGCAGTTTTAGCTGGTTTTTCATGTACTCAATGTTTTGATAAGTCCATGGTGCTGGAGCGGTTTTGTTGTTGATTGCGGCGTTTTCTGCAGGCAAACCGAAAGAGTCCCAACCGATAGGTTGTAGCACGTTTTTGCCTTGAAGACGCTGGAAGCGGGCAACCACATCGCCTATGGTATAGTTGCGAACGTGTCCCATGTGCAGTCGACCTGAAGGATAGGGGAACATCGAAAGGCAATAAAACTTTTCTTTGTTCGCATCTTCAGTAACTTCAAAGGTTTTGTTGTCGTGCCAGTGCTTTTGCACTAAGGCTTCAATTTCTGAGGGATTATATTGCTCTTGCATCACGCTATTTCCGGCAGTGCCGCCTATTTATTTGATCTAACGCCATATCGACGCGAATAAGATCTGCATAGAATAAACTAGAAGCGATGCATTAAAAAGGTTCTATGAAGGAGTATTGGTTATGAATGATAGAAGTAGTGCGCTACTAGGACTGTATCAAGCCTTAATTAACGAAGTGAAAGCGCAATTTGCGGAAGATAACTCGCTGACTGCAAAGAATTTATTTAAGTCTGTCACTCAAGGGAAGGAGTTTTTACGCCTCAAAGAACAAGCGGGGGAAGATGAGCTCGCCTTAGTGGAGCAATTCCTAAAGCGTGATATCGCCAGCTTTTTGCGTGAGCAAAATGCCGACAGTTTAAGCCATAGCCCAACGGTGATCACCCTCGAAAACACCCTTTGGCATTGGTTAAGTGAAATCACTGACCGTAGCCAAGTGGAGTGGCACGAGCTGACGCAAGATTTTAAACACCACGGCTATTACCAGAGCGGTGATATCGTCAGCCAAGGGGTGATGGTGTGCACTAACTGCGGTCATGAAATGAGTATTGAGTTCCCGGGAGTGATCCCCGATTGTCCCGAGTGTGACCATGAAGAGTTTACCCGCGAGGCGTTAACGCCTTAGTCCTGTGGTTGTGTCATAAATAAAAAACGACGCTTAGCGTCGTTTTTTATGCGTCATCAACAGCCTTGGATATTGATATCGTAAAGCGGTGGTGTGCTGGCATCGGCGGCTTGGGTGTAGCGGAAATAACACTGATCGTCGTCGGCTAAGGTGTTGTCATTCAAGTCGTAGCCGATGTAAGTAATATCAATGCCTTGGTATTGAATAACGAGTTTATCGTCTTTCACAATCCATTTCTCGATATCGGTATTGTCCAGATAACCCCATTTTAGGCGGGTTTCGGCTTTGCCATCACCATCAAGGTCGATGTCGATAATATCGTCACGCCCAGCAACGGCTTGACTCTGCAAGCTCGGCATTTGGGTCTTGGAATAGGCTAAGGTATTGGCGGTTTTTACGCTGGCTTGGAGTTGCAGTAGGCTTTTCTCCCGCGCCTCTTTGCTCATGCCGATAAATTTCGGTGTTGCGATAACCGCTAAAATCCCCAGTACGATAATAACGACCACGAGTTCGATTAAGGTAAAGCCTTGAGTGTGTTTGTGATTAATCATTTCAAATTCTATTGCTGTTTTTTACGACGAATAAAACCGAGTAACAGGAGCGCAGCACAGAGCAGTAGCAGCGGCGTTTGGCCGATTTTGGCAAACCAGGTTTGGCCTGTGACTAGTGGAATCGTCGCGCTCAGCACACCCGTTTCAAATTGCGGCAGTGCGGCTGTGATATTGCCATTCTCATCGACAACCGCGGTCACGCCATTATTGGTGGCGCGCACTAGAGGGCGGCCCAATTCGATGGCGCGCATTTGGGCGATTTCCATATGCTGCAACGGGCCATTTGAGGTGCCAAACCACGCATCATTCGATACGGTTAATAGCAGATCGGTGCCGAGGTTAACACTGTCACGCAGCTGCTCTGGGAAGGCGATTTCATAACAAATTGCCGGAGCAATTTTATGGCCTACGGCGCTCAAATTCGGCTGTTGATAATCGCCCCGTGCGAAGGAGGACATGGGCAGATTGAAGAAAGGCGCAATCGGGCGCAGTAAGGCTTCAAAGGGCACAAACTCACCGATAGGCAGCAGATGATGTTTCTTAAACTGGTTGCTGCCATCGCTCTCATAATCGGGCGTTTCTTGCTGCTTCTGATTATGGTTACCTAGCACTATCAAAGAGTTATAAAACTCGTCCTGTTGACGGCTAATAATCCCCGTAATGATTGAAGTGTGGTTAAGGTTGGCGACCTTGTTAGCATTATCCAAAAAGTCTTGCACCATAGATTCTGGCGCTGGGATCGCGGCTTCTGGCCAGACGATAATATCAGCGTCAAAGTGCTCACGGGATAAATCCATGTATTTCAATAGGGTTGGCCAGAGCGCCTCGGGTTCCCATTTCATACTCTGGGGGATATTCCCCTGTACCAAGGCAACTTTAACTGACTCGCCTGTTGGCTTTATTTGCGTTAGCTTTGGGGCAACCCAGGCCGCAGCTGCGATGATGGGCAGTAAAATCAACAGGCTTTTGTAGCGCTTGCTAAAACACAGAGCTAAGGCGCCCGCGAGCATCGCAATTAAGAAACTGAGTCCCAAGGCGCCAATGATACTCGCGAGTTCCTTTAATGGACCTTGGGTTTGGGAGTAGCCGGCCCAGATCCAGGGAAACCCCGTCATCACCCAGCCTCTGGCCCATTCGGTTAAGACCCAAAGCGCGGGGAAGAGTAATAGATTGCGCCATAACGAGGGCGTATTAGCGCGGGTCAACCACGCTAAACCGAGACCCGTTAAGGCCGGATAGAGGGCTAAATAGAGGGCTAACAGCGCCATTAGCCCCACTGACGCGGCTAAGGGGAGGCCACCGAAGGTGTCCATACTGACATGCACCCAACTGATCCCAACGGCGAAACAGCCAAAACCAAAGCTTAACCAATGGAAGAAGCTGACTTTAGAACCCAAGGAGCCACTCAGCCACAGGGCTAAGGCCATGGCGACGGGATAGATAATCCACAAGGAATAGGGGGCAAAGGAAAGCGCCGTACTGGCGCCTAAAATAAACGCCAGCACGAGCCGTAACGCGCTCAGTCGGGACTTTTGTTGGGCAAAAGCCCGAATCTTAGTTAGCACGGATAATTCTTCTTACACTGAGCGTTATTCTTACGCAGAGGGTTATTCTACGTCTTCACCGACATTGGGGTCGGGGAGTTTAACTCTGAGTTGGATTAAGCGTCTGGTATCGGCATTGATGATTTTAAATTCAATACCTTCGATCATAATGCTCTCATTACGCTCTGGCAGATGACCAAAGGCATGGGATACTAAACCACCGACGGTATCAAACTCTTCATCGCTGAAGTGAGTGTTGAATTCTTCGTTAAAATCCTCGATAGGCGTCAACGCTTTAACCATGTAGACAGTGTTACCGACTTTGCGGATCTCAGTATCTTCAGGGCTATCGTGGTCGAATTCGTCTTCAATCTCACCGACGATTTCTTCGAGAATATCTTCAATGGTCACCAGACCCGATACTCCGCCGTATTCGTCGACGACAATCGCCATATGGTAACGCTGGGAGCGGAATTCTTTGAGTAACACGTCGACGCGTTTGCTCTCAGGCACAACGACGGCGGGGCGGATCACGCGCTCAAGAGAGAAGGGGTCTTCACTGTTTGAGAAACCATAAGGGATCAAATCTTTAGCCAGTAGAATGCCTTCGATATGGTCCTTATCTTCGTTCACCACAGGGAAGCGAGAATGGCCTGAACCGATAACCGTTGCGAGCAATTCTTCGACAGTATTGTCGATTTGAATCGCGACAATTTGAGCTCGTGGGATCATAATATCCCGAACACGCATATCAGAAACTTCTAATACACCTTTGATCATTTCGCGGGTGTCTTCGGTGATTAACTCGCGCTGCTCTGCGCCATCAATCACATCGACTAAGTCTTCGCGATTTTGAGGTTCGCCCTGAAATAACTGACTTACTCTGTCAAACCAGCCTTTCTTTTGGGCGCTCGTACTCGGGGGGATATCGTCACTCATAGTTTTCTCATTAACCTTGATGCTTGGCACTGCGGTTAATTATTGTTCCTTATATGGGTCAGTAAAACCTAAGCTTTCAATGAGTTGAGTCTCTAACGACTCCATCTCTTCGGCTTCTTCGTCTTCAATGTGATCATAACCTAGCAGATGCAGGCAACCATGTACAACCATGTGTGCCCAATGGGCTTCTAGGGTTTTATCTTGTTCACGCGCTTCATTTTCAACGACTGCGGCACAAATGACAAGATCTCCAAGCAGTGGAAGTTCAATTTCTGGCGGTGCTTCAAAGGGAAACGACAACACATTGGTGGGTTTGTCTTTGCCTCTGTAGGTGCTGTTTAGCATTTGGCTTTCACGGGCATCGACGATGCGGATGGTCAGCTCCGCCTGTTCCATGCTGTTACCAATGGCGGTTTTTACCCAGAGGGCAAACTGCTCTTCGCTCGGCAGATAGTCACTCGCCGTGGCGTATTGCACATCTAAGGCTAAATCAAGACTCATGCTTTAAAACTTCCGGTTGCGTTTGTGGGTGCGCTTGTTGATAGTCGCGGCGCTCTTTTTCGGCCTTTAATGCCTGCTCTTTACGATCGTAAGCATCATAGGCTTCGACAATCCGAGCAACCACTGGGTGACGCACTACGTCTTGGGACACGAAGAAGTTAAAGCTGATTTCCTCAACTTGGCTCAGGACTTCAATAGCGTGGCGCAGACCCGACTTAACATGTTTGGGTAAGTCTGTCTGGGTGATGTCGCCCGTGATCACCGCGCGTGAGTTAAAGCCAATACGGGTTAAGAACATCTTCATCTGTTCGACCGTGGTGTTTTGGCTCTCATCGAGAATAATAAAGGCATCGTTTAGGGTGCGACCACGCATATAGGCGAGTGGCGCCACTTCGATGACGTTTTTCTCTATTAAGCGTTCCACCTTTTCAAAGCCGAGCATTTCGAACAAGGCATCATAAAGTGGGCGCAGGTAAGGGTCGACTTTCTGGCTTAAATCGCCGGGTAAGAAGCCGAGTTTTTCGCCTGCTTCAACCGCGGGGCGGGTGAGCAGAATCCGGCGCACTTCTTGACGCTCTAATGCATCAACGGCGGCGGCCACTGCTAAATAGGTTTTACCCGTTCCCGCAGGGCCAATACCAAAGGTAATATCGTGGCGAACAATATTGGCCACATAGGTGCTTTGGTTGGGGTTACGCGGTTTAATCACACCACGGCGGGTTTTGATAAATAAGGCTTTATCGTCACCGCTGTCGTCCTGCTCTAAGGCGATGGCTTCTTGGATTGCCAAGTGCACTTGTTCTGGATCGAGATCCGGCGTGCTGCCCTTGACCGTTTGGGTTTCGATATAGAGCTGCTTAAGTAAGTTATTAGCACTTAAACAGTTACGTGGCAGTCCGGTAATTTGAAAATGGTTGTTTTTACGGACTATCTCAACGCCAACGCGACGCTCAATCTGTTTGATATTGTCATCGAAGGGACCGCACAGCGAGGCCAAACGGCGGGTTTCTGCGGGTTCGAGATACAGATTCATTGTGGTTAATTTACTGGACAAATAGTACTCCTATTGTCAAATACCAAGCAAAGTGCTGAGTAAAAAGCCTAGTGCGATGCCTGTTTGCTATCGCAGTCTCTAATCAGAAGATAATCTCAGTTTACGAGCCATAGCGGATAATTGCTAACGGAAAATCGTTAAGCCCAAGGGTTTTGAATAGCTGCTCTATAGAAGGCAAAAGCCCACAAAACAAAAAGGGCGACACTGAGGTTAACTAACCATGTCGCCCTGATATAGGTGCTGCTCGCTAAATTTTAAACCCTTAAGGTTTAAATTGTGTCACACCGAGATCGTCATCCTGTTTGTGTTTGGCCAGAATATCCGATGGGCGCAGGTTGCGGCGCAGATCCATTTCATCTTCACCGCGGATAAATTTACCGCGCAGTGAGTTAGTGTAAACGTCGACAATTTCGACATCCACAAAGCTACCGATGTGCTTTGGCAGGCCTTCGAAGTTGACGACACGGTTGTTTTCGGTACGACCGCGCAGCTCCATAGGGTTTTTCACCGATGGGCCTTCAACCAGAATACGTTGTACTGTGCCCATCATATGGCGGCTGTAACGCATGGCTTGTTGAGTGATACGGTCTTGCAGAATCGCCAGACGTTGTTTTTTCTCTTCCATATCAACGTCATCGGGTAAATCTGCCGCAGGAGTACCAGGGCGCGCACTGTAGATAAAGCTAAAGCTGTGGTCAAACGCCACATCTTCAATCAGTTTCATAGTATCGGCGAAGTCTTCTTTGGTTTCGCCTGGGAAGCCAATAATAAAGTCTGAGCTGATTTGGATATCTGGACGAGCCTTACGCAGACGGCGGATGATTGACTTGTACTCAATCGCCATATGGCCACGCTTCATTGCCGTCAGAATGCGGTCAGAACCGGATTGCACTGGTAAGTGCAGGAAGCTGACTAATTCAGGAGTATCTTCGTAAACGTCGATAATGTCCTGCGTAAATTCAATCGGGTGACTGGTGGTGAAGCGAATACGGTCGATACCATCGATAGCGGCGACATAGCGTAATAGCTCGGCAAAGGTACAGATCCCGCCGTCGTGGGTTGCACCACGGTAAGCGTTAACGTTTTGACCGAGCAGGTTGACTTCGCGCACACCTTGTTCTGCCAGTTGGGCAATCTCGAGGATGATGTCGTCCGATGGACGGCTGACTTCTTCACCACGGGTATAAGGTACCACGCAGAATGAACAGTACTTGCTGCAACCTTCCATGATAGACACAAACGCCGTTGGGCCTTCGGCGCGCGGTTCTGGTAGACGGTCAAATTTTTCGATTTCAGGGAAGCTCACGTCGATTACGGCCTTTTCGCCACGACGAACTTGGTCGATCATATCCGGCAGACGGTGCAGTGTCTGTGGTCCAAAAATGATGTCGACGCATTGAGCACGGTCTTTGATCGCCTTACCTTCCTGCGATGCAACACAACCACCCACACCAATGATCAGAGCGGGATTTTTATCTTTAAGGGTTTTCCAACGACCTAACTGATGGAACACCTTTTCCTGCGCTTTCTCGCGGATAGAACAAGTGTTTAGCAGTAGAATGTCCGCTTCTTCTGCTTCTTCAGTCAAGGTGTAACCTTGGTATTCGCCTAAAAGATCCGCCATCTTGGATGAGTCATACTCATTCATTTGACAGCCCCAAGTTTTAATATGGAGTTTTTTGCTCATCAGTTGTGTTGCCCTACGCTGCCCAGTAAATATGTGCCCAAGCTGCCTTTGCCCTGTTACAGACAAATCTGGCCGCCCAGTAAAAATAGCGCGACATTTTACCCGCAGTTATGGCTGCTGACCAGCTTTGTCCACATTTTTACTCGCTAATCCCCTGAGATTGTGATACCCACAAAGAAGCTAGGTTTATCTCGGCTGACGGGTTTTGTGCTAGGGATGGCTGGCTAAATTGAGCCGTATTTGCCATTTCTAACAAGCTATTACGGGCTTGAATGCTAATGTCTTCACGGATTTCGAGTCGAAATACGCTCAACATTTCCGTGGTATGTAGATATAGGGCATAATCGAGCGGGTCGCGGTAACTGACTGTGATGGTTTCCATCACGGGCGTTGCCGCCAGGGCATGACTAAATGGGATCGCGCTGCAAATCAGTAGACTACTGGCTATCTGCAAGTGGATGAGTGTTTTCATGACATCCTCACTAACTCTATTAAGTGGATTCACTGGTAACTCGTCCCGAACGGCTAGGGCTCGCTAAGTGAGAAGCTAATCGGCTTATCCCGCAGACCGCCTGAGATCCCCGCGGGGTTGCCTTAGAGTGTAGTGGCTTTGCCAAGGCTGAAAACTTGCCTTTGTAAGCAACTGTGAGCAAATGCGCCCCTAGCAACATTTGCTCACCTTTGAGCTGAAATTGACATGCTTTTGATACAATGCCCGTGATCAGATTGATGCGCTTTAAGCTTGAGGCTTAAGTTCGAGCTCTGCTAAGAGTAAAGTGCGTCAGATAAATGGAAAGAATTCTAAAGAGTGGTAACTAAGATGAGCCAAGCGATAAGCCAAACACAGCAACCAAGCCAGACAACCACAGCTACTCAGCTATTTGATGTGATCCTTGTCGGTGGCGGTATGGTGGGCGCGGCAACGGCTATCGGGTTGGCGAAGCAAGGCTTGCAGGTGGCGGTGATTGAATCATTTGCCCCCGAGGCTTATTCCCCCGAGCAGGCATTAGATGTGCGCGTGTCGGCGATAAGCGTGGCCTCCGAACAGCTACTCGAGCAGTTAGGCGCACTCGAGAGTCTGCTTAACATGCGTAATGTGCCTTATCTGGGCTTAGAAACCTGGGAGTTTGATGGCTGCATTACTCAATTCCATAGCTCACAAATTGGCGCGAGCCATTTAGGGCATATTGTTGAAAACCGTTTGGTGCAACTCGCCCTGTGGGAGCAAATGCAGCAATGGGATGCGATTAAATTGTTTTGCCCCGAGCGTGTGGCGACATTTTCGCGCCTCGCAGACGGTGTGAGTGTGCACTTACAATCCGGTATTCAGCTTGAGGCAAAGCTGCTCATCGGGGCCGATGGCGCCAACTCGCAGGTGCGCCAATGGGCGGGAATTGGCATTTCGGGGTGGGACTATGCCCAATCGGCGATGCTGATTAATATCCAAACCGCCCAAGGCCAGCAAGATGTCACTTGGCAACAATTTACCCCTAACGGCCCGCGCTCGTTATTACCTCTACCCGGCAATCATGCGTCATTAGTCTGGTATGACGATGCCAATCGCATTAAACAGTTAATGCAGCTCAATCATAAGCAGCTTGCCGACCAAATCCGCCAGCATTTCCCTGCTCGCTTAGACAGTGACTTTACTGTCGAAGCCAAAGGCAGCTTTGCCCTCACGCGCCGCCACGCGAATGCCTATTTTAAGCCGAATGTGGTGATTTTAGGGGATGCTGCGCACACCATTAACCCGTTGGCGGGCCAAGGGGTTAATCTCGGCTTTAAAGATGTCGAGGCCTTACTGGCGGTCATCAAGACTGCATTAATCGAGGATAAACCTTGGTGGTCCACCGAGGTATTAAATGCCTATCAAGCTAAACGTTATCGCGATAATCAGCTGATGATGACGACCATGGATGTGTTTTACGCAGGCTTTAGTAACGACATTCTGCCACTAAAATTACTGCGTAACTTCGCGTTAAAACTGGCCAATATTAATTCTCCCATCAAGCGAACCGTGCTGAAGTATGCGATGGGGCTCAATTAGGCCACATCGTGAGTGCTGACTCACTTGGCATTTGTTGACTTACGCATTGAGTGCTAAAATGCCGCGTTTTTAACGAGCATAAGCGGCATTATTAACTCAAGATGGTCGTCCATGTGCGCTTTGCCATCGACCAATTAACGCAGTATTGAGTGCCATTAGTGAGTGTCATGAGCGAAATTAAATTAATCGTAGGTCTTGCCAATCCTGGCGCCGAATATGCGCAGACTCGCCATAATGCGGGCGCTTGGTATGTGGAAGAATTGGCCCGCATCTGTGGCGTCAGCTTAGTGCCGGATAGCAAGTATTTTGGCCTCACCGCCAGAGCCGTATTGCATGGCAAAGATGTGCGTTTGCTGATCCCAACCACCTATATGAACTTAAGCGGCAAAGCCGTGGGGGCCTTAGCGAATTTCTTCCGTATTACGCCTGAAGAAATTCTAGTGGCCCACGATGAGTTGGATATGCCGCCAGGTGTGGCTAAATTTAAACTCGGTGGCGGTCATGGTGGCCATAACGGTTTAAAAGACATTATTGCTAAACTGGCTAATGATAAAAACTTCTACCGTTTACGGATTGGGATTGGCCATCCTGGCGATAAGAATAAAGTAAGTGGTTACGTACTGGGTAAGGCGCCAGCCAAAGAACAAGAGCTGATCAACGCCGCCGTAGATGAAGCTGTACGCTCCACTGAAGTGCTATTTAAAGAGGACATGGTGAAAGCCATGACTCGCTTACACTCCTTTAAAGCGGAGTAAGTCCTGTGCTCGCGGCCTGCGAAAAGGACGGCGAACACAAGGACAATAGAATTAATCAATGTACTGCCTAAGGGCAGGCTGACTATAAACTTGCTGGTGAGTGTGACTCGCCAGCCTATCATCGAGAGAAAGGTAAGAATATGGGTTTTAAATGCGGCATTGTTGGTCTTCCTAACGTAGGTAAATCAACGCTTTTTAATGCGTTAACTAAGGCTGGCATCGAAGCGGCAAACTTCCCGTTTTGTACCATCGAGCCAAACACTGGCGTTGTACCTGTGCCGGATCCACGCTTAGACGCGCTGGCGGCGATTGTAAATCCGCAACGTGTACTGCCAACCACGATGGAATTCGTGGATATTGCTGGTCTAGTGGCGGGCGCGTCTAAAGGTGAAGGCCTAGGTAACAAGTTCCTTGCCAACATCCGCGAAACCGATGCTATCGGTCACGTGGTGCGCTGCTTTGAAGATGACAACATTGTCCACGTGGCTAACCGTGTTGACCCTGCGCGCGATATCGAAGTCATCAACACTGAATTGGCATTAGCCGACTTAGACAGCTTAGAGCGTGCGGTGATCCGCCAACAAAAACGCGCTAAGGGTGGTGATAAAGACGCTAAGTTTGAAGTGGATGTTCTCGAGAAGATGCGCCCCATCCTCGATGAAGGCCATATGCTGCGTTCTATGGAGCTGTCTAAGGAAGAATTAGAAGCGGTTGCTTACTTAAACTTCTTAACCTTAAAGCCAACCATGTATATCGCTAACGTGGCTGAAGATGGTTTCGAAAACAACCCACATTTAGATGCAGTGCGTGCCATTGCTGAAAAAGAAAACGCCATTGTTGTGTCTGTGTGTGCCGCCATTGAGTCAGAACTGGCTGAAATGGAGGCGGAAGAGCGTGATGAGTTTATGGCGGACCTCGGGTTAGAAGAGCCAGGGTTAGACCGCGTGATCCGCGCAGGTTACCAATTGCTGAGCCTACAAACTTACTTCACCGCAGGTGTGAAAGAAGTGCGCGCTTGGACCGTTTCTGTCGGCGCGACTGCACCACAAGCGGCGGGTGTTATCCACACCGACTTCGAACGTGGCTTTATTCGTGCTCAAGTGATGGCATTTGACGACTTTATTACCTATAAAGGTGAAGCAGGCGCCAAAGAAGCGGGTAAGTTACGTGTAGAAGGCAAGACATACATTGTTCAAGACGGCGATGTCATGCACTTCCTGTTTAACGTATAACAGCTTTGATAAAGGGCTAAGCTTTAGAAAGTAAGGCAAAATACGGGCAACAGAGGTCGATTTAGCGCATCTGTTGCTCAGTTTGGTGAAGTAATAGCCGAACGGTTTGTCTCGAAGGAAATAGCGAAAAAAAGCTGTTGACCTCGATACCTCGAATAAGCATAATACGCCCCGTTCCTCGCTACGAGGGGCACGCAATAACGAAGTGGCAATGTAGCTCAGCTGGTTAGAGCACAGCACTCATAATGCTGGGGTCGCAGGTTCAAGTCCCGCCATTGCTACCATTTCGTTATACTAGCGTTTGCTAGCATCAATTCAGGATGTCAACTTGAAGCAGTGCGGGAATGGTGAAATTGGTAGACACGCCAGATTTAGGTTCTGGTGCCGAAAGGTGTGAGAGTTCAAGTCTCTCTTCCCGTACCATTATTTTTAAACATCGGCGTAAGCGGATGTATGAAACAAGTTAGTGATGGGGTATCGCCAAGCGGTAAGGCACCGGGTTTTGATCCCGGCATACCTAGGTTCGAATCCTAGTACCCCAGCCATCATTTCATGTTTCTCAGTTTTTGGGGTATCGCCAAGCGGTAAGGCACCGGGTTTTGATCCCGGCATACCTAGGTTCGAATCCTAGTACCCCAGCCATGGCAATGTAGCTCAGCTGGTTAGAGCACAGCACTCATAATGCTGGGGTCGCAGGTTCAAGTCCCGCCATTGCTACCATATTTAAATCCACGTTAAATCAATTTGATTTATCTGGTAAAAATCCAGAGACGCCTTTGTTTGCCAATCTGGTACATTTTGATGCGGGAATGGTGAAATTGGTAGACACGCCAGATTTAGGTTCTGGTGCCGCGAGGTGTGAGAGTTCAAGTCTCTCTTCCCGTACCATCAAAGTGAAACAAGTTAATTGGGGTATCGCCAAGCGGTAAGGCACCGGGTTTTGATCCCGGCATACCTAGGTTCGAATCCTAGTACCCCAGCCATAGTTAAAAAGCCCGTCCTACGACGGGCTTTTTGCTTTCTGTCTTTTGTGATGTGCTTATCGAGTCACTCCCTTATTACTTCGTTATCTTTCAATCTTCTGCTCTATTACTCGCGTGTTATGGCTTTATTTGGCTATGTGCGAATGACTAAGGGCTAAGAGACGCTTTGGGAATGGGGGTGTCACCGAGATAAAAAAGCCACAGTGCTTAATAAGCACTGTGGCTGACACCGACAAAAGTGAAATGCGACTAAAACGTTCGCCGAGCGTTGATTAGTTATTATTGAACGGGTTTAACTTCTTTTACTGGCGTGGGGGCTACGACTTCGCTCACCGCCTTTTCAAGCACTGCTTCCTGTGTCGCTTTTACATCGCCTGTGGCAACCGCTTTCAGGGGTGCGGCCGCTGGAACTTGTTCTTGCAGTTTCTCCGTGCCTGCATCTATCGCCTTTTGCTGTAGTTTTTGCGGATCTGTGTAGTCAGCCAGTTCTTTAGGCCAGCTTGGTACCAGTTTCTCAGCCTGATCGGTAAATTGCTCAGAGATAATTTTTGGCGATCCACCCGTAAGCAACATCACCGCCATTTGGTTGGTTTCTGAGTTCCACACAAAGCCTGCTTTTTCGGCCATTTCCGGCACTGGCGTATAGGTCGATACCATATAAAACAGTGGACCTTCCTGCTGGATTTTATCGGCGGTTTTCAGCAGCGATACCGTGGTCTCGTAGTTGTCTCCGAGCAGAGCTTTCATCCGATCTTTAATCAGTGGCTGTTCGAACAGCCCCACGTCATTTGGATTTAATCCGACAAGGGGTTTTAGCAGTGCCCACATGAGTTGGCCTTGGGGTGACATCAATAGCAGTGGGGCAACACAGGCATTAAGCATTAGTGCGAGCCAGATAATGTGTAGGCAACGCATTTTTTTGAGCAGAGTTGTACTCAAGATGATATTTCCTTTGGAAGTACCAGCAAGTCGCCGGCGGCGGATTGTAGCCGATTGCGATTCTGTAAACGAGAGGGGTGAATAAGTAAATTTTTACAGGGATTAGAGGGTAAAAGGTTAAGTTTTATCTAATTGAATTTGTATTGGTTTTACAATTATTTCTGTTTTCTCCTCCTCGTTTCTCGCTCTGCGAGTTTGCGATATTTCCCATCAACGTTGCCGTTATACCGTACTTATGATGTAAAGAATGTAAAGTTGGGTTTTGTTGATAATAAATATCATTTACTCTCTATCCCATTAACTTTCGTTAATACAGGCTATTAGCCAACGGTTGGTGGCGATTTAGGCGCTCGCCTAATATCCCTTCTTGAGAGTCAGTCATTGAAATTAAAAGTTAGTAAATCATCGCTTTCCTTCGCTCGGACTATTCATGTTTATGTCTCTATGGCACTGCTGCTGTTAATGCTGTTTTTTGCCGTAACCGGGATCACTTTAAACCATCCCAATTGGTTTTCTTCAGCGGATCAAGAACCGCGACGTGAACAGTTTGATATTCCTAATTATTTAATACCAGCTGCGCCGCAGGAGCCTGAATGGCGTTTAGCGGCGGGGCATTGGTTAAAAAGCCAATGGGATATGGATATTGGCACTGCCGATATCGATGAGGATGAGATAAGCCTAGTAAATAAAGGCCCTGGCACCTATCGCACCATCACCTTAGATCTGCTCGACGGCAAAGCCTATGTTGAGACCTTAGATTATGGCGTTGTTGCGGTGCTCAACGATCTGCACAAGGGGCGCAATACAGGAACGGTATGGGCTTGGGTGTTAGATCTTTGCGCCTTGTTGATTATTCTCTTTTCGCTCACCGGCGCCTATTTGCTGCTGCCTCAAACGAAGCGACTTAAAAAATCCTTGTTTTATATGGTGCTCGTCAGTTCAGGCTGTGCACTTGTGTATGTCTATTTTGTTCCATAGGGAGAACCGATTAATGATGCGTCAGCTTATTCGCACCAGCGCCGTCGGTGCGTTGTTTGTGAGTTCAGCGGTATTTGCCGCGCCGAAAATGACCGTTGATCTGACCTTGCCAGAAATTACCGAGGGCCAGTATCACAGACCCTATGTGGCGGTGTGGGTTGAGGATAGCAAGGGCCAAACCGTTAAAACCATAAGCCTATGGGTATGGGACGAGGGCCATAAATGGCTCAAGGACATTCGCCGTTGGTGGCGAAAGGCGGGGCGCGAAGACATGAGCTTTGTCGACGGTATCGCCTCGGCGACCAAGCCTGCAGGCCATTACAAAATTGATTGGGACTTAACGGATGATGCGGGTAAACCGCTGACGCCAGCCTCCTACACAGTGTTTATCGAAGTGGTGCGCGAGCACGGCGGGCGTGACCTCGTGAGACAAAATATTGATTTAACGGCGGGGGATTTTACCGCCCAGCTACCAGCAACCACTGAAACTGGCGTGATTGATATTCGCTTGAGCGGTATGACTCGCTAAGCCCTGCACTTTACTGAAAAGGATATGAAGATGAAACTACGTTTACTTGCCTTAGTTAGCGCGCTCTGCATCAGCCCATTGGCGAGCAGCCATGACCGCTGGATTTTACCTAGCCACTATAACGTCTCGGCCGAAAGCCAAGAGGCGGTGTGGATCACATCTGATGTGTCCGCCAGTAACCAAGTGTTTATGTACGATAAACCGGTGACCGCCAGCGATGTGCGAGTGTACTTACCCGATGGTAAGCCAAGCTCCCCAAGTTCAAGCTACACTGGCGGTCGTAAATCGGTGTTCGATGTGCAATTACTGCAAGACGGTACCTATAAATTTGAAAAGGAAGTCACGCCGAGATACTTTTCTGTTTACAAAATCAAAGGTAAAGAAGGCATGGTTCGCAGTCGACTCGATAAAAAAGCGACAGCGGCCGTGATGCCAAAGGATGCCTATGAGCTTAAAGGCTCATTGAATGTGGCACGGGTCGAAACCTATGTGACCCGCAACAAACCCACCGATAAGGTATTAGCGCCGAAGGGGGAATACTTGGAATTGGTGCCTATTACCCATCCCGCTGATATCGTTGAAAATGAACCCGCAACATTGCAGTTTGTTTATGATGGTAAGCCTGTTGAAGGCGTGAGTGTGGCAATCATGAAGGATGGCAGCCTGTACCGTAACAAGCCGGAAGAAATCAGTTTAACTTCGGATAAAGAAGGTAAAGTGGCGATGACGCTGCCCGCTGCTGGTCGTTATCTGCTGCATGCTTCAATCGAACGTCCAAGTCCTGATAAATCGCTTGCCGATAAAACAGTTAGCGAAATCTTTTTGACCTTCGAAGCTGGGCTTGAATAAGCGCAGGCTTTAATGCTCCTTCTTAGCAATGCCCACAAGTTCGTTTGTGGGCATTTTGTTTTATCCTACTTAAGTTCGCACTATTATACTTTGGCACTAGCATCTGAGCCTGAGCTTCAGTAAGCTGCACTGGTGCATAGTTCTTGATGCATCCCAAGCGCATAACGATTAGAATAGCGCAATTCCACCCTGATTTTACTGTGTTGACCTTTAGCGTCGGCACGGGTTGCTTTTGTTTTAAAGGAGACGAAAGAAGTTATGACTAAGGTTCCTATGACAGTTGTCGGTGCAGAACAGCTGCGTAAAGAGTTAGATATGCTCAAGTTTGAACGTCGCCCGAAAATCACTGAAGCGATTGCCTCAGCGAGAGAGTTAGGCGATCTAAAGGAAAACGCGGAATATCATGCAGCCCGTGAAGAGCAAGGGATCTGTGAAGCGCGTATTCGTGACATTGAAGGCAAACTTTCTAACGCGCAGATCATCGACGTGACTAAGATGGCGAACAATGGTCGTATCATTTTTGGTACCACTGTGACTATCCTTAATCTGGATACCGATGCGGAAGTGACTTACCGTATCGTGGGCGACGATGAAGCTAACATCAAAGAAAACCTGATTTCAGTTAACTCTCCGATTGCCCGTGGTTTAGTGGGCAAGAATGAAGGTGATGAAGTGTCGATCGCAACCCCTGGTGGTTTGACCGATTACGAAATTATTTCGGTGCAATACATCTAAGTCTTGGTATCGCCATACTCGATTGTTTACCGATAAAAAAGCCGCCTAGTGCGGCTTTTTTATACGTAAAACACTGCAAAATCAGAATCTTCAGCGCACAAATTCGCAAGATGGATAAAGTTTAACTTGCCTCTAAAGCGGCCGTTACCTAAGCTGCATGCTTGGAGCTTTCTATGCATTCATCAAGGTTCTTTACGAAAGCTATCCAAAAAAGTATTGTTTTTTTCTGCAAATATTTCATCACGTAAATGGTTGCGTGTACCTTTTAGGAACTGAGTTTGATTAAGCACTGGCGCCAAGGATTAATGTTACTCTGCGTGTCGATCATCTTGATCGCCCATGCGGGTGGCTATGCGCCGCGCAGCTTAACCGCCCAGCAACAGCATCTGGCGTCTAAAGCTGTAGTGACAACGGCGCTTACCGCGGATACGCCATCACTTTCAGTGCAAGAGAGCGCTGCATCACATTACTCAAAGGCACCATCGACTGCAAGCGATAGCAAAGCGGTCTGCACCGCTTCAGATAAGACACAAGCCATCGATTGCTCCGAGCCTGAATTAGTCAGTCACTCGGATGATTTTAATTTTGCTCCGGTTAACTCCCAGCGTTTTATCAATCTTGTTCAGCATGATATGCGTGAGGTGAAGCCTGTTTACCTGTTGGCCTTTGAGTTTGTACCCGAGTCAGCGCCCGCATTAGGGGAAAATATTCGCCTCGATGCTCGCCCGGATTGGACTCTCTTAGCCGAATCTTCACCCGCGCGGATCTCCGGTTGGAAAGTCTCCAACCTGCAATATCGCTTTAGTCAGCAAGCCGCTTAACTCACTTCTCTGTCGCAAGTTAGCAAGGCTTATCCATCACGATACAGTTAAGTTCGTCCCCTGAACGATACGTTTCTACGGATACCTTTGATTAACTTTGCATTTTGTCATCCGAAACCTGTACCCGATAACCTAGCGTCAAAGCCTGCGGAGTGATTGCCGAAGGTGCGACTAAATCGCATTGGATTTAAATCCATTCGGTTTAGACGAATTTGAATAGGTTATCACCACTGAGTTTACAAGCGCTTAGCGCACTCCTTGTGGGATAGGTATTTACAGGTTTCACCGTACATACAGTGATTGTTCGCTCATGTTTATTAGCGCTACTTGCGCAGCATTTGGCTATCAGAGCGGGCAATATCATGCGAGTGATATCTATGGATAAAATTCAGAGTAAAAAGCTGCTAAATCATTATTCAGCTTGGAAATACCTTGTGCTTATCGTCACGATTATTGTGATGTTATTCAGTGCATTACCTACTTGGTATGGAGAGGACGCCGCCGTGCAGGTGGGCGCTAAAGCGGGACTTAACTTAACCCCCATTGAACTGCGGGATAAATTAAAGGCGCAGGGCGTTGAGGTTAAACGTATTGAAGTTAAGCATGCCCAACAGGGGAGTACCAACAGCTCGGAAGACGGGCAAACCCTTATAGTGCTCAATGATGACAGCGAGCAAACCTTGGTAAAGACCTTAGTGTCATCCATGGTGAGTGAGCCGAAAGAGCTCACGCTGGCACTGGTGAGTGCTGCGCCAAGCTGGCTGCAAAATATGGGCTTTGAACCGATTAAACTCGGGCTCGATTTGCGCGGTGGGGTGCAATTTTTGCTGGATGTGGATGTGCAGCCTGTCTATCAAGCCCAAGCCGATGCATTAGTGGAGTCCCTTCGACAGTTTTTGCGTGAACAGCAAATTCGCGGCGCCAGTGTGCGTATTGATAGCACGCGCGATGACGCAGGGCTGCAAATTGCGATTGCATTTAATGACGCGGCTCAATCTGCCAATAACGTGCGCTCAGCCATTCGCCAGTTTATGCAGCAAAGCTACCCGACTTGGCAATTAACTAATGCGGATAATGGTTTAGTGGTAAAACTCGCTCAAGAAGAGCAAATCAAGTTACGTAATTTAACCGTGCAGCAAAACCTGCAAATTATGCGTAGCCGGATTGAAGAGTTAGGGATTACAGAAGCCTTAGTTCAGCGTCAGGGTGAACACCGTATTCGTATCGAATTGCCCGGTGTCCAAGACCCGGCCGCCGCGAAAAACGTGATTGGTGCGACCGCAAGTCTGGCCTTTTTTGAAGTTAAAGAATCGGGTTCAGTGAACGCGCAGGTGCTGAAGGATAAATCTGGCAATCCTGTTTATGTGGCCCGTACGCCGGTATTGGGCGGCGATCATATTGTCGATGCCCGCGCCAATATTGGCGAAATGGGCATGGCCGAAGTGAACATTCACCTCGACCGTATCGGCGGCCAAAAAATGTCGGAGTTCTCCCGCGCCAATATTGGCAAGCCGATGGCAACATCCTACAGCGAATATAGCCGGGATGAGCAGGGTAAAGCTAAGCAAACCCAAGAGATTATCAGTGTCGCGACCATTCAATCACAGCTCGGAGATCGCTTTAGAATTACGGGCGCAGGCACCTATCAAGAGGCGCAGCAATTAGCCTTGCTGCTACGTGCGGGCTCAATGACGGCGCCCGTGACCATTGTTGAAGAGCGCACCATTGGCCCAACCCTTGGCGCCGAAAATATTCAAAACGGTTTTGCTGCGCTCGGTCTGGGCATGGGAATTACCTTGCTGTTTATGGCGCTCTGGTATCGCCGTCTTGGTTGGGTAGCCAATGTGGCTTTGATTGCTAACATGGTGATCCTCTTTGGTTTGTTGGCGCTGATCCCCGGCGCGGTATTGACCTTACCCGGCATTGCTGGTCTGGTGTTAACGGTCGGCATGGCGGTCGATACCAACGTACTGATCTTCGAGCGGATTAAAGATAAGTTAAAAGAGGGGCGCAGCTTCGCTCTGGCTATCGACACTGGCTTTGACAGTGCATTCTCAACCATTTTCGACGCTAACTTCACCACTATGATTACCGCGGTCGTGCTCTATTCCATCGGTAATGGTCCCATCCAAGGCTTTGCCTTGACCTTAGGTTTGGGCCTGTTGACCAGTATGTTTACCGGTATTTTTGCCTCAAGAGCCTTAATCAACCTAGTGTATGGGCGTGATGCGCGCCGCCATGTGAGGGTATAACTATGAAGAATATCAATCTGACTAAATGGCGTTATGTATCGAGCGCTATCTCTATCTTTTTAATGCTGGCCTCACTCACCATCATCGGGATGAAAGGCTTTAACTGGGGCCTAGACTTTACGGGCGGTGTGGTGACCGAGGTTCAGCTCGACAGGCGGATTACCAGCAGCGAGTTGCAACCCTTATTGAACGCGGCTTATCAGCAAGAGGTGACTGTGATTTCGGCCAGTGAGCCTGGGCGTTGGGTATTACGCTATGCGGACACTGCACAAAGTAATGTCGATATTGCGCAAACCTTAGCGCCACTAGGTGAGGTGCAAGTGCTAAACACCAGTATTGTCGGCCCGCAAGTGGGTAAAGAGTTAGCCGAGCAGGGCGGTCTTGCCCTGTTGGTGGCCATGCTGTGTATCTTAGGGTATTTGAGTTATCGCTTCGAATGGCGTCTCGCCTCCGGCGCGTTATTTGCGCTGGTGCACGACGTGATTTTTGTGCTCGCCTTTTTCTCATTAACCCAGATGGAGTTTAATTTAACCGTACTCGCTGCCGTGCTGGCGATTTTAGGTTATTCACTCAACGATTCGATCATTATCGCCGACCGGATTCGGGAGTTATTGATTGCTAAGCCAAAGCTTGCTATTCAGGAAATTAATAACCAAGCGATTGTCGCGACCTTTTCCCGTACCATGGTTACCTCGGGCACCACCTTAATGACGGTCGGAGCGTTATGGATTATGGGCGGTGGGCCGTTGGAAGGATTCTCGATAGCCATGTTTATCGGCATCTTAACTGGTACTTTCTCATCGATATCGGTCGGGACTTCATTGCCCGAGTTTTTGGGATTAACGCCGGAGCATTATAAAGTGCAAGTCATCACAGATACGCCTTAAGTGCTAAAAACAAAACGGCCACTCGCTTGAGTGGCCGTTTTGTTTAAGGCTGGAAAATTACTTAGCTCTTGGCAGGGCAATTTTCATTTCAGGCGATTGACGATAAATCACCAGAATATGACCAATAAGTTGCACTTTTGCAGATTGAGTTTCACGTACTATGGCATCAACGATGGCATTTTTTAGCTCTCTATCGGTAGAGGCTACTTTCACTTTAATCAGTTCATGATAAGCGAGTGCGCTTTCAATTTCAGCGAGTACACCTTCAGTCAATCCATTGGCACCAAGCAGCACCACTGGCTTTAAATTGTGCGCCAGACCTTTTAAATGCTGTTTTTGTTTGGTTGTTAAGTTCATTTCTACCAACTTTTGCTGAGTTACTGTTGAAAAACCGCTATTCTACCCTTATATAGCCCTTGTGTAACTCTCAATTGTTGCGGATTTTAAATGTCAGGTAAAAAACGTACGGCCAGTTCCACCCGTTGGATGCAGGAACACTTTGATGATCATTATGTCAAACTAGCACAGAAACGGGGATTGCGTTCTCGCGCTGCGTTCAAGCTTGAGGAGCTCCAGGAGAAGGACCAATTGATCCGCCCTGGTATGACTGTGGTGGACTTAGGTGCGGCTCCTGGTGGTTGGTCTCAAATAGCCGTCAAGCTGACCGGAGATAAAGGTAAAGTTATCGCCTGCGATATTTTGCCAATGGATCCCATCGTCGGCGTGGATTTCTTGCAAGGGGACTTTCGTGAAGAGAAAGTGCTCGAAGCATTGCTAACTCGCGTCGGTGCGGATAAGGTTGACGTTGTATTGTCTGATATGGCGCCCAACATGAGTGGTTCCGATGGTGTCGATCAGCCGCGCGCCATGTATTTAGTCGAACTGGCGTTAGATATGTGCCATCAAGTATTGGCACCTAACGGTAGTTTTGCGGTCAAAGTCTTTCAGGGGGAGGGGTTTGACGAATATATGAAGGCGGTAAAAGACGCATTCAAAGTAGTAAAAACACGTAAACCGGACTCGTCGCGGGCACGCTCCCGTGAAGTCTATCTTGTGGCGACAGGGTACAAGTTGTAGTACCCTAGCGTTAATCATCGCAAGACTTTATGAGGTCTAGTAATTTGAGTGACATGGCAAAAAATCTAATACTCTGGGTTGTCATCGCCGTCGTGCTGATGTCAGTGTTTCAGGGTTACTCCCCCTCTTCTTCGTCATCGCAGAAGATGGATTATTCTACGTTCCTAGACAATGTTCGTGATGGACAAGTCGCCAGCGTTGAAGTGAAAAGTGACCAACGTACTATCGAAGGTTCTAAGCGCACGGGCGAAAAATTCACGACCATCATGCCACTGTATGACCAAGATTTAATTAACGATCTTGACCGTAAAGGCATCACCATGAAAGGCCAAGAAGCCGAAGAATCGGGTTTCTTAACCCAGATCTTTATTTCTTGGTTCCCAATGTTGCTGCTGATTGGGGTATGGATTTTCTTTATGCGCCAGATGCAGGGCGGCGGTGGCAAAGGCGCTATGTCCTTTGGCAAGAGCAAAGCCAAGCTGATGAGCGAAGACCAAATCAAGACCACTTTTGCTGACGTTGCAGGCTGTGATGAAGCCAAGGAAGAAGTCAAAGAGCTGGTCGATTATCTGCGTGATCCAACCAAATTCCAAAAACTGGGTGGCCGTATTCCAACGGGCGTGCTCATGGTTGGCCCACCAGGTACAGGTAAAACCTTACTGGCTAAAGCGATTGCTGGCGAGTCAAAGGTACCTTTCTTTACCATTTCGGGTTCTGACTTCGTAGAAATGTTCGTCGGTGTCGGTGCATCTCGTGTGCGTGACATGTTCGAACAAGCCAAGAAATCAGCTCCTTGTATTATCTTCATCGACGAAATCGATGCCGTAGGTCGCCAACGTGGCGCAGGCTTAGGTGGCGGTCATGATGAGCGTGAGCAAACTCTTAACCAAATGCTGGTTGAGATGGACGGCTTCGAAGGTAACGAAGGGATTATCGTGATTGCGGCGACCAACCGCCCTGACGTATTGGACTCTGCGCTGCTGCGTCCAGGTCGTTTCGACCGTCAAGTGGTTGTGGGTCTACCGGACGTTCGCGGTCGTGAGCAAATCCTTAAAGTGCATATGCGTAAAGTACCACTTTCTGAAGATGTGAAAGCAAGCGTGATTGCCCGCGGTACCCCAGGTTTCTCTGGTGCCGATTTAGCCAACTTAGTCAACGAAGCGGCGCTGTTTGCGGCGCGCGGTAACCGCCGTGTTGTCGGTATGGAAGAATTCGAGCGTGCAAAAGACAAGATCATGATGGGTGCAGAGCGCCGCTCTATGGTGATGTCGGAAGCCGAGAAAGAAATGACGGCATACCACGAAGCGGGCCACGCGATTGTGGGCTGTTTAGTGCCAGAGCATGACCCTGTGCACAAGGTAACCATTATCCCGCGTGGTCGTGCGCTGGGTGTGACCTTCTTCTTACCTGAGGCCGATGCGATTAGCCAAAGCCGTCGTAAGTTAGAGAGCCAGATTTCGGTTGCCTACGGTGGTCGCTTAGCCGAAGAGCTGATCTACGGTAGCGAAAAAGTGTCTACAGGCGCTTCACAAGACATTAAATACGCTACATCGATTGCCCGTAACATGGTGACCCAGTGGGGCTTCTCCGACAAACTCGGTCCATTACTCTATGCCGAGGAAGAAGGTGAAGTATTCTTAGGTCGCAGCATGGGTAAAGCTAAGGCGATGTCCGATGAAACCGCGACGGTTATCGATGCCGAGGTGAAAGCCTTTATCGATAAGAACTATGGCCGTGCTAAGCAAATTCTGCTGGATAACATCGATATTCTGCATTCGATGAAAGACGCGCTGATGAAGTATGAAACCATTGACTCACTGCAAATTGACGATTTGATGAACCGTCGTGAAGTGCGTCAGCCTGCCGATTGGCAAGCGGATGACAATGGTTCAAACGACAAAGGCAATGGCAAAGGTGAACCTGCCGTTAAAGTCGACGAAGTGGTAAAAACTGCTCCCGTTGAGGCAGAGCTGAAAGATGCCGATGAGTCACCCGTTAAGTAGCGGTTGTTAATTGAAAGAGAACCCCGTTAAGGGGTTTTCTTGTTTTATCTTGCTAGAAAATTGACTGCGTTGTCATTCAATATAAATCAGTCACATGAGTGAACCGCGCAGAAAACGGATGAAACGCGCTAGCAAGCTGTCCCAAATGGAGTCAATGCGTGTTTGAATTAATTGCTGGAACCAAACGCTTATCCTTAGCCTCGCCCGTCGTAATGGGCATTCTGAATGTTACTCCCGATTCTTTTTCCGACGGTGGAAAGTTCTCCTCCTTTGAATTAGCTTGCCAACATGCTGATGAGATGGTCGCCCAAGGGGCGCTTATCATCGATATCGGCGGCGAGTCGACAAGGCCGGGTGCGGCCGATGTGACGGTTGAGGATGAACTCGCCCGTGTTATCCCTTTGGTGGAATATGTCGCGAAACACCATGATGTGTGGATTTCGGTCGATACCAGTAAACCCGAAGTGATGCGACAAGCGGTGAATGCTGGTGCCCATTTAATCAACGATGTGCGTGCATTGTTGGAGCCTGGGGCTTTAGAGACTGCGGCGCAGCTAAATGTACCCATCTGTTTGATGCACATGCAGGGCGCACCGCGCAGTATGCAAACTGCACCCGAATACCAAGACCTTGTTGCCGATGTTTCTGAGTTTTTGCGCGAGCGTATTCAAGCCTGCATCGAGGCGGGGATCCCGCGGGAGCGATTGCTAATCGACCCGGGTTTTGGCTTTGGTAAAACCTTAGAACACAACTATGAACTGCTGGCGAAGTTAGATAGTTTTGAGCAGTTTGAGCTGCCGATATTGATAGGTTTATCCCGTAAGAGCATGATAGGAAACCTCCTTGCTAGACCGACCTCCGAGCGTCTAGCGGGGAGCCTTGCTGGCGCCATGATAGCGGCCCAGAAAGGGGCACATATCATTCGTGTCCATGATGTCCCTGAAACTGTCGATGTGCTGAAAGTGTTACAAGCGACACAGGCATATCTATAAAGGCTATTTTTGTTAAGTATTTCATTAATATTATGATCCCAACCGAAGGGACACATTGAAGTTTGTGGGGCAATATGAGCGAACGTAAATTTTTTGGAACCGATGGTATTCGTGGCAAGGTAGGTTCAGGCCAGATGACTCCCGAGCTGGCATTAAAGTTGGGTTGGGCTGCTGGGCGGGTGTTATCCCGCAGCGGCACGAAAAAAGTGATTATTGGTAAAGATACCCGTATTTCGGGTTATATGTTTGAGTCTGCTTTAGAGGCGGGTTTATCGGCTGCGGGTCTCAATGTGATGTTGATGGGGCCAATGCCAACACCTGCTGTGGCTTATCTCACTCGCACTTTCCGCGCCGAAGCAGGGGTGGTGATCAGTGCATCCCACAATCCATACTATGATAACGGCATTAAATTTTTCTCAACCGATGGCAGCAAGCTCGACGATAACCTAGAACTGGAAATTGAAGCCGAATTAGAAAAGCCCTTAGAGTGTGTTGAGTCACATCTATTGGGCAAAGTGTCACGTATTGAAGATGCACGTGGCCGTTATATTGAATACTGCAAGGGCAACTTCCCAGCGGATCAAACCCTCACAGGGTTAAAAATTGTCGTGGACTGTGCTCACGGTGCGACCTATCACATTGCTCCTGCGGTATTTCGTGAGTTAGGCGCAGAGGTGATTACCATTGGTGATAAGCCCAATGGCGTCAACATCAATGACAAAGTGGGCGCCACGTCCATGGCAAAAATTTGCGAAACCGTATTGACAGAGGGCGCCGATTTAGGGATTGCGCTTGATGGTGACGGCGACCGTATCATGATGGTCAACAGCCGCGGTGAAGTAATCGATGGCGACCAAATCCTCTATATTCTGGCCTGTGATGCTAAAGCCCGTGGCGTGCTGCGTGGTGGTGTTGTCGGCACACTTATGTCTAACCTCGGTCTCGATTTAGCCTTGCAAGCCTTAGATATTCCCTTTGCCCGCTCTAAAGTGGGTGACCGTTATGTGATGGAGTTACTGAAAGAACTCGATTGGCGCATCGGCGGTGAAAACTCGGGCCATATCCTTAACCTTGACCATGGTACGACGGGTGATGGTATCGTGGCGGGTATATTAGTGTTGGCGGCAATGCGTCGACAAAATGCCACACTTGAGCAACTCACTGCCCCGATGGAGATGTTGCCACAGGTGTTAGTGAATGTGCGCTTTGAGGGCGAACACGATCCATTAAGCTCAGATAAAGTCAAAGCCGCTCAGGCTCAGGTTGAGTCACAACTGGGTGCCCGAGGTCGCGTATTACTACGTAAATCCGGTACTGAACCGTTAATTCGTGTGATGGTTGAAGGTGATGATCACAATACTGTGTTAGCGCACGCCAATTTGATTGCAGATGCGGTAAAATCGGCGAGCTAATCAAACTAATCTTTAGTCGAGTGCAGCTGATACCGATTAAAAATGAAGGTGTTAGCTGCATTAATGAGCAAGAATAGGGTTTGGCGTGTAAAAAGTAAGCATTCCAACCTAATATCTGAAAAATTTCGAATTTAGCTATTGTAACTTAATAAGTGGTTCGCTATTATTCACGCCGCTTTCAGAGGAGACAGTGATGGCACTCAGACGTCCTATGGTAGCTGGCAATTGGAAGATGAACGGCAGTGCGGCATTAGCGCAAGAGTTGTTCAAGAAATTTGCCTCAAAGCTCCAAAATGATTCAGCTGAAGTGGTTTTATGCCCGCCTTCTATCTATCTAGAAAGCGTCAGGCAACTGCTAGAAGCAAACAAGGAAGCGTTAGACGGTTCACTTGTTAGGATGGGCGCTCAGAATTTAAGTCAACATGACTTTGGCGCTTATACCGGAGAAGTTTCGGGCCAGATGCTTAAAGATTGCGGATGTCGATATGTCATTATCGGACATTCAGAACGTCGCCGTATGTACGGAGAGACGAGTAATATCGTAGCGGAGAAATTCGCCGCTGCACAAAAGCACGGTTTAACCCCAATTTTATGTGTGGGTGAATCGGGTCCAGCACGTGAAGCAAGACGTACCTTCGAGGTGATTGCGGAAGAGTTGGATATAGTGATCCAGAAAAATGGCACTATGGCTTTTGATAACGCCATTATCGCTTACGAGCCGTTATGGGCTGTAGGGACTGGTAAGAGCGCGACACCAGAGCAGGCACAGGAAGTACATGCGTTTATACGCAAGCGTCTCTCTGAAGTGTCTCCGTTTATCGGAGAAAATATCAGGATTTTGTACGGTGGCAGTGTGACACCGAGTAATGCGGCAGATTTATTTGCCCAACCTGATGTTGATGGTGGACTGATTGGCGGTGCCAGTTTAAACTCTACCGAGTTTTTAAGTCTGTGTACCATAGCGATGAGCGCATAATATGTATGAAGTTTTAGTGGTTGTTTACTTGTTGGTTGCATTAGGTTTAATTGGCCTGATCTTAATCCAGCAAGGTAAAGGAGCTGACATGGGGGCCTCGTTTGGCGCCGGTGCATCAGGTACCTTATTCGGTTCAAGTGGTTCAGGTAACTTCCTGACACGTACAACGGCGATTCTTGCCATTGCGTTTTTCACATTAAGTCTGCTGATTGGCAACTTAAGTGCAAACCACGCAAAAAATGAAGATGCATGGAAAAATTTAGGTGCTGATGAACAGGTAACTCGACCAGTTGATCAAGCAACCGAAAAGTCAGAAACCAAAATTCCTGACTAGCAAAAGGTGTCGCCGAGGTGGTGAAATTGGTAGACGCGCAGCCTTGAGGTGGCTGTGTCCTAACGGACGTGCGGGTTCAAGTCCCGCTCTCGGCACCATAATATAGCTAAGTGAGACGAAGTAAGCGCTGACTTAGTTATTGCAAGAAAAGACGATAGTCAATATACTTGCACACAGTTGACGCGGGGTGGAGCAGCTTGGTAGCTCGTCGGGCTCATAACCCGAAGGTCGTCGGTTCAAATCCGGCCCCCGCAACCAGCTCCTAGTAACGAATAGTATTTGAATTCGTTATGGTTTACAGGTTCTTGAAGCTAATAACCTCGTCATTACGGGGTTTTTTGTTATCTGGGACTTTTAGATTTGTCGTATCCGATACGACGCTTTACTAGGGCTATTAAGCCCTTTTTTGTTTTTTCCGGGGGTCAATTTTGGCAACATTAGAATCCAGACTGGCAGACATGCTCAAAGTGCCTGTGGAGGCATTAGGCTTCCAACTTTGGGGCATTGAATATGTACAAGCGGGTAAACATTCAATCCTGCGCGTGTTCATTGATGGTGAGAATGGTATCAATATCGAAGATTGTGCCAACGTAAGTCGCCAAGTCAGCGCTGTACTCGATGTTGAAGACCCTATTTCGACCGAATATACCTTAGAGGTTTCTTCACCTGGTGTAGATAGACCGCTGTTCACTGCTGAACAATATGCGGCCTATGTCGGTGAGGATGTCAAGCTTCAACTGACTATGCCTGTCGCGGGCAGTCGTAATTTAAAAGGCGCCATTACACAGGTTGACGGCCAAATGCTGTCACTCAATGTGAATGGTAAAGAGCTGGTTGTCGCCTTGGATAATATCCGTAAAGGCAACATCATCGCTAAGTTTTGATGGTTTCAAGGTGAACGAGGCAAGACGAAATGAATAAAGAGATTCTGCTAGTCGCTGAGGCGGTTTCAAATGAAAAGGCCGTTCCACGCGAGAAAATTTTTGAAGCGCTAGAAACTGCGCTGGCAACTGCAACCAAGAAAAAATACGAAGGCGATATTGACGTTCGTGTTTCTATCGACCGTAAAACTGGCGCCTATGAAACTTTCCGCCGCTGGATGGTTATCGACGATAACGGTGTTGCGTTAGAAAACCCATACCGCGAAATCACCTTGGAAGCTGCGCGTTACGAAAACCCAGAAATCCAACCTGGCGATTACATCGAAGATCAGATCGAATCTGTGGCCTTCGACCGTATTACTACCCAAACCGCTAAGCAAGTGATCGTACAAAAAGTACGTGAAGCCGAGCGTGCGCAAGTCGTTGAACAGTTCCAAGATAAAGAAGGCGAGCTGATCACTGGTGTGGTGAAAAAAGCGACCCGTGAAAGCGTGGTAGTTGACTTAGGTAACAACGCTGATGGCGTATTGTTCCGTGAAGATTTAATTTCACGCGAATCTTTCCGTCCTGGTGACCGCGTACGTGCTCTGCTGTATTCAGTACGTCCAGAAGCCCGCGGCGCACAGTTATTCTTAACCCGCACTAAGCCAGACATGCTGATTGAGCTGTTCCGTGTTGAAGTACCGGAAATTGCCGATGAGCTTATTGAAGTGATGGGCGCTGCGCGTGACCCAGGTGCACGCGCTAAGATCGCCGTGAAGTCAAACGACCGTCGTATCGACCCAATCGGTGCTTGCGTGGGTATGCGTGGTGCACGTGTACAAGCGGTATCGAATGAACTGGGTGGCGAGCGTGTCGATATCGTGTTGTGGGATGATAATCCAGCACAATATGTGATCAACGCAATGGCACCTGCCGATGTGGCTTCTATCATCGTTGATGAAGACAACCACTCAATGGATATCGCCGTTGAAGCGGAAAGTCTGGCACAAGCCATTGGCCGTAACGGTCAAAACGTGCGTTTAGCGACTCAACTGACTGGTTGGGAACTGAACGTGATGACAGTGGAAGACATGAACAAGAAGCACCAAGCCGAGAGCGCTAAGGTGAAGAGCTTATTTATGGAAGCACTGGATGTAGATGAAGATTTTGCTCAAGTACTGGCTGACGAAGGCTTTACTTCTCTCGAAGAAGTGGCTTACGTGCCGGTATCTGAACTATTGGCAATTGATGGCTTCGATGAAGATATCGTTGAAGCATTACGTGAGCGTGCAAAAGCGGCGATCTCAACTCGAGCTCTCGCCTCTGAAGAAGCACTAGATGGTGTGGAGCCAAGTGAAGAGTTATTAGCACTTGAAGGTGTTGAAAGACACTTAGCCTATGTTTTAGCAAGCAAAGGTATCGTGACTCTAGAAGACTTGGCTGAACAAGGCATTGATGATTTGATCGAAATTGAAGAATTGACAGAAGAAAAAGCAGGTGCGCTGATCATGGCTGCCCGCAACATCTGTTGGTTTGGCGAAGAAGCATAAGTCGATCAACAGGGGGATTTAACTGATGGCAGATACTACCGTAGAGAAATTGGCCACGGAAGTGGGTAAAAGTGTTGAACGTCTGATTGAGCAATTCTCTCAGGCCGGAATTAAGAAAGGCCAAACTGATAACGTGTCTGAAGCTGAGAAGCAACAGTTACTGGATTATCTGAAGAAGCAGCATGGCGGCGAAAGCGCACCGACCAAAATGACACTGCAACGTAAAACCGTATCGACCCTGAGTGTGGCCGGTAATGGTGGTCAATCTAAAGACGTTAAAGTGGAAGTGCGTAAAACCCGTACTTTCGTTAAACGCGATGTTAGCGAAGCGGCTCTGAAAGCTGAAGAAGAAGCGAAGGCCAAAGCGGAAGCAGAAGCTAAGGCGAAAGCCGAAGCGGAAGCCAAGGCCAAAGCGGAAGCCGAAGCCAAGGCGAAAGCTGATGCTGAAGCAAAAGCGGAAGCCAAGGCGAAAGCTGATGCAGAAGCAAAAGCTAAGGCTAAAGCGGCAACGGATGCGAAACCTGCAAAAGACACTTCGCCAGAAGCGGAAGCGGCACGCATTGAGGCTGAGCGTTTAAAAGCGGTTCAAGCGGAAGCGACTAAGCGTAAGCAAGACGAAGAAGCAGCTAAAGCCGCTGAAAAAGCGCGCCTGTTAGCGGAAGAAAACTCTAAGCGTTGGGACGAAGAAGAGCGTCAACGTAAAGAGGCTGAGCGTTACAGCGATCACCATATCACTACCTCTAAAGTAGCCCGTGCTGCTGAAGATTCATCGGATATGGATGAAGAAAAACGTGGTCGTCGTGCCCGTAACAAAAATACCGCCAAGACTAAACGTGGTGGTAAAGATGCCCGTGACGGCCGCGAAAAACACATGCGTAACCGCAGCACTGCGCCAGAGTCAATGGCCCACGGCTTTAACAAGCCTGTAGCTGCAGTGACCCGTGATGTGCGTATCGGTGAAACCGTTACTGTGGCAGAACTTGCCCACTTAATGGCGGTTAAAGCGACTGAAATCATCAAACAAATGATGAAGATGGGCTCAATGGTGACGATCAACCAAGTGTTAGATCAAGAAACCGCCCAGTTAGTTGCCGAAGAAATGGGCCACAAGGTGGTACTGATCCGTGAAAACGAATTAGAGCAACAAGTACTGTCTGAGCGTGACGAAGAGGGCGGCGTTAAGCTTGAGCCTCGTGCGCCAGTTGTGACCATCATGGGTCACGTTGACCACGGTAAAACGTCTCTGCTCGACTATATCCGCCGCGCGAAAGTGGCAGCGGGTGAGGCCGGTGGTATTACTCAACATATCGGTGCATACCATGTTGAGACCGAAAACGGCATGATCACTTTCTTAGACACCCCTGGTCACGCCGCGTTTACCGCAATGCGTGCCCGTGGTGCTAAAGCGACTGACATCGTTGTACTGGTTGTTGCTGCCGATGACGGCGTAATGCCGCAAACCATCGAAGCGATTCAACACGCTAAAGCCGGTAACGTGCCATTGATTGTTGCCGTCAACAAGATGGACAAACCAGAAGCCGATATCGACCGCGTGAAGAGTGAATTAGCGCAACACGGCGTCATGTCTGAAGATTGGGGCGGTGACAACATGTTCGCCTTCGTATCTGCTAAGACTGGTGCTGGCGTTGACGACCTACTAGAAGGCATTCTGCTGCAAGCTGAAGTATTAGAGCTTAAAGCGGTACGTGACGGTATGGCTGCTGGTGTGGTTATCGAATCACAACTGGACAAAGGTCGCGGCCCTGTGGCAACGATTCTGGTTCAAGAAGGGACACTGCGCCAAGGCGACATCGTTCTGTGTGGTTTAGAGTACGGTAAAATCCGTGCGATGAAAGATGAGAACGGTCGTTCAATCACTGAAGCGGGCCCATCTATCCCTGTTGAGATCTTAGGTCTTTCAGGTGTGCCATCAGCCGGTGATGAAGCAACTGTGGTTCGCGACGAGCGTAAAGCCCGTGAAGTAGCACTGTACCGTCAAGGTAAGTTCCGTGACGTGAAATTAGCGCGTCAGCAGAAGTCTAAGCTGGAAAACATGTTCGCGAACATGACCGAAGGCGAAGTGAAGGAACTGAACATCGTTCTGAAGGCAGACGTTCAAGGTTCACTCGAAGCGATTACCGACTCCTTAATGGGTCTGTCTACCGACGAAGTGAAAGTGAACATCATCGCTCGCGGTGTGGGTGCGCTGACCGAAACCGACGCGACCTTAGCTGCGGCTTCTAACGCTATCATGGTTGGCTTTAACGTCCGTGCCGATGCTCAGGCGCGTAAGACTATCGAAAGCGAAAGTGTTGACCTGCGTTACTACAGCGTTATCTATAATCTGATTGATGAAGTGAAAGCGGCGATGACGGGTATGTTGTCACCAGAATTCAAGCAACAGATTATCGGTCTGGCTGAAGTACGTGACGTGTTCAAGTCACCAAAACTGGGCGCAATCGCCGGTTGTATGGTGACTGAAGGTACCATCAAACGCAGCGCACCAATCCGCGTACTGCGTGATAACGTGGTGATCTTCGAAGGTGAACTCGAATCGCTACGTCGCTTTAAAGACGACGTTAACGAAGTTCGCAACGGCATGGAATGTGGTATCGGTGTTAAGAACTACAACGATGTCCGCGTGGGTGACCAAATCGAAGTATTCGAAACCGTCGAAGTGGCACGTACACTGTAACGATAAAGAGGGCGGCATTAGCCGCCCTTTCAATTTAATACATTAGCTATGGTAACTCTATTATGGCAAAAGAATTCAGTCGTACACGTCGTATAGCCCAGCAGTTGCAGCAAGAGCTGGCTGTTGTGTTACAACGCGACATGAAAGATCCCCGTATTGGTTTTGTAACCGTTAATGATGTCGATGTGTCCCGCGATTTAAGTTACGCCAAAGTGTTTGTGACTTTCTTCGAAGAAGACAAAGAGCTGGTGCAAGAAAAGCTCAATGCCTTGATTACAGCCGCACCTTATATCCGTACTTTAGTCGCGGGTCGTATGAAGCTGAGAGTCATGCCTGAAATCCGTTTCGTGTATGACAGTTCATTGGTTGAAGGTATGCGTATGTCTAACCTTGTTAGCCAAGTGATCAACAGCGATAAGGCCAAACAGCAACAGTTTGGTAGCGCTGACGATGTAACTGACAATGACATCGACGAAGCCGATGACACCGAAGGTAAAGCGTAATGGCGAGACGTTCGAAGGGCCGCTTTATCGACGGTATTGTGTTGTTGGATAAGGCCACTGGCATGAGCTCCAACTTCGCATTACAACGGGTAAAGCGCTTTTTTAATGCCAACAAAGCAGGGCACACGGGAGCACTCGATCCCTTGGCAACGGGTATGCTACCTGTGTGTTTAGGCGAAGCGACTAAGTTTTCGCAGCATTTACTGGATTCGGATAAGCGTTATCTTGTTACAGCAAAACTGGGACAACGCACAGATACCAGCGACTCCGACGGTGAAGTGGTGCAGACTCGTCCGCTCGAGTTCACTGAGGCGCAGTTAATGTCCGCCTTAGAGCATTTCCGTGGCGATACCCTGCAAGTGCCCTCAATGTATTCGGCGCTGAAATACCAAGGCCAGCCTTTGTATAAGTATGCCCGCGAGGGGATTGAAGTACCGCGCGAGGCGCGTCCAATCACAGTCTTTGAGCTGAATTTCATCGGTCTAGAAGGCGATGAGCTGACCTTAGACATTCATTGCTCTAAGGGCACGTATATTCGCACTATCATCGATGATTTAGGTGAGATGCTCGGTTGTGGCGCCCATGTGATAATGCTGCGTCGTACTCAAGTTGCCCATTATCCCTACGACAAAATGGTCACTCTTGAGCAGCTCGAAGCTTTATTTGCTAAGGCGCAGGAGGAGCAGCTTGACCCAAGCAGCTTGCTGGACACGCTGTTGCTGCCTATGGATACGGCGGTTGCTGACTTTCCTGAGGTCAATGTGCCTGATGCGAGCGCAGCTTACCTTATGCAAGGTCAGGCGGTACGAGTTTCTGGGCTCGTTGCAGATACACTGGTGCGTATTACCTTAGGAAGCGAGCGTCGTTTCGTCGGCATTGGCGAGATGAACGAAGATGGCTTATTGGCGCCTAAGCGCTTAGTCGTGAACCACGACCAAGCTAAAGCATCTTAATTGATTATCTTGGGTTATTAATCCATCGCATTTATTGCGCGCGCCAAGGATTATGGGTAGAATAACGCGCCCTCTGGCTGAGTTAGTGATCGGCTAGAGATTCACATTTTATATTTGGAGAGACACATGTCACTAAGTACTGAAGCGAAAGCAAAGATCCTGGCTGAATTTGGCCGTGGCGCAAACGATACTGGTTCAACTGAAGTTCAAGTTGCGCTGTTAACTGCTCAAATCAACCATTTGCAAGATCACTTCAAAGAGCACATCCACGATCACCACTCACGTCGTGGTCTGTTACGCATGGTTAGCGCTCGTCGTAAGTTATTAGCTTACCTGAAGCGTACTGAAGCAGCGCGTTACAATGAGCTGATCCAAAAGTTAGGTTTACGTCGTTAATCACGCGTTTACTGACGTAAAAAAGGAGGCTAAGCCTCCTTTTTTATTGTCTCAAATTCAGTGTTTACACTATCTTCTTCGACGTATTAAGCGCCACGTAATCCATCAATATTGCTAATGGTTGCGGTTTGATTGGCAATATACAGCGCCTCAAATTCCGCCTGTGGCAACGGCTGACTAAAGTAGAAGCCTTGACCGATTTGACATTGGTTACGCTTGAGCCAATCGAGTTGCATTTCGTTTTCAATCCCTTCGGCCACAATCGTCAGATTTAACTGTTTACCTAACATCAAAATGGTCGAGGCAATGGCGCTGTCCCCTGGTAAGTCGGACACAAAGCAACGGTCGATTTTCATGGTGGTGATCGGCAAATGGCGTAGGTAAGACAGGGAAGAGTAACCAGTACCAAAGTCATCGACGGCAATACCAAAACCTGCCGATTTGAGCTGCTCTAACTTGTTGATCGCCAGCTCAATGTCATTCATTAACGAAGTTTCGGTGATTTCAATTTCGAGCAATTCCGGTTGGATTTGATAACGCAGCGCCATCTGTTTGATGTCCGACACTAAGCTGGCATCGGCAAATTGCTGTGACGCGACGTTAATGGCAATCGGTATCGCAAAGTTATATTTCTTCTGCCAGTCACGCAGCACGCGGCAGCTTTGCTCGATAACCCAACGTCCAATCGGAATAATAATGCCAGTTTCTTCCGCCACTGGAATAAAAGAGATCGGGCTGATTAAGCGGCCATCTTTTTGCCAACGGATCAGGGCTTCACAGGCGGTAATTTTGCCGGTTTGTAAATCCAACTTGGGTTGAAAGTAGAGCAAAAATTCATTGTTTTTCAAGGCGTCATGCAGTGATGCTTCGGTGCGGAGTCGCACAGCCGCGCGCTCGGTCATCTGTTGTTTAAAGAAGGCCCATTGATTCGACCCAGCGGCCTTTGCACTGTACATGGCGATATCGGCATGGCGGATAAGATCTTCGGCGCTGTTGCCATCTTCTGGATAGATGGAAATCCCAATCGATGCCGCAGGGTGAATTGCATGTTCATTCAGTTGAATCGGCACATTGAGCTGCACTAATAGTTTATCGACAAAGTCGGCGGCTTGGTCGGGGGAGTGGACCGAGTCGGCTAGAATCACGAATTCGTCGCCACCTAGGCGTGATACTGACCCTTTATCGCCTACGACGCGCTCAAGAATACGAGCAATACGGGCGAGGAATTGATCGCCAAGGGCATGTCCTAATGAGTCATTGATATTTTTGAAACGGTCTAAGTCGATAAACATCAAAGCAAAACTGCTTTTATGGACCCGTGAGCGCTGAATTGTCACGGCAATGGTTTCGAGTAACAGGGTGCGATTGGGCAGGCCTGTTAATGGGTCACGGGTGGCCATTTTGCGCAGTTTGGATTGGGTTTGACTGAATTGAATAAGGATCTGGTTAAACTTCGATGTCACTAGGCCTAATTCGTCATCCTTATGCGCATTGGACATGGGCAGCAGGTTTTCATCGGGTGAATCGGGGGAAATCTTATCTATGGCTTCACTGATCCTGGCAATCGGCTGGGTTAAGAAGCGGTGGAATACCACGGATAGCACTAAGGTGAGTAGCAACGCGCGGGCTAAGGTAGCAAAAAAACTGAAGCGTAACTGACTAAAGAGGGTATTGGTGAGTTCTTGCGTGTCGTAAAAAATGGTTAACGTGCCGATAAGCTGCTGTTTTTGTGTGCCTTCAAAGTAAAAGGGCCGATATAGGGGCCGTGAAATTTCTTTTAAGTCATCGAAGAGTTTGTTGCTAAGGCTGATAAAGGTTTGTGAGTTGTTCTTCTTATTATTGCTCACGGAAACAAACATCGAGCCGTCATCGAGTTCAATTACCGCAGAGCCCACATGCTCTACTTTAATCGCTCCCTCAAGGGTTTGCCTCGCCAAATTATCATCTAAAGCCCAGACGGCGTTGGCGGCGGGTTGTTCTACAGAATCCAGTAATTCTTGTTGCGTGGTAGTGAGTTGCTGCTTGGTGGAGACGACGACGAGGGCGATTTCAACAATAAAGATGGCGATAGCGAAAAAAAGCGCTGTAAAAACGACGAGATTTGTTTGTTTCCAAGTTAGGGATTTAAAGCGACCCGTCATTCAGCTCATCCTTTATTATTGTTTTCGCTATAGGGGATATTGCTACATTAAGTTACAACATAACTCTTTGTTCGTTTACCCACTTTAGTGAAAAGATAGACCTTTGTCATCATTATCTGCTCTTTATCTATTGTTCCTAATTGCAGTATACTTACGCGCGTAATTCAAGGTCATTAATTAAGGAATGGGTCACGTGAATCCAATTGTAAAGAGTTTTGAGTATGGTCAACATACAGTCACCCTGGAAACAGGTGTCATAGCACGTCAAGCAGACGCTGCCGTTTTAGCTAGCATGGGTGACACGACAGTGTTAGTCACTGTTGTTGGTAAAAAAGAAGCTGAAGCAGGCCGTGACTTCTTTCCTCTGACTGTTAACTATCAAGAAAAGACCTACGCAGCAGGTAAAATTCCTGGTGGTTTCTTTAAGCGTGAAGGTCGTCCTTCAGAAGATGAGACATTAATCGCTCGCCTGATCGACCGTCCAATTCGTCCTCTTTTCCCTAATGGCTTCACAAACGAAGTTCAAGTGATCATTACTGTTGTATCTGTCGATCCACAAATCGAGCCGGATATTATTTCAATGATCGGTACTTCGGCTGCGCTTGCTATTTCGGGTATCCCATTCAGCGGTCCATTAGGTGCGGCTCGTGTGGGTTATATCAATGGCGAATACGTACTGAACCCAACTGTTGAACAGTTAGCGACTAGCCAATTAAACCTAGTTGTTGCTGGTACTGAAAGCGCAGTACTGATGGTTGAGTCAGAAGCTCAAGCCTTACCGGAAGAAGTGATGTTAGGCTCTGTGGTTTACGGTCATGACCAACAACAAGTTGTGGTCAAAGCCATCAACGAATTCAAAGCAGAAGCAGGCAAACCAGTGTGGAACTGGACTGCACCTGTGGCGAACGAAGCCTTAGTTGCTCAAGTTAAAGAATTAGCTGAAGCAGGTTTTGTTGAAGCGTATCAAATTCAAGTTAAACAAGAGCGTTATGCTCAAGTTGCTGTGGTTAAAGCCGCTGCTAAAGAAGCACTGCTGGCTGCAAACCCAGAAGTGGATTTACGTGAAGTTGACGGTCTGCTCGGTAGCTTAGAGAAGAAAGTGGTTCGTGGTCGCATCATCCGTGGTGAGCCGCGCATCGACGGTCGTGAGCCAGACATGGTTCGCGCATTAAGCGTATTAGCTGGCGTATTACCACGTACTCACGGTAGTGCACTGTTTACCCGTGGCGAAACTCAAGCGCTGGTAACTTGTACTCTTGGTACTGAGCGTGATGCACAGAAGATTGATAGCATCATGGGCGAGCGTACTAACCGCTTTATGCTGCACTACAACTTCCCTCCTTACTCTGTGGGTGAGACAGGTATGGTGGGTTCACCTAAGCGCCGCGAAATCGGCCACGGTAAATTAGCATGGCGCGGTATCAACGCGGTTATGCCAACGGCTGAAGAGTTCCCATACAGCGTTCGCGTGGTTTCTGAAATCACTGAATCTAACGGTTCAAGCTCTATGGCTTCAGTATGTGGTACTTCTCTGGCGCTGATGGATGCGGGTGTACCCATCAAGACTTCTGTAGCGGGTATCGCTATGGGTCTAGTAAAAGAAGGCGATGACTTCGTTGTTCTGTCTGACATCTTAGGTGATGAAGACCACTTAGGTGACATGGACTTCAAAGTAGCGGGTACCCGTGATGGTGTGACTGCACTGCAGATGGACATCAAGATCGAAGGTATCACCAAAGAAATCATGGAAATTGCACTGCAACAAGCCTACGGCGCACGTGTACATATCCTGAACGTAATGGACCAAGCGATTGGTTCACATCGTGATGATATCTCTGACCACGCTCCACGTATCACAACTATCAAGATCAACCCTGAGAAGATCCGTGATGTTATCGGTAAAGGCGGCGCGGTAATTCGTGCTCTGACCGAAGAAACTGGCACCACTATCGAACTGGAAGATGACGGTACTGTGAAGATTGCTTCGTCAAATGGCGATGCAACCCGTGAAGCCATCCGTCGTATCGAAGAAATCACTTCAGAAGTTGAAGTAGGTCGCATCTACAACGGTAAAGTTATCCGTATCGTTGACTTCGGTGCCTTCGTGAACATTCTGCCAGGTAAAGACGGTTTAGTGCACATTTCGCAAATCAGCGATGAGCGTGTTGCTAACGTATCTGACCACCTTGAACTGAACCAAGAAGTGACTGTTAAGGTCATGGAAGTGGATCGTCAAGGCCGTGTACGTCTGTCAATCAAAGAAGCACAGACTAAAGAACCTGCTGCTGAATAATCGTCTTTACTGACATTATCGGCGTCAGTTTCGACATGACGTGACCAAAAGGAGATCAATTGATCTCCTTTTTGTTTGTTTAGGTTTAATAAAATTGCGTTTAATGCTATTCCTCAATAGCAGTCCTGAAGTGGGATTGCTATCATGAACATTCTTCTGCGTTAGTTGGGAACCTAAAAAGGTAGAAATGGATGAGTCTTAAAATTAGAACCGCTGTTGTTGCTGTGCTGGCGGGTGCCAGCTTGATGTTGGCTGGATGTGCGACCACTAAGTCTCCCTTAGACAACCAAAATGACGTTGAAGGTAAGTTAGTCATCGCCCCCGTGATGCCTGACTATAAAGTCGAAGTCACCCTTGCCAAGCTGAATGAGATTTTATCGGCGGTAGAGCTAACCAACGAGCAGCGTGCACGTTTTCATTATGATCGCGGCGTGATTTACGACAGTGTCGGTTTACGCTTAATGGCGCGCATCGATTTTATGCAGGCACTTAAACTGCAACCCGATTTAGCCGATGCCTATAATTTCCTTGGTATTTATTACACCCAAGAGGGTGAATACGATAGCGCCTATGAGGCGTTTGATGGTGTATTAGAGCTGTCGCCAAACTATGATTATGCCTACTTAAATCGCGGTATCGCGCTTTATTATGGCGATCGCAACGATCTCGCCTTAAAAGATATGCAGGCGTTTTATGCCGGCGATAATAAAGATGGTTACCGCGCCCTGTGGTTATACCTTATCCAGTCAAAGGATAATGCCGAAGAGGCCAAACGTCAGTTACTGGAGCACCGCAAGGGGCTGGAAGCCGATGCCTGGTCAACCGTGATTGTTGATTATTATCTTGGTGTTAAGAGTCGTGATCATGTTTTTGCCGATGCCAAGTTAGGCCTGACCCATCCGAAAGAATATGCTGAGCGTTTATGTGAAGCGTATTTCTACCTCGCCAAAATCGAAATCGCCAAGAATCAGTACCAAGAGGCGGCGAATTATTTCCGTCTGGCCCTTGCGACCAATATTTATGACTTTGTTGAGCACAGATACGCGCGAATTGAGCTAGCAAAAGTTAAAGGTTTGCTCGAAGGCACAAAATAAGCCATATCGCCCGAGACACATCTTGGGCTTTACCTAGCCAAGTACGCACTGAGGCGCTATAATTTGCGCCTTTTTTAGCGATACGAGTGCATAGGTTAAATGTCAGACAATAAAGTAGAGGTCGATAAACGTCGCACCTTCGCGATTATATCGCACCCCGACGCGGGTAAAACTACCATTACCGAAAAAGTGCTGTTATTCGGAAACGCGCTGCAGAAAGCGGGTACCGTTAAAGGCAAAAAATCGGGTCAGCACGCTAAGTCTGACTGGATGGAAATGGAAAAAGACCGTGGTATTTCGATTACTACGTCTGTCATGCAGTTCCCCTATGGCGGTGCACTCGTTAACCTACTCGACACTCCCGGCCACGAAGACTTCTCGGAAGATACTTACCGCACCTTGACGGCGGTTGACTCTTGCCTGATGGTTATCGACTCGGCCAAGGGTGTTGAAGACCGTACCATCAAATTGATGGAAGTGACGCGTCTGCGCGATACACCTATCGTCACCTTTATGAACAAACTCGACCGCGATATTCGCGATCCTATCGAATTGATGGATGAGGTTGAGGATGTACTCAATATCGCCTGTGCGCCTATCACTTGGCCGATTGGTAGCGGTAAAGAGTTTAAGGGTGTTTACCATATTCTGCGTGATGAAGTGGTGCTGTACCAGAGCGGTATGGGGCACACGATTCAAGAGCGCCGCGTGATTGAAGGCATCGATAACCCTGAGCTGGATAAAGCGATTGGTAGTTATGCTGCTGATTTACGTGATGAAATGGAACTGGTTCGCGGGGCATCCAACGAATTTGATCACCAAGCCTTCTTGAAGGGCGAGCTTACGCCAGTCTTCTTTGGTACCGCTTTGGGTAACTTCGGTGTTGACCATATCCTCGATGGTATTGTGGAGTGGGCACCAAAGCCGCTACCCCGTGAAAGCGATGCGCGGATGATCATGCCTGATGAAGAAAAGTTCACCGGTTTTGTGTTTAAAATCCAAGCCAACATGGATCCAAAACACCGTGACCGTGTCGCCTTTATGCGTGTTTGCTCGGGTCGCTATGAGCAAGGCATGAAGATGCACCACGTGCGTATCGGAAAAGATGTTAACGTCAGTGATGCCTTGACCTTTATGGCGGGCGACCGTGAGCGCGCCGAAGTGGCATATCCTGGTGATATTATTGGTTTACATAACCACGGGACCATTCGTATCGGTGATACTTTCACCCAAGGTGAAAAGTTCCGCTTTACCGGTGTACCAAACTTTGCACCTGAAATGTTCCGCCGTATTCGTCTGCGCGATCCGCTCAAGCAAAAACAATTGCTTAAGGGCTTAGTGCAGTTGTCTGAAGAAGGCGCTGTGCAGGTGTTTCGTCCATTAGACTCGAACGATTTAATCGTTGGTGCTGTGGGTGTGCTGCAGTTTGAAGTGGTTGTTGGCCGCTTAAAGAGCGAGTACAACGTTGAAGCGATTTACGAAGGTATTAGCGTTTCAACCGCACGCTGGGTTTATTGTAAAGATGAGCGTAAGCTAGAAGAGTTCCGCCGCAAATGTAGCCAAAACTTGGCGCTAGATGGTGGCGATAACTTAACTTATATTGCGCCAACTATGGTTAACTTAAATCTTTCGATGGAAAGATACCCTGATATCGAGTTCGCTAAAACACGCGAACACTAACAGGTCAGTGACTCTAGGGTAAAAGGCGGTGATTCACCGCCTTTTTTGTATCTACAATTTGGGGATGACACATGATTCATTGGATAACTCAGGCGTGGCGTGCCTATATTCGTTGGTGTGACAAGATGGGGCTGACGCCTGAAAATCGCCGCTGTTGTATGCCTCGATTGGAGGACCCGCCATTAGCCCGCAATAATCCGAATTGCCAAGAAAAGGCTGCTGCATCCCATGGAGAGACAAAATCGGAGTAACGGATTGATGATGTTAGATACCCATGCGCACCTCGATTTCGCAGAGTTTGATAGTGACCGTGAACAGGTTGTGCTGCGTATGCGACAAGCGGGCATCGATAATCTGATCATCCCGGGTGTTTCCCCTCTGCATTGGGCAAAACAATTGGTAATTGCTGAGCAATATCAGTGTTATTTTGCCTTAGGGATCCACCCTTGGTTTTGCCCCGAAGATGTTGATAAGGCAATCTCTGAATTAACATTTCACGTTTCTCAGTTACGAGAATGTCCCCGTTTTGTTGCCATTGGTGAATGCGGTTTAGACAAACTTTATGCTGATAATTGGAGCAAACAGTTAGCTTTTTTCGATGCGCAGCTAACACTTGCCCATGAGTTGAACTTGCCCGTTATCGTCCATGCGGTCAAAGCTCACCAAGAGGTATTGTTCCATTTAAAGCGTCATAAACTTCCAAGAGGTGGCGTAATCCACGCCTTTTCTGGTAGCCCCGATATCGCCCTTGAATACACTAAGCTAGGTTTTAAACTCGGCATTGGCGGTTTAATTATGAATCCCAATGCGAAAAAACTGCTTAAAACCGTCAGTGAACTGCCGCTAGAAAGCTTCCTACTTGAGACTGATTCTCCTGCCATGACCCCGTTAAATGTTACAGAAAAACGGAACCAACCCGCTAACGCTGTACTTTTTATAGACAAAATTGCAACTTTGCAAAAAAAATCTAGTGTTCTAATATCAGAACACTTGGTGTCGAATGCAATGCAACTGTTTGACCTTTAGTTGTTTTTGGTTAAACAGGTGTAGGTCGCAATAGCATTTTGCTCTAAGCGGTTGAAATTAAACTCCAAAATTTTGATCAAAACGACGATTTTCGACTTTCTCTCGGGTATAATCTGACTCGGAAATAGGTTGATTAACAACATAATTAAAAAGTGTTAACAATAGGGTGATGGTTAATGAATATATTGATGAGCTTAGTAGGGGTGGTCGTCCTACTTGCGATAGGTTTCCTCCTATCGAATAACAAAAAAGCAATTAACTTGCGTACTGTGGGTGGTGCATTAGCCATCCAGGCCGCCTTCGGTGGTTTTGTACTGTACGTTCCTGTCGGTAAAGATATCCTGAAAAGTGTGTCTGACGCGGTTTCTAGCGTTATCGGTTACGCACAAAACGGTATCGGCTTCCTGTTCGGTGATTTAGCTAACTTCAAACTTGGCTTTATCTTCGCGGTAAACGTGTTGCCAGTTATCGTGTTCTTCTCTTCTCTGATCGCCGTTCTGTACTACTTAGGCATCATGCAGTGGATCATCCGTATCATCGGTGGTGGTCTGCAAAAAGCATTAGGCACAAGCCGTACTGAATCTATGTCTGCGACTGCTAACATCTTCGTTGGTCAAACCGAAGCGCCGTTAGTGGTTCGTCCATTCATTCCAACTATGACTCAATCAGAACTGTTTGCGATCATGGTGGGTGGTTTAGCTTCTATCGCAGGTTCAGTACTGGCTGGTTACGCGCAAATGGGCGTGCCTATTGAGTACTTAGTTGCTGCGTCATTCATGGCGGCACCAGGTGGTCTATTAATGGCTAAACTGATGCACCCAGAGACTGAAGTTGCTAAAAACGATATGGATGAATTACCAGAAGATCCTGATAAGCCAGCTAACGTATTAGACGCTGCTGCTGCGGGTGCTTCATCTGGTATGCACTTAGCGTTAAACGTAGGTGCAATGCTGTTAGCCTTCGTTGGTTTGATCGCTATGATCAACGGTATCATCGGTGGTGTAGGCGGTTGGTTTGGTGTTGAAGGTTTAACACTGGAACTGATCCTTGGTTACATCTTCATGCCTTTAGCTTTCTTAATCGGTGTACCTTGGAACGAAGCGCTGGTTGCTGGTTCTTTCATCGGTCAGAAGATCGTTGTTAACGAATTCGTTGCTTACCTGAACTTTGCTCCATACCTAAAAGATATCGCTGATGGCGGTATGATCGTTGCTGACACTGGTTTAGCAATGACTGACAGAACTAAAGCGATTATTTCGTTTGCACTGTGTGGTTTCGCTAACTTGTCTTCTATCGCGATTCTGCTGGGTGGTTTAGGTGCTATGGCTCCTAACCGTCGTCATGATTTAGCTAAGTTAGGTATCCGTGCTGTTATCGCCGGTTCATTAGCTAACTTAATGAGTGCAACAATTGCAGGTCTGTTCTTAGCTATCTAAGCATAGACATGTAGGGGAGATGCTCCCCACTAACTGGGTCCTGACCATGCAGGGCGGGACCTAAGTTAATTCAACCATTTTCCAATAGTGATTCCTGTAGTGAATAGTTTCTCCGATTGTATAGGTCAGATTACAACTAGACTTTAGCTGTGATGCTGTCTTAACAGTCGTGACGTACGGTTAAGTTAATTAGTCGTAAACAATAAGTCGCGACTTTGTTCACAATTAAGAATTTTGTGTTCGTGATTTTACGCCAGATTATTGAGATTTTTTTTAATCGAGGTAGAATGCGAGCGCCACAAAAAGAACGCTACCCTTGACGGTAGCAAACAAAATAATGGGGTTGATGATGAAAAACGTTAAAACTTTAGCTTTAGCTGCTACAGCAGTAGCTGCAATGTCTGGTAACGCATTTGCTGCAGACCGTTCTGACCTTCACGGTTCTGACTACAAGTGGATGCAGTTCAACGCTATGTACTCTATTGGCGAAAAGCCAGAGAACCCAGCATCTGGTGACCAGCACGACTACTTAGAAATGGAATTCGGCGGCCGTTCAGGTATTTTCGATCTGTATGGTTATGTTGACGTATTCAACTTAGCAAACCAATCAAGCAGCAACGGTGACAAGAACCCTGGAAGCGGCAAAAGCAAACTGTTCATGAAGTTTGCTCCACGTGTTTCTATTGATGCATTAACCGGTAAAGATTTATCTTTCGGTCCAATCCAAGAAGTTTACTTCTCTACTCTGTTTAACTGGGATGGTTTAGTTAACGATGGTGATGGCACTGGTGTGAACTCCACATTCTGGGGTATTGGTGCTGACGTAAACGTGCCTTGGTTAGGCAAAACAGGTATGAACCTGTACGGTTACTACGACATGAACGCGAAAGAGTGGAACGGTTACCAATTCTCTGCTAACTGGTTCAAGCCTTTCTACTTCTTCGATAACAAGAGCTTCCTGTCATTCCAAGGTTATATCGATTACCAATTTGGTGCTGATAAGGTAAATGCTTACGATGAGAATGGCGTTTATCAAAATACAACTTTCACTTCCAACGGTGGTAACATTTTCTTCGGTCTATACTGGCACTCAGATCGTTACGCTCTGGGCTATGGCCTGAAAGGCTTCAAAGATGTTTACCTACTTAAAGATGGTGGTACTTTTGGACTAGAATCAACAGGTTGGTCTCACTACCTGTCAGCTACTTACAAGTTCTAATTTCTTGTAAGAGCCGTTGGAGCCGCGATGGCGGCTCCATCTTTTATGTGTCATGAATCTTTATCTAAACCCATTTATAATTTGAGCAGTGCGTTTATATAAAGGTTTGTGTTTTTCTCGCGCTAAAACGGATTTTTCGCGGAAAAGTAGGAACAAGACATTATTCGTATCCTCTCTTCCGGTCTTCAAGGATTCAAGTCGTGATCACTTATAGTTCATTTAAGTGTCAGGATGCGTATGTGTTATGCATAGGCAAGATTGAATACCTAATAAAATGTAATTTGCCCTACACAAATTACTCGGCATCGCCTGAAGGCCCGGCCATATAAAAATAATCAAAATAATGCCAGCTCTGAGCGTTGCGTATAAGCGACTGATTTCTATTTATTTGTTTTTTACTTTGGAGAGCTATTATGACTGATTTAAAAAAAGCAGCACAACGCGCCATCGAACTTATGGATTTAACCACCTTAAACGATGACGATACCGATCAGAAGGTGATCGACCTGTGTCACAAAGCCGTGACGCCAGCGGGTAATACTGCTGCCATCTGTATCTATCCTCGCTTCATTCCTATCGCACGTAAGACCCTCGATGAGCTGGGCGCTGAAGACATTCAAATCGCGACAGTAACTAACTTCCCACACGGTAACGATGATATTGCGATTGCGGTATTAGAAACCCGTGCCGCGGTTGCCTATGGCGCGGATGAAGTCGACGTGGTATTCCCTTACCGCGCGCTGATGGAAGGTAACGAAAGTGTCGGTTACGAGTTAGTCAAAGCCTGTAAAGAAGCCTGTGGCGATGTATTACTGAAAGTGATCATCGAATCGGGTGTATTAGCCGATCCTGCGCTTATCCGCCGCGCCTCTGAACTGTCTATCGATGCGGGTGCTGATTTCATCAAGACTTCTACCGGTAAAGTGCCAGTTAACGCGACCCTTGAAGCGGCTGAAATCATGCTGACTGTGATCAGTGAAAAGAACACCAAAGTGGGCTTTAAGCCTGCTGGCGGCGTACGTGATGCTGCTCAAGCTGCTGAGTTTTTAGGTGTGGCTGAGCGTATTCTCGGTGCTGATTGGGTCTCTCCACGTACCTTTAGATTTGGTGCTTCAAGCTTACTCAACAGCTTGTTACACACATTAGAATTAGCCGATGCGCCTAAGCCGACTCAAGGCTATTAATCGAACATTGCATCTCGATTAATACCAAAATCGTATATCGAAACTAATTAAGTGTGACCTAAATCTAGTTGGAAACATCAAAACTTCGATAGCATGTAATTGTAATATTGCTACAGTTTTGATGTTTCATTGCAAAGCTAAATAACGGATATGTTGTATTAGTATTTAGCTTGGAGGCAGTATCATGTTTCTAGCCCAAGAAATTATACGTAAGAAACGCAATGGTTTAGCCTTGAGTACCGAAGAGATCCAGTTCTTCGTTAAGGGCATAACCACCAATGCAGTGTCGGAAGGTCAGATCGCCGCATTGGGCATGGCTGTGTACTTTAATGACATGAATATGGATGAAAGAATCGCTTTGACCACGGCAATGCGCGATTCTGGCACTGTGCTCAATTGGGACGCGTTAAACCTCAATGGTCCCATCGTCGATAAGCACAGCACAGGTGGTGTCGGTGATGTGATTAGTCTGATGCTCGGTCCCATGGCTGCGGCTTGCGGTGGTTATGTGCCGATGATTTCGGGTCGCGGACTCGGACACACAGGCGGTACGCTCGATAAGTTCGACGCTATTCCCGGTTATCAAACCGAACCTTCGAGTGAATTGTTCCGCAAAGTAGTTAAAGACGTTGGTGTGGCGATTATCGGCCAAACTGGCGACCTGGTTCCCGCCGATAAACGTTTCTACTCCATCCGTGACAATACCGCGACCGTCGAATCCATTTCCCTCATTACCGCCTCTATTCTCTCTAAGAAATTAGCTTGTAGTCTCGATGCATTGGCGATGGACGTCAAAGTCGGTAGCGGCGCATTTATGCCAACCTACGAAGCCTCTGAGGAGCTTGCTCGCAGCATTGCAGCGGTAGCCAATGGCGCAGGCACTAAAACGACGGCCTTACTCACTGACATGAACCAAGTATTAGCCTCATGTGCGGGTAATGCGGTTGAAGTGAAGGAAGCCATCGACTTCTTAACCGGTGCTTACCGTAATCCTCGTCTATATGCTGTGACTATGGGACTTTGCGCCGAGATGTTACTCCTAGGTGGCCTCGCCACCGATGAAGCGGATGCCCGTGCCAAGTTAAACCGCGTATTAGATAACGGCCGCGCTGCCGAGATCTTTGGCAAGATGGTTTCAGGCCTCGGTGGTCCAGTCGATTTTGTCGAAAACTACAGTAAATACTTACCGCAATCGCAAATTATTCGCCCTGTCTTTGCTGATACCCAAGGTTATGCCCACAGCATGGACACCCGTGAACTCGGTTTAGCCGTAGTTACCTTAGGTGGTGGTCGTCGCAAGCCTGGTGATGCACTCGACTACAGTGTCGGTCTGACGCAAGTCTGTGCCCTTGGCGATAAGATTGATGCTTCTACGCCGATTGCCGTTATCCACGCGCAATCCGAAGATGCTTTTGCTCAGGCAGAAGAAGCCGTGAAAAAAGCGATTCGTATTGATGAAGTCGCTCCAGAAAAAACACCTGAGATCTATGCTTATATCCGAGCAGCGGATCTTTAAGGAAGAATTATGAAACGTACAGTTATAATGATGTTGGATTCCTTTGGCGTGGGCGCAGCAGGTGACGCCGCCAAGTTTGGGGATCTAGGTTCTGACACTTTTGGCCATATCGCTAAAGCGTGTGCCGAAGGTAAAGCCGATATCGGCCGTGAAGGTCCGTTAACGCTGCCAAACTTGGCGCGTTTAGGTTTGGCCCATGCCGCGATGGAAAGCACGGGGGCGTTTGCGCCAGGCTTTGCGGACAATGTTGAGCTGATTGGTGCCTATGGCCACGCTCAGGAATTAAGTTCGGGCAAAGATACTCCAAGCGGTCACTGGGAAATGGCGGGTGTGCCCGTATTGTTCGACTGGGGCTATTTCAGCGAGCACCAAAACTCGTTCCCTAAAGAGCTGACAGATAAGATTCTCGCCCGTGCGGGACTCGATGGCTTTTTAGGCAACTGCCATGCTTCTGGTACTACGATTCTGGAAGAATTAGGCGAAGAACATATGCGTTCTGGCAAGCCGATTTTTTACACCTCGGCGGATTCGGTATTCCAGATCGCCTGTCATGAAGGCACATTTGGTTTAGAGAATTTATATCGTCTTTGCGAAATCGCCCGTGAAGAGTTAGAGCCTTACAACATTGGCCGCGTGATTGCGCGTCCATTCGATGGCACTGGCCCAAGCGACTTTGCTCGTACTGGTAACCGTAAGGATTACTCCCTCGAGCCGCCAGCGAAGACAGTGTTAGATAAGTTAAAAGCTGCCGGTGGTGAAGTGGTGAGTGTGGGCAAGATTGCCGATATTTACGCTTACTGTGGCATCACCAAAAAGGTGAAGGCAAACGGTTTAGAAGCGCTATTTGATGCGACGTTAGCCGAAGTGAAATCAGCGGGTGAAAATACTATTGTATTCACTAACTTTGTTGATTTTGACTCCCACTATGGTCACCGCCGTGATGTAGCAGGTTATGCGAAAGGGCTAGAGTATTTCGACTCGCGTTTACCTGAAATGCTCGCGCTGCTGGATGAGGACGATCTGTTAATCCTCACCGCTGACCATGGTTGCGACCCAACATGGCAAGGTACTGACCATACCCGTGAATATGTGCCTGTATTGGCCTATGGCGCAGGGCTGAAAGCCGGTTCACTCGGTCGCCGTAACAGTTTCGCCGATATCGGCCAATCTATCGCAAGCTACTTCAAGCTTGAGCCGATGGAATACGGTGAGTCGTTTATCTAAGTAAACGTGCAAGATCTCAATTTGGCGGTCAACATTGGGCCGCCAGTAAACAAAGACTTAAGTCTTAATAAAATAAACAGGGGTTATTTCGATGGCAACACCACACATTAATGCTGTAGAGGGCGCATTCGCTGAGACAGTTCTGTTTCCAGGCGATCCATTACGTGCAAAATATATTGCTGAAACATTCTTAGAAAATGTTGAGCAAGTGACTGACGTTCGAAACATGCTAGGTTTTACCGGTACTTACAAAGGTAAACGTATTTCTGTTATGGGTTCAGGCATGGGTATTCCTTCATGCTCAATCTATGCAACTGAATTAATTAAAGACTACGGCGTTAAGAACCTGATCCGCGTGGGTACTTGTGGCGCGATCAGCACTGACGTTAAAGTGCGCGACGTGATCATCGGCATGGGTGCTTGTACCGATTCTCAAGTTAACCGTTTACGTTTCAAAGGCCAAGATTTCGCAGCTATCGCGAACTACGAGCTGATGAATGCCGTGATCGAATCTGCCAAAGTGAAAGGCACTAAGATCCGTGTTGGTAACGTTTTCTCTGCCGACTTGTTCTACACTCCTGATCCACAAATGTTTGACGTGATGGAAAAAATGGGCGTGTTAGGCGTAGAAATGGAAGCCGCTGGTTTATACGGTGTTGCCCATGAATTCGGTGCCCGTGCACTGTGTGTGGTAACTGTATCTGACCATATCCGTACTGGCGAAAAAACCACTTCTGATGAGCGTCAAACCACATTCAACGATATGATCGTGATGACATTAGACGCAGCAATTACGCTGTAATCTGTGGCTAATTTCGTTATAAAAAAAGGGTTCGCACTGCGAACCCTTTTTTATTGCCTTGTATCTTCACGTTCAATCGGCTTAGCTGTGTTTCTGAATCTTAGATGGATAATTTTGCAAGGCGGCGCTAAACCCAAGATGCTTCAGTTTGAGCAGATACGCCTCGATTAACCCGTAGAATCGGTATCTAAATCGCTCGGTTGTGCCGGGGCTTTCTCCGCGGTGGATTTGGCCGCATTGGTTTTGACTCGGCGCACCGATTTAACCTTAGGTTTATTCGGCGCTGGCGTTGAGCTTTGCGGCTCAGTTGTTGAAGCTGTCGCTTGGGTCGTCTGTTCCTTGGTATCCGCTTTAGACTGAGACAGAGACGTAGACTCAGATGATGACTTATCCTTAGTATCTTTCTCTGATTTAAGCTCAGGTTTGATCTCTGGTTTAAGCTCTGGCTTCACATCAAGCGCTTTCTCTGATGCTACGAGTTCTGGCGCAAGCACAGCTTTTGTTTCTGCGCTTGTTTTGGTTTTCCTTGCTTTAGGTTCGGCAATGGCTTCATTGCTGTCTTCATTTGGCGCTTTACCTGCTGCTGATTTATCCAAGGGCTGAGTATCGAGGTCTGTTGCTGCTTTGCTTTCTGTTGGCTTTTGCTGAGCCTCAGTGCCACTTGCGATAACAGCATCTTGCTGCGTATCTTGATTATTTGCGGGCGAAGGTTCCTCTGCTGCTTTTATGGCTTTATTTTTCTTAGGGTTTTTACGCAATTTGGCGCGGGTACGACGTCGGTCAAAATCGGCGCGCTTAAAGGACAAGGCACGTGATAACAACATGCCGATAAGGCCGGCAACCAGCAGCATCATTTGCTGCTGTTCCATATTCAGGTTATGCGCCTCTTTGATTTCATTAAAAAATAGTTTGGTATCGAGTCTAACCTCGACATAGCCTAAATTTTTTCCATCTTGGATCACGGGTTCGACATAGGGCGGATATTTGCTTAGGAGCAAACTCATGTCGTCTGATTCGGGATCTAAGGCTTCATTGGTCAGGCTTTGGGCGAAGGCTAAGCGTATACCTTGGTCGCTGAAAATAGCCGCCGACATCACCTTAGGATCTTCGACTAAGGCGCTGGCCAGCCATTGGAGCTGTTCATCGTTTTGCAATTGCAGGGCGGGCGCTGCGCTGTAGGCCGTTTGTTGCACCAGTAATCTGGCCATCTTTTGCGTTTGGGACTTTAGAAGCAGCTGACCTTGTAGTAGGCTTGTCTGCCACAATTGCACTAAGCCGACCATCAAGGTCAAGGCGATGGCGATTTGGAGCAGTCTACTGATTTTATGGCTTTTCTTTAGCCCTTTAAGATATAACACTTTGACCCTTAATAGTTAGAGCGCTTGCCTAATCATAATTGATTCTGAGTAAGCCCGATAGTTGGAGAACACGAGTCCTATGGAAAGCTTGAACCAAAATGCGCTGTTTGTATGGTTAGCTGCTAGCCCTTCACCTCGCTTTGAATATCAGGGGCTCAGTTTCGAGGCTTATCAGGAATCGTCTACGCGGCCATCCCAGAGTGGATTTGCTATGCGTCTGATTTACGAAGATTTAAGCATTGAAGACTCATTAGCGGCTTGGATTGTTTCTCTGGCTAAAAGCCTTAAATTAACTTCGCTCTCCATAGCATCTATTCGCCGTCAAGTAGCGCTGCATTGTGTTGAATTAGCGCTTCCCGTGGAGCCAAGTGCCGAGCTGTTAGCCACTTGTCCATCGAAGGTGGAGTTACACCTTATTTGTGGCCCATTACCTAAACTGAGCGAGCCCGGTTTACTGGTGATGGACATGGATTCTACCGCGATCCAAATTGAATGTATTGATGAACTTGCCGCTATGGCAGGGGTCGGCGAGCTAGTGGCGGCAATCACTGAGCGCGCCATGCAGGGCGAGCTCGATTTCGAGCAGAGTTTGCGCCAAAGGGTCGCCCAGCTTCAGGGTGCCGATGCCAAGATTATTCAAACCTTGTGTGACACTTTGCCACTGATGTCAGGCCTTGAGGCCATGATAACTGAGCTTAAGTCGCACCATTGGCGTTTGGTTGTCGCGTCAGGCGGTTTTACGCCGTTTGTTGGCCACTTAAAACAGCTGTTGAATTTAGACGCGGCCTTTGCCAATGAATTAGTGATTGCGGACGGCAAGCTTGCGGGAACCGTCACGGGGAAAGTCGTCGATGCCCAGTTTAAGGCCGATGTAGTTAACCGTTGTAGCCAAGACTGGCAGATCCCTGCTGGGCAGCGTGTCGCCATCGGTGACGGTGCCAACGATATCCCTATGGTTCAGGCGGCGGACTTTGGGATTGCCTTCCATGCTAAGCCTAAACTTGCGGCAGCGGCTGATGCGCGGATCCGCAGTTTAGATCTGCGGGTATTGCCTTATCTACTGCAGTTTTAATTCATCCTCAACATCCGAGTCGTTAACATTAGAGTAATGACTCTTGTTTTTTGATGTTTAGCTGGTAGTTTAGTGTTCATTAATGGACTACCAGCGACTGACTTTGACTTCCCCAGCATTCCAACATTCGGCCCCAACGCCCGCACAAACTTCCTTCTATATTCCGTACCGAGATGGACAGCTGCATCTGCGCCAGTTATTGCCTACTAATCCGGATTTTTCGAAGCCTCCGATCTTGATGTTACATGGTGCCATGTCCAATGGCCGGGTATTTTACAGCCAAAGTGGCCGAGGCTTAGGATGTTTTCTCGCTCAGGCGGGCTTTGTGGTGTATGTGCTGGATACGGCGGGCAGAGGTTTGAGTCTACCCAAAATTGCGCGTGGCTTTACTCTGGGGCAAGGGGAGGTGATCCGTGAGCAACTGCCATTAGTGCAGCAGCATATTTTGAATATGCATCAACAGCTTTGTCAGGAGCAGGGGAAACCAGCACCATCGCAGCTGCATTGGTGCGCGCATTCTTGGGGCGGCGTCTTGATGGCGAGCGCCTTAGCGCGATATCCCGAATTACAGCAGAGTGTGCGGTCGCTGCTGACCTTTGGCAGTAAACGCACGATTCGAGTGAAGTCCTTTAAAAAATGGTTGATGGTCGATGTGTTTTGGAATCGTCTCGCCCCGAGTTTAGCCGTGGGGCAGGGGTATCTCGCCGCCGATAAGCTGCGTGTCGGTATGGATAACGAGAGCCGCGCATCGTTAACTCAAAGCATAGATTGGGTGCGTGGAGAGTGGCTCGACCATGATGATGGCTTCGATTATGGTAAGGCGGCGAAGGCGGCTAACTGGCCCGTCGCGTGGTTTATTGCCGGGCAAAACGATACTGTGCTCGGGCATCCCGAAGATGTCGCCGATATGATCTCTGAGTGTGGTTTTCGCCAAGTAAAATACACTCTGCTCTCAAAAGCTAACGGCTTTAAACACGATTATGGCCATGCGGATATGCTGACCCATCTGGATGCAATGGGTGACCATTTTCCCATGATCCGCGATTGGTATCTCGGGTTTGAATTGGCAGTGTTAAAAGACTAGGGCGATGCGCCCTCGCTTATTTTTGCAGCGCAGGGTAGCGCAGCTCCACCTCTTGGGTGATATCGAGTAGCTCACCTACACCGATAATCCGCCAGAGTTGTTCCTCGAGTTGTTTCGCCCTGTGGTTGGCGTGGATATTGATGTATTCCAATTCGCGGCGCAGATAACCCATATCCGGTTTCTCGGTCGCACCACGGTAAATCCGCAGCGCCATAAAGCGTCCCGCCAATTTACTTTGGTTGATAAAGGCGATTTTGGCCTGTGCATCCCCAAGCTCGGTGGCGGGAACACATTTTAAATGGAATTGACCGCGGGACTGGCGGGTCAATTGGATAAATACCTCAATAAAATCCATATCCTGCTGCGGCTTCATTTGGCGGATAGGATCGAGAATATCCCGTTTAAAGAATCCATCTTTTAGTAGCGGCGCGAGATTATATTGCAGGGTATCCGAGGAGCCAGCGGCAAAAATATCGCTGATCTCATCATGCTCAGTGCTGACCCCTAAACAGGCGACCTGTGCCGATTTTGTTGTTTTTTCAACAAAGTAGGGGACCGAATGCAGCTCGCGCAACAGAATGTTTTTCAAACCATCGGCCAGCTCTTTTATCTCGCTGTTGTTCTCTGTTAGCTGTTCGAGTTTTTCACGGTTATGGGCGATCAGTTTATTTAAAAACTCCACGCCAACATGGGGCGTATGGCCCATCACTGCGGCTAAATGCAGTGTCACGCCATTTTTACGGGTACGCACTAGGCGGTAGGGTAAATTATCCAGCTGAGTCTTACCGGCAATGGTCTGCAACTTAGGCAAACTGATCATTATTGGCTTGTTGGTCGCAAACTCAGTCGGATTATCCAGAGTCAGCTGCATGCCTCGGCCAGAAATATCTAAGCTTATCCCCGTCGCTTTCAGGGCTCCCTGTGACACATTGACTAAGGTTTTGAAGGCAAAACGCGCTTCCTGTCGACGCTCACTAAATTGCATCGAAACCGGCTTGATTTGGTGTGCCGTTAGGCGCTGTTGGCCAAAGGCTTTGAGCGCATTGGCATTGCTATCGTCCTGCCAGGCCTTGTAGCTAGCCCTTTCATCCTCATTGGTAAGATCTATTAGTTGCAGCATATGGCTGAACTGGGACAATTGCAGCTCCACCAGCGGGCTGTACTTAGCATCATCCCCCGGTAAGGTCGCACGGCGATAACCTTTCGCATGGTAAATCTTATCTGGGATGAGTTTGAAAATACGCCAGCTCGGTTTCGTTGAGGCAAAACCTAAGAATAACGACGTCATGCCCTTGGCTTTTAATTCGGCTAAGGTGGCCGAGTAAAAATACAGTGAGCCTTGGGCGTTGTAGGTAAAGCTAAAAAACAATCCGTAATCGGGATTTTCGGGATGATTGACCAGCGCCGAGAGCCTTGCTGGCGTCAGCATGGCGGGTAACTGGCTGATATCATTCTCATCCTGAAAATAATGCACTATCTGCTGATTGTCGCGGCTCAGCAGCATATGGCTGATGGATTGGGACTGCTGACTGAGAAACAAAGGCAAATGCGGCAGATGCGGTAGGTAATGGCGCTCGAACCCCAGACCAGAGGCCGTCACTAGGACATCATTCACATCCAGTTTATAACGGAGCTTGTAGCCTCGGATTAAGTTGCCCAGCATTTCACCTAGGGCATCCGTGCCACCAATCCGGCGTAAGCGTAACCAAATGAATTCACCATTGGTTTGGCTATCGACAATCTGATAATCGACCCCGAGTTGTAAATCGGGGTAGTAATATTCTTCACTAAGCTCGAGCAGTTTGACCTTGAGGGGCTTGTCGAGGTCGAAGGGATGATTCGCCGCCAAGCGAATACGTGCACCGCCAACCGATAAATCGACGGTGATCCCCGGCATTTCGGTTCGCCCGGGTTGCGACACCGCTATGCGAATACTGTAATTCATCCGCTCTTCTGCGCGGTTGAAATAACTGCCGAGCACCACACCGGGCACCATAAAAGGTTCGGGTTCGACACCATCCGGTTGTTGTGTCACCTGACGCAGTTTTTGTCGCCGCTGTTGATGGGCATTGATGACGTATTCATACACACCTAAGGTGTACTTATTGCGGTATAAAGACATAGCCGCTTGCAGGCTATGCTTAGCGGGCTCATCGAGAAAATGGCGCTGCTGGCCGAGCATGACTTCGGTGCAGGGCAACTCAGACTTATCCCTAAGATCGATAATCCGGGTGCAGGGCGAAGCCAAACGATTCAACTCCATTTTCAACAGAAAACGGGTCGAATTGTTTTCATCGGCAGTCAGCTGCTGAAAAATCTCTTGGAAATTCGGTTCCATTAGTAGCGGCTTGAGCTGTTCTATGAGTGCATTATGGTTATCTAAACTCATGTAGGGTCTTTTCTAATGCTGATTTTATGCCGTGCTGTGTTAGTCTAATGTCGGCAGTATTCACAGTTACTTAAATTGATTTTATACAGATTTTAATAAGTTATGGCAAAGAATAAAACCGCGTACGTGTGCAATGAGTGTGGACAGGATTTTCCACGCTGGCAAGGGCAATGCAGTGCTTGTCAGGAGTGGAATACGATAACCGAAGTGCGCTTAGGCGCCGCCTCGCCCGGACGGGGAACTAAGTTTGCGGGTTATGCCGGTGCGGGCAGTAGCGAAGTCAAAACCTTAGACCAAATTGACCTCAATGCTTTACCACGAATTGTGAGCCATTTTGGCGAGCTCGACCGCGTGCTCGGGGGCGGCATAGTGCCAGGCTCAGCGATTCTGATTGGCGGTCATCCCGGTGCCGGTAAGAGTACATTGTTACTCCAAACCCTGTGCCATTTAGCCGAGCAAATGCCTGCACTTTATGTGACGGGGGAAGAGTCCCTGCAGCAAGTCGCTATGCGCGCCCATCGTTTAGGGTTGCCAACCAATAAACTGCGAATGTTATCCGAGACCAGTGTGGAGCAGATCTGCGAAGTCGCCCTGCAAGAATCGCCAAAAGTCATCGTCGTAGACTCTATTCAAGTCATGCACATGAGCGATGTGGCATCGAGCCCCGGCAGTGTGTCGCAGGTGCGTGAATCGGCCTCCTATTTAACTCGCTTTGCCAAGCAAAACGGCATTGCCGTGATCATGGTCGGCCATGTCACCAAAGACGGTAGCCTTGCTGGGCCTAAAGTGCTCGAGCACTGTATCGATTGTTCCGTGATGTTTGAAGGGGATAGCGACAGCCGTTATCGCACCTTGCGTTCCCACAAGAACCGTTTCGGGGCGATTAACGAGTTAGGCGTATTCGCCATGACTGAGCGTGGTTTGAAGGAAGTGGCTAACCCTTCGGCGATTTTCCTTTCCCGCGGTGAAGAGGAATCCTCGGGCTCCTTAGTCATGGTGGTGTGGGAAGGCACGCGTCCGCTGCTGGTAGAACTTCAGGTGCTGGTGGACAATTCGGCCATGTCGAACCCGCGCCGCGTCGCTGTGGGGATGGATGCAAACCGTTTAGCCATGTTACTGGCGGTGATGCATCGCCATGGTGGTTTACAAATGTCGGATCAGGACGTGTTTGTGAACGTCGTTGGCGGGGTTAAAGTGACGGAAACCAGTGCCGACTTAACCTTGCTGCTGGCCATGGTGTCGAGTTTCCGTGGCGATATTTTACCGAGCGATTTAGTGGTGTTTGGTGAAGTGGGGTTATCCGGGGAAATTCGTCCTGTGCCAAATGGCCAAGAACGCCTCGTCGAAGCCGCCAAACATGGCTTTAAGCGGGCGATTGTGCCCCGTGCCAATGTGCCAAAAAAGCCGCCCGCAGGTATGGAAGTGGTGGGCGTGGCAAAATTATCCGAAGCCCTCGAAGCGATATAATCATCAAAACAAAAACAGCGCCCAATGGCGCTGTTTTTTTTATGGGTTTTTCGGCGGTGCAGCCTGTGTCACACTCAACTTTTCCGCTCAATCGGCGCTGTTGTGTTTCTCGATAAATAGCGCCAATTCACGATTCAGTATCGACGCATCGCCGAGATTCAGCTCAACGATGCGTTTGAGGTGGCTGATGCTGTCAACATCGATAAATTTACACTTGAGCCCCAGTTGTTGGTTGCGTTGATGCACTAACTCGGTCTCCATTTGTAGCTCAATATCCGAGCCCGGTAGGGTAAAACTGAGGGTGATAGGCGCATCCGTATGGCTAAATCCGGCAGGTTCGTCCACCAGAGCACCATTTAGGCTGAGGTCGAGTATGGTGGTTTGCCACTGTTTATCACCTTGGTGTACCGATGCGCTAGCGGCAAAGAGGATCCGCGAGAACTTTCGTCTTTCATCAATCACGACTTCTTTATTGTTCATAGTTTGTTAGTGCTCACCCCAATCAATATGCCTAAGCATATGTCATATTGATGTTACTGTAAAAGTTCGGCAGTTTTTTGTGCCAGAAAGTAACGGAGATCGCATATTTTACCTTTTCCTCATATGCAAATATGAAAAAGTATGAATAATTCAGTTAAGCAAAATAAGAGATGTAGAACATGGCCTATAGTGTGCTCGTTGTCGATGATGAAGCGGTGATTCGTGCTCGATTGAAAGGGTATTTTGAAAAAGAAGGTTACCGCGTTGTCGAGGCGGCCGATGGCGAGCAGATGTGGCACGAGTTTAATCGTCAACATATTGATTTAATTATGTTAGACATTAACCTGCCCGGGGTAGATGGCTTAAGTTTAACCCGTGAGTTACGTAGCCGCTCCCATGTGGGGATTATCTTAGTCTCGGGCCGTGATGAATCAATTGATAAAATCGTTGGTCTCGAGATGGGCGCCGATGATTATGTGACTAAGCCCTTCGAGCTGCGGGAGCTATTGGTTAGGGTTAAAAACCTACTGTGGCGGATTTCTCTGGTAAAACAAGCCGAACAAGCGTTGGTGCAGGAATTATCCGAGCCCGATGATGTGATGAGTTTTGAAGGTTATCGGCTTGAATTAAACAGCCGTAAGCTGCGCCAAGGGGATGAGCTTATCAAGCTCACTAAGGCCGAGTTTGAGTTATTAACCGCCTTTGCTTTGCATCCGCAGCAGGTACTTTCCCGCGAGCGCTTAATGCAGCAAACCAGTCATCGCAATCAGGATGTGAATGACAGAACCATAGATGTCATCATCCGCCGCCTGCGTAATAAGCTTAATCCCGAACTCTTTGTCACTGTCCATGGTGAGGGCTATTTGTTTGCCGCTAAGGTGGATGACTAATCTCTAACTAAAATATTGTGTTGAGCGCTGAGTTAATCGCTATGTAAAGCGCTCAGGGGCGCACTTGATACAGGGGATAAAAATCCGCTTCTGCGAGGCTAACGCTAAGATCTAATAGGGTATTTGGTGTGGTCGTGCGCTCAACGATAGCGGGACCTATATCGCCAAAAGGTGCGGTGCCTTCGAGTTGTTTTACCGTGACATCGATGGCGAGTTTGCCCTGTAACACGACCAAGTCATCATTGCTGTATACCACTTTTTGTCGCTTCAAGCCGCGCAGAATCGCTGGGGATAAGTAACTGCTCACCAGCTTGATGTCTTGCGTCAGCTGTTTTTGTTTGAGGGTGCTGACGGCGGCTTCTATCGCCACCGCGCTACCAAGAATATAGTTGGGGCGCTGAGCCTTAAGCAGTATCTGTAATTGGTCGCGGTAGAGATTGCGATTGTTATCGGCATGCTGAATCGCACTGATGCTGACATTGCTGCCCTCAAGGGCATGGCGAATGCCTTGTTCGACTAAATCGGTACCACCTAGGTTTTCGGGGCCGGCTAAGAGGGCCAAGGTAGTCGGCTGGCTGGGCGAATGCGCCTTGGCATCTGCCTTAATAAAATTGCCCGCGCTTAGTCCCATTTGATACCAGTTAACGCCGATATGGGTCTGCACTTGCTCTGCATTGAGTTTATTGACTAGGGCGAGCACGGGTTTGGTTAATGGCTCAGAGAAATGTTCGAGCAGATTGGGGCTCACGGCGCCAAGCAAAATCGCGTCGTAATCTCCCTTCATGCAGGCGCTTAATTGCTCGAGCTGTTTATCTTGATGGTAGTAGCTGCCAGCTTCGAACAGATCCAGCGACACACCTAAGTGTTTCGCCTGTTGGATCAGGCCGTAGTCGATGCCAATCCAATAGGCGTCCTTAAGATGAGGCACTAAGGCACAAATGCGCCAAGCCTGTTGTGCCTTACTCAGGGGATGATAATCAAGCGCCTGCGCCTGTTGAATTTTGGCATTAAAGGGATGGCGTTGCTCTAATGGCCAAGTTTGGCTGTTGGCGCTTGCTGCAGGTAAACATAACAGGCCAAAAGTGGTGAGTGTGAGCAAAGCTTGCCAAAATTTTCCCATTGTCTCGTATCATCCACAGTGATTATCTCGAAGGCATTGTAACAGAAGGAACAAGTGTGGCGCCTTTATCTTTATCGCGAAGTAGTTTAACCGGCAGACTCATGCTCGCCTTCGGCGTGCTTGGGGTATTGCTGTTGCTACTGGTTAGCTTAGGTAGCCTGAGTTTGCATTGGCTCAAACAGGCCGACAGTTACCTGTATGAAGAATCCTTACCCGCCTCTCAAGCCGCGCGCCAATTAGTGCAGGCCTCTAATGCCTTATCCGATGGCGTGACCCAGTTAGGCCAAGTTGAGGATGAGCGGCAGCGGGAATTTATCGGCCGTAAGCTCAGCCTTGAAAGCGCCACAATGTTAAATAGCATCAAAGTGTTACTAACTCTGGATGTGAACGAAGATAATCATCTATCCGTATTAGCTGGGCAAATCATCGAGCAATTAACCTTATTGGGTAAGAGTGTCGGCCAGCGCATTACCTTAGGCGATGAGTTACAGCTCAGAGCTCGCGAATTATCGGTTGCCGCAGGCCGTGCCTCTGAATTATTACAATCCGAATTGGCGGTTGTCGAGTCGGCGATTTTGGCAAAACTCAGCCAAGCCTATCCGGATATGGCGGGGGATAAACGCAGTGGCCAATTGCTCGATGATGTGATTGAGCGAGAGTTAGATGTGCAGGAGCAGCTCAACCGCGCACTCAAGTTAGTGCATCAAATTGCGCTGCTCAGTCAGTTATTTGAGGCATCCGAACTACAGTCCGAACTGCAATTGAGTGTTCCCCGTTTATTGGCCACCTTTGCCAGCACTGCACCAGCGCACCCCATGGCGCAGAATCATCCAAATCATCCAAATCATCCAGATTATCCAAAACAAGGGACGGCTATCGAGCTGGCGACCACTGAGGCGCCAGCGGCAGAGGTGGGAATCGATTTAATGGCGCTCACCACAGTGGCTGAGCTTATCCGCGACCCCGGCAGGCTCAATGCGCTAAAGGCGGAGCTGGCTATTCTTCTCCATACCCCAAAAATCATTAAATTACAGCGAGAACTGAGCCAAAGCCTGCAGCGCCAACAGCGTCAGCAGCAGGAGTTAGCGGAAAAACTCTATAGCCTCAATACGCGGGTGGACAGTGCGCTTAATCAACAGCAGCAGCGGGCTGAGCTGGCGCGAAGTGATTACTTAATGCAGTTGTCTTACGCCCGCTTGGGGCTGTGGGGCACGGGCATATTAATGTTGGTTATCATAGCTGTTGTGGTTTATCGGGTGATCTATCGCGGCATTGCCTTGAGGTTAAATCAGGCAACCGAAGCCATGTCGCGCTTAAGTTTAGGAGACACCAATGTGAGCCTCGATGCCCACGGCGACGATGAATTGACCGCCATGGCCAATGCTATCGAGGCATTTAAGCGAAAAACCGCCCATAACCTGAAATTGCAGACGGATTTACGCCAGGTCGCCGATGAGCTGACCGAGCATAAAAAGGCCCTCGAACAAACCGTGGCCACGCGCACGCAGGAATTGGCCGAAGCCAACCTGCGCCTCGATGCGGAGGCCAAAGGCCACGCTAAGGCAAGAATCGTTGCCGAGGAGGCGAGTCAGGCAAAATCCCAATTCTTGGCGACCATGAGCCATGAAATTCGCACCCCGCTCAATGGCTTACTCGGGACGCTCACCTTGCTCGGCCATAGCCAATTACCGCCAGCACAGCAACAGATGCTCGCGCTGTCGCAATACAGCGGCACGCTGCTGCAAACCGTGCTGAGCGATATTCTCGACTTCTCTCGCCTCGAGCAGGGCAATTTAACCAATGAGCCGCGGCCAACGGATATCAATGCCCTGCTCGATGAAGTGCTGGCGATCATGGTGGCGGGCGCCAATTTGGCGGGATTGAGCCTAAGGCTGAATCGCCCCCAGTTACCCGCGTGTATTCAGATTGATGGCCCTAAGTTGAGACAAGTGCTGTTTAACTTGATTGGTAACGGCATTAAATTCACCCCCGAAGGCGGCGTGAGTCTCAATGTCAGCGTTCGAGGCGATAAGTTAGCCTTTGTGGTGGCCGATACCGGAGTGGGGATTGCCCCCGAGGTGCGCGAGCAATTATTTATGCCTTACTGCGTATTGCCTAATCAGGGGCGCAGCCGTGGGACAGACTTAGGGCTTGCCATCTGCAAACAGTTAGTTGAACTGATGGATGCACAGGGGCCTGGCATTTGGGTCAAGAGCGAGCCAGGCAAGGGCAGTGAATTTGGTTTTGAGCTGAGCTTTACCCTGTGTGACAAGGCATTGGATACGCAAACTCATGTGCAAAAACGGGTTAATCCCCTGCGGGTGTTAGTGATTGAAGACAACAAGGTCAATGCCATGGTCGCGCAGGGATTTTTGGCGCATTTGGGCCACAGTTCCAGCTTAGCTGTCAGTTGTCAGCAGGCGCTGGCGCATGTGAGTGGCGATAAGGCATTCGATGCCGTGATGCTCGATATCCAACTGAGTGATGGCTCTGGACTCACCCTATTACCCCAGTTAAAGGCGTTATTCGCCAATGACAAGGTGAAGTTTGCCGCCTTTACCGCGCAGATGCAGACGGAGGACCTTAGCCTCTATCGGGAGGCGGGGTTTGATACTGTATTAGCTAAACCCTTGAGCCTGCAAACCCTGACAGAATGGTTAGGTGTTGCGCGTGTGCCTGCTTCAATACCAGCCTCATCGTATGAGTCATCGCCGAATAAGGCAGAACCTACTCGCCAGAACCATCAAGCTGAAACCTTGTTAGATCTTAACCAGTTACAGCAAGATGTCGAGGTCTTAGGCGTGAAAGCCGTGAGTGATATGTTGACGCTCTATCGAACCTCCAGTGCCGAGCAAATTGAGCGACTCTCGGCGCTAAGCTCTGTGGCGCATTTCAGCGAAGGCGCAAAACTATTGCACGCGCTTAAGGGCAGCAGTGCCAGCATGGGGCTAAAAGCACTGACCGTGTGTTGTCAGCAGTGGGAGAAAACACTCAACACCACAGGGGAAAATGCATTGGATAGCAAGGCGGTCACTGAATTAACCGCCTGCTGGCAGGCGTCGATAACAGCGCTTGAGCAGTGGCTTGCAACACAGGGATAGCAACACTGGATTAGCTGCACGGGATTAGCAACAAAGGATTCGCGAAAAGAGGTTAACTCTATAAGTGAGTCGTCCTTTTCAGCTCGTATTTCTGCCTAACTAATGCAAATCGAGGAATAAAAAAGCGGCTCCCATGGGAGCCGCTTTTGTTCATTTATTCTAGGGAGGGACATGAGCCATCACCTTGAGTCTTAATGCTACTCTGGTTTAACGCTACTTGGGTTTAACGCTACTTGGGTTTAACGCTACTCGGGCTTTAGGCTGGTGGCGATCAATGCATTGCTTGTTCTAACTGCTGTTTATCTTGCTGCACCCAAGCGAGAGTGAGTGTGGCGAGAGCGCTGTAAAAGCCATTGCTGTGCTTGCTATCACACTCAATGACCTTGGCGACAAACTTTGATAACCATGAGTCTATACAGGCATTTAGAAAGCTTAACTGGGCGGCATCTTCACTGTGGCAAGCTAAGTGCCCCATATAGGCGAGGATCACGGCTAAGTGATCGGCAGGTTCAGGGAAGTGACTCTGCACTTGCAGTTTACTCTGGTGTAAAAACTCGCTCATTTGTTGATGCTGCTGCCCAAATAGCAAGGGTTCTTCCTCGGGGCTCAAGTACAGGCTGGCATAGGGCGAGGCGCTGTGCTTTGTGCCTACAAGGAATAAACCGCAATAATCGGCGGCAAGTTCGAGCAAGGCTTCATCGCTCGTTAAGCCATTCAGCACCTTCTGTATGCTGGCGACTGGTGCAGTAAACTCGGGCGCATAACCCAGTTGTGTCCAGAATTGCTGCGCTTGCTCACTGGTGAGTTGCTTAAGGCGCGGCTCATCAATTTCACGGGCAAACAGAGAAGACAGCAGTTGATACACTAAGGCTCTGGCATGATTGATATCGACGTTGCTCATCGCATGTTCCTCAAGATTAACAGTGGAATGCGCCTAGTTGACTAGGCGCATCGTCTTGTGGGCTCGGTTAGATTTCGACTTCGATAGGACCATCGAAGGAGCTGACCTTAGGGACTTTGCCTTGGTATTTCTCAAACTCGACCAGACAAGTATAGGCTGAGCAGGCTTGAGCCAACTTCGAGGTGCCAATGTCTAAGGTCAGAGTATTCGGGTCGCCATAGCTACACAGGGCACCGATTTCGGCGCCGCCTTCGACGCTGCCATCTTTACCCACAGGGCCATACCATGCGCCTTCATGAATTCGCACTACACCTTTAGGGAAGCGATCCGATACCACTGCGCCCGCTAACAGTTGGCCACGGTCGTTAAAGACGCGCACTATATCGCCATCTTTAATGCCGCGCGCTTTGGCATCCACAGGGCTGATGTAGATGGGCTCGCGGCCGTTGACTGTGTAGGTTTCGCGGTATTCCTTCGACTCACACATCTGTGAGTGCAGACGTTTATCCGGGTGGCAAGATTGTAGCCACACAGGATATTTGTCCGAACCTGGGCCGCCATGGCTACGCTCGGCTTTTTCCATCCAAATTGGATGGCCTTGGCAGTCGTCATAACCGAACTGTTCAATTTTACGGCTGAAGATTTCAATCAAGCCAGAAGGCGTACCTAATGGATTGATTTCAGGATCATTTCTAAAGTCGGCGTGGCGTGTCCACAGCTCGCCATCACCAAAGTGCACATAACCTTGCTTCCAGAAGGTGGCAAAATCTGGCATCTCATACTTACCCGCGTTCGCGGCTTTACACTCGTTATAGAGGGTTTCTATCCACTCCATTTCGCTCATATTGCGGGTGTATTCTTTCTCTTTACCCATCAATGCGGCAAAGCGAGTGAAGATTTCAAAGTCTGACAAACTTTCAAACAGCGGCTCGACCATCTTCTGCATCGCCAAAATACCGCGGTTAGCATAGGCGCCGTATACGTCGATATCGTTGCGCTCATAGGTGGTGCAGGCGGGCAGCACTATGTCGGAGAAGCGGCAAGTCGCCGTCCAGTTCACATCGATAGTGACCACGCATTCCAGCTTATGGAAGGCTTGCTTCATGTGGTTACGGTCTTGATGGTGATTCCATGGGTTATTACCCGAGAAAATCATCATCTTAATATCGGGATACACCACTTTCGAACCGTTGGCATCAATGGTTTTGCCAGGTTCGAGGATCGCATCAATCCAACGGGCGACGGGAATCGTACTGCTCGCGCCTTTAAAGTCGGTGCTATCGAACAGGGGTTTTTGGTTCTCGTCTAAGTTACGCGGGAAGGCGCCGGGCGCCGCCGCATTTGTCGCAGGCACACCAATACTGGAGTAGTGGTGACCATAGCTGATGCCGCCGCCGGGCAAACCAATTTGGCCTATCATGGTCGCGAGCACCGCGGCCATCCAGTAAGGTTGTTCACCGTGTTGTTGGCGTTGAATACACCAACCCATCATGATTTGGGTGCGGCCCTTCACTAAGGTTTTCGCCAGATCGCGGATGATGTGTGGCTCAACCCCACAGATTGGCGCCGCCCACTCTGGAGTTTTAGCGATACCATCTTTAGTGCCCATCACGTAAGGCACAAACTCTTCAAAGCCTAAGCTGTAGCCTTGGATGAATTTATCATCGTAAAGTTTTTGGGTGATCATCTCATGGGCGATGGCCAGCATCAGCGTCACGTCAGTCTGTGGGTTCACATATAACTGTTCACAGCCAAGGTAAGCCTGGGTTTTGGTGACCACAGGGTCGATACTGATCACGCGGATCTTACCCTGTTTGACCTTCTCTTTTAGCTGCGCGAGGTAAGCGAAGGCCTCATGGGTTTCGGCGTTCCAACCCACTTGCAGGTTTTTGTAAGGATCGTTCGACCAGAGCACGATAGTGTTGCTGTTTTCTAAGATCAGCGGCCAAGAGGTGCCTTGGGCATACACTTCGGTTGAACCTAACACATAGGGCAGAATGGTTTGGCCGGCCCCGGTGGAGTAGTCACCGATTTTCTTCACATAGTTGCCGTGCATTCCTACCGCACGCTGCATATGGCTGGTGCTGGAATGCAGTTGCCCCGTTGCGCGCCAACCGGTTTGGCCCGCGTGTAAGCCCGATGGACCGTACTTGGTTTGGACTTCATCAAGTGAGTGTTTAAACAGTTTTAATGCTTTATCCCAGGTCACGCGAACGAAGCGGAAATCCCCCCGTTGCTGGGTATTGCTCTTATGGCCTTTAAGTAAAAAGTCTAAGCGAACCATAGGGTAACGCACGCGAGATGGGTTGTAGACCATGCCGCGGATACCGTTAATCATGTCCGTTGGATATTTATCTAAATCGAAGGCTTTGACCTCGGCAATCACACCGTTTTTACGTTTGATTTTAAAGGCGCCGAAGTGCGAGCCCGTGGTCAGCCATTCGTCTTCATTTAAGCCCGTGCTGGCCAGCGCGTTTAAGGGCGCTAACACTGAGCTGCCACCTAAAGCAACGAAAGAGGTTGAGGCTAAGCCTTTTAAAAAGTCTCTTCTATTCATGGTATTACTCCCGAATTAGTGCTCTTTTTTCACGAAGGTTGACGAATGTTCCTGCAGGTATTTCTGCACCAGCGCTTGGGTGTCTTGGTCCATGTTCACGAAGGCCAACATGCCTTGGAACATGCCTGGCCAGGTATTGGCATCGAAATGCGCTTCATCTGGCTGGGTGTGGCACACACTACAGCTTGAGCGGAACGTGTCGCGGGCATAGCCCCAGAGTGGTTGCAGCTCGGTGAGCAGGTAATCCTTATCGGTCCAGATTTGGGCTTCTACCCGTTGCCATTTCAGGCCTGTCATTGGGTCTTCTTTCTCTTCAAAGGTTTGGATAACACCTTCGGTTTCGGCTGCATCTTTGCTTAACTGCGCCGACAGAATGTTTACGCCAAAGTCCATGTAGATCACGCGGCCTGCGCCGATTTTCTTACGCCAGCCATCGATACCAATTTTGATACGCTTACCTTGGGTTTCGAGCACTTTTACTTTAGTCGCAACGTTTAAAGTACCGGCTTCAACGTCACCTTTTTCACTAAAGAACAGTGGCTTAGTCAGGGCGCTGTAGTAGGTTTGGTTGGTTTCGACTGAGCTGACGCCAGCGCCGACTTCGGCGATGAGTTCGGGTGCGCGGGCCGTGCCCATTTCAGGTAAATGGTGGGCAATGCCTTTGTGGCAATCGATACAGCTTTGGTCGATTTCGGCGGCGCGTTTCATCTGTTTTTGCGCCAGTGGTGACATGCTTTCCCACTTGATCGAGTTGTAGTTGTGGCAGTTTTTACAGGCCAGAGAATTGTCGCGATCGAAACGTTTCCATTCGCGGCTCGCCATTTCGAGGCGTTTAGCTTCAAATTTTTCAGGGGTGTTGACCGTGTTGAATAACCAGCCCCAGACATCGTGGGAAGCTTCCATCTTACGGGCAATCTTACGGCTCCAGTTGTGGGGCACGTGACAGTCGGGGCAGGTGGCGCGCACGCCAGAGTGATTCGACCAATGCACAGTTTCCTGCAACTCTTGGTAAGGCTTGCTTTCCATACTGTGGCAGCTAATACAGAAGGCTTCGGTGTTGGTGGCTTCCAGTGCGGTGTTAAATCCGCCCCAGAAGATGATGCCCATGATAAAAGCACTGATGCTGACAGCGCCTAAGGTGAGAGCTTTTGTGGGTTTGTTTAGTGTGCGCCAGAGGTTGATTAACCACTTCATAATAGCGTCCTCAATGTATCAGTGAATTAGTGGCCGACAACGCCGCCGAAGGCTTGGATCATCCAAATGATGAAACCGTAGAGACTGATCCCCGCGACCGTCAGTGCGGGAAAGAGTATGAAAATGATGAATCCCAGCGCCTTTAACTCATTGCTGCGTGTGGACTTATCCGATGTTTGCATGGTGGGCTTTGTCATTGGGAAGAGCTCCGTTCGAAAGCGATTTTTGATGGGAGCACTATAAAGGGCAGATGTGAATGGACTTGCCTGCTGGGATGAATGGGCTTTGACAATATATGAAAAATTATGAAAATTTTAAAAGCCAATAAGTTTTGCTTTTACTGACAGAGAGTTAATTGTATTTCTGTGATCGAACTCGGCAGTTTGTCATGCGGTTTAGGCGTTTTTTTAAACACTGATTTTGAATTTTTTCGCTAATTATTTACTGAAGTGCAGGCGAGGTCTTAGCTATCTGGCGGCGTTTACAGTATTATCCGCGCCCAACAAAGGCTGCGTTTGTGTCGTTGAAGCCATTTTAACGATGCAAAGCGTCACTGCTTGCAGATCATGGATTTTTCCCGATGTAGGAGAATGATGTGGATCTCTCACCCAAGTCATTGGATTTGGGGCTCTAATCTGCCGCAGCCAGCGTCGCCAATGGTTAAGCCAATTGGTATCGACCCTATTTTAAGAGATCACAAGGTATAACAAGATATGTCTGAGCAATTGAGTTCAACAGCCGTACCCTCAGGTTCGTTTCTGGACCGTTTTTTTTCAATTCAACAACGTGGTAGCACAGTTCGCCAAGAAGTGATTGCAGGGTTAACCACCTTCCTCGCTATGGTGTACTCAGTGATTGTGGTACCCAATATGTTAGGCAAAGCGGGATTCGATCCCGGCGCCGTGTTCGTCGCTACCTGTTTAATCGCCTCCTTTGGCTCACTGCTGATGGGACTCTGGGCAAATCTCCCCATGGCTATTGGTTGTGCGATTTCACTCACCGCCTTTACCGCCTTCGGTTTAGTGTTAGGTCAGGGCATGAGTATCCCTGTGACCTTAGGCGCCATCTTTTGGATGGGCGTGATTTTTACCGTTGTGAGTGTCACGGGCGTGCGTCAATGGGTGCTGACTAACCTACCCAAGGGGATTGCCCATGGTACAGGTATAGGTATTGGCTTGTTTTTACTCTTAATTGCCACTAACAGTGTGCAGTTGATTGTGGCCAACGACGCGGGTCTGCCAGTGAAGTTAGGCGACATTAACAGCTTGCCTGTTATCGCTACCGTGCTGGGCTTAGCGGCCACTATCGGTTTAGAGCGTCGCGGCGTACCCGGCGGGATTTTACTGGTGATTATTGGCCTATCCCTGTTCGGTTTAGTGTTTGATCCAAGCGTGACATTCCAAGGCTTCTTCGCCGTGCCTGATTTTACCTCTGAGCACTCGCTGATTGGTCAAATGGATATTATGGGCGCCTTGAATCCTGTGGTATTACCGATTGTACTGGCGCTGGTGATGACGGCGATTTTTGATGCCACTGGCACTATCCGCGCGGTAGCGGGGCAAGCTAATCTGCTGGATAAAGACGATAATATCGTCGGCGGTGGCAAGGCATTAACGTCAGATTCTGTCAGCAGCATGTTTGCGGGTATCGTTGGTGGCGCCCCTGCGGCGGTGTATATCGAATCGGCGGCGGGTACGGCGGCGGGCGGTAAGACAGGTTTAACCGCGACCATAGTGGGTGGATTATTCCTGCTGATGGTGTTTTTAGCGCCGCTTAGCTATTTAGTGCCTGCCTATGCCACGGCGCCTGCGCTGATGTATGTGGGGCTGTTGATGCTCAGCAATGTGACTAAGCTGGACTTTAACGACAAGGTCGATGCGATGGCGGGATTAACCTGCGCCGTATTTATCATCCTCAGCTGTAACATTGTGACGGGTATTATGCTTGGCTTTGTGACCTTAGTGGTTGGCCGCATTTTTAGCGGTGAAATCCGTCAGCTTAAGTTAGGCGTGCTCGCCATTACGCTGGGCCTTGTGGCCTTCTATATGGGCGGCTGGGCAATCTAGTTTATAAAGTCGACAGCGAGTGCCGTTAGCACTCGCTTTCATTGACCTCATTGTGTTCACAATAGGCTCGCAGTAAATCCTTCCAAGTCACTATCCCGACCAAATCGCCATTATCGAGCACGGGCAAACAGCCAATATTGTGTTCCAGCAGGGTGTGCGTCGCAGCATCGAGCGACACATGCGGCGCAACGGTAACAGGATTACGGGTCATCACCTGATGGACGCGTTTTTGTAGGGTCTCGAGATCCTTAGCGGTTTCGGCACTGCTACCCAGATTCGGGCTGATGGCACGCAGCAAGTCGCGCTCCGACAATACGCCTTCGAGTTTATATTCATCCACCACCAGCAGATGGTGGAAGTTTGCCTGTTCGAAAATCTCCTTCGCCACGGTTAAACGATCGTCCATTTCGACCGTGACGACTCGGGTACGCATAATATCGGCGATAATGATCGGCATGATAAACCCCTTTCTAGGACGTGTATCGTTAATGCACTGTATTACAGATACTTATAACAGACCGATGTTTATTTAGCCAATATCTTAGACATGAACAGGCCTAATCCTGCTCCTCGGTTTCATCCTCCGCCATCAAGGGGTTGCGTAAGTCCTCGGGTAAATGGGCGCCGATATAACGCTGGTACTTTTTCCCTTTGAGTTTATGGGTATCGACCAAGACTAAGCCATCGACACAATCGCCGAAATCGGCATCGATCCCGAAGGCGAGAAACTTCACCCCATCCTGCTTACACAGCTCGCCATACTGCTTGTATAGGGTTGGTACCGCGGCGCCCATACTCGCCAGCATTTGTTTGAGTTGCTTAAAGTGGCTTGGGTAATCCTCGCCCGAATAGAGTTCATCCAACTGCAACTTGCGCTGCTTGGATAGCCCAAAGGGCGACATGGACACCGCCAGCTGCTGTGCTGGCGCAAACTCCTTGGAGTAGAAATGCACTAACATCTCCCGCGCGCTGCCAGGCAGTTGATTGCTGATGGACACTGGGCCAAACAGGTAGCGATATTCGGGATGTTTAGCGAGGAAGGCGCCAATGCCAAACCAGAGGTAGTCGAGACTGCGTTTGCCCCAATATTTGGGCTGCACAAAGCTGCGGCCAAGTTCTAAGCCTTGTTTGACGAAGGGCATAAAGCCGTCGGCATATTGGAACAGGGATTGGCTGTAGAGGGCGTTGTCGCCGTAGCGATTTAGCACTTGCTCGCCGCTGGCGAAACGATAGGCGCCGACAATTTCAAACTGCTCTTTATCCCACAACACCAGATGTTGGTAGTAGGAATCGTATTTATCGATATCGCGGCGCTTGCCCGTGCCTTCACCGACGGCGCGAAAGGCGATTTCCCGCAGGCGACCAATTTCGCGCATGATGGGGTTGCTGTCTTGATGCTGATACAAATAAATCAGCTTGTTATCTTGGGTTTCGCCGAGGAGTTCACATTGTTGCAGCGCGGCTTGCAGATCTCGGCGCGACTCAGGGTGAGCGATGGCGCTTTGGGTGATAAACAGCGGGTCTTTATCTTTACCGATGCGATACAGATGATTCTTCAGCAGTTTTATCTTGGTCTTTAGCGGAAAATCCATCGAGCGCACGGCTTCATTCGGGATAAGCTCGCCGATGCGAATAGGCATATTGCGCTTAGCCTGTTTAAACATCTCCTTGACCAGTAGCAATGTGGCTAAGGGTTTGTAAATCATCGAGGCGCCGTAGAAGGTGGCGGAGTTTTTGGCATCCAAAAAGATTGGCAGCAGCGGCGCATTACAGGAAATCGCCATCTTTAAAAAGCCTGAGTGCCACTGGGTATCGCGTACGCCATTCGGGCGCAGGCGAGATACTTCTCCCGACGGGAAAATCAGTACCGCGCCTTCATTACGCAGATGCTGGTGGATTTTTTCGAGGTGCTGTTTCGGCGTGCCGCCCGTCATATTACGCACTGGCAGCAGGATAGAATGCAAAGGCTCGAGTGCCATCAGGAGCTCGTTCGCCACAACCTTGATATCGGGGCGAATTTCGCTGACCAGTTTAATCAGGGCGAGGGCATCGAGGGAGCCAATCGGATGATTGGCGAAGATCACCACGCGGCCCTCGCAGGGTATATTTTCGACCTCGTTGGCGGGCACGGTAAAACTAAAATCGAAGCTGGCGAGCACTTGCTCGACAAAATCGACCCCTTGCAGATAGGCAAACTGATTGGCTATCTCGTTACATTGTTTTTCATTCAACAGGTAACGCAGCATGGCCTTAGTTGGCTTGGCTAACCAAGGTTTGTCCTTGAGGGCGGGCAGGTTTTGCTCCACCACATTATCGACGGTAAAGATCATCGAACTGGCTTTTAAGGCGGGCTGTGGCATGGCCGCCAATCCAGTGGCTGTGTTTTGCGTTAAAGCATTGGCGCTTAATGTGTTAGGGCTTAATGATTCAGCATTTGGGGTATGAGGAGTTAATGGATTCATGATTAGGCGACATCCCTTGGTTGGATTTCTGCTTGTTTTGGGCTGTGTGTGGCAGTTTGTGGAATAGGTTTCGGTGTGTTAACAGGCGCTTTGGGCGGCGTTTGCGCCAGCACAATACTGCTCAGAATATCGAGGTTTACGCTTTGCTCGTTCCAGCGGCAGAGCTGTAATTCCCCACTTAAGGTTTCGGTGATCAGGCTGCAGTTTTCGACCCAGTCGCCATCATTGGCATAGATTATCTGGCGCTTATCCGGCGTGGTGTATTGGTTATCTCGAGGGCGAATCGATAGCTCTGGCTGGTGGATATGGCCGCAGATCACACCATCCACATCGTAGTGCTGCGCATAATTCACCACGGCTTGGCGGAAACGGGCGATAGCCGTTTGTGCCTTGCCAACGCGGGATTTGATATAGCTGGCGAGTGACCAATACGGGTAGCCTAAACGCTCACGCAGGCGATGGAGATTACGGTTGAGGAACAGCAACAAGTCGTAGAGGTGATCGCCCAAGATGGCGTAGAAGCGCCCAACGCAAACATCGGCATCGAACTGATCGCCATGCAGCATTAACAGTTTGTGGCCGCCAATGCCCTGATGAATATGTTGGCGAGCAATTTTGATATTCAGCAGTGTCAGTTCGGCATAGGGCTTGATTAACTCATCGTGGTTACCCGGCAGGTACATCACCTGAGTGCCGTTTTGTGCCAGTTCAATCAGCTTTTGCAATACCTTATTGTGGCTCTCGGGCCAGTGCAGGCGGCGTTTGAGCGCCCATAAGTCCACAATATCGCCGACCAGATACAAGTGCTGGCAACGCACGGTATTTAATAGGTTTAACAGGTAGTCGGCTTTGCAATCCTTACAACCTAGATGGATATCCGATAACCAGAGGGCGTTGACTGTGATGGCTTGGTTATTTGCGGCGTTGGCAATATGTGATGTTGAGAAGGAAGTAGTGTTAACACTGGATGGAGCATTGTCGGAGGAGTTGGAAGGAGTGTTACGGGAAGAGTTACGGGGAGTCTTAAGTGCGTCGATAAGCGTGCGATCAAGTCCCCTGTAATTAGCTCCAGTCATCTCATATTCACCCTATGCGGCTGTTGACTGCCTTAGAGGTTAGTGACGAGCTTTGACTGAATGATGAAGCTTAAGTGACATGCAGATGACAACAAGGTGGATTAGTCGGGTGTTAACCTGTCACCTCTCTATTTAATTAGAAGTATCCCTATAGGCTCGACGGCGGCATCTGCTGCCAGCTGTCACAGTTGCAACAATGGCAATCTTAACGACCATTGAACTGTTCATTGGCTAAAAGCTTTTTGCCCCAATACGAGATAAGTTTGTCGTCAGGTGTGCAGGATGAATTGTCATTGTTTCCCCAGTGACACGCCGTGAATATGTCCCTATAGGCTCGATGGCGGCATCCATGCCGCCAACGGTCACAGTTGCAACAATGACAATCTTTACGACCATTGAACTGTTCATCTGGCTAAAAGATATTGCCCCAAAGCGTGTTTCGGTGTTGTTCAATGACAGGTATCGAACAATGCTTGTTGACCAAGTTTTTGTAATGCCAAAATGGGGAGTTACTGTCATTTAATTGGAGTGTGGGATTAGTAGCAACTATTTTTAAGAGCGCTTGTTACCACCGAATAAAATTTCGTCAAAACTTTTCAAATTTTCAAAATATCAATTATCGCTCGTAACGCTGGTGAGACATTACGATGAGGATAATAAAGGAATGAACCATCCATCCGTAGGCTGTAACGTTGTAATGCTCGTATAAGCGACCCCTGTTCTATGTCTTCGGTGACTAATTCCACAGGGACATATGCCAATCCTAACCCCAGCCTCGCTGCTTTTGCTTCCATGAAGCTGTCAGCAAAAACCCATTGACCTTGGGGCTTGTGGGTCACCGCATTACCATTTTCATTAAGTTCCCAAGCATAGATGTTTCCACCACCAAGTTGATAAGCGATGCAGGGGTGCAAGGCCAAATCCGCAGGGGTTTGGGGAAAACCGTAACGGCGAAAATGCTCAGGCGTGCCGACTACAGCCATTTCCATGTCGGGAGTGATCCGCACTGCAACCATACCGCTTCCCACTTCAGGGCCTAAGCGCACCCCCGCGTCAAATCTTTCGGCAATAATATCAACAAACCGATTTTCACTGATTAGCTCAATCCTGATGTCAGGATAACGTTGTTTAATTATTGCTAACTTCGGGAGCAGAACTTTATCAATTGCGTGCTGACTGGCATTGATACGTACTGTTCCGGACGGAGTATTACGATAGTCGGCTAGTGTTGCGAGTCCAGTATCTAAAGCCTTAAATCCGGACTGCACTGTTTGATAGAGTTGTTCACCTGCCTGCGTGAGAGATAATTTTCGCGTGGTGCGAACCAAGAGTTGCAAACCTAGTCGTTGTTCAAGCTCTCTGAGTGAACGGCTGATACCAGATTGAGCCATCCCAAGCCTTTTCGCTGCTGCGGTAAAGCTACCTTCCTGTACCACTGCCATAAACAGAAATAGCTCATTGTAGTTTTCCCGTTTAGCCATCGTTTTTGCCTTTTACTCCACCGATTGGTAAATCATATTCATAACAAAATAATATTAATCATAGCAAAAAACACCCTCTAATCATCGCGTTTTTTGCTAAGTATAATGGCCCCAATTGTTTAAAAGTTCTGCAATCTTGTCCATATGAAAGCTGCTCCAATGACGTTTTAAGGAAGATATTTATGGAAACTTTCACCAAAAAACTGACTACTGCTATACCAGTCATTCTGCTAACTGCAACATTAAGTGGAGTATCTATTATGAGTAATGCCGCAACACTCAATCCGAATGTACCAGTTTCGATGGTCGAAAAGTGGGATAAAACATTTGCCCAGAGCGATAAAGTCGAACACAGAAAGGTGAGTTTCACGAATCGCTATGGGATCACTTTAGTAGGCGATCTCTACATGCCAAAAGAGCGTAATGTTCAAAAACTCGCGGCGATTGCTATTAGTGGTCCATTTGGCGCAGTTAAGGAACAGTCCAGTGGGCTATATGCACAAACGTTGGCTGAAGCAGGATTCGTGACATTAGCGTTTGATCCATCATACACGGGTGAAAGTGGTGGAGCACCACGTAATCTTGCCTCGCCAGATATCAACACCGAGGATTTCAGTGCCGCTGTAGATTTTTTAGGGTTGCAAAATGAAGTGGACCGCCAACGTATTGGCTTGCTAGGTATTTGTGGTTGGGGCGGTATGGCACTAAACGACGCAGCGATGGATACTCGTGTTAAGGCCGTGGCTACCAGTGTTATGTATGACATGAGCCGAGCAATGGGCCATGGTGTGGGTGATGGCAAAGACCGCTATACAACTGCCGACCGCAAAGCAGTATTACAGTATTTGAACGCACAACGCTGGAGAGATGCAGAGAACGGTACTTTCGCGCCGGGTGGACATGATCTCTATGTCGACGAAAACGCTAATGTATTTGCGTCAGATCGCATATTGCCAGAAACCTTGTCAGCAGATCCACATCCAGTATTGAAAGAGTTTTTTGATTATTATCGAGTGCCACGTGGTTTTCATGAGCGTTCAGTGAACTCCACTGGCGCTTGGAATGCGACGATGCCGCTTTCATTTATGAACATGCCTTTGCTGAGTTATGCAAACGAAATCACCATTCCTACGCTAATTGTGACTGGTGAAAATGCCCACTCTCGCTATTTCGCAGAGGATGCTTTCGACGCTGTCGGTAGCAAAGAAAAAGAACTCGTCGTTGTGCCAGGGGCTAACCATGTCGATTTATACGATAACGTTGCAGGCAAAATTCCATTTATAAAGTTCGAACAGTTTTTCAAAAACAACTTGAAATAAGTTTCAGCTTCAACATTTAGATAAAAGTCACCTCTCATAAGGAGGTGATTTTTATATCTGTCTTAATCGGCGTGATGTGACTCGAAGCGTGCCTGAGAAGTTTACATCATATCAACTTTACTGCTCGCTAAACCATGAGTTGCGTCCTCGTACGGTCCGCCGCACATTCAGAGAAAATAAACATGTCTGCACTGAGTTTTAATAAGTCTCGCCATATGACCGATGCACACTGGAGTGGCGTGTTTTCTATGACACTCTGCATTTTTGTGCTTATTGCATCAGAGTTTTTGCCCGTCAGTCTGCTTACGCCGATTGCCGCAGATTTGAACGTCACCGAAGGATTGGCTGGCCAAGGGATCACTATTTCTGGTGTTTTTGCTGTTTTGACCAGTCTGACCATATCCAATATTGCAGGAGAACTTAATCGAAAATATCTTTTGCTTGGTTTGACCGTTCTGATGGCCATTTCAGGAGTCGTTGTGGCGATGTCTTCGAGTTATCCCGTTTATATGTTAGGTCGCGCCATGATTGGAGTAGTGATTGGTGGATTTTGGTCAATGTCGGCGGCAACCGCGATTAGGCTAGTGCCTCCAAGTATGGTTCCACGTGCACTAGCAATATTTAATGGTGGTAATGCACTGGCAACGGTTATCGCCGCACCAATTGGTAGTTATTTAGGGACAACTATTGGCTGGCGTGGTGCCTTTTGGAGTCTGGTGCCAATTGCGATTGTCGTTTTTATCTGGCAACACTTTAGTCTGCCGGATATGAAAAACGAGATTAACCGGAATGAGCGAGTCTCTGTTTTTGCTCTGTTCAAGTTTTCTGTAGTATCAACAGGTATGCTGGCCTGCGGGTTATTCTTTATGGGACAGTTTGCGTTATTTACGTATATACGCCCATTTCTGGAGAACGTCACAAGGGTAAATACTACTGAGCTCTCTTTAATCTTGTTTGCAATTGGTGCAGCTGGATTTACCGGAACGGTGATAGTTTCTAAATTTCTGAATGCGAGATTTTATCAGACTTTGGCACTACTCCCTTTGCTTATGGCAGCTATTGCTAGTGCATTGCTTTTGTTTAGCGGTAGCATTTTGACTGTTGCCGCTCTTTTAAGTTTGTGGGGGCTACTCGCAACAGCTGCACCAACAGGATGGTGGACATGGATTTCACGGACGTTGCCGGATGATTCGGAGGCTGGCGGAGGGCTTATGGTGGCAGTAATTCAGCTTTCGATAGCCATTGGTTCTACAATAGGTGGGATCATGTTTGATAGTCTTGGATGGCAAAGTGCTTTCGTCATGAGTGCAATATTGCTTTTAGGTGCGGTAACAATGACGGTGGTCACTTCTCGGCAATCTCGACGAGCAAGCTAGACTTAAAGTTATATTGGAATCAGTTGCCCCATTCCGCGCCACAGCGCTAAGACAGGTTACTTGTTATCATGAGCCAATTGGCCAAGTTTTAGTAATGATACAAAGTGTCCACTATTGCTGGATCAGATCAAGTTACATATCTGCTTTAAAACAAACAGGCTATACCGATGTTAAACGGGTGAGTCATGGCGATTAGCGAGACGACCGTCCGCCCCACGGACGGGGCGGTCGAGCATCCAAGGATGGACTTGCTGCGTGTCGGTGAGAGAATGCCATGGCTCACCCAAAGCCAGCACTTAAAGAATTAAACGGCCAAGCTTTATCCTTCAGCAGTAGTATTCAGAAATTCTAAATGACTTTCTGTAAAACTGAGTTATATGGTAACGAGTGGAGTTTGTACCACTAACCCACACTCAACGAAGTAATCAAAACTGCTTGTTTGTGTATGAGTTCGTTAATGAATGCATTTATAAGTGATACAAAAAAGGGGAGTCAGTTAAATCTGACTCCCCTTGATATTTAAGGTGATGTTGCGCTTAGAACAGCAGGTGAGCCACGCCGGCAATCACTGGCAGAGTGACTAAGGTGCGCAGTACGAACACCACGAATAGCTCAACAAAATTCACTGGGATCTTACTGCCAATCAGCAGTGCGCCTACTTCACTCATGTAAATCAGCTGGGTTACTGATAAGGCGGCAATCACAAAGCGGGTCATATCCGATTCGATAGAGCTGGCTAAAATCGACGGGATAAACATATCGGCAAAGCCAACAACGATAGTTTTAGAGGCTTCGGTGGCTTCTGGGATATGCAGCAGTTCCAGTAACGGAATAAACGGCATACCTAAGTAATTGAAAATAGGCGTATGCTCGGCGATGATCAGCGCCGTAGTACCAATGGCCATTACCACTGGGATAATGCCAAATACCATATCGATAACGTTTTTAACGCCTTCATTTAAAACGGCTTTGACACCACCAGCACTAGCGGCTTTCTCAAGCGCTTTATCAAAGCCCCAAGAGAGTGCGCCGTGTCCAGCGGGGATCATCTCATCGTCGGGTTGACGTGGCGTATCGTCGATATAGTTATCTTTTTTCCACGACAGTGGTGGCAGCTTAGGCACAATCACGGCCGCCGCAAAACCCGCTAAACATACGGTTAGGTAGAAGGGCACAAACATTTGCTCCAACTTCACCTGAGAGATCACCACTAAGCTGAAGGTAATTGACACCGCCGAGAAGGTAGTACCGATAACCGCTGCTTCCCTTTGGGTGTAAAAACGCGCTTCGTATTGCTTGCTGGTCAGCAAAATCCCAACGCTACCATCACCTAACCAAGAGGCCATACAGTCGATGGCGCTGCGACCTGGCAGGTTAAACACGGGGCGCATTACCTTGGTCAGCAGGGTGCCAAAGAGCTCTAATAGACCGAAGTTTAACAGCAGCGGCAGTAACATACCGGCGAAGATAAACACCGAGAAGAGTACAGGTAACAAATCGTTCAGTACTAAGGCACCAGTGCTTGAAGAGTTAATGGCTTCGGGGCCAATGCCAAAGTAGGTCAGCACAATAAAGACGGCGCCGACGACGCGCGTCGCAAGCCATAGTGGGCTGATGTTGAGTAAACCATTGAGGAAGTGATTGTTCAGCACAAACTTAGGTTTGAGTAACTTAGTCAACACAGAGGCCAAGGCCATGGCGACAACAATCACAGTCACGATTAAGGTTAATACATCGCTTAACACGCTTTGCAGTGCTTTAGAGATGATTGCGATGGGAATAGTAATCGCATCGTTGTAGCTGATAGGGGTCATAAACAGTAGCAGACCGATCAGCGAAGGGACGATAAAGGTGAGTATCGTCTTAATGTTGCGGTTTTTATGTTCAGTAGCCAATGGTGTACACCTTAAAAGTACGAGTCGCACAAATAAACTTGAACAAATTGCCCCTCAAAGCCGCATGTTAGGCGGATGTTAGGTGCATTTTCATTCAACTCAAAATCGAGAAGGGGGAAGATTACTCGCTTAGCGCCGCTATGTAAAACGATTCGGAAATTTGTTTGAGATAAGCAGCAAAATAGCATAGTTATTTGGGCTATTTCTGAATGCTTATTTTGGCGGATGTTTAGCGTAAGCTAGATGTTTTGATAACTAAATCATGCAATTAAATTTGAGTGTTGCAGCGGGTTTATCGAGTTGTTTTATTCTTGATATTGTTAGCGGCCATGGGGGATTTTGTACAAAATTTTCCCTTAGATTCTTCGAATATTCCGCTTTTGCGGTTTATTTATCCGTTAATGGCAATAGCGCTCTAGTTGCTCACCACGCAATGTGAAGCAGTTAACGCGAATTGTAATGGCGACGTTATCGCCGACAATAAGCTCAGTGTTGCTGAATGAGTTGTGCATTTTTATGCGTTTTTGAGTCTGTATTTGCATATTTCAAATTGAATATTGACTAAGGGCGGGCGCTGCGCGCAAGTGACTAAATAAGCGTAAATAGTGGTGAAATAAAATATTTCTCCTAAAGAGGATGAACGCCGCTTTAATTCTTTTCAATTCCATGTAAGTTAGTACTACTTTTGTTTAGCTAAATTATCCATGACTGTTACAAAAATGAATGTCGCGACAAGAGGTTTTTCGCTCGCCACTAAGTTTGGTTTTCTTGGTATTTTTGGATTATTGCTCGGGATAGGCGTGGCGGTGTTAGGCTTCGATCAGACCGAGACTCGAGCCTTCAACTTTTTGAATCATACCTTGAGTGAATTGGGGACCTATGGGCATTCCGCTCTTGCTGTGGTACTCAATGGCGGCTTGTTTTTTGGCAGTTTAAGCATTGTTTTCTACTGCCTTTCATCCTTGCAAACCGTAAGTGGTTTTTGGGGCTATCCCTTTTACTGCGCGCTGGCGCTAACGTTTTTAGCCTTGGCCTGCGTGGGATTGTTTCCGGTCAATGTGTATCACCTGCATATCCTCGCCCTGAAATGGTTTTTTTACTTCGGCAGTTCGAGTGCCATCTGTTATCTGCTGTGGGCTGGCCTTAATTCACAAAGGCGACAACCTTGGACGCTATTGTTAGCGCTTGTGGTATTGCTGAGCATGATGACCTTTCTCTACGCCCCCCTATTAGAGCTGGGCTTAACCGAGGGGGACAGGCCTTTCTATCAAGAAATGGTGTTGCAACTGCCTAGGCCCGATTTGTGGTGGCCAGCATTGCTGGAGTGGATTGCGCTTGGGAGTTTATTAAGTTGGACGGCGGCGCTGCTGTTCACCCCACAATCACTCGCTCAAGAGCCTGCTCCCGAGTGAGTGATTGTAGTGATTAACCCATAAAGCTATCAGCCTAAGGATTTCAGTCCCGCTTCGCCAAACCAGTAACCGTTACAGTGCTCATCGCTAAGAGGAAACTGAGCGTCCGTTGCCCCACTCTTTAACGCCTCAACCAGTGCATCGGCCTTAGTGAGACAGGCTAAGCTGCTGGGCGAAACCCGAAACACATCGACGCCCATCTTTAGCATTTCATTGATTTCGCTGCGTAAATCGACACAGCTGGCCGACTGGGTTTGGATGCCGTTTAACCTGAGCAAAGGTTGCGCCTCTTGTGTCTGCGCCAGTAAGCCCTTGCTGTATTGGCGGCAAACGGTTTCGCAGCTGTCCTTCGACAAGTGTTGATGCCTAGCGGTAAAGCAGCGCGCCGAGTGGGCGAGTGGCAAATAGCCATGGCCAAGCACTTCGACTTCGAATGCTGGCTTGTTTTCTACCACTTGGCTAAGCCAAGTCTTCGACAGTTCTACTGGCATCACAAAGCGCTGCATATCAAAGCGCTGCAAAATATCTAAACTGGCGCGGTTGTAGTTGTTGATGCTGGCGCCGCAGACAAAAGGCAGCTTGTGCTCCTTGGCAAGATACACGGCCGCCATGTCGTTGGCCTCAATGCTAAACTCGCCATTGTCGACCTGACGTTTCAGCTCAGTGTATTCAGAGGGCGCTTCGATAAGGGCGAGCGTCGACAGCACCACCTCTTTACCCGCAGATTTAAGCATTTTAGCCAGTTCGAGATAGTTGCCAAACTTGAGTTCGCGTCGACGGCTACAAACGGCTTCACCCAGATAAACTAATGGGATCTGACTATTGGCCACCTGCTGGTAAAAGTCGATGACCTGCTGTTTTTCCCAGCAATAGAGCAGTGGGCCGAGGGAAATTTTCATAATCGTTTCTTCTTCGTGGTTATCGCTAGGGCTATTGCCAGTCACGCTCGTAGGCGCCTAAGGTGGTAATTTGGCCTTCGGAGACTTTGGCGAGGGCTTGCTCCCAATGGGCCTGCGTCTGGAATTTATCTGGATGATTAAGATAAGTGTCAATCGCTTGACGCCAAACTTTAGTCACTTGCTCTACATAGGCAGGGCTGCGCTGCCGCCCCTCAATCTTAAGTGACACTATGCCCGCCTTGGCAAGCTCTGGCAGCAAGCTAAGGGTATTTAAACTGGTGGGGGACTCGAGCAGATATTGCGGTTTATCATCGTCTTGGGTGAGATAACGGCCCTTACAGACGACTGGGTAGCCCATTTGCTCATCGAGCCCTGATTTATCAATTAACACCTCGTTGAGGCGAGTCAGCCTGTCTTGGCCCTGTTCCTGCCAGCGCACGTGTTTCGCCGGGGAGCAAGAACCGCCAGTGTTTGGCGATTGGCCAGTAACATAGGAGGATAAGTGGCAGCGGCCTTCGGCCATGATGCACAGACTACCAAAGGCAAAGACCTCTAAATCGACTGGGCTGACCTTAGCTAAATCGCGCACTTGTTTTATCGACAGCACTCTGGGTAACACCACCCGCGCGATATTAAAAGCCTCTTTATAAAAGCTCAGTGCGCCCAAGTTGGTGGCGCTGGCCTGTACCGATAAATGCAGCGGAATTTGCGGATATTGCCTATGGGCATAGTCGAGTAGCGACAGATCGGCGACGATTAAGGCATCGACGCCAATGCTGGCCGCCAAGTCGATGGCTTGATACCAGCGGTGTTCCTCATTCGGCTTAGGAAAGGTATTCAAGGTGAGGAAGATTTTTTTGCTCCGCTGATGGGTCAGCTCGGCGGCTTCCTGTAATTTTGCGGGGGTGAAGTTTAAGCCCGCGAATGAACGTGCATTGGTATCATCCTTTAACCCAAGGTAGACAGCATCGGCTCCGGCCTGCAGCGCCGACTTTAGCGAGGCCAGGTTTCCTGCTGGACACAACAACTCCATAATGGTGCTCCCGATAAAATAACAGGGGCAGAGTGTAGGGAAGATTGATTGGCGGTGAATTGATTTAAAACAGGTTTAAGATCATAAAATCTCGGTAAACTGGGAGATATAGTGTTTTTTATCCTTAGGTAACTGATTATGTCCGCTGTTTTTTCAGCAAACCTCGCAAAACAACTGCTTGAACTCACCCCAAAGCTGATCCGCTTACCACTTTCCAAAGTGCCCTTTAGCCTCAAGGCTAAGGTGCTTAGTCAACTCCTAATGCAGTTGCTAGCGCCACAGGCCGAAGATGGCGAGTTAGATTTTTTGGCGGGTAAGTGGGTTGCGATTCGGGTTGAAGATTTAAATCTGTATTTTGAAGTGAGTTTCGATGGCCGCTGGCAGGTGCGTGAACTGACCGATGCCCAGGTCAGCTTTAGTGCCAATTCCGCCGAGCTATTATTGGTCGCCGCGGCAAAAGAAGACCCTGATACGCTGTTTTTCCAACGCAAGCTGAGCATCGAAGGCGATACCGAGTTAGGGCTTGAGGTGAAAAATCTACTGCTGAGTATCGAATTTGCCAGCCTGCCGACACCCATTCGCTTAAGCGTTGAAAAGCTGGCCGATACCATTGTGCGTTTGCAGCTTGAGGCAAAACCGACGGTGATTTTGGCCAAATCCCCGAGTTTGAGTTAATGCTATCTTGGCTGTAACCAACCGATAAACAAAAAGCCCCGCTGACATTGCGGGGCTTTTTGTTTAGCTAGGACGCGATGCTCACTCAAATTTTTTGCGTGAGTATGGCAAATTTGACCAACAGCTCATCGTGGGACTCGACGCGGTTAGGGTCTGGGTCAATACAATCAATCGGACAGACGGAGACGCAGGTCGGCTTATCGTAATGGCCTACGCATTCGGTGCAGCGGTCTGGGTCGATTTCATAGATTTCTTCCCCCATGGTGATGGCCTGATTCGGACATTCAGGTTCACACATGTCGCAATTGATGCAGCTGTCGTCGATCAGTAATGCCATACCTTAGCCTGCTTCGTGTGGGTTGCGGGTATCCTGACCTTGGGGCAGGTTACGCAGTAAAATGCCGTGGTTCAGATCAACCTCTTTCGGCACGGGCAAGTAAACGGTATGGCCCGAACCTAATCCCGCTTCAACCGATTCGGCTTTGCGGTTCTCGAGTTGTTCGATGGTGAGGCTGATATTGCCCTGTGGCGTCATTAATTCAACGCTATCGCCAACAGAGAATTTGTTCTTCACTTCGATTTCGGCAAGGCCTGCCAGATTACGTTTACCGGTTAATTCACCCACAAATTGTTGGGTATCGCTGACCGAGTAGCCATAGTCGTAGTTTTGATATTCATCATGTACGTGGCGACGTAAGAAACCTTCGGTATAGCCGCGGTGCGCTAAGCCTTCGAGTTGGTTCATTAAGCTGCGATCGAAGCTCTTGCCTGAGGCGGCATCGTCGATGGCCTGACGGTATAGCTGGGCGGTACGGGCCACATAGTAGAAGGACTTAGTACGGCCTTCGATCTTCAGCGAATCGATGCCCATTTTCGCCAAACGCTCAACGTGTTGGATTGCACGTAAGTCCTTAGAGTTCATGATATAAGTGCCGTGCTCATCTTCAAACGCTGGCATATATTCGCCGGGGCGATTGGCTTCTTGCAGCAGGAAGATTTGGTCGGTCGCAGGACCCGCGCCTAAGGTTGGCGTCTCGATTTGCACTGCATTTGGTGTGGCAATGATATCGCCCGAGTCAGTTTGCTGCGCTTCGTGCACATCGTATTTCCAGCGGCAGGCGTTAGTGCAAGTACCTTGGTTTGGATCGCGCTTATTGATATAACCCGACAGCAAACAACGACCCGAGTAGGCCATACACAGGGCGCCGTGGACAAACACTTCTAACTCGATATCGGGGCAACGCTGGCGGATTTCTTCGATTTCATCCAAGGACAATTCACGGGATAAAATCACCCGTTTAATGCCTTGGGTCTGCCAGAATTTGACCGACGCCCAGTTAATGGCGTTGGCTTGCACCGATAAATGCACCACCTGTTCAGGGAAAGCCTCACGCACCATCATGATAAGGCCTGGGTCTGACATGATCAGCGCATCGGGCTTCATCGCCACCACGGGCTCCATATCTTTGATATAGGTTTTGAGCTTAGCGTTGTGGGGAGCAATGTTACTCACCACATAAAGCTTTTTACCCAGCGCATGGGCTTCTTCGATACCTGTGGCAAGGTTTTCCATTTTAAAGTCGTTATTACGAACCCTAAGGCTATATCTCGGCTGGCCGGCATACACGGCATCTGCACCATAGGCAAAAGCGTAACGCATGTTTTTCAGCGTCCCAGCGGGAGATAACAACTCAGGTTTAAACATAATGACTCTCGAATTGGTTGGTAGATAGAGGCGCAGTGCGCGGGGGCGGCATTTTACACAATCAAAGTAGGGTTATGCAAATCACCTCGTCTAAGATTAGGTATAGTTCGCATTTTACGAATATACCTAGAAGCCTTATGATGGCGCAGGTTCTTACCTCGGGGTGTATGGTTTGTTTATGCTATCTAGCCGGATTTATTTTGATGGTTTTTAGTCGACTATGGCTTAAGCGTTAAAGCAATAAGTTGGCGCGCTTTAGATGAAATTGATAACAGTGTCATACAAATAATTAACGTCTGTTGCTTTTTTCTGCCCATCAAATGATAGCCAACTGATATACTCCAACTATTGAAGATTTATGTTTGCAGATTGATGGGAGCGAAGATGTCTACTGAACATCTACTGTTAGTCGGATTACTCAAAAAATTAAAAGATGATGCCTTAGTGTTGCCAACCCTGCCCGAAGTGGCCATGCGGGTGCAGGAAGTGGTGAGTCGCTCCGATGCGAGCCTAAAGCAAGTGGGTGAAGTGATAGGTCAAGACGCCGCAATCTCTGCGCGTATCATTAAAGTGGCCAACAGTGCCTTATATAGCCGTGGTATTCCCGCCGAGAGTATTAGTAGTGCTGTGTCTCGAATTGGCCTCATCCAAATCAAGAGTATTGCGACCTCTGTTGCCATGGAGCAGCTATTTATTTCTACCAATGAAATGGTGTGGGAAGTGATGGATGAAGTGTGGCGCACTTCTATCGATGTGACAGCCGCGGCCTGCGCTATGTTGCAGATGTACAATAAGCGTCGTCCCGGTCAGCTCAATTTAGATACGCTGACATTGGCGGGATTAGTCCATAATATTGGTGCGTTACCAGTTTTGACCGAAGCCGAAGCCCATCCTGAGTTATTCACCAGTATTGATCAATTGCGCTCCTTAGTTCGTAAAATGCAAGGCCCATTAGGGCGTGCGGTATTGAAGAGTTGGGATTTTGCGCCAGAGGTGATGGAAGTGGTTGAGCGTTGGGCGGATTTACCTTATCTGCCAGACCATGTGACCTACTTAGACTTTATCCGTGCCGCTGCTTTCTACACTGGTGAGCTCCGTGCCGGTGCCGATTTCGAGCAACGGATGGACGTCTTTGTTGGTCGTGGATTACCCGTCTCGGCAAATGATTTAGCTAGTGATGAATTTATGGATAAATTCCATTCAATCAAAGAAAGTTACCAGTAGTCGTCAGGCCTAGAGGGAAGCCATTCTTGCTCTGACTCAGGAAGGAATGGTGGTTAAGCTTACGTGGTAAGATTGAGGCCTGAATATGATTATTTTGGGGTTTATCGGTTTAGCACTGGTTATCGTCTTGATAGCCGTGCTGTATATATTACTGGCAAGATACCAAGCGCTGCGATTACAGCAGCGATTTTTGGCGCAATTATGCCCGCAGCTCGATCAACAAAAGATAGAACGCCGCCCCCTTAATATTCCCATTGTGCCGCAAGAGTTTGCGCCGCTTTACCATTCCTTAAACGAGATGCTCGCGGCGCTGCCCGCCGGCATGGGCAAGGACAAACTCACAGGACTGAATAATCGTGTTGGGCTTAAACGTTCACTCACCGCATTAATGCCCATCACCCAAGGCACTTTAGTGCTTATCGATATTTATCGCTTTCGCTATGTGAATGATCTCTTTGGCTTTGTGTTTGGCGATATTCTGCTTAAACAATTTGCCGACCGCCTAACTAGCTTAAGCCTTAAGCCTAAGTTGATAGCCCGCCTAAACGGTGATGAGTTTTTCCTCTATTACGAGCAAAGTCTGTCAGAAGAACAATTGCTACATTTACGCGGCCGATTACAGGTGCCCTTTAAGATTAAAGATACCCCCGTCAGTGTGCGGATGCAGATTGGTTGCCTGCAACTTGCTAAGCACCATGCCGATGTCAGCAATATGCTCAGAAGGCTAGATCTTGCCCTTAAAAAAGCCCGTGCGACTCGCAGTGCCATCGCCTGTTATAGCGAGAATGATGATATCCGCCAATTGAGGGAGCTTAAGATTATCGACAGCCTCCCCAGTGGCTTACAGCGGAATCATCTGTATATGGTGTATCAGCCCAAGCAGGATATTCACACGGGCGCTTGTACTCAGGTAGAGGCTTTGATCCGTTGGGAGCATGAAGAATTAGGCTTTATTTCACCGGGTGAGTTTATACCGCTGGCAGAATATGCGGGGATGATCGATTTAGTCAGCCATTGGGCGCTGGAGCAAGTGTTGCAGCAGCAGGTAAAATGGCGCACGGCCGGGGTATCTGTGTGTGTGGCGCTTAATCTCTCGACTCGAGATCTCGACAGTGAAACCTTGCCTCAGGATATTGCTGCTCGCCTTGAGCATTATAAATTACCGCCAGAATGCTTAATGATAGAGATCACCGAGAGCACTCTGATGGCCGATTTAAATAAGGCCGTGGATACCCTAGAGAGAATCCGCCGTTTGGGGATTAAATTGGCAATCGATGATTTTGGTACTGGCCATTCATCGCTGGCGTATTTAAAGCATTTACCCGCCAATGAAGTCAAAATCGATAAAGCCTTTCTTCGGGATCTTGAGCCGAATAAACCTTCGGAATATATCCTTGAGGCCAGTATTAATATTGCCAAAAAGCTCGGCTATGAGGTGACGGTTGAAGGTGTAGAAACTCTCGACGTCCACGATATGTTAGTAAATATGGGCGTCGACCGTATTCAAGGGATGGTTTATGCCAAACCTATGCGGGCGGCAGAGCTTGAAATGAACTGGAATCATCTGCGGCCAACGCCAGAGATGCTCTGCGTTAATGGCTCACATCCCTAGACTTATCTTTACATCCCTTGGCTTAATTGGGCAATTAGGTCCGCTGGCATAGGCGCAAGTTGCCGCGCCTGATTCATACATACCATTTCAATGGTGGCGGTGACTGCAGGTTTTTTACCATTTGGGCGCCAAATTTCCTGATGCCAGACCGTACGATATTTACTCTCAAAGTAGAACTTAGTGCGGATATCGATGATATCGGCAAACTCCACTCCTTCGTGGCACAACATGTCGCTGCGATATACCGCAAAACCCAATTGCTGCTGTTGCCAAAGGTCGCGTAAGCGCTCGGCACCAATCACATGTTCACGGGCGCGCTCGAAGTATTTCAAAAAGTTCGGGTGATACACCACGCCAGAAAAATCCGTATCTTCATAATAAATTTGCACAGGGAAAGAATAACTTGGGCTAAATTGTGGCATGGCGTTTTCGAGATGAAGTATTTGGGTTGAGCGCAGTCTAGCGGTTTGTCGGGCTAAACAAAACCCAAGATGTGGGTAAATCCTGTGGTTAGGGTTGAGATGTTCAAGGTGACACAAGTAAAAAGCCATATCCGCCGAAACGGATATGGCTTTTTTGTAGGGTAATCGGTGGCTTAAGCCTATCGCTTAGCGAATGATCATCTGATCGCGTTCAGGTCCTACAGACACCATGCTCACACGTACGCCCATCAGAGCTTCGATGCGCTCAACATAATGTTGTGCTGCCTTTGGCAGGCTTTCAAAGGTGCGACAGCCAGTGATGTCTTCGCTCCAGCTTTCCATTTGCTCATACACTGGGCTTAATGCCGCAGTCTGTGGCCAAATCGGGTTTTCAGTGTGTTCACCTTCGTAGGCAACACAAATCTTAAGATCTTTCATGCCAGTCAGGCAGTCAATCTTAGTCAGGGCGATTTCAGTCGCTGCTTGCAGTTCAACACCGTTACGTGTTGCAACCGCATCGAAGTAACCCATATCACGTGGACGACCCGTGGTTGCGCCGAACTCATTGGCGTTTTTACGGAAATCATCCTGCTCTTCCATCGCAGTAACTAAGGTGCCAGTACCGACAGATGAGCTGAAGGCTTTAGCTACGGCAATTACACGCTCTGGGCGCAGAGCCGGTAAACCACTACCCAGACCTGCGAAAGCCGCCGTCACGTTAGAAGAAGTAGTGTAAGGATACTCGCCGTAAATCAAGTCACGACCCGCGCCTAATTGCGCTTCAAATAACAAGTTAGCATCTTGTTTTTGTAAGGCTTTTAATGGCTCGGTGACGTTGCAAATAAATGGACGCCATGGCGCAGTCACTTCCAATAACCATTGGGTCATTTCGGCGGCCGTTTGGCTAAAGTCACAGCTTGGGTACAGTGCTTTTAACTGGGGCAGTTTCCAGTCGAGCATAAATTGAATGCGTTCTTGCAGCACTTCGGGTTGGTTTAACCAGCCAACCAGAATACCTTTCTTCATCACGCGGTCGCCGTAGGCTGGGGCAATCCCTTGACGGGTTGAACCATAGGCCAGATCGCCTAAACGTTGTTCTTCTAAGGTATCTTCCAGTGCATGGATAGGTAAGCACAGGGTCGCACGGTCAGAAATGCATAGTTTAACTTCAATGCCTGCCGCTTCGACTTCGGCGATTTCAACACTGAGTTTTTCAGGGCTGATCACCATGCCTGGGCCAAGTACTGCGACGCAGTTTGGATTGAAAATACCGCTAGGTAATTGGTGTAATTTAAAGGTGCCAAAGTCGTTGACGACCGTATGGCCCGCGTTGTTACCGCCTTGAAAGCGGACACTTGCTGCAGCATCAGCGGCTAAATAATCTACGATGCGGCCTTTGCCTTCATCACCCCAATTTGCACCAACAACTACGATAGACGGCATAACATCATCTCCACAGGAATTAAGCGGTTATGCTAGACCTGCTTAATGAATAAGAGAAATTAATTATAGTTATCGTCGTGATAAGGAAATCATATATCATAGTATGAGCTGAATTGATGGATGGAGATGAATGCGATGCTCGAACTTCATTGGTTAAAGACCTTCGTGACCTTAGCCGAGTGTAAGCACTTCGGTAAGGCGGCAGCAGCGCTGCATATGACCCAGCCTAATGTCAGCTTGCATATCAAGCAATTGGAGCAGAACACTCGAGTTAAGCTGATTGAGCGCAATCCGTTTAGACTAACTCAGGCGGGGTTTCGTTTGCTCGAGAGCAGCCAGAAGACCTTGATGGAACTGCAAGTGTGTCAGGCGGATCTCAATGCCATCAACGATCTCAGTCAAGGCACCTTGACTATTGCGGCCAGCGATATTATTTCGCGTTTGCTGCTCATTCAGCCATTTCAGCTATTTAAAGCGGAATTTCCTGGGATTGATTTTTCCCTGCTGAATACGACGTCATCCCAAGCTTCGGAATTGGTCACTAATGCCGAGGCGGATTTAGGCTTTGTGATCGCGCAAAAGGAGAGTCAGCCGCTGCATTTTACCGAGTTACAGCAAATCAAATGGTGTGCCCTTGGGGATAATTTAGAGTTGTGGCAACAGAGTCGAGGAAGTGACGATATGCCACTGGCGGAGCGGCCGACGTTGATCCTGCTCGGCCATGATACTCGTACCCGCGAGTTGCTGGATCCCGCATTGCCCTCATTAAATCTACCAAGGTATAGGATCATGGAAGTCGGCAGTGTGGACGCACAAATCGACTGGGCCGAGGCGGGTTTTGGGGTGGCGATTGTGCCTGAGTTTTCGATTTACACTAAGAAGCACTTAAAGAGTAAAGTCACTCCATTACCACAATTTCCGAGCACCAGTTTGGGTTATATCGTGCGGCAGAATCAGATCCTATCGAAAGCAATTAAGCAGCTGCTACATTGGGTGAATCAAGAGATTATCCGTACCCAAGGCAGCTAATAGCAGGTTGAAAGGTTACTTAGCGCTAACGAGCTGTTGGTACTGGCCATTGGCTTTTAATTGGGTTAAGCCTCGGTCTAGCTCTTTAGCGAGTTGCGCGGCTTTGGGGTTTTCCTTCGAAAAAGCCAGATAAATCTCGCTGCTGTGGTTATTAAAGGCTGAGACCACATCATCACTGACGCCCATCTTTTGCAGGTTTTCTTGAGCGACTAAGTCGAACATCACCGCCGCATCGATTCGGCCAATCATCAGTAAGTTGATTAGTTGCTGTTGGTTGGCGACGGTGACAACATTTAACTGGCGCTTTTTCACTAGCTCGGGAAACTCATCGCCGTATTCATAGCTTTTTATCACGCCTATCACAGTGCCTTTCGGCAGTTCCCATTTATTAGCGGCGATGAGCGGGCGCTGTTTACGTTGATAAAAAGACGCTTTTGCCACAAATAGCGGAGTGTTACCAAACACAAAACGTTGCTCGGTACTCGCCTCGCGGGTGACGTTAAAGACCCCATCAACGGCGCCTTTCTCGGCCATCATCAAGGCTCGGCTATAGGGTACAACTAGGCTGTTGACTTCAACTTGAGATTGCTTGAATGCAGCTGCGATCAGGCGATGGGAAATCCCTTGGCCAAACTGATTGGCAAAGGGGGGCCAGCTGTCTTCTGCGGCTAAAGTAATGCTTTGGGATGAGGACTGCACTGGCAGGTTTTGGCTTTCTTGGGCGAACGATAGGTTATAACCGACAGAGGCGATTTGCAGAAATGTGGCGAATAATAACGTCAGCGGGAGCTTCATGACTCGCTGAAATTCATTCCTTGTTGGGCTGCAAACACGCATCATATTTCCGTATCATCCTATTCCTAATGGAAATTTATACCACAAGAGCGAATTACGAACCTAATCATTTTGCGATTTGTGATACGGCTTGTGTTGCCTATGACGAAACTCTTTGTGCCATAAAACTGTGATCTTAGGTTGTGACTTTCGGTTTTTTAATTATTAGAATAATCTGATTGAATAAAAACTAATGGAGTTCGTCATGGCTGAAAAAGTAGTAGAAGTCACCACACATATGGGAAGCGGTTGGAAGGTTACGGCGCAGATACGTGAGCATTTGCTGGTCATCGACCAACCCAGTGCCAGTAATGAGGGAGCTAACCCTTTAGAAACGTTATTATTTTCGCTTGGTGGCTGTATTTCGGCGATTGCCAAGATGGTTGCGCGTGAACGTAATATCACCATTCGCCAGTTTGATGTGCATGTGAGAGCCGTGATGAATTCGGCGGGATTATTAGGTCAGCCCTCGGACGACCCTGTAGGCTTTAAGGAAATAGCCATCAACGCCAGCATAGACGCCGACTTAACCGACGCAGAAAAGAACGAGTTTTTAGATACTGTGTGTAACCGTTGTCCCGTCCACGACAATCTGCTGCGTCCAAGTTTAGTCACCCACCAAGTTCAGCACTAATCTCAAGATTAATTTCGATAGCGGCTTAAAAGCATAAACCCCAGTGTTCACTGGGGTTTATGTTAATGGTCATATGCTAATTGTGCTATCAGGCGTTATTCTTCGGAAAGTTAGCTAACACTAGCTCGGCGACTTTACGAAGCTCTCCCGGACAAATGCCATTAGTGGCTTGCACTGCCATGCCTTGCAGCACTGTGCCTATGTATCGAGACAGCAGCAGCGGATCGGCATCTGCGGGTAAATCGCCTTCATCCTTTGCTCTTTGTAGACGTTCGCATAAAGCCTGCTCACCATCACGGCGGCGGGTAATCAGGGTATCTTTAATCGCTTGTCCTGCTTCGCTACAGGCGAGGGCGCCTTGTACTATCAAGCAACCTTGGGGGTGACTCTCATCCACTAAGGAGGATGCAGCACCATAGAGCATGGCCTCAACCACTTGATAGGCGGTTTCTTTTTCAAGCGAAGGATAGAAAAACGCACAGGGGCGCTGCTCGTATAACTCGATCGCTTTTAGAAACAGCTGCTCTTTGTTACCAAAGGCGGCATAAAGGCTGGGTTTGTTGATGCCCATGGCCTGAGTTAGATCGGTTAACGATGTACCTTCAAAACCTTTTTGCCAGAAGACTTCCAAGGCTTTGGCCAATGCATCGTCGGCGTCGAAGGCTCGTGGGCGACCTACGCAGGGCGTCTGGGTGACGGTTGACATCATTAGGCTCCTCAATTCTCAATTGCCCCTAGGATAGACATGGGTTTAGTTCATGTCCAGCCACTCTTGCCTGCTGTCTGCGGGTTAGGTGAGTAACTCACCAAAATATATCGTCCATTCAAGCCCACATAGCACGTTCGCCGTGGCTAATAACCTCAAAGGCTTAACTACATGTTTATCATGCTGTCACAAAAAATTAAATACTCATCGGTACAAAAATCTGTTGACAGGGTCATTTTACACTATATATTACCGTCCAGTACATAATATTTTTTACCAGTCGGTATTTATTGGTTTTGATCGAGTGCCCATCACTGATTCTGTCTTAAACGAGATAAATGCCTGCCACATGAGGATTGTAAGATGAAAAGTAACCAACCTTTACGGATATTGATGTTGACTGCCGTGGCGGCTTTTGTCCTTTCGGCCTGTGGTGAACCCGAAGCCCAGCAGGGGCAAGCACCGGGTGCACCTAAGGTCGATGTTGCGCAGGTATTGCATGAGCGCGTTACCGAGTGGGATGAATTTACCGGTCGTTTGCAGGCGCCAGAGAGTGTGACCTTAGTGCCACGGGTGTCTGGCTATATCGCGTCGGTAAACTTTAAAGAAGGCGCCTTAGTGAAAAAAGGCGATGTGCTATTCCATATCGATGCGAGTGTGTTCGAAGCGGAAGTGGCCCGGTTAAGAGCAGATCTTGCTAGCGCGCTCTCTGCTGAGCAACTGGCCACTAACGACTTAGAACGTGCCCGCAAACTCTTTGCCCAAAAGGCGGTATCGGCCGAATTACTCGATACCCGTGAGTCTAACAAACGCCAAACCACGGCGGCCGTGGCTTCTGTGAAAGCGGCGCTGCTGCGCGCCGAGCTGGACTTAGATTACACCCAAGTGCGCGCGCCGATTGATGGCCGTGCCTCCTACGCCAATGTCACTGCGGGTAACTATGTGTCTGCGGGGCAGAGTGTGTTAACTAGCTTAGTGTCGACCGCCAGCATGTATGCCTACTTCGATGTGGATGAGCAAACCTATCTGAAATACGTCAAGTTAACCGCCGAGAAAAAGCGTAAAGACCCTCGTGCTGGCGACAATCCCGTGTATATGGCGCTGGCTAACGAGCGCGAATATCAACACATAGGCCTAGTGGATTTTGTCGATAACTCGATGGACAGACAGACGGGCACTATTCGAGTACGCGCCACGTTTAGCAATGAAGACAACAGCTTGCTCCCAGGTCTATTCGCCAGATTACGTACCGCCGGTAGCGGCGCTTACGACGGCATCTTAATCGACGATAAAGCCGTGGGCACGGATCTGAACAACAAGTTCGTCTTAGTGGTGGCAAACGATGGCACTGTGGAGTACCGCGGCGTCACCCTGGGTGAAAAAGTTCAAGGTTTACGCATTGTTAAGCAAGGTTTAGCGGCAAACGACAAGATCGTTGTCAATGGCATGCAAAGGGTTCGTCCTAAGATGCAAATTGAGCCACACCTAGTCGATATGGCCGATAGCGAGCAGCTAGATGCGCTTCGTCAAGCTCAATTACTGCTTGATAAACATCAAGAAAATATCACCACCCCAGACGTTGAAGTAGCGAGCCGCGGTTAAGGAATCCAACAGAATGTTGTCGCAGTTTTTTATTAAAAGACCGATATTTGCAGCCGTTCTCTCGCTGCTATTTTTTATCACAGGGGCGATTGCTGTCTGGCAATTACCCATTACCGAATACCCTGAAGTGGTGCCGCCGACAGTCGTGGTGACCGCCAACTACCCTGGCGCGAACCCTAAAGTCATCGCCGAAACGGTTGCCTCGCCCTTAGAGCAGGAAATCAACGGCGTTGAAGACATGCTGTATATGTCATCGCAGGCGACATCCGATGGGCGCATGACCTTGACCATCACCTTTGCCATTGGCACCGATGTGGACAGGGCGCAAACTCAAGTGCAGAGCCGGGTTGACCGTGCTATGCCACGTTTGCCGCAGGAGGTTCAACGCCTCGGGATTGTGACCGAAAAATCATCCCCCGATTTAACCATGGTGGTGCATTTACTGTCGCCGGATAACCGTTATGACATGCTGTATTTGTCTAACTATGCGGCATTAAACGTAAAAGATGAGTTAGCACGTATCAAAGGCGTGGGCGCTGTGCGTTTATTCGGTGCGGGCGAATATAGTCTGCGGATCTGGCTTGACCCGAATAAGGTCTCGGCGCTTGGCATGTCGCCAGCTGAAATTATTGCCGCCGTACGTGAGCAAAACCAACAAGCGGCAGCGGGCAGTTTAGGGGCGCAGCCTAGTGGTAATGCCGACTTCCAACTCTTGATTAACGTTAAGGGTCGTCTGACCGAACTGTCAGAATTCGAAGACATTATCATCAAGGTCGGTCAAAACGGTGAAGTGATCCGTCTTAAGGATGTGGCGCGCGTCGAACTCGGTGCAACTAGCTATGCGCTGCGGTCATTGCTGGATAACAAGGATGCGGTCGCGATTCCTGTGTTCCAAGCATCGGGCTCGAATGCGATTCAAATCTCCGACGATGTGCGCGCCGAAATGGCAAGACTGGCGAAGTCTTTCCCCGAAGGGCTGCAATACGAGATTGTGTACGATCCGACCGTGTTTGTTCGTGGCTCTATCCATGCGGTAGTGAAAACCCTGCTCGAAGCCGTGCTCTTAGTGGTACTCGTGGTGGTGCTGTTCCTGCAAACTTGGCGTGCCTCGATTATTCCGCTGGTGGCCGTGCCTGTGTCTTTGGTGGGTACCTTCGCCTTTATGCACTTAATGGGCTTCTCGCTTAATGCGCTGTCGCTGTTTGGTCTGGTGCTGGCCATCGGGATTGTGGTCGACGATGCCATCGTAGTGGTAGAAAACGTGGAGCGAAATATCGCTTCGGGTTTAAGCCCAATTGCCGCAACACAAAAAGCCATGAAGGAAGTGACTGGGCCGATTGTGGCAACCACCTTAGTGTTGGCCGCGGTGTTTATTCCTACCGCCTTTATGAGCGGATTAACGGGGCAGTTTTATAAGCAGTTTGCGCTGACTATCACGATTTCGACCTTTATTTCGGCCATTAACTCGCTCACCTTGAGCCCAGCGTTATCGGCGTTGTTACTCAAGGGTCATGATGCGCCTAAGGATGCGCTCACACGGTTAATGGATAAGCTGTTTGGTGGCTGGTTATTTACGCCATTCAATCGCTTATTCAACCGTGCCTCAGAAGGTTATGGCTATTTAGTACGTAAGGTGATCCGTTTTGGCGGCATTATCGGACTGGTGTATCTGGGGATGGTTGCGCTTACGGGCGTGCAATTTGTAAATACCCCAACGGGCTATGTGCCAGGACAGGATAAACAGTATTTGGTGGCATTTGCCCAATTACCGGATGCGGCCTCACTCGAGCGTACCGATGCGGTGATCAAGAAAATGTCCGAGATTGCCTTAAATCACCCCGGTGTGGCGCACTCTATTGCCTTCCCCGGTCTGAGTATCAACGGTTTTACCAATAGTCCTAACTCGGGCGTAGTGTTCGTTGCCCTAGATGATTTTGAGTTACGTAAGAGTCCTGATCTGTCGGCGAATGCGATTGCTGGCCAATTAAATCAGCAGTTTGCTGGTATTCAGGATGCGTTTATTGCCATCTTCCCGCCGCCACCTGTGCAAGGCCTCGGCACTATTGGAGGGTTCCGTCTGCAAATTCAAGACAGAGCCAACCTTGGTTATGAGGCCTTGTATCAGGTGACCCAACAAGTGATGTACAAGGCGTGGGCCGATCCACAATTAGCGGGGATTTTCTCTAGCTATCAAGTGAACGTGCCACAACTTGAACTGGATATCGATCGGACTAAAGCGAAACAGCAGGCAGTGTCGCTCGATCAAATTTTCCAGACATTACAAACCTATATGGGCTCGACCTATGTCAACGACTTCAATCGTTTCGGTCGGACCTATCAGGTGAATATGCAGGCCGACGAAGCATTTCGTCAAAGCCCGCAGCAGATCAGTCAGCTAAAAGTGCCTAATGTGAATGGCGATATGATCCCACTCGGCTCCTTTATCAATGTGAGCCAGAGCGCGGGGCCCGATCGCGTGATGCACTATAACGGTTTCACTACGGCTGAGATTAACGGTGGCCCAGCACCCGGTGTGAGTTCGGGCCAAGCGCAGGCGGCGATTGAGAAAATCCTCGCCGAGACTTTGCCGATAGGCATGACCTACGAGTGGACTGAGCTGACCTATCAGCAGATCCTCGCCGGTAACACAGGCTTGTTAGTGTTCCCTCTGGTGATCCTGCTGGTATTTATGGTGCTGGCGGCGCAGTACGAGAGTTTGAGTTTGCCATTGGCGATTATCTTAATCATTCCAATGACCTTACTCTCAGCGCTCAGTGGTGTGCTTATTTATGGCGGTGATAATAATATTTTCACCCAGATTGGTCTTATCGTCCTCGTGGGCTTAGCGACCAAGAACGCGATTTTGATTGTGGAATTTGCCAAAGAAAAACAAGACCATGGTATGGAAGTCATGGAGTCGATTCTCGAGGCGGCGCGCTTACGTTTACGCCCCATCTTGATGACCTCTATCGCCTTTATCATGGGGGTGGTACCCATGGTGTTCTCAACCGGAGCGGGCGCTGAAATGCGTCAAGCCATGGGCGTCGCGGTATTTGCCGGTATGATAGGGGTGACGTTGTTTGGCTTAATCCTGACGCCGCTATTTTACTATGCCCTCGCTAAACGCGGTCGTCGCAAAGTGGAAGCATTAACGGCGCAATAGTTCCTCTAGTTCAATCTGTTATCTCTTAAAAGACCTGCATTTGCAGGTCTTTTTTTATTTTCGCGGGTAAATATCAACGGAGTAACTATAGTTAGATCAGTGCATTAAATTAGGAAAATGCGATGAATGCTTTTCAGCCCCAGGAAATCAGCATCAAAATTGATGTTCGGCATGCGCTGTTAGCCGTGGCGACGGCATTGGATTTTGTTGGTGTGGATGATTTACACCATGGACATAGAGTGGCCTATATGGCCTACGAATGCGCTAATGTGCTGGGCTGGTCAGATGAAAAGAAGCAGTTTGCCTATTTTGCGGGGCTTATCCATGACTGCGGCGTGTCTTCCTCAGAGGAACATCTCCGCCTACTCAAATTAATGCAGCCAGAAGATGCCACTTCCCACAGCCGCCGTGGGTATGAGGCATTAATGAAGTGTCCTATCTTAGATGTCTTTGCCCTCACAGTGCTTTATCACCATACCCCTTGGCTAGAGTTGCAAACCACGGCAATCTCAGAGTTTGATCTTGACCTTGCTGCATTGGTATTTCTGGCCGATCGGACCGATTTTCTGCGGGCACGCTATACCCATGGTTGTCATCAAGAGCTAATCACCCTCCATGAGGGGTTAGTTGCGGATAATTTGCTAGCCCACAGTGGCGTGCTGTTTGAGCCTAATATGGTGGCGGCCATGTGCCAATTAGTCAGCAAAGACGGTTTTTGGTACAACATGGAGGCTGCCCATATTGAGCAAATGGCCCTCGAGTTTGAAGCGAATCAACTGTACGACAAACAGTTGGATCTCGAAGGCGTTAAACAGATATCAAGATTTCTGGCGCGGATTGTCGATGCCAAGAGTCCCTTTACTTTTCATCATTCGGACAAGGTCGCACTGCTGGCAAAACTGGTCGCTAAGGATTGTGGCATATCGGATACCGATGCCGAGTTATTGTATGTGGCCGGGCTATTACACGATGTTGGTAAGCTCAAAACCCCTGATTTATTACTCCATAAGGAAGGCAAGCTAACTAGGGAAGAATACTCAATTATGAAGCGTCACACCGTCGATACCGACCACACCTTAAAGAGCTTTTTTCCTAAGTCTGTGATTGGTGAGTGGGCCTCAAACCATCATGAGCGTCTCGATGGTTCGGGCTACCCCTTTAGAAAAGGACCAGAACAGTTAGATTTACCCTCGCGCATCCTCGCAATTGTCGATGTGTTTCAAGCCTTAACCCAAAAGCGGCCTTATCGAGGTTCAATGTCCTTAAGTGAGGTGCTGGAGATTATGTTGCCTATGGTTCAACAAGGTAAGTTGGACTCGAATGTTTATGATGTGTTGCTAGCGGATGCCGATAATTTTTACCAACTCTCGACACAAGAGTATGAGGACATCAAGTTATAAAGCTGAGCAAATGGTGACTCTAGATTACTCACTGTCGGTGCTTTAGCAATATTTAAGTGTGGTGTTTTCATCTTTCTGCTGCCCGTTAGCACAAAGGCCGTTGGGCCGATAAGTCTTACTCCAGTTTAAATTCTGCTAGATTGGGGCGGATTTTCGGTAAATGAATGATATTCAACACCACGCAGATCCAAATCCTATACTGATATCGTATGACTAGATATGCCTATGTCTTGCTGCTCTCTTGCCGTCACCTTTCGTTTGGGGTAACCAATGATATTAAATCGCGCTGTATTTACCTTGTTAGTCTGTATGGTGGTGCCCCAGAGTATGGCCGCAGACCTCCAGATTCAGGTGGTAGACTCGCAACAAGTGGCGCTGGCCGATGCGGTTGTGGAACTTATCCCTGATGTGATGCCCGATAAAACGACCATTACTGATCATTATGAAATGTCACAAAAAAACCGTACCTTTATCCCCTTTGTGCTGGCAGTTCCTAGAGGATCAAAAGTAGATTTTCCTAATCTGGATCGTACCCGCCACCATGTGTATTCCTTTTCCGAGGCCAAGCCGTTCGAGTTGAAACTCTATGTGGGTAAAGCCGAAGCGCCGATTCTGTTTGATAAACCTGGCCTAGTGGCGCTTGGCTGCAATATTCACGATTATATGCAAGCCTTTATTTATGTTGCAGATAGCCCCATTGTGGCGGTGGCGAACGAAAAAGGAGAGATCCAATTCAAGGCACTTACAGCCGGTCATTATAAAGTCAAACTTTGGCATCCATGGCAGAAGGCCATTTCTGAGCCTAAGGACCTCAATTTGGCTGCAGAGACTCAAACACTCAAGCTGGCATTGGATGTCGAGCGTCAGGCAAAACCTTCAGCTCCGCCATCGGGGTTTGGGTCCTTCGATACTAAATAGTTTCCGTGCTCGACTGATTTTAGTTTTCTTTACTGTGCTGACCCTAGTGCAGTTAGCCACGGCATTTTCAGTGTTGACGGCAACACAGAGAGATAACTTTTTACAGCAACAAAAGAGCCTTGAAATCGGCGCGAATGTGTTTCTCGAAGTGTTGTCAAATCGCGGTGCTCAACTCAGTCAAAGCTTATCTGTGCTCAGCGCCGATTTTGGTTTTAAGCGCGCGATTGCGACAAGAGAGCAAGAAACGATAGAGTCGGTATTATCCAATCATGGTGCCCGTATCGGTGCTGATGCAGCCATATTATTGTCACCCAAGGGGGAACTGTTAACCTCAAGCCTGCCAGGGCTTACGCAGGATGATATTCAATCCCTATTTGAACTGGCCACCAGCAATACCAATGCCTTGGCGATTCTCGATTTTGACCATGCGAGTTATCAGTTTGTTCTTCAACCAGTCAAGGCGCCAACTCTGATAGCCTGGGTTGGTATGGGCTTTTTGTTAGATGAAAAAGTGGCTAGCCAAGCCAAAGCCATCACAGGGATTGATGTTAGCTTTGTTAATCAGACCAATGGCCGGACTGAAATCGCCTCCACCTTATCCAGCGCCGAACAACAGAGTGTGCTTGCGCAGAAAAACCGATTCCCCAGCCTGTTAACTATGCCCAGCGAGTATATTCCTGCGGACTATTTATCCATGGCAATCAAGCTGTATGAGCATAATGGTCGCCAGTTGGCGCTGCTGCACCAGTCAAACCTCAAGTGGCAGCAAAGTTATCTGCATTTACGCAATAACATGCTACTGATCTTTGCGTTGACGCTGGCATTGGCGATTGCCATTGCCATTTGGTTGTCGGGTAGTTTGACCGAGCCCGTTCATCGATTGGTGCAATATGCCCGTAAAATTGGTCAGGGGGTGCAGCCTGAGAGCATTCAGGGGGCGCCTGCGGAATTGCGGGTATTGGCCAACAGTTTGTCTTTGATGCGGGAGGATATTGAGGCGCGCGAAAAGGATTTACTGTATCAGTCGCGCCACGACAGTTTGACAGGCTTGCTGAATCGTTTCGCGGCAAAACAGCATTTAACCGATCTTAACCAAGATCTCTCCGGCACCATCGTATTGCTGGATATCAAGCATTTTCGCCATATCAACGACATTATCGGTTTTGCTAACGCCGATAGCTTGTTGCTGCTGTTTGCCCGCCGTTTGGAACAGCTGGCGCCCACAGCCGATATGCTGGCACGATTGGATGGCGATTCGTTTTTGCTCTTGTATCGCCAAGGGATTGGGGGCGATCAATTACTGAAATCCTTGGATATGCTAGAAGCTCCCTTTCCTATCCAAGGTTCCAATATTTCGCTGACGGTGCGAGCAGGGCTGCTCGAAATTGATGGCAATGGTGCCGACATTGATGTGTTGCTGCGCCGCGCCGAAATTGCCCTCAACCAGGCCTGCCTTCAGGAACTGCGAATCGTTAGTTATCGTGAGGGCGACGATGAAAAGTACCAGCGAGAACTCACACTTATCCGTGATTTGCCTATCGGTTTGGCGCAGGACCAGCTCTATTTGGTGTTTCAGCCCAAGGTTAATTTGCCGCTCAATCAATGTACTGGTGCCGAAGCACTTATCCGCTGGCAACATCCTACTCTGGGTTTTATCCCGCCGGATGAATTTATTCAACTCGCTGAAAACTCTGGCAACATTGATATTGTCAGCCAATGGGTATTGAAGCAGGCCATCAAACAGTTGGTGACATGGCAGCAGCAGGGCCTAGCGCTGAAGTTGGCGATTAACCTGTCTGCCCACGATTTACTGGATACACGTTTACCAAATCAAATTGCCAACTTGTTAAAGGACAATCATCTGCAACCCGGTGCACTCTGCATCGAGGTCACCGAAGGCGCCGTAATGAAAGATGCGCAAACCGTTGTGGGGGTCTTGCAACGATTCCGCGATATGGGCGTCTCGGTTGCGATTGATGATTTTGGCACCGGACATTCATCACTGGCGTATTTGAAACTATTACCTGTTGATGAAGTGAAGATTGATCGTAGCTTTATCCAGAATATGCACTTGAACAGTCAGGATGCCATGATAGTCAATACCAGCATTCAATTGATCCATGGCCTCGGCTTTAGCGTTGTGGCTGAAGGTGTTGAAGAGCGAGAAGGTGTTGATATTCTTCGTCATCTCAACTGCGATCTGATCCAGGGCTATGTGTATTCCAAGCCGTTAAAAGCGGCTGAGTTTGACCAATGGTTTGAAGCATTTAACAGTAGCAGCAAATAAGAAAACGCCGAATGGTGTCAGGCGTCATCATCGCCCTCTAATGCAACCAATCGCGTATTGAGTGAGTATGTCCATGAACACAATGAAGTTGAGCTTATCGACTCGGCGCTATGCTAGGGCGCTGCTTTGTCTGTTTTGCCCGCTTTGGTTAGGGGGCATTGCGCCAGTTGTGGCTGAGGGTAGCCGTGTGATCGCCACTGGCGGCGCGTCAATGATCGAGGGCTGTGCCGGCGGTGGCATAGTGCCTTGGGCCGTGATCAACGGTTATGGCAGTAGTGATGAGTGGTCGGCAACGGCCATGGGCACGGGTGTTTATGTCGATGATTTTACGCTAAAAGTGATGGGCGCCTCGTTAAGTTATGACAATCGGTTTGAGCTCAGTTTGGCAAGGCAAACCTTTGATTTGGATACTCTGGGCGGCGAGCTTGGCCAGGATATAGTGGGGTTCAAATACAAGCTTGCCGGCGAGTTGTTATATACCTCCATGCCACAAATCACCTTGGGCGTACAGTATAAAAAAGTGGATGACTTTAGCCTTCCTCAGGTGGTTGGGGCGCGGAATGATTGGGGTTTAGATGTGTATGTCGCTGCCAGTAAAGTGTTTTTTGATACGGTAGCGGGTCGTAATTTGTTACTCAATGCCACAGTGCGCGCGACCAAAGCCAATCAAACTGGCTTATTAGGGTTTGGCACTGAGGCCAGTAATGATTACCACTTTATGTTGGAAGCCTCGGCTGCGATACTGCTCACCGATAATCTGGCACTGGGTATTGAATATCGTCAAAAACCGAACGAACTGGGATTTGCTCGAGAGGATGATTGGCAGGACATATTTTTAGCTTGGTTTATCGATAAGCATCTGTCAGTGGTCACAGCCTATGCCGATTTAGGCAGCATTGCGGGTTTTGAGCATCAGCAGGGCTGGTATCTGTCGCTGGAGGGCGCGCTATGAGTCATTTACGCAAGTTTCTCTCTTTCGCCACGGTACGCTTTACCACGGCACTTTTAACCAAAGCATTTTTAACCACAGCCCTTTTAATCACAGCTCTTTCAATCTCGACAGTTTTACTTGCTGGCTGCGCCCAATCTGATCCTAACACCCCAGTATCTAGTGCGAACGCCAGTCCTACAACCCTGTATCAGGCCCTCGGTGGTGATTCGGGCGTTTCGGATATCGTTGATGGCTTGCTTGCGCGTATCGCGCGGGATCCCCGCATTGTGCACCACTTCGATGAAACGGATATTGCTGTCTTTCGCGAGCGTCTTATCGAACATTTGTGTGCTGTCACGGATGGTGGCTGCGTCTATCAAGGCGAAAACATGGCAGACAGCCATAAAGGTTTGAATATCACTCAGGCCGATTTTGATGCTTTAGTCGGGCATTTGATTGAATCGATGAAGGAACTGCATATTTCAACATCGACCCGCAATGCGCTGCTGAAGCGCCTTGCGCCCATGTATTCCGAGGTGACGTATCAGTAACGGCTTGCTAACTCGTTCGTGTGGGTGATGCAGTTAATGCTGGGGATATACAGGCATTAACGTAACAATGACTCTTCTATCGGATTAAAGCAGCTGGCCGCCTCCATCAGAGATTTTGCGGTGAGGGAGGGCACGCCATACACCTCAGCCTCGACGGCGTATTTTTGCCTTATCTTATCGAGCAAGAGGGCAAAGTCCCCATCGCCAGACAGCAGTATTACAGTATCCACCTCGGGCGCCATTTCCAGAACATCTATGGTGATGCCCACATCCCAATCACCCTTCGCCGAACCATCACTGCGCTGAATAAAAGGTTTAAGCTTTAGCTCAAAACCTATATGTCTCAGCGCATCTTGAAACTTTAACTGGCCATCGTCCCCGCGATGAATGGCATAGGCAATGGCGCTGACAATCTCACCCTGCGCGCTTAACTGTTGCCAGAGTTTGCGATAGTTAAACTGGCGCTGATAGGCCTCACGGCAGGTGTAGTAGATGTTTTGCACGTCGACAAAGAGGGCGATTTTTTTCAAAGGATAAGTTATGGCTATCAGCTGGAATACTGTTCGCACTATAGCACAGCAAGGCGGCTAATGGCGCGAGCAGACAAAACGGCAATGGGTCTAATCGGGAATTACCGTGTGTCGCTGCGATTAACGGATTTAGTTAGGTTAAAGGATTGATTATCTGAAGTATTGTGCCGGTGTGGTGCCTGTATATTGTTTAAAAAAGCTGATAAAGGCGCTGTCGCTAGAAAACTGTAAATTAAACCCTACCTGCGCCACCGAGACGCCCGCAGCTAACTGTTCAATGGCCGACAGTAAACGCCATTGCTGCCGCCACGCCTGATAAGCCATGCCCGTTTCGTTGCTAAAAATACGGCTGATGGTGCGTTCGCTGGCGCCAATGTCAATGGCCATGTCCTTCAGACTGGCGGGTATTTTTTGCTGTTGTTGCAATTGGTTAAGCCAAGTTTGCAGCCGTTTATCCTTGGGCAGGGGTAAGCTTAAATTCTGTGCATCCGCATGGAGTAACTCTTCAATCAGCAGGGCAAAAGCATTGTGCTGGCTGTGTCTGGGCTTGTCCCAAGGCCAGAAGGACATAGTGTCGATTAACGCCTTGAGTAACGGATCCACATGGAAAATCGTGACGTTATCCGGCAAAGACGCCACGGTTTCAGGCTCAAAGTAGAGTGAACGATAGGCTACAACATTGCGCATTGTGACTTGGTGTACCACGCCTGCAGGCAGCCAAGCAGCACGGGTTGGTGGCAACACGACTTGAGTGTCGGCTAAGTTAAACCGCATACATCCCGCCGATGAGTAGAGCAGCTGAGCCTTGCGATGCTGATGTACGCCTGAGTCATGCTCGCCCATTTCTGCGGCAATGCCGATCACTAGGTTGTCTAAGGCATCGGGATTAAATTGCTGCTCGGGTTGAATAAAGGCCATGTTGTCTTATTTTTGATGTTTTTTGTCTAAGTGTCGTTAATTGTCACTTGGGGATCCTATCTATACTGCGCCCTCTTTGACAAGTATGGAGCGCCGTTTTGGTTTATCGGTTAACCCTGAAAGCTAAAACGTAGATAAAAATCATGAAAATAAAACCACCACTCTGGCTGTGCGTGCTCTTGATGATGTTTCCGCAAATTATGGAAACCATCTATAGCCCGGCTTTACCTAATATTGCAGAAAATTTTGCGGTATCTGTTGCCAGCGCCTCGCAGACTTTATCTGTGTACTTTATCGCCTTTGCTATAGGCGTATTTTGCTGGGGTCGTTTAGCCGACATCATTGGTCGCCGCAATGCCATGCTTGCGGGCTTAGTCTGTTATGCCATTGGTTCCGCATGCGCGTTGATGATTAGCGACTTTACCCTGTTGTTGTTCGCTCGAGTATTATCGGCCTTTGGTGCAGCAGTGGGTTCTGTCATCACTCAAACCATGATGCGTGATAGTTACAGCGGGGCGGAACTCGCGAAAGTCTTTTCGGTGATGGGCATGTCTCTTGGGATCAGCCCGATTATCGGATTGCTATTGGGGAGCATCCTCAGTGCTTATTGGGGATATCAAGGGGTGTTTGTCGCCCTGATGGTTTCTGCCATTGTGTTGTTGTTTTTGTCGGTAAAATCTTTGCCCGAAACGAGGCCAACACATACCCAAAAAATCGCGATAGTTGAGTTAGCTATTAAGATGCTTACCGACAGCGGGATAATTAAAAACACTTTGCTGGTGGCCTCATTTAACTTGATGTGGTTTAGCTACTTTTCATTGGCGCCATTTATGTTTGAGGCGCAAGGGTTGTCTACGCTTGCCTTCGGGATGAGTGGGTTGTTATTGGGCTTTGGCGCATTCCTTGGCAGTTATTTTAATAAACTATTACTGGGCAGAGGTTACTCCAGTGCGTTATTAGTGCGGTTAGCAAGTTTTATTGCACTATTCGGAGGACTCGGTATTTGGCTCATCCAATCGACTGATATTGGCTTGAACAATGTTTACTTCTTACTACCCATGCTGTTGATTGTGATTGCTTATGGGATCGCAATTCCCAATATCCTAAGCTCGGCGCTGGCAAACTACCGCGCTTATGCAGGTTCTGCTGGTGCACTATTTGGACTGTTTTATTACATTCTGTTGGGGCTAGGTTTAGGCTGTGCGGGCATGGTAAGTCATCTTGGTGGCGTGATTACCTTAGCTGCACTGCTATGTGTTGGGCTTGGATATGCGGGTTTGGCAGGCAGGACAGTGCTAAGAGGGAAGTCGTCTCGAGCGTAAATAAAAAGCCAAGGGTGATTCCCTTGGCTTTATGGTTTTAACAAACATCCTATGCCGTTTCGCTTTACTGTATCGCTATGCTTTGGCAGTGGGTTCCTGTTGTTTCGCCGCCTCTTGCGCCGCTAATTCTTGAGCTTTGATGGCTGCCTCGAGTTTGGCCTCAACATAACCCGGTGAATGGGTCGCGGCCGAGATTAAACGGTACATGGCCGGGATCACGAACAGGGTTACAAAGGTAGCGAAGGCCATGCCGAAGAACACTACAGTACCTACGGCAATCCGACTCTCAGAGCCCGCGCCCGATGAGAAAATCAGCGGCACAGCACCTACCAAAGTGGTGAAGGCTGTCATCAGAATGGGGCGTAAGCGACGAGTCGAGGCGTCGATAATGGCTTTGTCTAGGGCTAAACCGCGGTCACGCAATTGGTTAGCAAACTCGACGATTAAGATACCGTTTTTAGTCACCATACCAATCAACATGATCATCCCAATCTGGCTATAGATGTTAATACCTTGACTGGTGACCAACAGGCCGAGGAAACCACCGAATACCCCCATAGGCACGGTAAACATCACCACTAAGGGGTTGATAAAGCTTTCAAATTGCGCCGCCAGTACCAGATAAGCCACTAGGAGTGCTAAACCGAACACGATTAAAATGCTGCTCTGGTTTTCTTTAAAGTCCTTAGATTCGCCGGTATAACCGATGGAAATATCCTTAGGTAATAACTCAATGGCCTTATTATCCAAAAACTTCAAGGCTTCGCCCAAGGTGTAGCCTTTACTGATGTTGGCCTTAAGGGTGATCGATTTTTGCTTATTGGTATGGCTAAGTTTTTGTGCCGATGCGACTTCTTCGATATGGGTTAGGGTATCGAGCGTCACTAATTCACCCTTGGCCGAGCGCATATAGATTTGGCTCAAATCGCCGACGTTGTTAAAGCTGTTTTCATCGCCGCGCAGATACACATCGTACTCTTCGCCTCGGTCTACATAGGTGGTTTCTTTACGACCGCCGAGCATCACTTCTAAGGTTTGTGAGACTTCATCGACACTGATCCCAAGCTCTGCCGCCCGTTCTTTATCGACGGTAACGATAAGCTCTGGTGTGGTTTCGGCATAGTCTAAATCCGCGCCTTCCATCATAGGGCTGGCGTTCGCTTCTTCTTTTAACACCTGTGCCCATTTAAACAGCTCGGCGTAATCTGAGCCGCCCAGCACGAATTGTACTGGCTCACTCGATTGACCCCTAAAGCCTGGCATCATAGGGCGAACCATCACGTCGGGAATGTCTTTTAAGGCGTTGCTGATAATGCCAAGGGCTTGCTGCGCCGTGACATGGCGATGCTCCCAATCCTCTAACTGCATGATCACAAAGCCAGTTTGATCGCCAGCGCGGCCACCGAAGGCGGGGGCTTGCACGCTAAAAGAACGTAACACACCTTGGCCGAGCAGGGGCATTAGTCGGTCTTCGACTATGTCCATGTTTGCCGTCATACGGTTATAGCTGGTGCCTTCGGCACCTTTTACGAAGGCGAACAGTACGCCGCGGTCTTCCTGCGGTGCTAACTGTGAGGGCACTTGCTGCATTAACCAGGCACTGCCGCCAACGCAGGCGAGGATCACCAGTGGTGCTAACCATCTAAAACGAATGGCATGGGTTACGCCAACACGGTAAACCTTTTCCATGCGGGCAAAACCACTGTCGACAAAACGGTTAAAACGGTTCGGTTTAACATTGGCCTTGAGCAGTTTGCTACTCAGTACTGGCGTCAGCGTCAGGGCGATAAGTGAGGAAAACAGCACGGATACTGCCAGCATCACAGAGAACTCGGTAAAGAGTAAGCCGACCATACCCTCCATAAAGGAAATCGGCAGGAACACCATGACTAACACGGCGGTGGTGGCCACAACCGCAAAGCCTACTTCCCGCGTGCCTTTGTAAGCGGCGAGTAGCGGCTCTTCACCGCGCTCAATGTGGTGGAAGATGTTCTCTACCACGACGATGGCATCGTCAACAACAAGACCGATGGCGAGAATTAATGCCATCAGCGTCAAGAGGTTAATCGAGTAGCCAAACATATTGGCGGCAATAAAGGCCGAGATCAACGACACTGGTACTGTTACCGCTGGGATAAGGGTCGCTCTGGCTTGGCCGATAAAGATATACAGCACTAATACTACGAGGGCGCCAGTGACATAGAGGGTGTTGTATACCTCGTTAATTGAGCGGTCGATAAAGACGGTCGAGTCAAAGTCCACCACTAGGCTTGTGCCTTCGGGGAGAAAGTCTTGAATTCTATCGACTTCTTTATGGACTTCCTGCGCCACAATCAAAGGGTTCGCATCGGACTGAGTGATGACGCCTAAGCTTAAGTTAACGATACCATCGCTCTTAAAGGTGGAGTTTTCGTTCTGGGCGCCAACGGCCACATCCGCCACATCCTTAAGATAAATAGGCGTGCCATCGCTGGCGGTGCGTACCACTAAATAGTCAAAATCCTTCGGGGTGTAATAGAGTCTCTTGGTGCGCACCGACATCACAGTGGTATCGTTACGTACTTGACCGCCCGGGGTTTCGACGTTTTCTTTACGCAGTGCGTTAATAATGTCGGTGACTGTGACATTGCGTCCCGCCATTTGCTCGGGTCTGAGCTTAACGTACATCACCTTGTACAGACCGCCCGAGATGCTGATGGAACTCACGCCGCTGATGAGGCTAAATCTGTCTTCTAATACGCGCTGGGCGTAATCGGTCAGCTGAGTTCTGTCCATCACGCTGGAGCTTAAGTTGACATAGACAGAGGGTTCGCCTGAGCCATTGTCCTTAGAGACCACAGGATCGTTGGCATCTTCGGGCAGGCGGCGCTGGGCGCGGGCCACGGCGTCACGCACATCACTTACGCCTTCGGTTAAGTTCCAACCGAGGAGGAATTTCACTGTGATCCGCGAGCTGCCGTTACGGGTTGTTGAGGTGATTTCATCGATACCACTGATCCCCGTGAGTTCATCTTCGAGGGTCTTAGTGATCTGGCTTTCCATAATCGCGGCGGAAGCGCCGGAGTAGCTGGTACTGACGGTCACTACTGGGCTTTCGACATCGGGCATTTCCCGCACCGACAGTTTAGTGAAGGACACTAAACCAAAGACACACAGCAATAAGCTTAAAACGATCGCGACGACGGGGCGCTTAACGGATACATCGGACAGCCACATTATTTCGTCTCCGCTGTGTTGACGTCTGACTTGGCTGCTGGACGGTTAGCATCGTTTTTAGCTTCTAGCACCACTTCATTGATCTTTAAGCCATCGCGCATGTTCACTAGCCCTTGTACTACCACTTTGTCGCCAATCTTAAGGCCCGAATCGATAAGCACTTGGTCACCCACGCGGGCACCTAAAATCACTTCTGTGCGATGGGCGATATGGTCCTCACCCACCACATACACATAGCGCTTAGTACCTGAATATTCTAAGGCTTGCACTGGCACAATCGGGGCGGAAATGGGCGGGAAGGTGATGGTCGATGACATCATCATGCCGGGCTTTAAACGGTTTTTCGCGTTTTCAAATTGCACGCGGATCTTCAGGTTTAAGGTTTCTTCATTGACGCGGGGATCGATGGCGACCACTTTGCCGATAAAGGTTTCCCCCGGCCAGGCGCGGCTGGTCGCCGAGACGGGCATACCAATGCTCAGCTGTGACAGAAAATGCTCGGGCACTTGTAGGTCGAGTCGCATGCTGGATAAGTCATCCAAGGTCATCAGCTCAGTGCCAATGCTCACCATTTTACCTTCGCTGAAGTTAATCAGGCCGGTTTTGCCAGCAAAGGGGGCGATTAGTGAATGGTAATGTAAATCCGCCTGCGCCGAGGCGAGTCGGGCTCTGGCGATATCGACGCTGGCCTTTTGCGCATCGATTTCAGTTTGGGTGATGGCGTTGCGGCTGATGAGTTTTTCAAATTCCCTGAGTTTACGGGTTTCATCATTTAAAAAGGCATTGGCTTCGGCCACTGCGGCCTGGGCTTTCATATCATCGAGTTCGATCAGCAGTTGGCCTTTTTTGACCGCCTGATTCGAGGTAACGGCGATTTGCTTAATTTTACCAGTGACTTGCGGCGCGATAACCACGGCGAGATCGGCGGCGAGTTTACCTATGAGTGAAATCGATTGTGCCAGCGGATGTTCAACCACTTCTCCTGTGACCACAGGTACAGTGCGCATTAAATGGGGCGCGCTTTCGGGTTTGGCCGCCTGCAGTACATCACTAAAACTCACAGCGGTGGCAACCGCAGCAATTAAGGCAATGGCTATTATGGTTTTTTTCATTGGAATAATTATCTCGCACAAAGACGGTTAAGAGGCGATCGCACTAATGGCGCTATTCTAGTGAATAACCGTCATCAGGTGAGTAAAACTTTGTAAAGTTAAGCGCACGAAAGTGAAAGAAATTGTGTTTTTGTCGAAAAGACGGCCAACAATTTTTCTGGCTGTGTGGGCGTGGCTAAAATAGCCTAGTTATCGGGCTAAGGATGTGCTTGTGTTCGTATTTTTTCTATCGGATCTGAAGTAGATAGAAGTTGAGGGAATCGGCTTAAAATCGCGGCTAAACGGCCATCTTTCTTCATTGATTCAAGGCCTTTGTTAAATTCTGCCACTAAGGTTGTTTGATCGCTAACGGCCAAGGAAACCCCTAAATGAAATACTTCAGTCGCGATAGGATCACCAACCTGCTCGAAGGCATCGGTATATTCATCGCCATGTTGTTTGGTTAAATACTCAGCAAGGTTGTGACCTATTAAGACTAAGTCGATGCGTTTTAGAAATAATTTCTTAAGATTCATCTCATCAGAATTACCTTCCTCTGTGGTTAACCCCGCTGCAGCTATCTCGGGCGGATTGGCATAGCCGCGGCCAATGCCTATGGTGAAGGGCTTTAGTTCAGTTAATTGACTAAAACTTAACGGATTATCCTTGCGTTTATAGAACACAATTTGGACTGCCTGGATGGGATCGGAATAGTGTGCCCATTGCTCACGTTCTTTGCGATACCAAAGGCCAATAATGCCATCGGCTTGGCCAGTTTTAACAAGCAAGGCTGCCCGCGCGAAGGGATAGAATTTGACACTGGCATTGTAGCCGCGACGTTTAAAGGCTTCTTTGACCACAAGCGCGACGCCGCCTTGGTCGGGTAACTCACTGGTATAAAAGGGAGGGTAGTTAGTCGCGACCAGTGTTAACTCTCGTCCCGCTAAACTGGGTGCGGAGAATCCTAAGAGCTGCAATACAAGGCTAATCTTGATTAGCGACTTGAGGTTCATACTCGTCCCTTAAAATAAAGCGTCACTTTGCTGAGTATAGGGGCTGTTTGAATCTTGAGTGGGAATTTTGTGTGGTTGTCATTATGGTGAGCTCTATAACAACAGCAGTGGTGCTAACTATGGCAATAGCAATGGTGATAAGTATGGTGATCACTATCCATAACGACAGCGAAAAATAGATATTTAGTCGAATCATCGCCTCGAAAAAATAGGGCTTATGGGGAAATGCCATAAGCCCTTAATCCTTTAATGTTGTACTCATGGCTTAAAGTTGTACTTGCTCACCCTGATAGAGGCCACGGGTAAGTTTATCTTTGTCTATCAGCAATAGCTCGCCAGATTGACCATTCTTTATGCTGCTATCTATCGCAATGATTTTATTATGGTAAAGCCCAAGAACCCGATCCTGCGAGGTGTGGCCGACTATGATATGGTCAACCTTAAAGTAGTTAAGGATTTGGTCAATCTCTTGCTCGCTAAGTGCGTCTTTAAAGTAGCCTCGGTACCAAGTCGGGCCGTTGGTGAAAAACAGGAAGTTCAGCAGATCGTTTTGTTTTAGCTCTTCTTTTTTATCGTCTAAATGCTGGCGAAATAACTGGTTGGCATCGCTGATATTGAGTTTACGTTCGACCCACTCAGGGCTTATTCCACCGTGCATAAATAACAGATTGTTGATCTTCACTAGCGTGTTTTTACTGCGAAGCCAACGGCCAATTTCGGTGTCTTTATTGTAGAGCGCATCATAGCTGCGATTAAGCAATTCGGCTGAGGTTTTGTAACGCTCATTGATATAGCGTAAGTCGCCGCGAAACACCATTTGCTCGTGGTTACCCATAAGTAAATGTAATCGACCGCCGGCGGCTTGCGCCTCCTTATCTAACTCATATAAAAACCACAGAACTTCGTTGACTTGATGACCGCGGTCGAACATATCGCCTGTCATCACCATATGGCCATCACCAAAGGCCCAATGATTATTTTCATCAATAATCTTGTGGGCTTTAAGCAAATTAATCATCACGTCAAATTGGCCATGCACATCGCTCAGGGCCACAATTTTACCCGCATGGGTATAAGTGTCGGCTTCAACCTGAGGGGCTGCGTTATGGCGTAAAGGTTGTGGCAAGTTGCCGCAATCATTGGGGCGAGCCAATTGATTGTTTGCGATAGGAGTTTGTTTTAACTCACTCTGGCAGATCCAGTAGGCAGTGTTTTCTTTTCCTTGGTCGAGAAACACATAGGGGCCATCGGTGACTGGGGAGTTTGGCTCTGCACTGTAACTGGCAACGGAAAAAAAACTGAGCAGTGAGAATAAAACTCCTCGAGCGGCGATATTGCTGCGCTTTTTAGGTGACACGGACGAACACACATCCCGCGATGGGCTGTTGGCATGGGGTAGGCCTGATTCGGAGAGTATGCGCATTCGATGTTCCTTATTATTGTTTTACGTCACCTATTTAGGGCTGGTTAGCATAATGTTAATAATTGAATGCGGCAAGAGTCATCAAGAGGGGATCTGTTCATGGGTAAGCGATTGAAAGTCATGCTTATCTCAAAGAGAACTTGAGAGTTTATATTGAATACTGCGTTTTAAATGAGAGTGAATTTATTTTTATCAAAACCATTTAAATAAATATTCTATTTAAATTTACATCGTTATTTTAATCGTGCTGTATACGGTTATTTTTAAACCTGTTCATATCGATTTATTCCACTTAGTTGATTGGGTTACAATGTTTGATTAACGCTGATATGTGGATATTTGTGTTGAGGTTTAAATATTTTTGTTTATTTATTGCCAAATAAGTGTTGATAGTGGTAAAAGTCACGAGTATCACCTAATGGTATGATTTTACTGTGCTTCATTCGGTAATTTTTGCTTTTCTATTTTAAATCGTGCGATTTAATTTATTAAATCCTAGGTGAAAGTGTTTTTATTTTTATCTAAATAACAGATATGCATACCGTATGATTCCGTTTTTATTCAAATGCCAGCCACATAATCGGTTGGTATCCTCTATTACTCGTGCTTCTTCACTGATATCCCTTAACACTCGACCTCAAAACGTTCGCCATACGTTAACGTCCGTCATTTCTCTTATTCTGTCGAGTTTAATTGTGAGTGCGGCCAGCTTATTTATGGCGCCGACTCACGCCGATGATACTGAGCTTTATGTTTTCGAAGCGTCGGCCCGTAATGGCTCACGTCCGCAGGTGCTGATTATTTTCGATAACTCGGGCAGCATGAGCAGTCTCGCCTATGATGTCGAGGCGCCCTACGAGAATAAGCGCGCAGTAAACTATGCCCAATCGGGTAATTTATTCTATAGCCGAGGCTCATCGGAAAACGCGGCTGCGCCCAACCCTAGTTCAGGGCGGGAAAAACGTAAGTTCAAAGGGGCGCTCAATGGCTGCGAAAGCTCATGGGAATATCTGAATCGTTATGGCACCTTTACGGGATTCTTTAGAGAATATGGTTTTTCGGGAAGCTCGGGGTCTTGGAGAGAGTTTTCAGAGCTTAACGGGAGTTCCATTTCCGCCGTCGATTGTTTTGAGGATATTCAGGAAAACAAGTTCGGTAACGCTACAGGCGAAGCCCAAGGTTTACCCGTGGATAGCCTAGGGACGGCGAGCAAACCGGTTCGTTACACTAAAGCCAGTATTAGCTCGTCAGACAGTGTAAAGTCCGCGGCCAAGGCTAAGGCGGAAAAAACCGCGTTTGGTACTGGTAAAGTGGTTACCGTCTATACCGAAGATTACTTAAACTGGCTGCATGGTCCTAAAACTAGGGTCAATAAAACGCGACTGGCCTTGGCTAAAGATGCGATTGAAAGTGTGATTCTAACCACGCCGGGTGTGGATTTTGGTCTAGCGATTTTCAACATGAATGGCCCCTATGATGGGCAGCGTGACGGTGGGCGGATTATCTCTGGGATTAAGCCCATGTCCGCTGCCGCTAAAATTGATCTGCTCAAAGGGATCAATGATATTAACTACGCTCAAAATACCCCCTTATGCGAAACCCTCTATGAGGCGTACCGCTATTTTGGCGGGCAGAGTCAGTATTTTGGTGACGACGATAGCGATTACCATTATTACGATCAGTGGGGGCGCTATCAAGGGACTTACCAAGCGAAAAGAAACCCTTTTACCGATCCCGAAGCATTAGTCGTGGGGACCAATAATTATAACTCGCCCTTCAAACGTTGCCAAAACGAAGCCTATATTATCTATATCACCGACGGTGAACCCACGTTGGATAACGCGGCCGATGGTTTGGTTGAACAGTTAACTAAAGGTGTGGGAAAACATACCTCAAGCCCTGTCAGTTACCTTAGTGCGCTTTCGGGCTGGATGAGAAACGAAGACGTCAATCCTCATTCTGCGGGTAAGCAAACCGTTAGAACCTTTACCATCGGCTTTAGTGAAGGTGCGGCCAGTGCCGAACATTTACTTAAGCAGACCGCCGAAAATGGCGGAGGTAAGTATTTCGATGCGACCGATGCCAGTAAGTTACGCTCTTCATTACAAACGGCTTTAAACAATATCCTCGAAAAAAATGCCAGCTTTACCTCGCCCTCGGTGGCAAGTAATAACTTTAACCGAACGCAAACCTTTGATTCTGCTTATTACTCTATGTTCTTGCCGAACAAAGGGCCGAGATGGTTAGGCAATATCAAGAAATTTAAGGTGACCAGCAGTGGTGATGTTGTCGATAGCAAAGGTAACAATGCGATAGGCGAAGATGGCAACATCAAAGCCGAGGCCTGCTCCTATTGGACCTCGGCCGAAGAGTGTGGTGCGAGTGGCGATGGTAATGATGTGAAGCGGGGTGGCGTGCTAGGTGCAATGCAGCAGGCGAGTAGTCGCACCTTGTACAGTAATTTAGGCACGGGATTAAGCCCGTTTACCCTGTCTAATGCTTCTCGCAAAGCGGGGGGCGATGCACGTTTGGCCTTGTATATGGGGGTCGATGAAACTGAGCTTAGCGAGCATTTTGATTGGGCCAAGGGCATCGATGTCGATAATGACAAGAATCAGGACCTCAGTGCCGCGAGTGGCGCAACCCCCAATTGGCGCGCCGATATTATGGGGGATGCTTTACATTCCAAACCTTTAGCACTCAATTTTGGCTCTGAAGATCAGCCCGATATTCGGATTATCGTGGGGACTAACCATGGGCTCCTGCATATGTTCAAGGATGAAGGCGATAGCGTGTCTGAGACTTGGGGTTTTATCCCCTATGAGTTGCTGCCGAATTTTCGCGATCTGAAGGCGAATGCACCAACGGGCGTACACTCGGTATACGGCATTGATGGCTCGCCAGTCGCTTACACCAAAATGCAGGGCAAACGTATTGAAAAAGCGTGGGTGTTTGTGGGGATGCGCCGTGGGGGAAATGCTTATTATGCCCTCGATATCACTTCCCCCGATAATCCTAGTTTTATGTGGAGGATTGATGCCAGCTCACCGGGAATGGGTGAGTTAGGTCAATCCTGGTCGACGCCTGTCGTCACCACGATTCCGAGTGCCACTGGGGATAAACCCGTGCTTATCTTCGGGGCGGGATATTCCCCTGCGACTAAGGATGGCGCCGAGATTGGCAGCGACGATAGCCAAGGCCGAGGCGTGTTTATTGTCGATGCCGAAACGGGCGCATTAATTCATCAATTTGGTGGCAGTGGCGCCAATACCCAACTGCCTGGGATTGCGAATAGTATTCCGAGCAGTGTTGCCGTGTTAGACGGTAATGGCGATGGTAGAACGGATAGGATCTATGCCACAGACACCCAAGGGAATGTGTGGCGAATGGATATGCCTTCTGCAAATACCTCGACTTGGTCGGGATTTAAATTTGCCGTATTAGGGGATAGGAGTTCGGTGGCAAGTGACAGACGATTCTTCTCCGGCCCTACGGTCGCGCAGACCATTATCACTAATACTTTCGAGTTAACTCAGGTGGTGAATGGGAAATCGACCAAGACAGTGACTAAGCAGAATATTCCCTACGATGCCGTAGTTGTAGGCAGCGGTCATAGGGCGAAGCCTAACGATGTGTCTCGCTCGGATATGTTTTTTGCCTTGCAAGATAGGAATGTTGTGACCCAATCATTCCAAGGTAAACCTAATCAAAAGCCTGTGCCGAGCGCCTTAACTTTAAGTGACTTATACGATGTGACTGCTGCCGCACCACAGGATCAAGCTAGTGAAATAGCCTTTAGCAAAAAACGGGGGTGGTACTATCAGTTCCCTCTGAAAGGTCAAAAGAGCCTTTCGTCTGCAATCATAGTTGGGGGTGCTGTTCAGTTTACTAGCTTTGCACCTGGCAGTGATGCTTTGGCGGGCCAATGTTTGAGTTCGGGCAGGGGATTTCTTCATAAGAGAAATTTACAGAAGGGGACAAATGGTTACAGAACCGATTTCTTGTATGCCGGTGAACTGGTTTTGGATACACCGCAATTGGTCGTTCCCCCTGCTGCACAGCCCGATGATCCCAATGCTAAGGCTCCCACGCAGGATATGTTTTTGATTGGGGTTGGTAAGGCTGTACCCGAGGAGGCGACCTGCGAGAGCGGTAATCCTAAGTGTATTGGTAGTTGGCCCAAAGCACGTAAGATTTACTACTACGTAGATCAATGATGTAAAGCCTTAGCAAATTAACATGAGTGATAGCTTAATGATGAAATATGGTGCCGTTTGTCTGTTGCTGTTATGGGGGCTTCAATGGCATGCGATGGCGGCAGAAAAAGAGAAACGACAGGATTACAAATGCTATTTAGAAACGAATCAAGGATTTAAGCTGATGCGTTTCTCCTGGTTTGAATCTAAAGTCGAGCAGTATCAACTGTCTTTACCCGGAACAAAATTACCCCGTTTACCGCAGGATAAGCCGATAGCGCTCTATGTTAAGACGGTGCTGGAATGTGTGAAAAAGACGGAGAGTTTTACCCTCGAAGAGGCCAAGCAAGCCGAGCTTGCTCCTGAAAATCAAGGTTAACCGATTAGCTAAGTCTTTAAAGATACTTAGATAATCGCTTTGTGCTCAGGACTAAAATATGACGCCTTAGGTAGTAAACTTCCTAAGGCGTATGCTTTTAATTACCAACTTGATAAGAACGCTGCCGATTAGGATAGCTGCTCTTTCAGATATTCAAGCCACTTCGAAGGTTGACCGTAAAAGCGGCTGTGATTGATAAGCTTTAAGTGGCCTTCATCGGTCTCTAGCGCCACAGAGGGAAACCCTTGGGCGCCGAGCTGATTCATTAATGCCCGCGAAGCGACGATATGTTGATAAAGGGCTTCTTCATTTGCGGCGTATTCCCGGGCGAAGGCAGCGCCATCTATTACCAATTTTTCCGCTAAAAGATGCAGGTTATTTTCATCGCTTGCGCACTTGCCATCGCGATAATGGGCTAGCTGCAGCGCATGTAAGTAGGCTAAATCATCGCCTCCTAAGGCAGCCACGGCGAGTAACGCCCTGATGGGCGGCGCCGAATCCAATAGGATACTCGTGTCACGCAATAGGCCTTCGTAGTAATTTTCACCAAAGGCTTGTCCGGTTAGCGCGGCAATACGTTGATCATGGGGTATCACATAGTCGCGCCATTGATTATCAATCTGTTTGCGTCTTGGGCCTGTGAGCATGCCGCCCGCGTGGAGTTTGATGCTAAATCCGGCAGCGGCAGCGGCATCAAACAGCGGTGCGGCCGCATAACTCCAACCGCACAGAGGGTCGATAATGGCATGTAAAACGGCTGGTGGATTTTCAGTGGTATTCATGGGGACTTCCTATAAAACGAGCTGAACTGAACTTTGGTTTTTGCTTGAGTGCTAACCGAGGCTTACATCAGAGTGAATGGGGCAAGGAATACCATGCCCCGATGCGCTTACATGGGCCAGCGCATTTCACCCATAATCACTTTGGCGCTGATCTCAAGGCCCACATCGCTGGGGATTTGTGGGTAGAGTGCGAGCATTTTGGCAATTAGGTCCGCAGAATTTTTTGCTGTTTTAGCCGCATTTTCAAAGGCATGAATATAGTCGCGGGTAAAGCTAATCGCGCGCTGATCAAATCTTGCCTTGCCAAGATAATGGCCTGGGATCACCGTTTCGGGGGAGAGGGCGCTCATTTTATCCAAATGGGCTAACCAAGCCTTACGAGACTCGATACTCTGGGTATCAGCTATCCAAACATGCGTGTTATCAAATACTTCAACGCCGCCAGTGATGGTCTTCGCCGAAGGTACCCACAGGAAGGTATGCTTAGGGTGAGCATCCTCTAGACCTTCAATCAGCACTTGTTCACCGTCGATACTAAAGCTATTGGTGGTGACCACCTTAGGCAGCACTAATTGGCTCGGTGCATTGTCCTTTAAAATTGGTCCCCAGTAGGCGAGCTTGCCCTCCATCGAGGCTTTAATATCATCGACTGTGGTTTGGGTGGCGACGATTTCTACCTCGGGAAAGTTTTGCTTAATCACATCCAATCCAAAGTAAAAGTCTGGATCGCTGTGGCTGATATACACCAAGGTAAGTTTTTTACCGCTGGCCTTAATGGTATTCACTAAGGTTTGGGCATCATTTTTTTGGAACTGAGCATCGACCAACATCATTTCATGCTCGCCACTGATAAAACTGGAAGACACTGCAAAGATGCTGTTTTCACCCGGATTAAAATGGCTCACTTGCAAAGGTGCGGCCTGCGCCGTAGCCATCCCCGCCACCAGCATTGCCGCGGCGAATTGGGGTTTGAAGCTGGCCAAGCTTAGGTTATTCAATAGTGTCATTTCAGTTCTCACTTATTCATTCAAATTGGCATTCGGTGATTTGCACTGCTGCAAAAGTGAGCTTAGTTTAGGTTGCAAAAAACGTTAGATAAACACGGAAAATTGCGCTTGTTTGTTGCATAATTCGGTTGAATTGGCGTTAAAAGCCGAATATCTAGTGCAAGCTAATCCACAAGGGAGAATAACCATGGATAGACTCGAAGCGGCAAAGGTGTTTGTGACTATTGTCGAACGGGGGAGCATGATTGGCGCCGCCGAGGCGTTAGATATGTCGCGCTCCATGGTGACCCGTTACTTGGCCGAGATGGAGGAGTGGTCGGGCGCCCGTTTATTGCACCGCTCCACAAGACGTTTGAGCTTGACCAGTGCGGGGGAGCAAGTGCTCGATTATTGTCAGCGCTTGCTTGAGCTAGCGCAGGAAGTGCCCGCCGTCAGTCATGCTCAGAGTGCCCAGCCCAGAGGATTATTGCGGATCAGCTGCTCGCAATTTATGGCGCATTTACTCCTTCCCACCGTCGTGCGTCCATATTTGGCCAAATACCCGCAGGCGAGTGTGAACTTTCATGTGTCGAGTCAAACCGTTGATTTAGTGGCTGAACGAATCGATCTTGCCATTCGAATCACCAACGAACTCGACCCTACGCTTATCGCAAGACGTTTAGGCGAGTGTGAGTCTGTGGTATGTGCGGCACCGAGTTATCTTGCCAGCTATTCGGCCATCACGCATCCCGAAGATTTAACCCGGCATAACTGCCTGACCTATTCCTATTTTGGCGATGTGATGTGGCGATTCACTCAAACGCATGCCACCGCGAAGGCGACGCCAACGCAGGAAGCCGGGCAGATATTTAATATTCCCGTGAAGGGCAACCTAAGTGCCAATGACTCTATGGTGGTGTTAAATGCCACCTTGGCGGGGGAGGGAATTGCCATGCAGCCCCTGTGGGCGGCAAAACCGCACCTCGATTCGGGAGCATTAGTGCCATTGCTGCGGGAATTTAAACCTCAGTCCCTAGGAGTGTACGGGGTGTATCAATCCCGCAAGCATATGCAGCCCGCCTTAAGGGTGATGATGGATATGTTAGTGGAGCATTTTAACTGGGCAATTTAAGGGCGTGATCTTGAATGCGCGACTTGCAACTTGTATTTGCATCTCTATGAGATAGCGGCGACTGGGTTGCGTTGTTCATTCGACTTTGTCCCTCGGTTAACGTCACTTTGGAATCGTTATTCAGCCTTAACTCCTTCCTTCGATTTATATTTTGCGTCAGACGCTTAAACCCCATTGCGGCTATTTTCTGTTCAGCTATATTGGTTGGGATATTTTTGTTTTAAATGTGCAACTTAGGTCCCATCCTCCCTTGCTGAGCAGATGATATGAGCGAAGATATTAAAGATCACAAAGAAATTACCCGCGCGAATATTCGCGTCAATGCCCAGCTCGATGTGCCCTTTTTGGCGATGAACACCCTAGCGGCTATCATCGCCAGCTACGGACTCTTGGCCAACAGCGCCGCCGTGGTCATTGGTGCCATGATTGTCGCTATGCTGTTTTCCCCCATTTTAGGCTTGGCATTAGGGCTGGTCGAAGGGGAAAAACTCTTAGTTCGCCATGCCATTAAGAGTTTGATCGTGGGGAGTATTCTGGTTTATTTCACCGCCTTTTTAATTGGCTTTCTGCATTCCGATATACCTATCACGCCGGAGATCATGGCGAGAACGGCACCGAACTTTCTCGATTTAATGGTCGCGTTTGCGGGCGGTGCGGCAGGTGCCTATGCGACCATTTCGCCGAGGTTAAGTACTTCCTTTGTGGGGGTGGCGATTGCTACCGCATTAGTGCCACCCCTGTGTGCCTCGGCGATACTGCTAGGTCATGGGAATTTTGAACTCGCCCGAGGAGCCTTCTTACTGACGTTTACCAACATAGTCGCCATCCAATTTGTGTCCTCCGTAGTGCTGTGGTTGAACGGTTTTCATGGATTTTATTTTTGGCAAAAAAGCTCACTGTGGGAGTTGCTGAAACGTAACTTCATTACATTGATACTGCTGGTTATTTTAGTCATTGCCCTCAGCGTGAATCTGCATAATGTGGTAGCAAGGCAATTGTATGAGAGCAAAGTGACTCGCATTGTGAGTGAGCAGTTACTCAAGTTCCCCAATATGCGGTTGATTAAAGTTGGGATTGAGGAGGAGGCGAGTCAATGGATAGTGCGGGTCACCGTTGGCGGAATTAAAAAACCAGATGCCAGCTTTGTGCGACTACTGGAGAGTGAGTTGACGCAGACAGGGCAAGAAAAACCAGCAACCGTGCGTGTGCGTTATTTTCAGGTCGATGTGATTGACCGCGATGGTGATGTGAAAGCGATTCAGGAGCAGGATTAGTAGGCTTAACTTTTTGTGCATTTAAAGAAAAGCCCCGCAATTGCGGGGCTTTTTATGTACCTGTAAACGATTGCGCTTACTTGGTCATACGCTTGTATTTTAAGCGGTGTGGCTCAACCACATCGGCGCCGTAGGTGTTCTTCAACCACGCCGAGTATTCGGTGTAGTTACCTTCGTAGAAGTTCACTTGGCCTTCGTCGCGGTAGTCTAGAATATGGGTCGCGATACGGTCTAAGAACCAACGGTCATGCGAAATCACCATGGCACAACCTGGGAATTCGAGGATGGCTTCCTCCAGTGCGCGCAAGGTTTCAACGTCTAAGTCGTTGGTAGGTTCGTCGAGGAGCAGTACGTTACCGCCAGCTTGCAGCAGTTTAGCTAAGTGAACACGGTTACGTTCACCGCCCGACAGAGTGCCGATAACCTTCTGTTGATCCGCGCCACGGAAGTTGAAGCGGCCCACATAGGCGCGGCTTGGGATTTCCATGTTGTTGATACGCATGATGTCTTGACCACCGGAAATTTCTTGCCAAATGGTGTTCTTGTCATTCATTGAGTCACGGAACTGTTCAACTGACGCTAATTGCACGGTTTCACCCAGCTCTATGGTGCCGCTATCTGGCTGCTCGCTGCCAGACAGCATGCGGAACAGGGTCGATTTACCCGCGCCGTTAGCACCGATAATACCGACGATCGCGCCCTTAGGAATGGAGAACGACAGGTTATCGATCAGCACGCGGTCACCGTAAGACTTAGTTAAGTTATTCACTTCGATAACTTTGTCACCTAAACGCGGTCCGGGCGGAATAAACAGCTCGTTGGTTTCGTTACGTTTTTGGTAATCAGAGGTATTCAGCTCTTCGAAGCGCGCCATACGGGCTTTGCCCTTAGACTGACGGCCTTTCGCACCTTGGCGAACCCATTCTAATTCTTTCGCAATGGTCTTTTGACGCGCGCTTTCTGCGGCAGATTCCTGCTTCAAACGGGCATCTTTTTGCTCAAGCCATGAAGAGTAGTTACCTTCCCATGGGATACCCTCACCACGGTCAAGTTCTAAAATCCAGCCCGCGGCATTGTCGAGGAAGTAACGGTCGTGGGTAATCGCCACCACGGTGCCCGAGTATTCCTGCAGGAAGTGTTCGAGCCAAGCGACTGATTCGGCGTCCAAGTGGTTGGTGGGTTCGTCGAGCAGCAGCATCTCTGGCTTTTCCAGCAGCAGACGACAAATCGCCACACGGCGGCGCTCACCACCCGATAAGACTTCAATCTTCTCGTCCCAATCTGGCAGACGCAGGGCGTTCGCCGCACGCTCGAGGATGTTGTCTAAATTGTGGGCGTCCTGCGCCTGAATGATGGCTTCGAGTTCACCTTGCTCTTTGGCAAGCGCGTCAAAGTCCGCATCGGGATCGGCGTAAGCCGCATAGACTTCGTCTAAACGTTTGAGGGCATTTTTGGCTTCAGAAACCGCTTCTTCAATCGCTTCACGCACGGTTTGCGTCGGATCGAGTTTCGGTTCTTGCGGCAGGTAACCAATCTTCAACCCTGGCATTGGGCGCGCTTCACCCTCAATTTCGGTATCGATACCGGCCATGATGCGCAGTAGGGTGGATTTACCTGAACCGTTAAGACCTAATACACCGATCTTAGCGCCGGGGAAAAAGCTTAAGGAAATGTCTTTAAGGATCTGCTTCTTAGGAGGAACAACCTTGCCCACCCGCAGCATGCTGTAAACAAACTGAGCCATTTTTCTGCATCTATAAGTGACTAATGATGCGGCTAATTCTACTCGATTGCGCGCCGAACTCAACTCGGCATTGAGGCGAGTTCAAGGTAAAACTGTAGGATTTTCATGTTTCAGAGACTGGGATTGTCGGCTAGTTACGAGTAGAATACCGCGCAACCCTACCTACAAGAATTGGCAGCTGGAGTAAGCAATGCTGAAAAAAGATATGAATATCGCAGATTATGATCCGGAACTGTTCAACGCAATTCAGAACGAAACTCTGCGTCAAGAAGAGCATATTGAGCTGATTGCTTCTGAAAACTACACCAGTCCACGCGTGATGCAAGCGCAAGGTTCACAATTAACCAACAAGTACGCCGAAGGTTATCCTGGCAAGCGTTACTACGGTGGTTGTGAATATGTGGACGTAGTTGAAACCTTAGCGATTGAGCGTGCAAAACAACTGTTTGGTGCGACCTACGCAAACGTACAACCTCATTCAGGTTCTCAAGCAAACAGCGCCGTTTACATGGCATTGTTAAAACCAGGCGATACCGTTTTAGGTATGAACCTTGCTCACGGTGGTCACTTGACCCACGGTTCACCTGTAAACTTCTCCGGTAGACTGTACAACATCATTCCTTACGGCATCGATGAATCAGGCAAAATCGACTATGACGAAATGGAACGTCTGGCGGTTGAACATAAGCCTAAGATGATGATCGGTGGTTTCTCTGCTTACTCAGGCATCGTTGACTGGGCAAGAATGCGCGAAATTGCAGACAAAATCGGTGCTTACCTGTTTGTCGACATGGCGCACGTTGCGGGTCTTATCGCCGCTGGTGTTTATCCAAACCCAGTGCCACACGCACACGTTGTGACGTCAACCACTCACAAGACCTTAGCCGGTCCTCGTGGCGGTATCATTCTGTCTGCTGCCGATGATGAGGAGCTATACAAGAAGCTGAACTCTGCGGTATTCCCAGGCGGTCAAGGCGGTCCTTTGATGCACGTTATCGCGGGTAAAGCGGTAGCCTTCAAAGAAGCTTTAGAGCCAGAGTTCAAAGCTTACCAACAACAAGTGGTTAAGAACGCTAAAGCTATGGTTGAAGTGTTCTTAGAGCGCGGTTACAAGATCGTTTCTGGCGGTACTGACAACCACTTAATGCTGGTGGACTTAATCGGTCGCGACCTGACGGGTAAAGAAGCCGATGCCGCTTTAGGTAGCGCGAACATCACAGTAAACAAAAACTCTGTGCCAAACGATCCACGTTCTCCATTCGTGACCTCTGGTGTGCGTATCGGTACGCCTGCGATCACTCGCCGTGGCTTTAAAGAAGCTGAAGCGAAAGAGTTAACCGGTTGGATCTGTGACATCCTCGACGATGCCCACAACCCAGCAGTCATCGAGCGCGTAAAAGGCCAAGTATTGGCACTGTGCGCCCGTTTCCCTGTTTACGGTTAATTCGTTAATTTATCTGAATATGACGGCTGAGTTCACAACTGCTTAGGGTGTCACTCTTAGGTGGTTAACCTCAGCCGATAAATAGGATAAAATCCCATGGCCGCATTAAGCGGCCATTTTTATTGCTAAAATCTTAGACTTAAACCCGCTCGGTTTAAGCGAGAAACAGCGAAAGCCATAGGCTTTATTCCATTCACGGCAGGAGGCTCAATGCATTGTCCATTTTGCAGCGCGACAGATACTAAAGTGATCGATTCCCGATTAGTGGCGGAAGGCCATCAAGTGCGTCGTCGTCGAGAATGCACCGAATGCCACGAAAGATTTACTACCTTCGAAGGGGCTGAATTAGTTATGCCACGGGTGATTAAACGCGATGGCACGCGCCAACCCTTCGATGAAGAAAAGCTGCAAGCAGGTATGTTACGCGCGGTCGAAAAGCGCCCCGTGTCTATGGATGAAATTGAGCAGGCCTTAAGTAAAATCAAGTCAACGCTGCGGGCTACTGGCGAGCGTGAAGTGCCATCCGAGATGATAGGTAACTTGATGATGGAACAGTTAATGAGCCTAGATAAGGTTGCCTATATTCGTTTTGCCTCGGTTTATCGCGCCTTTGAAGACGTCTCCGAATTTGGTGAGGCGATTGCGAAACTGCAAAAGTAACGTGGGTTATCTTAGGTTAGTGCTTAGGTTAGCGCCTCGTTATGAGCGCATTCGGGCACGCTTCCTCAAGATTTCATAGGGTTTATATGAATTGGTCAGAACTCGATAACCAGATGATGAGCCGAGCCATACAACTGGCTCGCAAAGGATTTTATACCACTCGCCCCAATCCCAGTGTGGGCTGCGTTATCGTAAAAGATAATCACATTGTCGGCGAAGGTTATCATCAAAAAGCCGGCGAGCCCCACGCCGAGGTGCATGCACTGCGCATGGCTGGCGAGCTTGCCCGTGGCGCGACCGCCTATGTCACCTTAGAGCCTTGCAGCCATTATGGCCGCACACCGCCCTGTGCCTTGGCGCTGATCAACATAGGTGTAAAACGAGTGGTGGTGGCGGTTGAAGATCCCAATCCGCAGGTCGGTGGTCGCGGTATTCAAATGCTGCGCGACGCGGGCATTCAAGTGGATGTCGGCTTACATCGTGACGAAGCTTATGCTTTAAATCTTGGTTTTATGAAACGCATGGAGTCGGGTCTACCTTGGGTAACGGTAAAGCTTGCCGCGAGTCTCGATGGTAAAACCGCATTATCCAACGGTGTCTCTAAGTGGATTACAGGCCCCGAAGCTCGCCGCGATGTGCAGCGCTTACGTTTACGCGCCTGCGCACTGGTCACTGGGATTGAAACCGTACTGACTGATGCCCCTTCGCTCAATGTGCGCTACTCAGAGCTTGGCAGTCTTAACTCGCAATTGAATGAAGCGCAGATTTTACAACCGCTGCGAGTGGTTTTAGATAGTCGTTGCCGCATGCCGATTACGGCTGCCTTACTTGCGATTGAATCGCCGATTTTATTAGTCTCAACAGAGCCCTACTCGCCAGCCTTTGTGGCGCAGTTGCCCGCCTATGTGACTTGTCTTCAATTACCGGCGATTGATGGTCGAATCTCACTGCCCGCACTCTTAAGCTATTTAGGCAAAAGCTGTAATCAGGTGCTTATCGAAGCGGGCGCGACCGTAGCGGGTGCCTTTATCGGCGCGGGATTAGCCGATGAGTTAGTGCTGTATCAAGCGATGAAAATCCTTGGCGCACAAGGACGTAATCTACTCGAATTACCCGATTATCAAATGATGGCCGATATTCCGACCCTCAAACTGGTCGATGAGCGTAAAGTGGGCGCGGATACGCGTTTCACCTTGCGGCTCACGTCCAATTCATCTTTAGCGAATAAGTGAGTTAACCATGTTTACTGGGATTATTGAGGCCGTTGGCACGCTGCGAAAACTTGAACGTAAGGGCGATGATATTCGTTTAACGGTCGCCAGTGGCAAACTGGATTTAAGCGATGTGCGTTTAGGCGACAGTATCGCCACCAATGGTGTGTGTTTGACTGTGGTTCAGCAATTAGCCGATGGCTATGTGGCGGATGTGTCGGCTGAAACTGTCAGTCTCACAGGCTTTGCTAACTATAAAGTGGGCACCAAGGTTAATCTTGAAAAAGCCGTTACCCCGACAACTCGCCTCGGCGGGCACATGGTGAGCGGCCATGTGGATGGCATTGCCACCGTAGAGCAGCGTCTTGCTCGTGGTCAAGCGATTGAGTTTTGGTTAGCGGCGCCTGCGGAGCTAGCTCGCTATATCGCCCATAAAGGTTCTATCACCATCGATGGTGTGAGCCTCACGGTAAACGAGGTCGATGGATACCGTTTTCGTTTAACCATAGTGCCTCATACGGCGGGTGAAACCACACTGGTGGATTTAAAAGCCGGTGATAAGGTGAATATTGAAGTGGATTTAATCGCCCGCTATTTAGAGCGTTTAATGCGCTTTGACACTAAAGAAACCCAAGGCGGGGTGACCATGGAAATGTTAGCCCGTGCTGGCTTTGTGCGTTAGGGCACTGGCACTTAGCTCACTTAGGTATAGAATTTCATAACAACTGTAAAATCATAAAGGTCCTACAATGGCGCTGCACAGTATAGAAGAGATCATCGAGGATATTCGTCAAGGCAAAATGGTTATTTTGATGGATGACGAAGACAGAGAAAACGAAGGCGACCTGATTATGGCGGCCGAGCTGGTGACGCCAGAAGCGATTAACTTTATGGCGAAATACGGTCGTGGACTCATCTGCCAAACGATGACTAAGGCCCGTTGCCAGCAGTTAAACCTGCCCTTGATGGTGACTAACAACAATGCGCAGTTCTCGACTAACTTTACGGTATCGATTGAAGCGGCAGAAGGCGTAACCACCGGGATTTCGGCCCACGATCGCGCCGTAACGGTTAAAGCGGCCGTGGCTAAAGATGCCAAGGCATCGGATTTAGTACAACCTGGTCATATCTTCCCATTAATGGCGCAGGACGGCGGCGTGTTAACCCGCGCAGGTCACACTGAAGCGGGCTGTGATTTAGCCCGTTTAGCTGGGCTTGAGCCATCGGGGGTGATTGTTGAGATCCTCAATGAAGACGGCACTATGGCTCGTCGCCCCGATTTAGAGATTTTCTCTGAATTACATGGGATTAAAATCGGCACTATTGCGGCGCTTATCGAATACCGTAACACCAAAGAAACCACAGTCGTGCGCGAAGCCAAATGTAAACTGCCAACCCGCTTTGGTGAGTTCGATATGGTGACCTTTAGGGACACTATCGACAATCAACTGCACTTTGCCTTAGTGAAGGGCGAGGTGAAACCGGATTGCTTAGTGCGCGTACATTTACAAAATACCTTCAACGATTTACTCCACTCGGAGCGCGATCAGCAGCGTAGCTGGCCGCTTGAAAAAGCCATGGAGCGCATTTCTGCCGAAGGTGGAGTGTTGGTGCTACTGGGCAATCAAGAGCATACCTGTGAAATTCTCTCTAAAGTCAAAGCCTTTGAAGCAGAAGATCAAGGTCAAGCGCCAGCCTCTGCAAAATGGCAAGGCACTTCACGCCGCGTGGGTGTAGGTTCGCAAATCCTTGCCAGCCTTGGGGTAACCAAAATGCGTCTCTTAAGTTCGCCTAAGCGTTATCACTCGCTCTCTGGCTTTGGGCTTGAAGTGACGGAATACGTAGCGGAGTAACAGGCCGAGCTTGTTAGACGTTGCACTAAGGTAAAATTAATCATTTGTATAATTTGCATAGGGCTGTGGGCGATTGACTGTGGTATCATGTCGCCACTTTTCGCCCAAGCCGGGTGCTTTAGCTAAATTAGGTAAGAAAATGAACGTAGTTCAAGGTAATATCGAAGCGAAGAATGCCAAAGTTGCGATTGTAATTTCGCGTTTTAACAGCTTTTTAGTTGAGAGCCTGCTTGAAGGTGCACTTGACACGCTGAAACGTTTTGGCCAAGTCAGTGATGAAAACATCACTGTCGTCCGTGTACCTGGTGCGGTTGAGTTACCGCTGGCTGCACGTCGTGTTGCCGCAAGTGGTAAGTTTGACGGTATCATCGCACTTGGTGCTGTGATCCGTGGTGGTACCCCTCATTTTGATTTTGTTGCAGGTGAATGTAACAAAGGTCTAGCTCAAATCGCATTAGAGTTCGATCTGCCCGTTGCCTTCGGTGTATTGACGACAGATACCATTGAACAAGCCATTGAGCGTTCAGGTACTAAAGCAGGTAACAAGGGCGGCGAAGCTGCACTAAGCTTGCTTGAAATGGTCAATGTTCTGCAACAGCTAGAACAACAGTTGTAATAGTAGGAAAAATAATGAAGCCTTCTGAGCGCCGCAAGGCCCGCCGTTTAGCCGTACAAGCCATTTATTCATGGCAACTAAGCGGGAATAATATTGCCGATGTCGAGCATGAGTTTTTAACTGAACAAAGCCTCGACGGTGTAGATATAGCTTATTTTCGTGAGCTATTTGCAGGCGTAGCAACTAAGAAAACCCAACTGGATGAGTTGTTCATTCCACACTTAGACCGCCCCATTGATGAGGTGTCGCCAGTGGAGAAGGCCATAGTTCGCTTAGCGGCCTATGAGCTGACTTTCCGTAAAGATGTGCCGTTCAAAGTCGCGATTAACGAGGCGATTGAACTGGCTAAAGCTTTCGGTGCGGATGAAAGCCATAAGTTTGTTAATGGATTACTCGACAAACTGGTTGCACGTAAGTAATAAGGACAAACGGTATCTTAGGATGCCGTTTTTCATTGCTAACAAAGGTGGCCGATGTGAGTCGCGCCAAACTGTACAGTGAAAGAATTCCAACTTATTGAATGTTATTTCAATCACCGCGGTCCCACGCGCCGTGATGTCAAACTGAGTATTGGCGACGATTGCGCCCTAGTGCAGCCCGCCGAAAACAAGTCGATCGCCATCTCCTGCGATACCTTAGTCGAAAACGTTCACTTCTTCCCCGATATTCCCCCTCAAGCCTTAGGTTACAAAGCCTTAGCCGTGAATCTTTCCGATTTAGCCGCTATGGGTGCTGAGCCTGCGTGGATGACGCTTGCGCTTACTTTGCCAGAGGTTAACGAAGCCTGGCTGAGTGGCTTTAGTGAGGGACTCTTCGAAGCAGCTGAATACTATGGTATTGCCCTTATTGGTGGCGATACTACCCGCGGCCCTAGAGCCATTAACATTACCGTGCATGGACAAGTGCCGCAGGGTAAGGCTTTGACTCGCCACGGTGCAAAAGCGGGTGACTGGATTTATGTGACCGGTACGCTAGGCGATTCGGCATTAGGGCTGGATTTGATCCGTGGCGTGCAGCATGCGCGTGCGGAGCATAAAGAGTTCTTAATCAATCGCCATTATCGTCCGACGCCTCGAGTGTTAGCGGGTCAATCGTTACGGTCTTTGGCATCCAGTGCCATCGACTTATCCGACGGTTTTATCTCCGACATTGGCCATATCCTCAAAGCATCGCAGGTAGGCGCGGTCGTGGATGTGGGCACGATTCCGTTGTCCCGCGCCATGCAAGATACCGTGAGTGAAGAGCATGCCTTAGGTTATGCGCTAACGGGGGGCGAGGATTATGAGCTGCTCTTTACCGTGCCAGAGGCGCAAAAAGGTGCGTTAGAAACAGCACTGAGCCACGCTGGGACTAAGTTTGTGCGGGTTGGGCAAATTTGCGCGGGCAGTAAACTTAAATTGCAACTCAATGGTGAGCCGTTTACGCCGCCATATCATGGTTTTGAGCATTTTTAATGAAGTTGTTATCCCAAGATCATGCGCTGTCGCGCCTGTCTCTTAAAAATCCGATCCATTTTTTAGCATTAGGCTTTGGCAGCGGTTTAGCGGCAAAGGCGCCCGGCACTTTTGGTACCTTAGCGGCAGTTCCGCTCTATTTGTTATTGGCGCAATTGCCCTTGAGTTGGTATTTAGCCGTGACCTTAGTATGCATACTCGCGGGGATTTATATCTGCGATAAGGCGGCTAAGGACATGGGCGTACATGACCATGGTGCAATCGTTTGGGATGAAGTGGCGGGTCTATTAATCACTATGATTGCCGCGCCAGCCGGAGTGCTCTGGTTAGTCGTTGGTTTTGTGCTGTTTCGTCTCTTTGACATCATCAAACCTTGGCCAATCCGTTGGCTCGATGCCAAGGTCGAAGGTGGCTTTGGCATTATGATCGACGATGTATTAGCTGGCATTTTTGCGCTTATTGGTGTGCAGGCCCTGGCGGCTTTTATCCATTAACAAAAGTAGTTTTGTGTTAATTAAGCCGCCTTTAGTGAAGACTAAAGGCGGCTTTTGTTTGTATTGATGCTTTAATGCGGATGTCTCGGTTTGACAATAAAGAGGTCGGTTCGCAGTTTGTTAATGATATTTCGCGCCGCATTACCTTTGAATGCGCTCAACATGCCTTTGCGTTCGGCGCTGCCCATCACCAGCATATTGACGTTGAGTCTACGTGCTTCCTTGGCAATCGTATCTTCGGGCAAGCCTTCTTCAATGTGTAAGTTGCGTGTGTTGAGATTATGCTGCCGTGCCACTGTGGTGAGTCTTGCCTTATATTTGTCCCGTTCACAGAGTTGTTCTTGTGGCTGTTGATTAAAGCTCATATAGAAGGGATCGGGCAAGTAACTGTTAATTAAGTGCAGATCATTAGATAATAAGGTTGCAATCCGTTTACTTTCTTCTATCAGCGTTTCATTAAACTCAAGGTGACTGGTATTTTCATTGTCTAGTTCAAGGGCGGTGAGTACGTGACCATTTTCGTGCCAATCTTCAAGATCGACAAACATCACCGGAATATTAGGCAATCTCAGTAATTGCCATTCATCTGCAATTAAAAATTCACTGAAGAAAGGTGGATAGAATTTATGACTGACGATGATGAGGTCGTAATCTAACTGGCTACATTCATTGACGATTGCATTATGAATTGAATGGGAAAGGCATTCCTTTATACGGATTGGATATTGTTTATCGGGATAGGCCAAGATAGGCTTTCGCCTGTCATCAGGCATTATCTTAGACTTATCTCTATGAAATAACAGATTAAGATTAAAATTGTGGGTTCGTTTCACTTTTAGGATAGTTAACGATGCGTGGCATTTCCTGGCCAATACGACGGACTTTTTTAGAACCGCGTTGGGGGGAACTGATTCATCCACCGCCGCGAGAATATGCTGGAAAGGCATGCTAAAACTCCTATTGACCTGAGAGGTAATTAAGTCTAGGAAAATAGGGCTCATACGGTAATATTAATTATCGCTATTAAATTTGCAATCTAGCCGATAATAATCTAACTAAAGTTAATAATTAAATATCATGTAGTTACCTTAATCCACGATAGTGTTTTCGAATATTTTTTTATAATCATGCCTATTTATATAAAAATTTATTCATTCACCCTTCACTAAGGGTGATTTTTATCATCATAGGGTATTTGGTCTCTAGTATTTAGATATTAGGTTGTTTGAATATTCTAACGTATTCTAAAATCAATATTATTTATGCTTTAGCTTGGATAATTATTCTGCACAATAAAAATGAAGGCTCTCTCAGAACCTTCATTATGTGTACATCTTTATTTACAGGATTAAGCGAATGACTACTGTAATAACTCCCGTGCATTGGCTAAGGTGTTGGTGGTAATCGTATCGCCACCGAGTAATCTGGCGAGCTCTTGGATACGTTGTTCCCTATCTAAAGGCGTCATAGTGGTTTCAGTACTTCCCGCCTTGTTGAATTTATTCACAAACATATGTTGATGGCCATTACCAGCAACTTGCGGTAAATGGGTCACGCACAGCACTTGGGTCGATTCGCCAAGGCTACGTAGCATACGTCCAACCACAGCTGCTGTGGGACCTGAGATCCCAACATCCACCTCGTCGAAAATGAGTGTCGGAGTGGCAACCTTTTTCGCGGTAATGACTTGAATACCAAGGCCAATACGTGACAATTCGCCGCCTGAGGCAACCCTAGATATAGGTTGTAACGGCTGGCCTGGGTTGGTGGTGACCATAAACTCTATATTATCGCTGCCATTCATCGACATGATTTCTGGGTTGAAATTCACTTCAATGGTGAACTTCCCCTTAGGCATATTGAGTTCGTGAATGGATTGAGTCACCAACTTATCCAACTCTTTCGCATAACGGGCGCGGCTCTGACTCAGCTTTTGCGCGTTAGTGAGGTAGGCCACTTTACTGGCCTCCACTTGGCGTTGGATATCTTCTAGCTTATTTTCATCATCATCGAGTGTGGTGAGTTCTGACTTGAGGGCGAGATGATGCTCGGCTAATTTGTCTGGGCTAACATGGTGCTTACGGGCCAGTTGCATGGCTTTAGAGAGCCTTTCCTCTAAATAGGCAAAATGCGCGGGGTCGAGTTCAAGTTTACTTAGGTAGTGCTGCAATTCGCCAGCGCTCTCTTGCACTTGAATTAGCGCTTCGTTCAGCATGGTGCTGACATTGGTTAATGCGGGATCATAGCTTTGCAAATTCTCTGCAAGGCCAACGGCTTTATTCAGTAGTGACTCGATATTGCTTTCTTCGCCATCGGTGAGCAAAAACAGGCTGGCTTGGCAGCTATCAACCAACTCGGTGCCGTTTGCTAGGCGTTTGTGTTCCTGTTCAATCTCTTCAAATTCACCGACCTTGAGATCAAACTCATCTAACTCTTCAACTTGATATTGCACCAGTTGTTTACGGGCGATACGTTCCTGCTGTGAGGCTTCTAATTGTTTGAGTTCGGCTTCAATTTGTTTACAGCGCTGATAGCTTGCCGCTACTGTGTCTATCAGTAGTCTGTGATTGGCGTAGCTATCGAGTAAGGTGAGCTGGTGTTCACTCTTTAACATTGCATGGTGGGCGTGCTGGCCATGGATCCCCACAAGCAATTGTCCCAGTAATTTCAGTTGAGTTAACGGCACAGGATTGCCATTGATATAGGCGCGTGACCGGCCATCACTGCCAATGGTTCGACGCAGAATACACTCATCATCGAGTTCGAGATCGTTATCTTCGAGCCAGCGTTTTGCCAGAGGCACATCCTCGAGTGAAAATCGGGCACTGACTTCGGTTTTGCTCGCGCCAGGGCGAACACTGCTGGCATCGGCACGGTTGCCTAGGCACAAACCTAGCGCGTCGATGGCAATGGATTTCCCCGCGCCAGTTTCACCAGTAATGCTGGTCATACCGGGGCGAAAGTCCAGTTCAAGGAAACGTACGATAGCGAAATTGTTGATGCTGAGTTGGCAAAGCATAGTGAGTTCCTGTCGAAAAACTTACCAAATCACTGTATTGATAAACAGTATATACTGAATTTATATACAGTAAAGTGACTTTGGGTGAATATTCGACATGTCGCTATATTGTAAAATCTAATTAGTTGTTTATGAATAGGTTTTAACGAGTTGCTCCAGAATGGGTAAGCTGAAAAAGGTCACTATAGTGCCAAAGAGTATCCCTTGAGCACTGCTGGAGGCTTGAGTGTTATAGCGTTGAGCCAACAGATAGACACTTGCCGCAGTGGGTAAGGCGCTGAGGATGACGCCCATAACGAGATAGTCGCCCGTGACACCCACGCCTTTTAACATGAAGTAAACCAAGGCGGGTTGCAGGATAAGTTTAAACAGGTTGATCAGGCTCAGTTCGATAAAGTTTGTCAGGCTAAAGACCTTGCTATCTTTTTGATAGCGCATAGCTTTAGCCAACACCATGCCGACGGCAAAGAGGGCACAGGGACTGGAGGTATTGCCTATCTGCTGGATCATCATTGCCAAGCCTGAGGGGAGAGTTATCCCTAATGCCGAGATGGCCACGCCAATAAAACAACCAATCACAATTGGGTTTTTCACCACGGCTAACAGCATGATCACTGCGGCGTGATGTTGCCGCTGTTTATTGGTGGCGAGTTCTAGCGAGACCAAGGCCACGGCAAACATGAGTACGGACAATAAACTGGCAATCGCAGCGGCAACTAAGGCGCTTTGTTGCTGGGGAAATAAGATGATAAGGAGTGGAATACCGATAAATGCGGTATTACCAAAAGTCGCATTTAAGGCGCGCACGGCGGCAATTGCATGTTGTTTAGGATTAACCAACAGAGAGATACCGATACAAATGAGGTAAATCACCAGCATGGCTGCGCTGTACCCGGCGATAAATCCCCACTGTAGGATCTCTTCAATGGGCTGCTGCGCCAGTGCTATCAACAGGATGGCAGGAAACGCAATATAGTAAACATATTGATTGAGTACTTGGTCTGTTTCTACTGGGAGAAAGCGCAGTTTTTGCACCAATGTGCCCAGTAGCATGATCCCGAAGACGGCAAACAGAGGGGTTAAAATGTTCATGACCCTCACTCATCCTTTTGTGTTACTTATCCCGCGAGATAGCCTTAGTGATGCTTGATTTCATTCAAGCCGCCAAGGTGAGGTCGGTTGGGATGTTATTTCAGCGAATTGACGATAATCGGCGCTAGCGCAGTAAATCTGTTAGCAAAATAGCATAGCATTCCCCCTAGAGGCTATTGCGCTATGGTCGTAGAAGTGAATAATTCTACGTTTAAAACACAATGAGTTAGTGCGCGTTATAGATGCAAGCACTCACATAAACGATTGGGATAGAAAATGGCTGATGATATAGGCGCCGAGCTGCAGTTAATTTATCTGTTTGTGCATTTAGTGAATGCGGGGAGTTTTTCCCAAGCGGCTAAAGAGCTCGATATGCCCATCGCCACTGTGAGTCGCAAGCTGGCCAAGCTTGAGGAGAAGCTCGATAAGCAATTGTTTATGCGTAGCACTCGTAAGCTGCGGTTAACCGAAGAAGGTCTAGCGTTATTCCAACGCTACCAGAGCGTCATTGCCCAATTTGATGAACTCAGCGGTGTCGGCAGTGATAAACCCGAAGGGACATTGCGGATAGCGGCGCCGATTTCGATTATTTCCATCATCTTTATCCGTGCATTGAACGAGTTTGGGCGTTTATATCCCGATATTCGCCTACATATTTCCCAAAGTAATGAGTTGGTGGATTTAATTGATAAAGGAATCGATGTGGCGATTGTGGGCGGTGCCCAGCCCGATTCCTCTTGGGTGTCGAGCACCTTAGGCGAGCTTGATTACCGCCTATTTGCGACGCCGGAATATTTAGCCTCGGCGCCTAAGTTAACCCATCCCGATGATCTTGAAGCCCATCAGTTAATTAAAGTGTGGCCACTGTTTAACTGGCACTTAAAGCATCCTAATGGCGAGTCGTTTTATTTTAATGGCCCGACAAAGCTCACGCTCACGGATCTACACGGTGCGATTCAGGCGACTCTCGATCACGGCGGCATTCTCTATGGCCCTGAATTATTTGTTAAACAGCAGATTAAAGAGGGACAGTTAAAAGTACTCTTGCCCGAATGGATAGGTGAGCAGCGCAGAATATCGATTTTGTATCACCAGCGGAGTCAGCAGCCGCTAAAGGTAAAAGTATTTATAGAGTTTATGCAGTCTAAGGCGCCCGAGCTGTTTTCGATGATTTAAGCTCGTTAGCGTTTACGGGGTTTTAGCGGATTTTTACTCATGGAGTTTTGGGTCTGTTTCGCCTCTTGTAGGCTAGCGCGGGTGGCGGGCACAATCCCCAGCTCAAGGTAGTAATTGACTAAACGGCGCAGTTCAAACAGAGAACCAATACGGCTTTGCTGGCCTATGGTGAGTTTCCAGGTATCGGTGCGACCTTCGCTATTGGTTAAGATAAATCCTTGGTAAACGAGTTTTTTCATATTGAATGGATGCTCGGCTTAATCCTATCCCTCGCAGTGTTATCCCTTGTCTAAAGCCCGTTTAACTCCCGCTGAATGAACAGATATTTAATACGATTGGTATAAGATGCTACCTAATAGTGAACCACTCTTAGGTAGCAGGGCTCACTTACGCGACGCTAATACCGATATTCGAGACACCCGCTTCGATAATCTCTTTGCGTAAACCTTTCACCAACTCTGCGGTGATTTTAGGATTTTCTTCGATGATTTCCAGCAGTGTATTCTGCAGTTCACGCTCTTCTTCCATCACTTCATGGGCGAAGACATAGTCATCTAAGGCATCATCGGTTAAATCCACATCGCTGATGGTCTCAATGTAGTTTGCCACAGTGCTTGAGGATAACTTGCTGATATTGGTGATATCTTCTTCAAGATCGGTTTGAATAGCACCGAGTAACGTAGACAGAGCAACCACGGCATCCATCGCCGGGTATACGCCATAGTTATCAAAATCGGCGGGTTCTGGGGTGTTATCTTCTAAGCGCTGTAGATGCACATCAATGTTGAATTTCAGCTTGTTGTCGTACTGGGATTGCCAAAGAAGATCGAGCACAGTGCTTAATACCGCAGGATCGCCAAACTCGCAAACCTCTGAAAACAATTGATAGTTAGGTAACATTCGTTGGCAAAGGGTAATGGCAAAGAGTTTTTTCTGTGGTAGTTCTAGCGCCTTTAAACGCTTAAAGAAGCCCGTTTTTTTGGTCATCTGTTATTTCCGCTGATAGCTGTGATAGCACTTGTTTTGCCGCCGATTCTACCTTAGTTAGCTCATCAAGTAACTCTAGTATTTCCGGTTCGAGATCTTCGACACGAGCATCTCGTTTCAATGCCGATTCAATCTCTTGGCATAATCGCTGTGTGGTCGGTACTCCGCAATAGCAACTGGCTCCATGGAGTTTGTGGATAGTGGTGAGCATAGTGGCTTGATCGTTCTGACTCAGTGCCGTCTCAATTGCCGAGACCGTTTGAGGCAAGGAATCCAATAACATGCTCAACATGTCTAAGGCTAAATCCGACTTATGGTTGGCTTGGGTTAAGCAAAGATCCCAGTTGAGGGTGTGTAAATCGAAGTGGGTGAACTTGGGCCGAGTGATCCAGCGGTTTATCTCCGCTTTGAGGGCGGCTTCATCGATGGGTTTAGGCAAGTAACCATCCATGCCGCTGCCTAAAATCAACTCACGTTCCTCGGCAATCGCGTGGGCGGTCACGGCAATAATGGGCGTGTTGCGGTTCATCGACCCTTGGCGGATTTGCTTAGTGGCGCTGATGCCGTCGGTGCCCGGCATCTGAATATCCATAAAGATAAGGTCAAAGGTGCGACTCTTGGCTTGTTTGACGGCTTCTTCACCGCTGTTAACGGCGATGACGGTCGTCACTAACTCATTAAGCAGGGTATCAATCAGTTTTAAATTGGCAAAGTTATCATCCACCGCCAACACAGTAAGGGACTGACGCGCGGCGGGGACGGTAATCGCCACGGGAGGTAAAATGTCGTATTCCATTGGTGGATAGAGCATATTACGCGCCAATTGGTGTTCACTCACCGGCAGTGACAACACCACATCGGCATTGGGGCGAATAAACTGGCTTAGTACTTCCTGCTCTTGGCAATCGAACAGTACGATCAAGCAATCTGTTTTACTCTTAGCTTGATTTAAGGTGCTGACCAATTGATTCGGATTGCTAAATCCATGGCAACTCAACAGCACATAATCGAACTGATGCTCAGTGGTCGAGAGCGTCGTCAGCAAGCTCGGAATGTGTTGATGGTGAGTGACTTTTGTATCCCACTGTTTTAGCTGACGACTAATCACCGAATGGGTGAGTACTCTGGGCTCATAAAACAACACGGTTTTATCTTTAAGCTTTTCAAAGGGCAGCGAATCGCCAATCTGGAATTGACCTAGGCCCAATGGCAGGGTGAACCAGAAGTTAGACCCTTTATCCACCGAAGAGGTAAAGCCTATTTGGCCGCCCATTTGATTGACGAGGCGCTTAGTGATGACTAGCCCCAGCCCAGTGCCGCCAAAGCGGCGAGAAATTGAGGAGTCTGCTTGGCCAAAGGCTTGGAACAGGAAGTCCTGTTGGTTTTCATCAATCCCAATGCCGGTATCAATCACATCACAGCGCAGCACCACTTGATCATCTGTCTGGTTTTGTAACTCTAACTTGACCAACACACTGCCCGAATCGGTAAACTTGATGGCATTTCCCACTAAGTTATTGATAATTTGGCAAACACGCATCGCATCGCCGTTAACATTGTCGGGGACATTGGGCGCAATATCGACGACCAATTCCAGCCCTTTCGCCTGCGCGCTGCCGGAGATTAAAGTGATTGTCTCACCTAGGGTTTCCCTTAGGCCGAATGGCATGTTTTCTAGCACCATTTTACCGGCTTCGAGTTTAGAGAAGTCGAGAATATCGTTGATAATCGCCAGTAGGTTAGTCGCGCTGCGCTCGATGGTATTAATGTAATCGACTTGGCTCGAGTGTAGCGGGGTTTTAACGAGTTGACGGGCAAAGCCTATCACGCCGTTTAATGGTGTGCGCAGCTCGTGGGACATGTTCGCCAAGAACTCCGACTTAATGCGGCTGGCCTCCAGCGCGCGTTTTTTGGCTAAGTCGAGCTCGACGTTTTGGATCTCAATCTGCTCTAAAGTTTCCCGTAGATCCGAAGTTGCCTGATCGATATTTTGCTGCATTTCATCGTGATATTCCGATAGCGAACCCGCCATGGCGTTAATACCGCGTTTAAGCAAATCCAGCTCTCCGATAAGATTACCCTCGAGTCTGGCATCGAGTTTACCCTCGCGAATTTTGGCGACTACCCGCACCATTTCGGTAATCGGCTGGGTGACGTTTTTAACCAGACGAAAGGTAAACAGCAGGTTTAATTGCACCCCAATCAAGACGATAATAAAGGCGGCCACGGCGGCCCTATGTTGTTCGAGCAGTGCACGTTCTTTATTGATTATCACCGAAATATAGCCAAGCAGCTCGCCATTATCGGTTTGGATATCAAAATTGACGGGCGCGCCCGGCGCAGGTGGTGCGGTGGCAAAAATCGGTGTGCGTAGGATAAGGCTGTCGCCCACATGTTCGATTTCGGTTTTGTGCAGATTGGTCAGCGCCTCTTTATAGCGCATGATTTCGAAATCTTTGTGGTAATGCGATGTGACAAACAGTTGATTTTGAATGTCAAAAATAGCGATAGATTTAACGAGCGTGGATTTATTCAGTTGGGCTGCGGCAAGGAGCCGTTTGGTCGCTTCCCTGTCATTGCCCACGAGTCCCACTTCACTGGCAATCGCTAAAGGTTCGATAATATTGCTGCCCTGTTCAATCAGCGTATCTTCGAGTTCATAGAAGCGATTTATGGTAAAGTAGCTGCCCAGCAGAATACCGACTAAGATCGTCGGCGCAAGCGCAAGCACCAGAACCCAGGAACGTAAGCTGTATTTGGTCATGTTGTTGACAGGGTTCATAGCAGCAGCGCAGTTTCCTAAATTCTAGGGACGATATAATTTTATAAGACTGCCAGAAAAAGGGCGGTCTTTACTAGTTTTTTATTGATTTAGAGGCCGAAATGGCACAATTTTTTAAAGCAAAACCAAATAGTTCCAAGCAACTGTCCGCGAAGCAATCTTTTAGCGTGCATCAGCTGGATCATCTAGGGGCAGGTATAGCACAACATCAGGGAAAAGTCGTATTTATCCCCGGCGCCTTGCCGAATGAAACCGTGCAGGCGCAGCTGACCGAACAAAAGAAAAACTATGCCCGAGCCAAGCTAATTAAAGTTGAGACGCCGAGCGCTGAGCGAGTCACGCCGCTATGCCCACATTACCAAACTTGTGGCGGCTGCGATTTACAGCATATGTCATTAGCAGGCCAGCGCGAGCATAAGTCCGCGGCCTTGGTTGATATTATGGCCAAATTTGCTGGTGCCGAAGGCAACTCAGTACCCGCATTGACAGGCGAAGGTTGGCACTATCGTCGCCGCGCCCGCCTTGCGACCCTATTTGATAAAAATACCAAGCAGTTGAGCCTAGGGTTTCGCGCCTCAAGCAGCAACCAAGTGGTGCCTATTGATACCTGTTTAGTCTTGGCGAAACCCTTAGCGGATTTAATCGCCCCATTTGCTAAGTTGCTTAATCAACTGGCGGCGAAATCGAGCCTTGGGCATGTAGAATTAATTGATGCCGACAACGGCCATTTTGCGGTAATTCGGATCACTAAATCCTTAAACGATAAGGATATGGCTAAGCTTGCGCAGTTTGCCGAGCAGCATCAAATCCATATTTGTTTGCAAGACAACAACGGCGAGTTCCATGGGGTGAATGGCACGCTGTTATTGCCTGTTTACCAGTTGCTCGATGATAACGCCGATGCAAAGCCTGTGAGCTTAACATTTACCCCGGGTAACTTTGTGCAAGTGAATGCGCAAATTAACAAGGCCATGGTGGCGCAGGCGTTAGACTGGTTAGCACCACAGCCGGGTGAGCGAATTCTCGATCTTTTCTGCGGTATGGGGAACTTCAGTTTGCCTTTAGCTAAACTGGGCGCCGAAGTGATTGGGGTTGAAGGGGTGCCAGAAATGGTCAGCCAAGCCCGCGAAAACGCCGCGGCGAATGGCTTAAGCAATTTAACCTTTTACCATGGCGACTTAAGCGCCGATTTATCCTGCGAGCCTTGGATGGGCAAGATTGATAAGTTGCTACTCGATCCTGCCCGCGCGGGGGCGTTCGAGAGTTTGCAATGGCTTAAGAAGATGAAACCCCGCCAAGTGGTGTATGTCTCTTGCAATCCGGCGAGCTTAGCCCGCGACAGTGCGGTATTGCTCGAGCGTGGTTACAAGTTACAAAAGTTAGGCTTAATCGATATGTTCCCGCAGACACATCATATCGAAGCCATGGCCTTGTTTGAGCTTGCAAAATAAGGCTTATCGATTGGGCAAGGTTTCCTCACTTGCCCGCGTTATTCGAGTGTAAAGTAAGCAAAGCGTTTGAATAACGTAAAAAATGTGAAGTTTCGTCTCGTTGGGTTTGACAAGTCCGTGCCAATGCTGAAGATAGGAGTGCCGAGGTGGTGCCACTTTTCTTTGAGCACGAATAAGGAAATAAATTAGATGGTCTCTGTTCGCGAAGCGCACTTTAATGATCCCGATTTTCATCTTGAAGATTGGGTGGCTCGCTATGTCAGTCATGTCGAGGAGGCCCAGACCTTACTCACCCTGATTGCACAGGTGGAAGCCTTACCCGCTAAGAGTCCTGCCGCGAAAAGAGAACTGCTCGAACGTGCCCGCGAGATGATTGAAATCCTCGCGCCATTGAACATGGATATCGAGACGCTGCAAGCGGCCATCCTATTTGTGGTGTTTGATGCTGGCTTACTAAATGAAGAGGCGATCAAAGAAAAATTTGGCGAGCCGCTGGCGCGGTTAGTTGCCAGCGTCGTGACCATGGATGCCATTGGCGCGTTAAAAATCAATCCCAATAGCCGCTCAAGCGAGCCGCAAATCGACAATATCCGCCGCATGTTGCTGGCGATGGTCGAAGACGTGCGCGCCGTGGTGATTAAACTGGCCGAGCGTGTTTGTTTGCTTCGCGCCGTGAAAAATGCCGATGAAGAAACCCGCGTCTTGCTGGCCCGCGAAATTGCCGACATCTATGCGCCGCTCGCGAACCGTTTGGGTATTGGTCAGTTAAAGTGGGAATTAGAAGATATTTCCTTCCGTTATCTGCATCCAGATACCTACAAGGACATTGCGAAACAGCTAGATGGTAAGCGGTTAGACCGCGAAGTCTATATCGAAAAATTTGTCGAGCAGTTGCAGCAGCGCCTCGATGAGGATCATATCCGCGCTAAGGTCTATGGTCGTCCAAAACATATCTACAGCATTTGGCGCAAAATGAAGGGCAAACACCTCAAGTTTGATGAGTTGTTTGACGTGCGCGCCGTGCGGATTGTCACCGAACGTTTGCAGGACTGTTACGGCGCCTTAGGGGTCGTGCACACTCTTTGGCATCATATTCCACGCGAGTTTGATGACTACGTGGCCAACCCTAAACCTAACGGTTATCAATCCATCCATACTGTTGTGGTGGGGCCAGAAGGTAAAACCGTTGAAATTCAAATTCGTACCCAAGATATGCATGAAGATGCAGAGCTGGGTGTTGCCGCGCACTGGAAATACAAGGAAGGTAATCACTCCGGCAAACAGAGCGGCTACGAAGAAAAAATCAATTGGCTGCGTAAAATTCTGCAATGGCAGGAAGACGTGGTCGAAAGCGGCAATTTGGTCGAAGAAGTCCGCAGCCAAGTGTTTGAAGACAGAGTCTATGTCTTTACTCCAAGTGGTGAAGTCGTTGACTTGCCGCTCGGCTCAACCGTGCTCGACTTTGCCTACTATATTCACTCGCAGGTTGGCCATAAGTGTATCGGCGCTAAGGTCGATGGCCGGATTGTGCCGTTTACCTACCAGGTTGAAACGGGCGAGCGTATCGAGATCATCACCTCGAAGCACCCCAATCCTAAGCGCGATTGGCTCAATCCAAACTTAGGCTATATCCGCACATCGCGGGCGCGCTCGAAAATTCAGCATTGGTTTAAGCAGCAAGACCGCGATAAAAACATTATCGCTGGTAAAGAAATGCTCGAAGCCGAGCTGGCGCGAGTCAGCCTTAAAATCAAAGATGCTGCCATCGCCGTTGAGCGCTTTAATATGGCGAGTATGGACGACTTGCTTGCCGCTATCGGCGGCGGTGATGTGCGTTTACATCAGGTTGTTAACCATATCCAAAGTAAGTTGCGCCTCGATGAGGCGAGCGAAGAAGATGCGGTTGAAGAACTAGTTAAGAAGAGCCAACCCAAATCTGGCACCAATAGCCGAGGACAGGTGGAGGTGAATGGCGTGGGTAACTTACTCAGCCATATCGCCCGTTGCTGCCAGCCCGTACCTGGGGATGAGATTTTGGGCTTTATCACCAAAGGGCGCGGTATTTCTGTGCATCGCTCCGACTGTGAGCAGGTGAAAGAGTTAATGCGCGTTCACCCAGAACGTGGCGTCGATGTGGTTTGGGGCGAGAATTATTCAGGTGGTTATCGCATGCGCCTGCGGGTCTTGGCCCATGATCGCAGCGGCTTATTGCGGGATCTCACCTCGGTACTCGCCGCCGAAAAGTCCAATGTGCTCGCCATGAGCTCGTCATCGGATATTAAGAATCAAACCGCGGCAATCGAGCTTGAATTGGAGCTTTATAACCTCGATGGCTTATCGCGGGTGTTATCTAAGCTCTCCCAAGTCGATAGCGTGATAGAAGCAAGACGGCTTTAAGGTTAGCAATATCTTTCGAAGCGATTAGCCTCGAAATTAGCAATATAGAATACTTTGATAAGAGATATATTGGGGCAGGGAGGCTGTTCATCATTCTGAGCAATGGCATTTGCTCTCCGACGCGCAGCGAGTCCGTCCTTGGATGCTCGACCGCCCCGTTTGATGTGAATGGATTCACGAATGCCGCGGTGGCATGGATGCCAAAGAGCGGCCGTGGGCGGACGGTCGTCTCGCAAATCACCATTGCTCAGCTTCCTAGCATCGTTGTTGGCTGCAGGTTTCAAAGAGACACACAGCATGCTTTGGGACAAAAGCGTGTCAGGACATCGGTTGCATCTGGTGAATTTCGGATAAAAATTTATATGGCGATAACGCCGCCAGCAGCGGCCGAGTGAAACGAGGTCCAGCGACCGCAGGGAACGTTGCTGGCTGGCCTTGTTGTTATATGCGGTTGAACTAAAAGCACCCACTATAGATTTTGACCAACGATACAGTCATAGGGTGCTTCTTATCAAAAGCCTCGTAGTATATTCGGACAAATTCTTGCTCTGGTATAGCCGCTGACTTTAAGTGAGATGGAATGTTGTGAACAGCATCCATTAAGTCAGCCACGAGCTCTGATTTCGCGCCATTCGAGTTGTCCCAACTTAGAGATCTTGCAATCAGCGTCGCCTGATATAAAACCTCAAGGTGAGCCTGTGCTTCGGGTGAGAGCTGAGTTTTCAATTGACTTCCTTTGGCATATAACGCCCGCGTAATAGGCGCGAGCTTGCGAGCGTCCTAATTGACGCGTTTGTTAGAGCTTTCTTCATCTGGAATCCCATTTTCGGCTCTAATTCGTTTATGCCTAAGCTTTATAGCTACCTGCATTGCAGTCATAACCAACATCACAGAAGTAATTATAAGAATCATTGGAAAAAAAGATTCGGTTACCTTGCCGAATATACTAGATGACTCAAAACTACTGCGAATGAAGGTGAGCATCGTAGCCAAGGCAGCAATAGTCCCTAACGTAAGGGAAAGCAAAGAAGTCATCTTCTCTTTGTACTCGACGCGGGCAACAAAGACTTCGCGATCTTCTGAGAGATTTTCCATCTCTGTGGTTTTTTCTGGTATTAGAGTCTTAAGAGATTCACAGTATTCCTTTTTCGCTGAAGATGAAATAAAGCTTGAATCCATTATTTCCTTAATAAGCTCTTCAACTATTTCCGTGATGCCGTGTAATCGTTGTGGTTCAATTTTGTACTTCCGAGCAGTAGCGTTTTTTAATGCTTCTATTACTTCAACCGCTGGTAGGCTGCTTTCCGAGATTTCAGGGCGAATGGCGTACAGAATTTCTCTGTTCGCAGAAGAGATGTTTATTGCCAGCTCTCGAAGATCCTTTTTGGAGAAAAGTGTCCTAGTGAGCCACGCCACAATGAGGCCACTTAAAACTCCACCTCCGATGCCTACAACCCATCCATTATTTAGAAGTTCTTCCATACTTTCCTCGTTGAGCTCTAACATTTTATTCGTGCGCATGCGCGTTTATCTCGTTGGACCAGTGAAAACGCGCACGGTTAACTATCTGTATGCAAAGAACTTATCAGCTTTCTGCCAGATACACCATCTGGAAAAACGCGCATGCGCGTTTTCCAAACCTATGAACTAAAAGCCAGCTATTATAGTCAATTGATTTTATAGCGTTTTATTTATTGCGGATGGAATTAGTGCGCACTGATATTGTCTTAAAATCACTCCAAAGTATCTAAATTTAAATATGACTGTATACCAATACATTATTAGTCATTAGTCGCTTCGCGGTAGGGCCAAACATAGGTAACTAAATGATAATTTGTATGGCAACAAGAGTAGGAATTTTCGATTGAGCTAACGAACCGAAATAAGGGAGGGGCAAAAAGCTTTTAGCCAGATGAACAGTTCGATGGTCGTAAAGATTGTCATTGTTGCAACTGTGACCGTTGGCGACATGGCCGCTCTTTCACATCCATGTGATCGCGGCATTTACACTTCCGTGTGCTGCAGATGCCGCCGTCGAGCCCTCAGGGACGAGTTTATGGCGTGTCACAGGGGAAACAATGACAATTCATCCTACACACCTGACGACATACTTATCTAGTTTTAGGGCATATCCTCTTCGTTAAAACCTAATACCCAGACTCTAAATAGCACTTTGAGCTTGGCTACTTTATCATTAGCGCTTTATTGCCCTTATTACAGCCTTAGTTGCGACTCAGCTTGAGTGTATTCCTGTTTACGCATCCAGCACCTGTGTCGACTCTCTTGAAAGGATATCTGCATGACTTCCCATACCACGCCTTCTATTACTGAGCTTTCAGCAACATCATTTTCTGCAACCGATGTTGCGCCGCTACTGAAGATTATGGAGAAGCTGCGCGATCCGCAAACGGGTTGCCCATGGGATAAAGCCCAGACTTATCAAACCATAGTGCCTTTTACCCTCGAAGAGGCCTATGAGGTGGCTGACACGATTGAGCGTTTAGCCCTAGACGAATTGCCCGATGAGCTGGGGGATTTATTATTCCAAGTGGTGTTTTATTGCCAGCTTGGCAAAGAGCAGGGCAGGTTCGATTTCAGCACTGTCGTCAATAAAATCACCGATAAATTGACCCGCCGTCATCCCCATGTGTTTGGTGAAGCTACGTTTGAGGCGGATGCCAGTAGTCAGCAGATGAAGGCCAATTGGGAAGCAATCAAAGCTAGCGAGCGTGAACAAAAGGCTCTGGCGGCTGGGGTGGCTTCATCAAGCGAGGTTTCTGTGCTTGATGATATTCCGCGCGCGCAGCCGGCGTTATCGCGTTCAATCAAAATTCAGCAGCGGGTCGCGCGTGTCGGGTTCGATTGGCCTGAGCTTGAGCCAGTGGTCGCAAAAATCCATGAAGAAATTGGTGAAGTGCTGGCGGAGGTGAATCAGCCAACGCTCGACCAAGCCAAAGTACAGGCCGAAATGGGCGACTTATTATTTGCGGTGGTGAATTTGGCGCGTCATTTAAAGGTGGATCCAGAACAAGCACTGCGCCAAGCCAATGTTAAATTTGAACGCCGTTTTAAAGGTGTAGAGGCATTTGCAAGACAAAATAATAAAGCATTAGAAGAACATAGCTTAGAAGAGTTAGATGCCTATTGGGATAAGGTTAAACAGGGCGAGCCAAGATAAAGGGCAAATTATCCGGATTGGTGTTTGTCGAATGGCAACACCTTTGGTATACTACTGCCCCGTCCTAGTGCTTTCTTACAAGCACGTATTTTCAAACTCATTTTCTCAGGTTCAGCATGACTACAAGGTATATCTTCGTTACTGGTGGTGTGGTTTCATCACTAGGTAAAGGCATTGCAGCCGCTTCATTAGCCGCAATTTTAGAGGCCCGTGGTCTCAATGTAACCATCATGAAACTGGACCCATACATTAACGTTGATCCAGGTACCATGAGCCCAACGCAACATGGTGAAGTGTTTGTGACTGAGGACGGCGCAGAAACAGACCTTGACCTTGGCCACTATGAGCGTTTCATCCGCACTAAGATGAACCGTCGCAACAACTTCACTACGGGTCGTATTTACGAGGAAGTACTGCGTAAAGAGCGTCGCGGTGACTATTTAGGCGCGACGATTCAGGTGATCCCACACATCACTAACGCGATCAAAGAAAAAGTGATTGCAGGCGGTGAAGGTCACGATGTGGCTATCGTTGAAATCGGCGGTACTGTTGGTGATATCGAATCACTGCCATTCCTTGAGTCTATCCGCCAATTAGGCGTTGAACTGGGCCGCGATCGTACCCTGTTTATGCATTTAACCTTAGTGCCATTCCTTGGCGCCGCGGGTGAGGTGAAAACGAAACCGACTCAACATTCAGTGAAAGAATTGCGTTCTATCGGTATTGCACCGGATGTGCTGATCTGCCGTGGCGACCGCGCGATTCCTGCCAACGAACGTGCGAAGATTTCGTTATTCTGTAACGTTGAAGAACGTGCGGTTATTTCATTAAAAGACGTCGACAGCATCTACAAGATCCCTGCGCTGCTGCGCTCACAGGGTTTAGATGACTTAGTGGTTAAGCGTTTTGGCTTAGAATGCCGCGAAGCCGACTTGTCTGAGTGGGAAAACGTCATTTATCAAGAAGCCAATCCAAACGGCGAAGTCGTGATTGGTATGGTCGGTAAATACATCGAACTGCCAGACGCCTATAAGTCAGTCAACGAAGCATTAAAGCATGCGGGTCTGAAGAACCGTGTATCTGTGAGCATCAAGTATATTGACTCACAAACTGTTGAAGCAAAAGGCGATGAAGTGCTGCAAGGTTTAGACGGTATCTTAGTTCCAGGCGGCTTCGGTGAGCGCGGTGTGGAAGGTAAGATCTTGGCGGCTAAATATGCCCGTGAAAACGAGCTGCCGTACTTTGGTATCTGTTTAGGTATGCAAGTCGCGCTGATTGAATTTGCCCGCAACGTTGCAGGCATGGCCGATGCACACTCAACCGAATTCAATAAAGCAACGCCATTCCCAGTGGTTGGCTTAATCACTGAATGGGTTGACGAAGAAGGTAACGTTGAACAACGCCATGAAGCTTCTGATTTAGGTGGCACTATGCGTTTAGGTGCACAGTTATGTCACCTGCTTGATGGTTCAAAAGCGGCGCAAGCGTACAAAGGTAACACTTGTGTTGAGCGTCACCGTCACCGTTACGAAGTGAACAACAAGTACAGAGAACGTTTAGAGCAAGCGGGTCTGGTATTTAGTGGTTTATCTTCTGACCGTAAACTGGTTGAGATGATTGAGCTGAAAGATCATCCTTGGTTTGTTGCGGGTCAATTCCACCCAGAATTCACTTCGACCCCACGCGATGGTCATCCATTGTTCGAAGGTTTCGTTGCTGCCGCAAGTGCACATCAAAAACGTGATCTGAAGAAATAAATTTTAAGGCCGGACCCGCGACAGTGGGCCCGGCCTTTTGTTACACTCAGGCCGCGTAATCATGAGTCAAAACTCATACCCATGTGTATAAACGACATGCGTATAGACGGAAATAGTAAACGGAATTTAAAGATTTTGGTCGTACTCTACATCTGTTAATTCCCATTGGTATTGGTTTTTTCTTTTCTCTTTTAAACTTAAATCGAGGGTAATATGGCTAAGATTATTAACGTGATTGGTCGCGAGATTATGGATTCTCGTGGTAACCCAACAGTTGAAGCCGAAGTGCATTTAGAAGGTGGTTTTATCGGTATGGCGGCTGCGCCATCTGGTGCCTCTACCGGTAGCCGCGAAGCGCTGGAACTGCGTGATGGCGACAAGAGCCGTTACTTAGGTAAAGGTGTATTAACGGCTGTGGCTAACGTAAACGGTCCTATCCGTGCGGCGTTAATCGGTAAAGATGCGACTGCACAGGCTGAGCTTGATCAAATCATGATCGACTTAGACGGCACTGAAAACAAAGACAAGTTAGGCGCTAACGCGATTCTGGCTGTGTCTTTAGCGGCGGCTAAAGCGGCTGCAGCATTCAAAGGCATGCCTCTATACGCTCACATTGCGGAATTAAACGGCACTCCTGGCCAATACGCTATGCCAGTACCTATGATGAACATCCTTAACGGTGGTGAGCACGCTGATAACAACGTTGATATCCAAGAGTTCATGGTTCAACCTGTTGGCGCGAAAAACTTCCGCGAAGCCTTACGTATGGGCGCTGAGATTTTCCACACCCTGAAGAAAGTACTGCACGGTAAAGGTTTAAGCACTTCTGTGGGTGACGAAGGTGGTTTCGCACCTAACCTGTCTTCTAACGCTGATGCATTAGCGGTAATCAAAGAAGCCGTTGAATTAGCAGGTTACAAGCTGGGTACCGACGTGACTCTGGCATTAGACTGCGCTGCTTCTGAGTTCTACAAAGACGGTAAATATGACCTGTCTGGCGAAGGCAAAGTATTCGATTCAAACGGTTTCTCTGACTTCCTGAAATCACTGACTGAGCAATATCCAATCGTCTCGATTGAAGACGGTCTGGACGAGTCAGATTGGGATGGTTGGGCATACCAAACTAAGATCATGGGTGACAAGATCCAATTAGTGGGCGACGATTTATTCGTAACTAACACTAAGATCTTAACCCGTGGTATCGAGAACGGCATCGCTAACTCAATCCTGATCAAGTTCAACCAAATCGGTTCATTAACTGAAACCTTAGCGGCTATCCGTATGGCAAAAGCGGCGGGTTACACTGCGGTGATTTCACACCGTAGCGGTGAAACTGAAGACGCGACTATCGCTGATTTAGCGGTAGGTACTGCGGCTGGCCAAATCAAGACCGGTTCACTGTGCCGTTCTGACCGTGTTGCTAAATACAACCAATTGCTGCGTATCGAAGAGCAATTAGGTGAAAAAGCGCCATACCGCGGTTTGAAAGAAATCAAAGGTCAGGCGTAATTTAGTCGTCTGATGTAAAAAGGCCACCACTTGGTGGCCTTTTTTGTTGTACTATCTGCAGTATATTTTTTTAATTCAAGATACTGACGCTAATTCCTCCATGAAATTCTTTGTCATTGCACTCATAGTGCTTCTCGGTTTGCTGCAATATCGGCTGTGGTCGGGTGATAATAGCCTGCCCGAATACTTTGTTCTGCAAAAACAGATCGCGGCTCAGCAAGAAGGTAATGCAAAACTCAATGAGCGTAATCAAGTGCTTAAAGAGGAAATTATCGACCTTAAGAGCGGTACCGAAGCGATTGAAGAGCGGGCGCGTAACGAGCTAGGCATGGTGAAAGAAGGCGAAACCTTCTATCGCGTGGTGGGCGGTGACCGTTCAGTATCGAGTCCCTCGCAGTAACGGAGCGCCTATGGATACCGTATTAGAAGCCGCGCCGCAGGTCGAAACCCAAGTTGCAGTTCAAATTGATCCTTTCTCGCACCATGTGGTGGCGATTGTGCCCGCCGCGGGGATTGGTAGCCGTATGGGCGCTGGCAAACCCAAACAATATTTAACCTTGCTGGGACAAAGCATTCTGGCTCATACCTTAGATAAGTTATTGTCCCATCCGCAAATTAACCAAGTGATTGTGGCGCTGCACCCTGAGGATACTGAGTTTGCCGCGTTGCCTCAGGCCAAGCATCCCAAGCTGGTGACTGTTATTGGCGGCTCTGAGCGCGCCGACTCTGTACTCGCGGCCCTTGATAAGGCGCCTGATAATGGTTGGGCTTTAGTTCACGATGCGGCCAGACCCTGCCTGACGGCGCAAGACATAGATAAATTGCTAGCATCGCGGGTGCACTTTCCCCAAGGGGCGATTTTAGCCATGCCTGTGCGGGATACCATGAAGCGCGCCAATAGCTTAGGTGAAATTAGCTCGACCGTTTGCCGCGATAATCTCTGGCATGCGTTGACGCCGCAGTTATTCCCAACTTCCTTGTTGCGATTACATTTAAAAGCCGCGCTTGCCGCGGGGGCAGTCGTGACCGATGAAGCCTCGGCGATGGAGTGGGCGGGCATTTCCCCAGGTTTAGTCGCGGGGCGGGCGGATAACATTAAAGTCACCCATCCCGATGATTTGGAGTTGGCAGAGCTTTTTTTACTGCGCGCGAATGCTTGAAGCCAAGTAGAGTGAATTGCGCAATCTATTAAATACGTTAGGAAATAAGTAATGAAAATCCGAATCGGCCATGGTTTTGATGTCCATAAATTTGGTGAAGCGCGCCCGTTAATTTTATGTGGGGTCGAAGTCCCTTACGAAACTGGGTTGGTGGCTCATTCCGACGGTGATGTGGTGTTGCATGCCATCTCCGATGCCATTCTAGGGGCGATGGCCCTTGGGGATATTGGTAAACATTTCCCCGATACCGATGCCGCCTATAAGGGCGCCGACAGCCGCGTCTTGCTGCGACACTGTTATGCGTTAGCGCGGGCGAAGGGATTTGAGCTGGGTAATCTGGATGTCACTATCATTGCTCAGGCACCTAAGATGGCGCCGCATATCGAGGATATGCGCCAAGTGTTGGCGGCCGATCTTAATGCTGACATTGCCGATATCAACGTTAAGGCCACCACCACAGAAAAACTCGGCTTTACCGGCCGTAAAGAAGGCATTGCGGTCGAAGCCGTCGTATTACTCAGCCGCCAATAGCCTGAAACTTTAAGAGATAAGAAAGACCCATGAGCGAACTACATTACCTGTACGGCAAACCGACGGCCACCGCCGATTTAAGAACCGTAAACAGCGACTTTATCGTGAAAGAGATTTTGCCTTTTAGCCCGTCGGGCGAGGGCGAGCATCATTTAGTCCACATTCGTAAGGATGGGCTGAATACGGTGCAAGTGGCTGAAATGCTGGCGAAGTTCGCTAAGGTTCATCCCAAAGAAGTGACCTATGCCGGACAAAAAGATAAAAATGCCATCACAGAACAGTGGTTTGGCATTCGTATCCCAGGTAAAGAAACCCCGGCGTGGAACGAGCTAAACAGCGAGCGTTTAACCATATTATCCAGTAGTCGCCACAGCAAAAAACTGCGTATTGGCGCGCTCTTGGGCAACCGTTTTATTCTTACCCTGCGCAATGTTACAAACGTGGAAGATATTATCAGCCGCATCGAAAAAGTCAGCCAAATTGGTGTGCCTAACTATTTCGGTGAGCAGCGTTTCGGTCACGATGGTAAAAACCTGGTGATGGGACGGCAAATGCTGGCGGGTAAAAAGGTGAAAGACCGTAATAAGCGCAGCATGTACCTGTCTGCGGTGCGCTCCAATCTGTTCAATACTGTCGTCTCCTATCGTTTGGCGAATCATGGCACTAAACCCTTAGCGGGGGATTGCGTGATGCTGGCGGGCAGTAAGAGCTTTTTCGTCACGCCTGAATGGGACTTAGTAGTATTAAAGCGCTTAATTGAGAAAGATATTCAGCTTTCTGCGCCACTTTGGGGGCGCGGGAAAATGCTGCCGCAGGGCGAAGCCGCCGAGGTTGAAACCCTTGCCATGGCAGAGCTGAGCGAAGATTGCTATGGCCTTGAGCATGCGGGGCTTGAGCAGGAGCGCCGTCCATTGCTGCTCGAACCTCAAGGCCTTAAATACGAGCAAACTGCGGATGGATTAGTGCTCGAATTTATCTTACCAGCAGGCAGCTTTGCGACATCGCTGTTAAGAGAGCTGGTGGATTATCAAGATGTGAAAGAGCTGCAATGGCAAGCGACAGTCTCGCCTGATGCGAATGCTGCTGAAACAAACACAGCATCAGAAACCGATTCAGCAGAGGCCATTACAACCGATAAGGGCGAGTCAGCTTTATGATCCGCATCTTAGTCAGTAATGATGATGGTGTGAATGCGCCGGGGATCAGAGCGTTAACCGAGGCGCTTGCCGAAATCGCCACAGTGATGACAGTTGCGCCCGATCGTAATTGTTCCGGCGCAAGTAACTCTTTAACCTTGACTAACCCATTAAGAATTAATAGGTTAGATAATGGTTATATTTCGGTTCACGGTACACCTACTGATTGCGTTCACTTAGCCATACGTGAGCTTTGTGATGGTGAGCCGGATATGGTGGTATCGGGCATTAATGCTGGCGCGAATATGGGGGATGACACTTTATATTCGGGTACAGTAGCGGCGGCGATGGAGGGGCGTTTTTTAGGTTTCCCCGCCGTTGCGATTTCGCTTAATGGTAAGGCATTAAAGCATTATCACACCGCGGCTGTGTATGCTCGGCGGATCGTGCAAGGGCTGTTAGCGCACCCGATTGCGAGCGATCAGATCCTCAATATCAATGTGCCCGATTTACCGCTCAATGAGATTAAAGGGATCAGGGTGACGCGCCTGGGTGCGCGGCATAAGGCCGAAGGCATAGTGCGAACCCAAGATCCTGCGGGACGAGAAATTTTCTGGCTTGGCCCACCGGGTGTTGAACAAGATGCGAGTGAAGGAACGGACTTCCATGCGGTAGCCCATGGTTATGTGTCGATCACTCCCTTAACCGTGGACTTGACTGCGTATAGACAATTATCGGTATTGCAAGATTGGGTAGATAAAATATGACTCGAGTTGCCTTAACATCGGCGGTGAATTTAGCTAAAAAGCTTCAGGAGGCGGGGATCCGCCATCCAGCCGTTCTTAAGGCAATATCCCATACCCCGCGCGAACTGTTTCTTGATAACGCGCTGGCCCATAAAGCCTACGAAAATACCGCCTTGCCCATAGGTCAAGGACAAACCATTTCTCAGCCTTATATCGTCGCGCGTATGACAGAGTTACTGCTGCAACATCAGCCGCAAAAGGTACTTGAGGTGGGAACGGGCTCTGGCTACCAAGCGGCAATCCTCGCGCAATTAGTGCCAGAACTGTGCACCATTGAGCGTATCAAAGGGTTACAGATCCAAGCGAGGCAAAGATTAAAGCGACTCGATCTGCATAATGTGTCATTTAAATATGGCGATGGCTGGCAGGGCTGGCCGAATCGCAGCCCCTTTGATGGCATTATGGTCACGGCGGCAGCGGCCAAGGTTCCCGAAGCCTTATTGTCCCAGCTAGCCGAAGGGGGCGTGCTGATCATCCCCGTTGGTGAAGAGACGCAGCAATTGATGCGCTTTACTCGCCGCTCGGACCGTTTTAGTTCCGAAGTGATAGAAACCGTCAAATTTGTTCCCTTGGTCAATGGCGAGCTCGCTTAAGTTATGCGCTTAAGTTTTTAGCTTTAGGTCACTTCGTTAAATACTTGACCTTTATAATTAAGTAAAACAGTAAGATAGCCCTAAAGAGGAGTTTTTATTGTTGAATGCGGGTTTACTCTTAAACCTCAGTTTAGTGTTGTTGCTTGCGGGCTGTAGCTTTCAGGCGAGTCGCCCCGCACCTGTCGAAAGTCTCTCCCACAGTTATTCCAAACATAACAAAGGCCACATTAAATCTAATTCATATAAAGTTAAGAAAGGTGACACCCTTTACTCGATCTCTTGGGCTGCAGGTAAAGATTTCGCCGAAATTGCTAAAATTAATCAATTAGATAAATCGTACACCATCTACCCTGGACAGATTTTATATTTAACGAATGATCGCGGGCAAAATGGCAAAGCTTCTACAACTTTAGGTGGAAGTAATTCAGCGTCTAAAGGGCAAAACAAAGCTAATTCTCTTGATAAACAATCAGCTAGTAACAATTCTTCCGCGAAAAACTTGTCAAGTGAACAGCAGAAAAAAACACTTGATCAGAAAGCCAAGCCTGCGTATTCTGCAACAAGCTCTCAACAAAATATTAACCCTTCGATCGTCGCCCCGACATCAACACTGCCAGACAGTGTCAGTCAGTGGCAATGGCCAGTAAGAGGTAAATTGATTGGGACATACTCTGCCAATGAGCAGGGAAATAAAGGAATTAAGATCGCAGGAAAACGCGGAGATATCATTAAAGCCGCTGCAGATGGGCGGGTGGTATACGCAGGTAGTGCTCTTAGGGGTTATGGTAATTTAGTGATTATTAAACATAGTGACGATTACCTTAGTGCCTATGCTCATGCAGATCAGATCTTAGTCGAAGAAAAGCAACATGTCCTCGCTGGACAGACAGTTGCAAAAATGGGCAGTACAGGTACTAATCAGGTAATGCTTCGCTTCGAGATCCGTTACCACGGTCAGTCTGTTAACCCACTTAACTATTTACCTAAGCAATGATTGTTTAGGGCCTTGTTGGCATGGAGGATAAAAAATTGCAGTAATTCAAGCAGTTTACATTAGGTTTGGGAGATTTGATCATGAGCCGCATAAATAGCACTGCCGCAGAAGAACTAGTAGATTTTTCCGTAGATACCGCAGAGTTTGATCTCGATAAAGAGGATATTGCCGCTGATTTAGTTCAAGAACTAGGACTCGAACAACAGGTTCAAGATGACCTGCAAAAAAATCTTGATGCCACCCAGCTCTATTTAGGTGAAATAGGGTTTTCCCCACTGCTTAGCGCAGAAGAAGAAGTTTACTTTTCCCGTAAGGCCTTAAAAGGCTGCGAAAAATCCCGTAATCGCATGATTGAGAGTAACCTGCGACTCGTGGTTAAAATTGCCCGTCGTTACAATAATCGCGGCCTAGCGCTGCTGGATTTAATCGAAGAGGGTAATCTTGGCTTGATCCGTGCGGTGGAAAAATTCGACCCAGAAAGAGGCTTCCGTTTCTCAACCTATGCGACTTGGTGGATCAGACAAACGATTGAACGTGCCATCATGAATCAAACCCGCACGATTCGCTTGCCAATCCATGTTGTAAAAGAACTCAACGTGTATTTACGTACGGCTCGGGAATTAGCGCAAAAACTTGACCACGAACCTACGGCAGAAGAAATTGCCGAGAAACTGCAAGTATCCAGTGTTGACGTTAGCCGTATGCTGAAGCTCAACGAGAAGATCACCTCTGTCGATATCCCCTTAGGTGGCGATAACGACAAGGCGTTACTCGATGTGCTTGCCGATGACGACAACGTAGGCCCAGACTACAAAGTACAAGATGAAGACATTTCAAACTCAGTGGTGAAATGGCTTAACGAACTCAATACCAAGCAAAGAGAAGTGTTAGCGCGCCGCTTTGGTTTGTTAGGTTATGAACCCTCAACCCTTGAAGACGTCGGTGCTGAAATTGGCCTCACCCGTGAACGTGTTCGCCAAATTCAAGTGGAAGCCCTAAAACGCCTACGTGATTTGCTGGGCGCTCAAGGTCTCTCCGTAGAGGCACTTTTTAGAAACTAAGGTTTAGAGACTAAAGTTTATAAATTAGGCTTAGAAATTAAGGTTCAGAGAGAAAAGTTAAGAGACTAAAGGTTAGAGATTAAGGTTTCGACATTTAGCCTTAAACCAGTTCAACAAGTCATAAAAAACGCCCAATATTCAGGGCGTTTTTTTATGCTTTCACGTTTATGCTATTGCACGTTTTTCACTCTATGTGTTAACTCAAGCGTTTTAGCTCGTAGAGTAAATCCAGCGCCTGTTTTGGGGTCAGGTTATCGGGATTGATGGCTTTTAATTTGCTGACGGCGGGATTCTCCACTGGCTCAGGCAGGGCGAGCAGGGTTTGGATCGGTGCCCTAGTGCCGTTAACATTAGCGCCTTCCACTTGATGATCGCGGCTCTCAAGCTGATGTAACTTGTGTTTTGCCGCCTTAATCACCCGAGCTGGCACCCCGGCAAGGGCCGCAACCTGTAAGCCATAACTCTTACTGGCCGCACCTTCTTGCACCGCATGCATAAAGGCGATGGTGTCTTCGTGCTCAATCGCATCGAGATGCACGTTATAGACGCCAGCCATGAGTTCCGGTAATTGTGTTAACTCGAAATAATGGGTCGCAAACAGCGTCATTGCGCCGACTTGCTGCGCTAAATATTCCGCTGCGGACCAAGCTAATGACAGGCCATCGTAGGTGGAGGTGCCACGGCCAATTTCATCCATCAAGACTAAACTTTGTGCGGTCGCATTATGGAGGATATTTGCCGTTTCAGTCATTTCCACCATAAAGGTTGAACGGCCAGAGGCGAGATCGTCAGAGGCGCCAATCCGAGTAAAAATCCGATCGATAGGGCCAATGATGGCGCGTTCTGCTGGCACAAAGCAGCCAATATGGGCCATTAGGGTGATAAGCGCCACTTGGCGCATGTAGGTTGATTTACCGCCCATGTTTGGACCGGTAACAATTAACATCCGGCGTTGATTGTGCAGGGTGACAGGGTTGGCGATAAAAGGCGTTTGACTCACACGCTCAACCACAGGGTGGCGACCCGCTTCGATTTTTACTCCGATTTCGCTGCTCAGTTCTGGGCAGGTATAGCCTAAGGTTTCGGCACGTTCGGCAAAGTTACTCAGTACATCGAGTTCGGCCGCCGCTCTGGCAAAGGCTTGTAGCTCATGCAACTTGGGGAGGATTAAATCAAACAATTCGTCCCAAAGTTGTTTTTCAAGGGCGAGCGCCTTACCTTGGCTCGACAGCACTTTTTCTTCGTATTCCTTAAGTTCAGGCGTGATGTAACGCTCCATATTCTTAAGGGTTTGACGGCGCTGGTAATTTAATGGCACTTGCTGTGATTGCAGGCGGCTGACTTCGATATAGTAGCCATGGACTCGGTTGTAGCCAACCTTCAGTGTGGCAATGCCGGTACGCTCTTTTTCACGTGCCTCGAGCTGAACTAGATAATCTGTGGCTCCTTCACTTAAGCCACGCCATTCATCTAACTCGGCATTGTAGCCTTCGCGGATCACGCCGCCATCACGGATAAGCATGGGCGGGTTATCGACAATGGCGCGCTCAAGCAGCTGTTGCTCTTCGGGAAATTCACCTAAGAGTTGGCCTAGTTTCACCGTATGTGGCGCATTTAGCTGCGCGAGTGACTGCTGCAACCGAGGCAATAGGTTTAATGCTTGGCGTAGACGGGCAAAATCCCTTGGACGTGCGGTACGCAGTGCAAGCCTTGCCATGATACGTTCGATATCGCCTAGGGCTTTAAGTTGCTCATGCAATGATTCATGGGCCGTGCTCTCGAGTAATTCATTCACGGCCGTTTGGCGAGCAAAAATCTGCGCATGGTCTCTTAGCGGCTGATGGATCCAGCGTTGCAACATCCGGCTGCCCATCGCAGTGGCTGTGTTGTCGAGCACGGCTGCTAGGGTGTTATCTCGACCACCACTCAAATTTTGTGTCAGCTCGAGATTACGGCGCGTTGCTGCATCCAAGACAATCGTATCGGTTTGATTGAAACGGGTAATGGCATTGATATGGGGCAGGGCAGTGCGCTGGGTGTCTTTCACATATTGCATTAAGCAGCCAGCCGCTTGCAGCGAAAGCCTTGCATCGGTAATCCCAAAGCCGTGCAAATCCTTAGTGCCAAATTGAGCCAGCAGCAGTTTAATGCTGGTATCGTAATCAAACTCCCACTCGGGGCGGCGACGCTTGCCTTTAAAATGATGCAATAACTCCATCGCGCCAAAATCTTCGCTATAGAGAATTTCGACCGGATTAGTACGTTGCAGCTCGGCTTCGAGGGACTCCTTCGTTTCTAATTCGGCAATCACGAAGCGGCCGGAAGACACATCGAGGGTCGCGTAGCCAAAACCAACTTTACCTTGGTAAACCGCGGCTAACAGATTGTCTTGTCTCTCCTGCAATAGCGCTTCGTCGGTCAAAGTACCTGGGGTGACAATGCGCACCACTTTTCGCTCAACCGGGCCTTTTGAGGTAGCAGGGTCGCCAATCTGCTCACAGATCGCGACCGATTGACCAATTTGAACCAATTTGGCTAGATAGCCTTCAACCGCATGGTAAGGGATACCCGCCATCGGGATAGGATCGCCACCACTTTTGCCACGGGCCGTAAGGGAAATGCCCAATAATTCTGAGGCTCGTTTTGCGTCATCATAGAAGAGTTCATAGAAGTCACCCATACGATAAAACAGCAGCATGTCGTGATGCTCTGCTTTCATGGTCAAATATTGACGCATCATGGGGGTATGTTTTTCTAAATCATCGGTATCTATAGGATTCATTAAATCGTTTTCGTCCGTTATGCCGGCCCAAAGCGGGAAAATAAGTCGTACAGTAATGGGATAAAAATCAGTGGATGTGTACTATTACTGTCTAAAATAAATTGACGCCAATCTTAGCAATAATTTTCTGAAAATTGACCCTTAAACCATGGATATTCACTGATATCCTGACAAATCTGCAGCACGAGTCGGTAAAAGCTTGTCTCAACGGGAAAATTTTCTGACTGAAAAATAAATCATTCACAGGTCTTGATACTGTATGATTGTACAGTATACTAGTCAGCAGATTATGACAAAGAGCCTCGCTTTTTGTATTACCCGCTTTATTAAATTGAATATCACTTTTGACAGTACTGATACTGTCTTGATGAGGGAACAGGAATGAAGGTCGATCCAAACAAAGAGAAAGCACTTGCTGCGGTATTGAGCCAAATTGAAAAGCAATTTGGTAAAGGCTCCATCATGAAGCTGGGCGAAGACCGCTCTATGGATGTTGAGACTATTTCTACTGGTTCACTTTCCCTTGACGTCGCCTTAGGGGCTGGCGGTTTACCAATGGGACGTATCGTTGAGATCTATGGTCCCGAATCATCAGGTAAAACGACGCTGACATTAGAAGTGATTGCCGCTGCTCAGCGCGAAGGTAAAACCTGTGCCTTTATCGACGCCGAGCACGCGCTAGACCCTATTTATGCTAAAAAGTTAGGCGTAGATATCGATAACTTACTGTGTTCACAACCCGATACCGGCGAACAAGCCCTTGAGATCTGTGATGCGTTGACTCGTTCTGGCGCGGTAGATGTGATCATCGTTGACTCGGTTGCGGCATTAACACCCAAAGCGGAAATTGAAGGTGAAATTGGTGACTCACACATGGGCCTAGCGGCGCGTATGATGAGCCAAGCGATGCGTAAGCTCGCGGGTAACCTCAAGCAATCGAATACACTGTTAATCTTCATCAACCAAATTCGTATGAAGATTGGTGTGATGTTTGGTAACCCAGAAACCACAACGGGCGGTAACGCGCTGAAGTTCTACGCTTCTGTTCGTCTCGATATTCGCCGTACTGGTGCTATCAAAGAAGGCGATGAAGTGGTAGGTAACGAGACGCGCGTTAAAGTGGTTAAAAACAAGGTTGCTGCACCATTTAAGCAAGCTGAGTTCCAAATTCTTTACGGTCAAGGTATCAACCGTACCGGTGAATTAGTCGATTTAGGTGTGGCCCATAAACTGATCGAAAAAGCCGGTGCATGGTACAGCTACAAGGGTGACAAGATTGGTCAGGGTCGTGCAAATGCCGGTAAATATCTGACTGAAAACCCAGCAATTGCCGCTGAAATCGATAAAACACTGCGTGAGTTACTGCTGAGTAACCCAAGTGCGATGTCTTCATCTTCATCTGATGATGAAAACAGCGAAGGCAATGTTGATTTCGAAACAGGCGAAGTATTCTGAGCCAGTCAGCCCGTCAAATCGCGGTCGCGCTGTTAGCGCGCCGCGACTATTCCCGCCAAGAAATCCGCTCCAAACTGCTCGAAAAAGGCTTTGAGGTCGTTGATATCGATCCCGTGCTCGATGATTGTGAAGCATCAGGATTTATCAATGATAAGCGTTATGCCGAGCTTCTTGTTCGCAGCCATATTGCCCGTGGCCATGGGCCTATACGTATTCGCCAAGCCATTGCTCAAAAAGGGCTTTCAAAGGATTGTATCGAAGCTGCCTTATCTGCCAATGAGCATGATTGGTTTGAGCTAGCCAAAGTCAAAGCCATCAAAAAATATGTAACCCCTAAAGTCACCGAGATTAAAGGCTCGCAATCCCGGGAGTTAGTGGCAAAAGAAAAAGCCAAACGGGTGCGGTTTTTACTGAGCCAAGGCTTTAATTACGAACAAGTCTCCTACGCTTTAGATTACGACCCTTTGGCAGATAATGATGACTAACGTCATGGCATAAACTCGTAGCCCTTGGCTTGTCTGGTCATTGTCTTTTTCGTTCGGCCGACGTGCTGATCCGGCTTATCGACTCCTCTTTAGCGCTTGGCTTTTGTGATAAGCCATGTCTTAGCGGCAAACTCACCGAAAATATGAGATTCCTAAGCCTATATCGCTATTCAAGGCTGGTCGTCTTTCCTCAGTCTGCTTATAATGCTGGGCAAATAGAAATACGGCTACCTTATGGTGTAGCTGGTCATGCTTACCCAATTCAGGACGATTTCATGTATCAAACGACAGCAGCGCTTAGAAGTGCTTTCCTCGAATTTTTCCGCAGCAATGGTCACCAAGTTGTGGACAGTAGTTCTCTTGTACCAGGCAACGATCCCACGCTTTTATTCACCAACGCCGGTATGAACCAGTTCAAGGACGTGTTTCTTGGCATGGACAAACGTAGCTATACACGTGCGACCACTGCCCAACGCTGCGTCCGTGCGGGTGGTAAACACAACGATTTAGATAACGTTGGTTACACCGCGCGTCACCATACTTTCTTCGAAATGCTGGGTAACTTCAGCTTTGGTGATTACTTCAAAGAAGATGCGATTCACTTTGGTTGGACCTTCCTGACCGAAGTCTTGAAGCTGCCAAAGGAGCGTCTGTGTGTGACTGTGTACCAAACAGACGATGAAGCCTTTGAAATTTGGAATAAAAAGATTGGTGTTGCCGCTGAAAACATCATTCGTATTGGCGATAACAAGGGCGCGCCATACGCTTCAGATAACTTCTGGCAAATGGGTGACACAGGTCCTTGTGGCCCTTGTACCGAAATTTTCTATGATCACGGCGATCATATCTGGGGCGGACGTCCTGGTAGCCCAGAAGAAGATGGCGACCGTTTCATTGAAATCTGGAACATCGTATTCATGCAATACAATCGCCAAGCGTCTGGTGAAATGTTGCCGCTGCCAAAACCCTCTGTTGATACTGGTATGGGTATCGAGCGTATCGCTGCGATTATGCAAGGTGTGCATTCAAACTACGAAATCGATATTTTCCGCGCCTTGATTGCCAAAGCGGCCGAAATCATCGGTGTGACTGATTTATCTAACAAGTCACTGCGCGTTATTGCCGACCATATCCGTTCATGCGCCTTCTTAGTTGCCGATGGTGTGATGCCATCGAACGAAGGTCGTGGCTATGTACTGCGTCGTATTATTCGCCGTGCCGTGCGTCATGGTAACAAGTTAGGGGCAACCGAAGCCTTCTTCTACAAGTTAGTTCCGACGTTAATTGAAGTGATGGGCGATGCTGCTAAAGGTCTTGCCGATACCCAAGTGATTGTTGAAAAAGCCCTTAAAGCCGAAGAAGAGCAGTTTGCCCGTACGCTTGAGCGTGGTTTAGGTATTCTGGATAGCGCGTTAAACGAATTGCAGGGCGACACCTTAGACGGTGAGACTGTCTTCAAACTGTACGATACCTACGGCTTCCCTGTGGATTTAACCGCTGACGTATGCCGTGAGCGCAACATTATCGTCGACGAAGCGGGCTTCGAAGTCGCGATGGCTGAACAACGTAGCCGCGCTCAAGCCGCGGGTAACTTTGGCGCTGATTACAACGCAGCACTGAAAATTGATGCTGAAACCGCATTCTGTGGTTACTCAGAACTTACTGGTAATGCCAAAGTCACAGCACTTTACCTAAACGGTGAGTCAGTGCCTGCAATCAATGCGGGTGACGATGCCGTAGTGGTGCTCGATGTGACGCCATTCTACGCAGAATCAGGTGGTCAGGTTGGCGATAAAGGTGTTCTGGTAGCCGAAGGTGTTGAGTTCGTTGTAAACGACACCCAAAAATTCGGTCAAGCCTCTGGTCATAAGGGCACATTAACAGCTGGCACTATCAGTGTTGGTCAAGCCATTGAAGCCAAAGTGGATAAGAAACTGCGTCACCGTACTCAGTTAAACCACTCTGTAACTCACTTATTACACGCCGCACTGCGTCAAGTGTTGGGCACTCACGTTACTCAAAAAGGTTCGTTAGTTGACCCTGAGCGTTTACGTTTCGACTTCTCTCATTTCGAAGCGGTCAAGCCTGCTGAATTGAAGCAGGTTGAAGAGTTAGTCAACACCCAAATTCGCCGTAACCATGAGCTGAAAGTCGCTGAAATGGCGATTGATGAAGCCAAAGAAAAAGGCGCTATGGCGCTCTTTGGTGAGAAATATGATGCCGAGGTGCGTGTTGTCACTATGGGCGATTTCTCTATCGAGCTGTGTGGTGGTACTCACGTTGGCCGTACCGGTGACATTGGTCTGTTCAAAATTACCTCTGAAGGCGGTATCGCTGCGGGCGTTCGCCGTATTGAAGCGGTAACCGGCGCTGCGGCGATGGCCTATGTGGCACAGCAACAAGCGCAACTTGAAGAAGCAGCAGCTCTGCTTAAAGGCGATACCCAATCCGTTGTGGCCAAGCTGAAAGCGCAGCTGGATAAAATGAAGCAGCTTGAAAAAGATATGCAGCAACTGAAAGATAAGTTAGCTGCGGCTGCGAGTGCGGATTTAGCCGGTGATGCAGTTGTAGTTAATGGCGTAAATGTGCTGATTAAGAAACTTGAAGGCGTTGAAGCAGGTGCACTGCGTGGCCTGCAAGATGAGTTAAAGCAAAAGCTGAAATCCGCCGTTATCCTGCTCGGTGTGGCTCAAGAAGGCAAAGTGAACCTTATCGCGGGCGTGAGCAATGACTTAGTCGCTAAAGTGAAGGCCGGTGAACTGGTTGCTATGGTTGCTGCGCAGGTGGGTGGTAAAGGCGGTGGTCGCCCTGATATGGCCCAAGCGGGTGGTAGCCAACCAGAAAATCTGGATGCGGCACTGTCTCAAGTATTACCTTGGATTACTGAGCGTTTAGCTTAAGAGGTTGCTGTGCTCGAAAAACGAAAGCTTAGTGGTAGCAAGCTTTTTGTGAAGAAGTTTGGTGGCACTTCGGTGGGTTCGATTGAACGCATCGAAGTGGTTGCCGAGCAAATTGCAAAGTCCGCTCACAATGGTGAGCTGCAGGTCTTGGTACTTTCTGCGATGGCAGGGGAGACCAACAGACTATTTGCGCTTGCGGCGCAAATCGATCCCCGCGCGAGTGCGCGGGAACTCGATATGCTGGTCTCGACGGGAGAGCAAATCAGTATTGCGTTAATGGCGATGGCGTTACAACGTCGCGGCATAAACGCGAGATCCCTGACTGGCGATCAAGTCCAAATTCATACAAACAGTCAGTTTGGTCGGGCGAGTATTGAGCGTGTCGATACGACATACTTGACCTCCTTACTAAACGACGGCATTGTGCCGATTGTGGCTGGCTTTCAAGGTATCGATCCCAATGGTGATGTGACAACCTTAGGACGCGGTGGCTCAGATACTACAGCAGTGGCACTCGCTGCGGCGTTAAAAGCCGATGAATGCCAAATCTTTACCGATGTGCCTGGTGTCTTTACTACCGATCCGAATATCGACAGCAGTGCTAGACGCCTCGATGTGATTGGTTTTGATGTGATGCTAGAAATGGCTAAACTCGGCGCTAAGGTGTTGCATCCCGATTCGGTTGAATACGCACAACGTTTTAAAGTGCCACTGCGTGTCTTGTCGAGCTTTGAGGCGGGCCATGGGACATTGATCCAATTTGGTGATGAATCAGAGCTGGCGATGGCCGCATCCGTGCAAGGTATTGCAATTAATAAGGCGCTCGCGACCTTAACCATAAAAGGGTTGTTTACTAGCAGTGAGCATTATCAAGCCCTGTTAGCCTGCTTGGCACGGCTTGAGATCGATGTTGAGTTTATTACCCCGCTCAAGCTCAATGAAACCTCAGCAGCCGAATGTGTCAGTTTTATGCTGGCCGAAGCCAAGGTCGATATTTTATTGCACGAGCTAGAGCTTTTAAGCGAAAGTCTTGATCTAGGCCAATTGATTGTTGAGCGCCAACGTGCAAAAGTGTCTTTAGTTGGCAAAGGTTTACAGGCAAAAGTTGGATTATTGACTAAGATGTTAGATGTATTGGGTAATGAAACAATCCATGCTAAGTTACTTTCGACATCGGAGAGTAAATTGTCAACTGTGATCGATGAAAGGGACTTGCACAAGGCGGTTCGGGCGTTACATCACGCCTTTGAGCTAAATAAGGTGTAATTAAATAACTGTTTGAGTATTGAATACTATTAATTTGTACTCAGCTGACCCTATAATATGCCCATCTACCGGATGAGTGCCGTGTGTAAGCTGAATTAAGACATAAAGGAGCTATCGAATGCTGATTTTGACTCGTCGTGTTGGCGAAACACTGATGATTGGTGATGAAGTCACAGTTACAGTGCTAGGGGTAAAAGGCAATCAAGTGCGTATTGGTGTGAATGCACCGAAAGAGGTTTCTGTCCACCGTGAAGAGATCTACCAACGCATTCAATCTGAAAAATCAGGTACACCTTCAGAAGGTGGTAACTTTTAATACGGCGTTTAGGCGAGTATTAACGACATAGAAGAGTCAGTTTTTTAACTGGCTTTTTTATTTTTTGAACCGAAAGATTGGCGCAAATCAACACATTGGATTGATATAACAGCAATGTGATTAAAAACGCTTCAAACAGAAGTTGTTTCAGAAAAAGGGTTTGACTTATTTTCGTCAAACAGTAATATGTGCGCCAAGAAAACGGAGAGGTGGCCGAGTGGCCGAAGGCGCTCCCCTGCTAAGGGAGTATGGGCTTTATCTCCCATCGAGGGTTCGAATCCCTCCTTCTCCGCCATTTCTTACCGATAAAAGTGCGCGTGTAGCTCAGCTGGATAGAGTACCTGGCTACGAACCAGGCGGTCGGAGGTTCGAATCCTTCCACGCGCACCATTTTATTGAAGCAAGATAGATACAAGTCGCGCATGTAGCTCAGCTGGATAGAGTACCTGGCTACGAACCAGGCGGTCGGAGGTTCGACTCCTTCCATGCGCACCATCTCTGCATTAGTTATGTTTAACTCATCAGGTTTGAATTTCAGACGAAATTTTGTAATCAGTGCTTCAAGTAAGTATTTTAAGCGCGTGTAGCTCAGCTGGATAGAGTACCTGGCTACGAACCAGGCGGTCGGAGGTTCGAATCCTTCCACGCGCACCATTTTAGTAAGCATTAGCTTACAAATGCAGATTTTGCGGAGAGGTGGCCGAGTGGCCGAAGGCGCTCCCCTGCTAAGGGAGTATGGGCTTTATCTCCCATCGAGGGTTCGAATCCCTCCTTCTCCGCCATTCTATTCCTAGTGAATAGATTTAATTTGCGAGACTTAAGTGCTTCTTCTAGACTCAAGTCTGTCGGTAAGGTAGCAACTTACCCAGTATTTAAGCGCGTGTAGCTCAGCTGGATAGAGTACCTGGCTACGAACCAGGCGGTCGGAGGTTCGAATCCTTCCACGCGCACCATCTACTTAGTTAGATTTAGATAAGCCCTGCAAGCAATTGCAGGGCTTTTTTAATGGAATTTTTCTGCATAATATCGCTTCAATCCTTATCTCTTCCCATGCTTTAGCGCCTTGATAATACGCCTCTTACGCCTCGTTATGGTTAATTCAGTACCTATGTCTTAAGTGGTAATGCTTATCGCGCTGGCTTGCTGTTTGGAGCCTGATAAAGAGATAGCTGTAAGGGGTATGTTGACTTGCAAGATGGGCAGTAAGAGAGTGACGGAGAGATAAACATGGAACAAGGGATTGATGAGTGACTTTGCGTCTTAGGGGCGAGTCCTGATAGTGGTTTGAAGAGTGTTAACGCGATTTAGGATGGAGCAATTTAGGACGGGTTAGGGGGGAAATAAAAAGGGCTGTAAAATACAGCCCTTTTTAGCGTAGATGCCGTGATTAGGCTTCTAACTTAGCAAACTCGGCTTTTTGCTCTTTTAGTTTATCCATATCGCGGCTCAGATCGGCCATCTTAGCGCGCTCTTTATCAATGACGGCTGGCGGTGCTTTCGCCACGAAGCCTTCATTCGATAATTTACCCTCGATACGAGCAATCTCTTGAGTCAGCTTCTCAAGCTGCTTGTCGATGCGAGCCATTTCAGCAGCCACATCCACCAGACCTGCCATCGGAATCAATAATTCCATTTCGCCAATCAGACCTGTGGTCGACATAGGCGCCGTTTCACCTTCGCCAAGAATCGTCATACTCTCTAAGCGCGCAAGCGTTGTGAAGAAGGCTTGGTTAGCTTCAACACGGGCTTGGTCTTGGGCACTCACACCACGCAATAGGGCATTTAATGGCTTAGAAGGCGCGATATTGAGCTCTGCACGGATATTACGTACTGCAACAATCACTTGCTTAACCCACTCGAGGTCGGCCATCGCGGTCGCATCTACTTTGGCTGCATCATAGCTTGGGAATGGTGCCAGCATGATGGTGTCGCCTTGGGCGCCAGTCAGTGGTTTAACGCGTTGCCAGATGGTTTCAGTGATATATGGCATCATTGGGTGCATCAGACGTTGCATTGCTTCTAACACATTGACCAACGTATGGCGGGTGCCGCGCATTTGTGCTTCATTGCCGTTTTGCAGTACTGGCTTAGTTAACTCTAAGTACCAATCGCAGAACTGGTTCCAAGTGAACTCGTAGAGCGTGTTCGCTGCAAGGTCGAAGCGGTAGTTTGCCATGTGGTCGTCGTAGGTTTTTACGGTTTGGTTGAATAAACCGATAATCCAGCGATCCGCCAATGACAGTTCCATCTCGCCGCCTTGGTAATCCGGTGAGTTAGGGCCGCAATCTTGGCCTTCGGTATTCATCAGCACGTAGCGTGACGCGTTCCAAAGTTTGTTACAGAAGCTGCGGTAACCGTCTAAGCGCTTCATGTCCCAGTTGATATCACGGCCAGTTGAGGCCATTGCCGCTAGGGTAAAGCGCAGGGCATCGGTACCGTGGGCTTCGATACCATTTTCGAACTCTTTACGAGTGCTCTTTTCAATCTTGGCGGCCAGTTGTGGCTGCATCATATTGCCGGTACGTTTTTCAACGAGGGCTTCAAGATCGATACCGTCGATCATATCTAGCGGGTCAAGTACGTTGCCCTTAGATTTTGACATCTTGTTACCCGCTTCGTCGCGGATAAGACCAGTCACATAAACGGTTTTGAATGGTACCTGTGGCTTGCCGTCTTCATCTTTGATGAAGTGCATGGTCATCATGATCATACGGGCAACCCAGAAGAAGATGATGTCAAAACCTGTCACCAACACATCGGTCGGGTGGAAGGTTTTTAAATCTTCAACATTGTCAGGCCAGCCTAAGGTCGAGAATGTCCATAGGGCAGAGCTGAACCAAGTATCGAGTACGTCTTCATCTTGGCGCAGGGCGATAGCATCATCGATATTGTGCTTAGCACGCACTTCGGCTTCGTTGCGGCCAACATAAACCTTACCGTTAGCATCGTACCAAGCAGGGATGCGGTGACCCCACCATAATTGGCGAGAGATACACCAATCTTGAATGTCGCGCATCCAAGAGAAGTACATGTTTTCGTATTGCTGCGGCACGAACTTAATATCGCCATTTTCAACGGCTTCGATAGCGGTTTTCGCCATAGGTGCAACGGCGACGTACCATTGGTCGGTCAGCATAGGTTCGATTACTACGCCAGAGCGGTCACCGTAGGGCACTTTTAGGCCGTGTGGCGCGATTTTTTCGAGCAGACCTAAGGTTTCAAATTCGGCCACGATAGCATCACGAGCTTTGAAACGATCAAGGCCTGCGAAACGCTCTGGCAGGCTACCATCTAAGCTAGTGTTGATGGTGCCATCGGTATTGACGACTTCAGCGGATGCACGAATGGCTGCATCTAAGGTCAACACGTTGAACATAGGAAGTTTGTGACGTTTACCGACTTCATAGTCGTTAAAGTCGTGGGCAGGAGTGATCTTCACACAGCCTGTGCCAAACTCCATGTCTACATAGTCATCGGCAACGATAGGGATGCGACGATTAACAATTGGCAGCAGAATAAATTTGCCGATCAGCGCTTGATAACGCTCATCGTCTGGATGAACAGCAACTGCGCTATCGCCCAGCATAGTTTCTGGACGCGTGGTGGCGACTTCGAGGTAATCTTTACCGTCGGCAGTCAGCTCGCCATCGGCTAATGGATAACGCAGATGCCACATGTGGCCTTGCTTTTCTTTGTTTTCCACTTCGAGATCTGAAATCGCGGTGTGTAGCTTAGGATCCCAGTTCACTAAGCGTTTACCACGGTAAATCAAATCATCTTCATAGAGACGGACAAACACTTCTTGAACGGCTTTAGACAAGCCTTCGTCCATAGTGAAGCGCTCACGGTCCCAATCCACAGAGGCGCCCATACGACGTAGCTGCTTAGTGATGGTGCCGCCAGATTGCGCTTTCCATTCCCATACTTTTTCCATGAAAGCATCGCGGCCAAGGTCATGACGGCTCTTGCCTTCTTCGGCTTCAAGCTTACGCTCAACCAGCATTTGAGTCGCAATACCCGCATGGTCAGTACCGACTTGCCACAGGGTGTTTTTACCCTTCATACGTTGGTAGCGGATCAGTGTATCCATGATGGTATCTTGGAAAGCGTGGCCCATGTGCAAGCTGCCCGTCACGTTAGGTGGCGGGATCATGATGCAATAGTTGCCTTGTGAGGCATCGCCGTGGGGCTTAAAGTAACCTTGCTCTTCCCAGTTTTGGTAAAGAGTCTGCTCAATGGACTGAGGATCGTATGTTTTTTCCATGGGAACGTATCTGTCTCAAGCTAAATTAAGTGGATGTGTTGCTAAATTTTGGGTTGTTAATTCAATCCCTAAGCCACGATATTGGCGGTAGCGTTCACGTGCTATCGCTTTATGTTGGTCGTCATTAGCCACAAAATCGAAGATTTGACCAAAGTTTACCGCAAACGGAGGTACTTGGTCTGCAAGATTAATCAGAAGTTGGCGACTTTTGTTTGGGCCGAGTCTGTCAAAACCGATTTCAACGGGTGAGCCTGTGGTGGGGCCTTCACCTTTGAGGTTATGGGGGACAAATGCACTGGGTTCAAACTGCCATAGTAACTCGTCGATTTCGAAGGCGATGTTCTTGTCCTGACAGTGAATATAGACCTGCTGCTGGTTTATAAATCCCTGTTGGGCTAGACGGCAAGCCAATTGATACATGTCATTAAGGGCCGTGTTCACGCCCATCGGCGGCAGTAAATAAAACAGCGCTTGAGTCATGATTTCAATGCCTTGCTTAAAGTTATAGACGAACGGGTAAGTCTACACTAAAACTCAAGCGGGGTTAACGTTTAGCTTCGGGGTTTTTCGCGGGAGATTGAGCAGCGGGGACAGGGGTTGGCTTAAGCCGTTACTGTGCCAAATGTGCACAGCTTAAGTACTCGCTTAAGGCTAAGACTAATGGTTAAACGACTATGGGTTTTCGGGATATAAAAGCAAAGCGCACCCGAAGGTGCGCTGGTTGAAAGACTGGTCAAACAAACTATTCCTCCTAGGTTATTGAGCATTGTTATTAAAGGATTTATTGACGTTTTGTGAATAAACAACACATATTGCATTAGATTTTGTTTATTCAGCAGGTTAACTCACTTTCAACTTACAATTTTAACTTACATTTTCACTTACGATTACACTTTAGAATATAAATAAAGGGATCTGGCCGATATTAGTACTCAAAAAGGTACTGGGTATTTTGCTGTTAAGCAGCTCGCCTTGTTCCGTGTTATCTAAATTCTTTTTTACTCACAATTTGTAATATGCCCACTTGCTCATATTACCGATAACGCTATTAACCTCCTCATATTGTTTGACTGTTAAGAAGCTAATTCACCTAAAGTGGTCTTTCATGGTACCTATGTGGCTCTATTGCTGACGTCCTCCTCTTGATTGTTACATTTGGGCTCAAAGAGTGTGTAAGACTAAAATTGGCAATACGATGTAGTAGGTTACTCCTTAATGATCGACTCGTGTGTTAACACCCATTAGTGCGTTTATCGTTAGTTGTTGGTTATCGGTCTCTATTTTTTAGTAACCTCGCATCTCATTTGATAATCAGAGGGGGAACGCATAAATACTACAGCTTAGCGTTACCGAATTTATGTGGCCGTCTTAATATGACTGACCTAATGTGACTGTCTTAATGTAACTGCTTGTGTCACTTTTTTGATTGAGAGTTTAGTGTGGCGGCGTACTCCTTCTTATGGTGATATTTAACGCTTTTAAGTTGAAATTCACATCACTTCGATTCTGCTGTCACTTAGTAAAGTGTAGTAGTTATTTAAAGGTTCACACTCTTTTTACTGACCATTAGGATGGTCTATCAAACTTTTGCTAAAAATGTGACCTATTAAACCTTATCTACTTTATGCTCTCGAAGTGATGTGGTCTCGCACTAACATCGAGTAACTTAAGCTGCATCTTCCTCCTCGTAATCATCCTCGACATTAACAGCGTCTTCGGGATGAGCAATGGATGCGAAACGTTGTGCTTCAGGTTTATGGGTTAATCGATTGAGTTGTTTCTCTAATTTTTGACCCATGGCCGTAATGGCTGCATAAAGATTGTCGTGTTTTGCTTGAGCAAAAAGTTCTCCATTTGGGATGCCAACCGATGCTTCAATTTTGAAACCAGGTTTCTCCTCTGTGATGATGACATGGGGATTAATCAACTGCACATCGTGCCTAGAAAGTTTGTCAAAACGGCTTTCAATGCGTTCACGGATTGGGGCAGTGACTTCTAGTTGTTTGCTCGTAATCTTTAGCATATGTTGCACCTTCTATTTGTTTCCTTCGATTTCAGATTACCAATCTACACCCTTAAAAACGAGATCTAAATCACATTTTTTACCCCGTTCAGTTCTGTTCGTTGGTTATTTGATCGCTTAGACAAATCTCGAGGATTCTTGGTCGAAAAGGCTTGAATTGGTTATCGGAACAGGCCATATTTGATGGGATAACTACGCAGTCTTTCCCATCATTTACCTATCTTTACTTTAAGTTTTTCATTAGATCCCGATAAAATACCTTCACTTATTTCATTGCTCAGTCGAGTGGCAGGTATTATGGAAACCGAACATATCAAAGTTAAAGTCTGGGATTTACCCACACGCTTTTTTCACTGGGGCATGGTGGCCCTCATGGCCTTACTCTGGTGGAGTGCCGAAGTGGGCGAAATGCAATGGCACCAGATCTTTGCTTATAGTTTGTTGATTTTGATTGGCTTTCGGCTTTTATGGGGCTTGATTGGCAGTGATACTGCGAGGTTTAGTCACTTCGTGCATCATCCCAAGGTGGTGTTTGAATATTTGAAAGATGTTCGCGCAAAGGGCGTGTCAGTGGTTTTAGGGCATAACCCGATGGGCGGTTATATGGTGATTGTGTTGATTGCCATTATTAGCTTACAGCTAATCACTGGACTCTTTGCTACCGATGATGTGTTTACCGAAGGTCCACTGTACCGCTATGTGAGTGCTGATACTGCTTCGTTTCTCACTTGGTTGCATAAAATGAATTTCAACCTCATCTTAGCCTTGAGTGCCGTGCATGTGTTGGCTGTCGTTGTACACGCGCTTAAAGGTGACAAATTAGTGGGAGCCATGCTCAGCGGTTATAAACGGGTGTCTAAGGTTGAGCACGCCGAATCTGAAACTCAGTTGGTGTTTAAATCACACTGGTTGGCCTTAATCGTGCTGTTAATCATCGCTGGAGTGGTGTTTACCTATTTGATGTGGCCCATAGTACAAGTGCTCTAGCCAATGCTGAACATAAAAAAAGCCTGCATGTAGCAGGCTTTTTTATTAGACATTACAACGCGTAATTAGTCTTTTTTGTACACGTCGTGACAGCCTTTACAGCTCTTGCCAGTGTTCATAAAGGCTTGCTTGATTTCAGCTTGGTCACCTTTTTGAGCCACAGTCGCTAAAATAGCGGCATTTTCTTGGAAGGTTTTCATCTTAGCGTCGAAGTCAGCCTTATCTTGCCATACTTTGGCTAGCGCTTCGGTATCGCCTTTATCTGAACCTTCAATAAAGCCTTCGAAAGGAATGTGCGAAAGAGCGGCGACATTGTTGGCGCGCATTGCGAAGGTTTCAGCTTCGAAAGGTTTCTTGCCTTTCATCATTGCGCCCATATCGCCAAAGTTATAAGCAATCAGGCCAAATGCAGATTGGCGATATTCAATCGCGTCTTTCGCATCTTCAAAATTGTGTGCTTGTGCAGTTGAAGCCAATAAGGTACCGGCAACGAGAGTCAGGAGTAATTTTTTCATCGTATTCTCACAAATTAGCGTCGAAGTGTGACATTGCGCTCCTATTGTACACAAATTAACTCAATGTACTAGAAGCATTTTTGTCAGTTTTTGTCTAGGCAGGAGGGATAAACGTAACAAGTTATTTGTTGGTTGAGTAAATCTGCTAAACTGCCGTTGTAATGCTTAAACAATGCTACTGGGGCGATTATGCGAGCCAATTGGGACTTAGTTTTAGAGAAAATATTGAGCCATGGAAACTATGAAGAACTCTCAGTGTTGTTCCATTTATTGCTGACAGAAGAAGAGCGCAGTGCGATCGCGGGACGATTAAAGGTATTTCAATTATTACTCGATGGTGAGATGAGCCAGCGGCAAATCGCGGCGGAATACGAGGTCAGCATCGCCACGATCACACGCTGTTCAAACTATTTAAAGAATATGGCACCTAGCCATAGAGAAAAAATTCAACAGCTCATCAAATAAGGTCGCTGTGGTGCCTTTATCCTTAATAGCCTAAAACATTGGGGTGACAGGCAATTTATGACGACGATAAAGCGTACGTCTTACCAGAATGTAGAAGCTGTAGCTTAAGAGTAATATGGCTAATAATGGGTAAAACTTTTCGGGTAAAAACTTAAAGATCGACAATGCACCGAGCAAGTATAGGAAGGGTAATAGGTCATAAATCATCTTAGGGATCCCGCCTGATTTCCTACGTTTGATAGGGTCGGTACGACGGTTTTGGGAGCGCATAGTGTAAATTCTTGCGCCAAGCACAAAGATGACTGCTGCAGCAATCAAAGCATAATTGGGTTCGAGCAGCATAAAGCTTGTGATGCCTAATGCCATATAACCATAAGGTAAAGCTTCATATACCGGTTTTGTTAACATATGCACTCCGTCGCATGATATCGAAATAGGTTTAAAACCCTAATATTCCAGTTAAAAATGCTAAATCTATCTAAAACTTCCGTGTTTACCTTTGGATTATAAACATTTGTGGATAAAAAAAGCACCTCCTTATGTAAGGAAGTGCTTCATTATCTTGCTCGGGTTAGTGAGCTTTAGGCGTTACGACCTAAATTAGCCGCGGCAACCGCAACCGCCATTGCCATCACAACCTGTTTTGGGTGTGTCGCATGCTTCATGATCGTGGTCATGGTGATGATGACCATGATCATCAGAACCGCCACAACAGCTACCCGCATCTTGGCTTGAACCACCACAGCATCCGCCGCCGTGGTCATGATCATGGCTGTGTCCATGGCTACCACATCCGCCGTGGGCATGGATATGGCCATGGGCAACTTCTTCTGCAGTTGCAGCGCGAACATCGATAATTTCAATGTAGAAGCTCAGTGCTTGTCCCGCTAAAGGATGGTTGCCATCAACGATGACTACATCATCTTTGACTTCGACAACTTGCACTGGGCGTTGACCCATTTCTGTCTCGGCAATAAAGCGCATACCAGGAACGATATCTTCGATATCACCGAATGCTTCTAATGGCACAGCTTGACGCAGACCATCGTGGTAAGGACCGTAGGCTTCTTCGGCACTAATAGTCACATCCAGTGTTTCGCCCTTGGTTTTACCTTCTAATGCAGCTTCTAATCCTGGGATCAGGTTTTCTGCACCGTGCAGATAGAGCATAGGTTCGGCATCAAAAGAGTCTTCTAAAAGTCTGCCGTCTTGATCTGATAAACGGTAATGAATGGTTACCGCGCTGTGTTGGGTGATCTTCATATCGCCTCCGGTTCGGAATGTGCGCGCATAATAACGTGCTTTTGGGGCGCTGGCGATAATTTGAAGTTGCTTATGTTAGATATCGCACAGCTTTTTGTTGATGTGATGAACAGCCATTTGGAGAGGAATTTACGCCAAATTGTTGATGGATATCGCTTGCGGTTTGTTGGCCTCGAAAGTGGCTTTACATAGCTTAATCTAAAGGCATTACGACATGCTTGATATAATTGATTGAATTTAAATGTTTAAAAATAGATGTATTTGTGCAGTATTACGTTTACGTCAACAGTTTTCTATTGATGAAATCGCATTTTTACCTTAGGAAAACTTGATATTAATGAATGTTAAGAGGCGAATTTGAGGCTGTGAAAGATTTGTTCATAAATAATCCAGTTAGGGGGTTGACAAGGCTAGGTGAAAAAGGCAATTCTGTTTTACATCACATTGACATGGATTAGCCCAAACGTATGCATAGCCTAGGTTTTGTAGTAATTACCATTATTACAACCACCACTACAACCAGAGTGGGGGCGGGCTGATACACCCTAAAGAATTTTAACGACGAGCCCGCTTCCCACAAAGAAGCGGGCTTTTTTGTTTCTAGCTTATGTTTCTTAGTCGGGCGCGGTACAGGAGATCAAGATGAAAGTAATGAAATTTGGTGGTACCTCGCTTGCAAATTGGCAGCGATTTTCAATGGCGGCGGATATCGTGGCCAAGGCGGCGAAAGCAGAACCTGTGGCTACTGTGCTCTCTGCGCCCGCGACAGTGACAAACGCCTTGCTAGAAATGGTCGATGTGGCGGTGAAAGGGGAAGATTACTCGCCAGTCATTCAACACGTTGAACGGGTGTTTACCTCGCTCTATCAGGATGCGGTCAGTTCTGGACTCTCGAGCAGTCAAAGCGAAGTGCTGTTCGCCGGACTGAGTGCGCAGCTTGCACGTTGGCAGGACAGATTACGCGGTATTACGCTGCTGCAGGAATGCCCTGACGGGGTGCGCGCCGAAATCGTGGTTGCTGGCGAGCGTTTGTCTGCTGCTTTGATGGAGCAAGTCATGCTGGCCAAAGGCATCACTTCGGCGCAGCTGGACCCGCGTGAGCTGTTTTTAGGCCGTGGTCGTCCGCTCGAATCCGTGGTGGATATTGCCGTCAGTAAACCGCGATTCAAAAATCTTGCCCTCGATGAAAAACGGGTTTGGGTGATGCCCGGCTTTACCGCCGCCGATGAAGACGGCAAGGTTGTGACCTTAGGCCGTAACGGCTCTGACTATTCCGCTGCCGTGCTGGCCGCTTGTTTAGATGCTTCAAGTTGTGAGATTTGGACCGACGTTGACGGCGTATACAACACCGATCCTCGGGTTGTCACCGATGCTAAGTTGCTGTCACAGCTCAGTTATCAAGAGGCGATGGAGCTGTCTTACTTTGGCGCAAAGGTGCTGCATCCTAAAACCATTGCGCCTATCGCCCAGTTTCATATTCCCTGTTATATCAAGAACAGCTTTAATCCCGATGCGCCTGGCACTCTGGTATCGAATCAGGCCGATGAAAGCGGTCTGCAGGTGAAGGCCATTTCTAATCTGGATAATCAAACCATGTTTGATGTTTCAGGCCCCGGCATGAAGGGCATGGTCGGCATGGCGAGCCGCACGCTGGCGGCAATTTCCCGTAGTGGCGTTTCCGTGTCACTCATCACCCAGAGTTCTTGCGAATACAGCATCAGCTTTTGTGTGGCGACCAGTGATGCAGCCAAGGTGAAATCGGCGCTAGAGCAAGAGTTTGAACTAGAAATCAAAAGTGACTTACTCGAGCCGATTGAAATGCGCCATGACTTAGCAATCGTCTCCTTGATTGGTGATGGCATGCGTACCCATAAAGGTGTGGCGGCGCGGTTTTTCCAAGCGTTAGCGCAGGCGAGTGTGAATATTATCGCGATTGCTCAAGGCTCCTCCGAGCGTTCTATTTCAACGGTAATCGAACAGCGAAAGACCAAACATGCGGTTGCCGCCTGTCATCAGGGCTTTTTCGATGTGCAGCAGTATTTGGATGTGTTTTTAGTGGGTTGCGGCAATGTTGGCGCAGGTCTACTCGAGCAAATCAAACATCAGGCGAGCGTGTTAAAAGAGCAGCACATTAGCATTCGTGTCTGCGGCATCGTGAATTCAAGCAAGATGTTACTCGATAGTGCGGGTATCGATTTAAACAATTGGCAAAACCTGCTTGCCGACAGTCAGCAGCCAAGCGATCTGCCTGCGCTATTGGCTTGGGTGAAAGAGCAACAGTTATTAAACCCTGTGCTGGTGGATTGTACTTCAAGCGATCAAGTGTCGAACCAGTATTTAGAGGTGATGAATGCGGGCATGCACGTGGTGACGCCCAATAAGAAGGCCAATACTCGAGACTACGCTTACTATCAAGCACTGCGTCAAACAGCCTTGAAACAACGTCGTCAGTTCTTGTATGAGACTAACGTTGGCGCCGGATTGCCCGTTATCGATAACTTAAAAAAACTGTTATTTGCTGGTGATAAGTTGCACAAGTTTAACGGTATTTTGTCAGGCTCCTTATCCTTTATCTTCGGTAAACTCGATGAGGGTATGACGCTGTCAGAAGCGACTAAACTGGCGCGGGAAAAATGCTTTACCGAGCCCGATCCCCGTGATGATTTAAGTGGTATGGATGTGGCGCGTAAAGTACTGATCTTGGCCCGTGAAGTGGGTTTGAAACTTGAGCTAAGCGATATCGTTGTCGACTCAGTCTTACCTGACGATTTTGATGATTCAGGCGATGTGGAAAGTTTTATGGCACGTTTACCCGAGGCCGATGCTGCGATTGCGGCGCGAGTGGCTGAGGCGAAAGCGCAGGGTAAAGTGCTGCGTTATGTGGGGCAGATTGAAGAAGGCGCGTGTTATGTGCGTATCACCGAAGTCGATGCTACCGATCCGCTCTACAGTGTAAAAGGCGGTGAAAACGCGCTGGCATTCTACAGCCGTTATTATCAGCCGATTCCTTTCGTATTACGTGGATACGGTGCGGGTACAGAAGTGACAGCGGCCGGCGCCTTTGCCGATGTATTAAGAACCTTAAATTGGACTCGTGAGGTGAGTGTATGAGTTTGACCGTTTACGCTCCCGCCTCTATGGGTAATGTGGGTGTGGGCTTTGATTTATTGGGCGCAGCACTTGCGCCCATCGATGGCAGTTTACTGGGCGATAGAGTCACTATTGCGGCGGCGGATGCGGGGGTGAGCCTCACTCAAGTGGGAGCGTGGGCGCATAAGTTACCCAGCAATCCCGAGGATAATATCGTCCATCAATGCGCGGTGTTTTTCTTAAAAGCCCTTGGGAAAGAAAACCAAGGCGTGGCATTAACCCTAGAAAAAAACTTGCCCGTCGGCAGTGGCTTAGGCTCGAGCGCCAGTTCTGTGGTTGCAGCGCTTTATGCGCTGAACGAGCATTTTGAACGTCCATACGATAAACAAGCGCTACTCGAACTCATGGGCGAGTTTGAGGGCAAGATAAGCGGTAGTGTGCATTACGATAACGTCGCGCCCTGTTATTTGGGCGGTATGCAGCTAATGCTCAATGTGCCCGGCGCTATCTGTGAGGCTATTCCCAGTTTTAAACAATGGTATTGGGTGGTGGCGTATCCTGGGATTTCACTCTCAACGGCCATGATGCGTAAACTCCTGCCAGAACAATACGATAAGTCCGTGGCCATCGATTTTGGGCGTTATTTGAGTGCCTTTGTGCACGCCTCTTATCAGCAAAACGCCAAGCTTGCGATTCAAGTCTTGAAGGATGTGTTGGCCGAACCTTACCGCGCGGCTGCGATACCGGGTTATGACAACGCCAGAGCGGCACTCGCCGAATTAGGCATGTTAACCACTGGCATTTCGGGCAGTGGGCCAACGCTGTTTTCGGTGACTGATGATCTCGCGACTGCTAATGCGGCCAAGGCGTGGTTAGAGGCTCATTATTTGACCGAAGCGGGGGGCTTTGCCCATGTGTGCCGCCTCGATGAGCAAGGCACGCGCCGAGTCGATTAATTTTCTTACTTTTAAAAGCATTAAGCCCAAGCCTAAAGGCTTGGCACTGATAAGGTCGAGTGAGCATGGAACTATATAATTTAAAACACCCTTCGCAGAAAGTGAGCTTTAAGGAAGCGGTGCAATTAGGACTCGGTAAAGACAGGGGGCTGTTTTTTCCTACTCAAATCCCAGTGTTGCACGATATTGAGGCGCTGCTGGCGATGCCTTTTGTCGAGCGCAGTAAAAAAGTGCTCGGCGCTTGGCTTGCCTCAGAGCTTGGGCAAGACGCGGTAGATAAACTGGTCGAGCGCGCCTTTAATTTCGATTTGCCCTTGGTTGCGGTCGATGAGCAGCGCTCGTGCCTCGAGCTTTTCCACGGACCAACCTTAGCATTCAAGGATTTTGGCGCGCGCTTTATGGCGCAATGCATCAATGCCTTTGCCCAAGACTCGCGCTTAACCATTTTAACAGCAACCTCGGGTGACACTGGGGCAGCGGTGGCCGATGCCTTTTACGGCCTAGATAAAGTCAATGTCGTGGTGCTCTATCCTAAGGGCAAAATCAGTGAGCTACAGGAAAAGATGTTTACCACCTTAGGTAAGAACATTCACACTGTGGCAGTAGCGTCCGATTTCGATGCTTGCCAGCACTTAGTCAAACAGGCTTTTGAAGATAGCGATGTGCGTGATGGCTTGCATTTAAACTCGGCCAACTCAATCAATATCAGTCGTTTGCTGGCACAGATTTGTTATTACTTCGAAGCGGTCGCACAGTCGAAGCAGCGCCATGAGGCCGATCCTGTGATTGCCGTGCCCAGTGGTAATTTTGGTAATCTCACCGCGGGCTTATTTGCCAAAGCCATGGGCTTACCCGTCAAACGTTTTATTGCCGCCACCAACGCCAATGACACTGTCCCACGTTATTTAGAGAGTGGTGATTGGCAACCCAATCCCACTCAAGCGACTATGTCCAATGCGATGGATGTGAGCGAGCCAAGTAACTGGCCGCGCGTCGAGGCCATTTGCGAGAAACTCGGTTGGCCATTGGTGGACCTAGTGGGGATTCGTTTATCAGAGGCACAAACCTCGGAGGCGCTGGCCGAGTTACATGCCAAAGGTTATGTGTCCGAACCCCATGCAGCGATTGCTGCCAGAGCCTTAACGCTTAACTTAGTGCCTGATGAAGTGGGAATATTTTTAGGTACGGCACATCCTGCCAAGTTTAAGGACGTCGTGGATAGAGAGCTTAATCTCGATTTACCTCTGCCTGCAGAACTTAAAGCGGTGGAGCATAAACCCATACTTTCGGCTGAATTAGCCGCCGATTTTGCTCAGTTAAAGTCACATTTATTTGCGGTGTTAAGCTGAGGTGGCGAATCGCCATTAAGCAACAGGTAAAAGGGAGTCGATTGACTCCCTTTTTTACAAGTGTAAATGAGGCTCGAGAGAATTAATCAAAGCTTATCATCCACAGTGATTATCAAACCTTTATATAACCATATGAAATCAAATTAATATTTGTAACTTAGTGTATTGGTTGTCGTTAAAGGGATGTGAGTTGCTTCACAATTAAGTTGAATCGAATTCGTTATGTTCGCCCGCCTATTTAGGATTTAACAATTGGATAAACTGTTTTGTTTAAATGTGCCTTATCAGGGATTTGCCTTATCTTTTTTCTCTCAAGTTGCGCCTTAGAACCCCCTCAATTACCACGGCGCATTAACGAAGCCTATGATTTTGAAGTGACTCACTGTGACAGTTTTGCGCTAGTCACAGGTGTGAGTCGCCATGCCAACAACCTTGCCGAAGCAAAACAATCCGCTGCCTTACAAGGGGAGGTGCTAGGCGGCACCCATATAGTGTGGTTGCAAACGGATATGGGTGAACCAGCCAAAGTGGTGGCGGTAATCTATAAATGCTTGCTTTAAATAGGATGCCTTAAGCGACGGCTTTCTTACGGGAGTTCAAGCCATGGCATCCTCAGTTGATGCATACTAAGCTTATGAAGGCGATGGGAATGCCGCGGGTTATAACGGTAAACTCAATGCGTTAGACATTCTCGATGAGGACGAGAACAACCGATTATGGGGCGACTATTGTGTCTAGGTTCGTTTTTCAGCTTAGCCATATCCTGCTGTTATGTATTTTTATTTTCCCCGCTTTAGGTGTTCCATCTGAGGCCGGAGCGCCCGTTTGCTTAAATCCCCTCAAAGTGGGTTATAACGATTGGCCGCCCTATGCCTGGGAAGATCCACAGGGGGAGGCGCAGGGGTTAGATGTGGACCTGCTTCGCGCCTTTGCCGAACACTTAGGCTGCGAGGTCACTTTTATCAATGTGCCGGCGAAGCGCTCGCATCAAATGCTGAAAAGTGGCTCCTTAGACATGATGATGGGCGCCACTAAAACCGCTGAGCGTGAAGAGTATGCCTTATTTTCCGCCGCCTACCGTGATGAAACCGTGCGTTTATTTGTGTTGGATGAAAACAAAGACAAGATCCGCTTAACCCAATGGCAAGATATTTTTAGCCAGAAACTGCGTTTGTTAGTGCCTATCAGTGGTTGGTATGGGGTGGATTATGAGCAGACGCGGCAGCGCTTGGAGCAAGAGCATCTGTTGATACTCAGTCCCGATGCCGATAAGTCAGTGCAAATGCTCACCTATGGCCGTGCGGATCTGATTATTGGTGATGCCATGGCCATGCCTTATATCGCCAGTCAGCATCAAGGGGTGAGGTTATCACCGCTAAAGCCAGTGTTGGACCGCAACCAAATTCACTTAATGCTCAGCAAACAAACCCTTTCATCAGCGCAATTAAAGCAATTTAATGCTGCAATTAAGGCGTTAAGTACCAACGGGGAAATTGCCCGAATTGTATATAAATGGCAGCAAATTTCGTTGGCGCAGCAAACGAAAACCAGCCATCAGTTTAATTCGCTCTCCGCGCAATATGCCGACTTACTCACCTTCGATTAAACCTGAGAAATACCGTTAAGATTATCGGTATAGCAAATGGTAAGCCTATGACACATTTGCTAAAACTTCTGTTGCCTTCAGTTACTGCTCTCTCTATCAATTTCTGCTAGCTTGTGGGATTACTTTGCCAGACTTTGGGTCATCATTCGTCAATCACGCCCACTAGAAAGTCCATTGCTAACAATAACAATAGGATAGAGATTACACATGAAACTTCGTCATTCTGTTGCCTGCTGCATGCTCGCCCTTGGCACTTTGTCCGCAGCCCACGCCATCGCTCAACCCGCGAGCAATCAAGGTTATTACCGTGCGCCAGCATTGCATGACCAAACCTTAGTCTTTACGGCCGAAGGCGATCTTTGGACTCAAACGCTCGGGCAAAAGGCGGCGATGCGCCTGACCACTTTACCCGCCGAAGAGTTAGGTGCGGCCATCTCCGCCGATGGTAAATGGGTGGCCTATGTCGCCAATTATGAGGGCGCGAGTGAGGTTTATGTCATTCCTGTGGCGGGTGGTGTGGCCAAACGAGTGAGTTTCGAAAACAGCCGAGTGCGCGTGCAAGGCTGGACCGCAAAGGGCGAAGTGCTTTATTCCACCGACAGTGGCTTTGGCCCTGCGAACAATTGGATGTTGCGACTGGTTAACCCTGAGACCTTGGCGACGACTGACTTACCACTTGCGGACGCAGTAGAAGGGGTGGTCGATGCCAATAATCAATATGTGTACTTTACCCGTTTTGGCCTGCAGGTCACCGGCGACAACGCTAAGGTTTATCGCGGCGGCGCTAAGGGTGAGTTATGGCGCTTTAAACTCGGCGGCAAAGACGAGGCGCAGTTGCTCAGTGGTCAGCATCAAGGTTCGGTGCGTCAGCCTATGCTATGGCAAGACAGACTCTACTTTATCAGCGACAGCGATGGTAACGACAATCTCTGGTCCATGGCTCTGGATGGCAGTGACGCGAAACAGTTGACCCAATATAAAGATTGGCAAGTGCGCGGCGCGCGCATGGACCAAGGCAAAGTCGTGTTCCAGCAGGGCGCAGATATTCATGTTTTTGATATCGCCTCTGCCAAAGACTCATTATTAGATATTGAATTAACATCCGATTTTGCTCAACGCCGCGAGCATTGGGTAAAAGATCCTATGGATTATGCGACCTCAGCGAACCTTGCGCTTGCGGGTGATAAAGTGGTGATCACTGCCCGCAGCCATGTGGCGATTGCGGGAATTGATGGTTCACGTTTAGTGCAAGTGGCACTGCCTGGTACCTATCGCGTGCGCAATGCGATTATGAGTCAGGATGGTAAATCGGTTTATGCCATCAGCGACATGAGTGGTCAACAGGAAATTTGGCAATTTCCTGCCGATGGCAGCAGCGGCGCGAAGCAACTCACCAAAGATGGTCATACCTTAAGAATGACGCTGAGTCTGTCTAACGATGGTCGTTACCTTGCCCACGACGATAACGATGGCAATGTGTGGTTGCTGGATCTGAAGAAAAACTCCAATCAAAAAATCATCAGCAACGGTGAGGGACTCGGCCCCTATGCGGATATTCGCTGGTCGGCAGACAGTCGTTTTATCGCGTTAACTAAATCCGAAATCGGCAAGCAAAGGCCACAAATCGTGCTGTATTCTGTGGACGAAAATAAGGCTCAAACGCTCACTAGCGACAAGTATGAGTCCTATTCGCCGACCTTTAGTCGCGATGGCCAGTGGCTATATTTCCTCTCCAATCGCCAGTTTACTGCGACACCAAGCTCACCTTGGGGCGACCGCAATATGGGGCCAGTGTTTGATAAACGTAGCCAGATTTTTGCGATTGCCTTAGTGAAGAATGCCAAGTTCCCCTTTAGCAAACCCACAGAGCTGACGGCTAAGACGGCGGAAAAGGCAGACTCTAAAGATAAACCGACGCCGGTAAAAATTGATTGGGCGGGAATTGGCGAGCGTTTATGGCAAGTGCCTGTCGATTCAGGCAATTACAGCCAGTTAACTGCCATTGATGGTCGTCTCTATGTGCTCGACCAAGCGATTGGCGATGACACTGAGCCTAGCTTGATGACGATTAAGTTTAGCGAGCAGCGCCCTAAAGCCGAAGTGTTTGCCGAAGACGTGGCGAACTACAGTGTGTCCGCCGATGGTAGCAAGTTGTTGCTGCGCAAAAAAAGCAATGAAAAGTCGCTGCTGATCGTAGATGCGGGCGACAAGTTGGGGGATACCGAAAACGCCAAGGTGCAAACGGATCAGTGGCAATTAGCGATTTCACCCACCCTAGAATGGCAACAAATGTTTGAAGATGCTTGGTTAATGCACAGGGACTCCTTCTTCGATAAGAAGATGCGGGGCCTCGATTGGCAAGCGACCAAGGCCAAGTACCAACCGCTACTTGACCGTTTAACCGATCGTAACGAGTTAAACGATATCTTTATGCAGATGATGGGCGAGCTAGACTCGTTGCACTCGCAAGTGCGGGGTGGCGATCTGCCAAAAGACCCAGACGCGGCCAAAGGTGCGAGTTTAGGCGCTCGGCTACAACAAACTAACGATGGGGTAAAAATTGCCCATATCTATCGTAATGATCCTGAACTGCCAAGCCAGGCATCGCCCTTAAGCCGTATCGAAGTCGATGCGAAAGAAGACGATATGTTACTCGCCATCAATGGCACTCCTGTGACTAATGTGGCCGATGTGACTCGTTTATTGCGTAATCAGCAGGATAAGCAGGTATTACTCGAGCTTAAACGCGGCAGCCAAAACCATAAAACCGTGGTGATGCCGGTTAGCACTCAGGTCGATAGCCAATTACGTTACTTAGATTGGGTTAACCACAACGCAGGTGTCGTGACCGAGGCGAGTAAGGGCAAGATTGGTTACCTGCATTTATACGCCATGGGCGGCGGCGATATTGAGAGTTTTGCCCGTGAGTTTTACACCAATTACGACAAGGACGGTTTGATTATCGACGTGCGCCGTAACCGCGGTGGCAATATTGATAGTTGGATCATCGAAAAACTGTTACGCCGCGCTTGGGCATTCTGGCAGCCAACCCATGGCACGCCTAATACCAATATGCAGCAAACCTTCCGTGGCCATTTAGTGGTGTTAACCGACGAGCTAACGTACTCAGATGGTGAAACCTTCTCGGCGGGGATTAAGGCGCTGGGCATTGCTCCGCTCATTGGCAAGCAAACTGCGGGCGCTGGCGTGTGGTTATCGGGTCGTAACTCTCTCACAGATAAAGGTATGGCGCGGGTCGCCGAATATCCGCAATATGCGATGGATGGCCGCTGGGTACTCGAAGGACATGGGGTAACACCGGATATCGAGGTGGATAACTTACCCTTTGCGACCTTTAACGGCCACGATGCGCAGCTTGAAACGGCCATCAGCTATCTTAAGGATGAGTTGATTAAGCAGCCTATCCCCGCATTGAAGGCGCAGCCTATGCCGGCGAAAGGAATGGCAGAAGACATAAAAGCTAAGTAATTAGCTTAAAAAATAGAAATTTAACTAAGGTTTAAGTTAGCCAAGTTAAGCTGGCTTAGTTCAATGTTAGGGTGTTGTCTTGTGGTTCCCGAGACAACACCTTTTTTTATGCCCACTCATTAATGTTTTCGCTGGCATCAACATAGGCTTGCAGGGTGTTGACCTGTTGTTGATTGGCCATTTGCCCCACAGTTGCTGCCCGAGCGGAATCGTTGTGACTCAAATAGTAAGCCGTGGGAGCCGAAATCCCATCGTTCGTTCCCATCGCGATATTGACCATGTCCGATGCAACCTGATATTTCATTTTGGTCGCTTGAATATGAGCATATTGCTCAACACCCGCCTTCACTTTGCTTAAGTCTGGCGATTGAGGTTGTGGGATCGGGTCCACCTGCGACAGTTGTTTCGCTTCATTAGATAGGGTCACAGTGCTCGCGCTGGCGGGTGCGGCTGTTGCCGTACTCGTCGTGGCTGTTGCTGCTGGCTGTTGATAGGGTGTTGCGGTATTACGATAGGCTTGGATTTGCATAGCTTACCTCGAGTGTGAGCGTACGATATGGCGTTATCATACGGTAACTTAGCTTGAGCTAAGCTGAACGGGTAGGGAAATGGGTCATCGGAGAGGGCAAGTTTATCGCGATAAACTTGCCCCAAATCGTTAAAACTTAATTTGAATGTCTGTCGCTAACGTATTGGCGATAAAGCAGTTTGCGTGTGCTTTTTCGTGAATTTTCTCAAGAGTCTCAGCAGAAACCTCGACACCTTCGGCAAACACTACCTTAGGATTTAAGATCATTTTTGTGACTGCAAGCTTGCCAGCCTCGTTTTTCCCTAGCTCAGCCGAAGCCTCGTCGACATAGGAGGCGACAGGGAGACGTTTAAGATGAGCGATGGCGAGGAAGGTCAACATATGACAGGAGGACAAGGCCGCAAGCAGGCTTTCCTCTGGATTCACCAAATGTTCATTCCCCTTATATTCGGGGGCTGAAGATGCCTGAATCGTTTGACCGCTGCCAAACGTAATGCTGTGGTCACGGCAGAATTCGCCTTCTTCGGCTGGAGAGGTTTGCCAATTCACCGTTAAGTTAAAGCCCATGTTTTTCTCCTCATAGCAGGACATCAGGGCACTATAGCTTAGCTAAAAAGACTTCTCCAGCATGGGGCGCACAGTTTAGTGCGCCACCTGTGAAACGGTTTAGAACCCACCACTTAACAGCAAGCTGCTGGTCAATACACTGCCAGTGACAATCCCAATGGGAAGATGGCGTGGGCTGTAGCTTAGGGTCAAAATCACTAACATGGCGGCTAGCGAGATGAGCCCCATAAACAGAATGCTGCCATAGGCCCAGCCTTGCCCGTGGGCGCAGGTGCTTAAGCTGATGATTAATAACAGCCAAGCAAACAGGGTTAACAGGTGGCTCTGCCATTGTGACGGTGGGCGTTTAAACACATCCTTAAAATGGCCAAACTTGGCTAATGCAAACAGCGCAAGGGAGAGATAACTAAGCCCGAGAATGCCGAGCATAGGGATAAATTCTGGCATCATGATTTTGCTTCCTCCAAGGGAGACGACGAGGCAAGTTCGTTAGCATAACTCGGATCTGGCTGTTTTCTTATGACTTTTTCAGCTGTAGCCGTATTTTTTCGACTCGGTTTTTGCAGTGTTTTGACCACAGCAGAGAGTCGTGTACTGGCAAATAACATCGCACTACCCAGTAGTAGAGCGACTATATCAAACCCCACCAGTGCCCATTGTTGGCTGCGGATATTGTCAATAAAGTGGCTTGGCGAGGTAAATGCGTTCAGTACCGGCAGCGCACAATAAAGTACTCCGATTAGCATTAAGGCCAATTGCCAATGGCGTCTGCTTCTACCGAAAAATGCCCAAGCGCCCATTGCCGCTAGGGCGATAAAGAAACAGTGAACCTCCCAAGCAGAGCGAGTCGCAAAATCGACGGGTAACAGGCGGTTGGCATAGAAGAACGCTGCCGCGCCCAAGGGCAAGCCTAAGATAAACATGAAGTTTAAGCCTTCAACTAAGCGCAAACCACGACTTGCTTTTTCACCTTTATCGATTGCTTTTTGCTGTTTCTGGCGTAGACGAATCGCCCACATTAAGGTGCCTGATGCCACCATGGCACAACCGAGTAAGCCGCAGAAGAAGAACAAAATACGCAGCAGTGGCGCAGCAAACCGTGCGGTGTGCAGCGACATCATAGTGTCGTACGTGGCGACGGTTCCCGACACTTCATGGGGGCTGGCGTATTTGAGTTCACCGGTCACGCCGTTAAAGACTAAGATTGACGACTCATCGGTGACCTCTTTGCCAGTATTTTGGTAGAAGGTGACTTGGCTATTTTGATCTTTAGGATAAGAAACAATCACCTGCTTAATAGGCGCATCGCCCCATTCAGCCTGAACTTGGGGTAGCAGTTGGCTTAAGCGCACTTGCTCAGCCTGAATGCCCGAAGCTTTTTCGGTTTGTCTCGCCGGATTGAGTTCTTTTAAAAAGGCTTGATTATCCTCAGGATAAGCTGTGCTCACCGTCCATGGAATATACATCAACATTAAGGTAATGAGGCCGGTATAAGTGATCATCAAATGGTAGGGTAGGGCAATCACTGAGCTTACATTATGGGCATCTAACCATGAGCGCGCGCCCTTGTTCTGGCGAAAGCTAAATAGGTCTTTAAAGATACGCTTATGGATAACGATGCCGCTGATAAGGGCTATCAACATAAACATGGTGCAGACACCCACAATGTAACGCGCCGTAATGGCGGACATATAGTGCAGGTCGAAATGTAAACGATAGAAGAAGTCACCACCGCGGCTATCGCGGATATCAGTGATGACGCCACTACCATCGGCCAGTGCGGTATGTTGCTCGATTTTGCCACGGCGTTGCCCCTTTTCAGGCGGCAGTTGCCAAGCAAAACTCAGCATTGGGCTGCGTTCTGTCGGGAAATTAATTAACCAGCGCTGTGTGGTTGGGGCGGAATGCGTTTCAATATAGCTTTGTCCCTTCTCAAGTTGGTTGGCGATTTGGTCAACTTGATAGTCCTGAAAAGCCCCGCGGTGAAGCTCAGGCTCGGCCCATAGGCTCATTTCATGGCGGAAATAACTCAGGCTGCCAGCAAAGAAGATCAGCAATAATACCCAACAAACGAGTAAACCCGCCCAAGTATGTAGCCAAGATAGGGTTCTAAAAAAGGTTTCTTTCATCTTACTGTCCACACACCTTAAGCAGAGCAAAACACAGGAGACTAAATAGCGTGAGATCCCGCCACGCATGCCAGGTTTTACGCACGCAGAAGGCATAAATTATCGCGATGGCATAAAACAAAAATGCCAACATATTGGCCGTTAATGTGCTCTCAAATCGAGACATAGGCAGTACTTGCGTCAGTAAACAGGCTAGTGTTGCCGCCGCAATATAGCCCGCTAATAAGGCGGCACTGGCGCGAACAAACACTTGAAAACCAAACTGGGTTTGATCTTGCTTAAACCAGCGTAAGGCTGCTTGAAAATAACCCGTTACAGCGGCAGTTGAAGCTGCCGAAGTTGCTGAAGGTGTATCTGATACAGGGATATGAGACATAAGTGCTGCTTATTTCAGTCAATATTAAACCGTTATGGCGACCTGCCATGTCACGCATACCACTCCATTGATTGTACTTATGCCTAACCCTGTCCACTTGGGTGCATGAGCAAAGGAGAGTTGCTACTCGGTTTGGAGTATAACTCAGTTTATTTAAATGATAAACAATATCATTTGCGTTTATCTGTGAGATCCTTAACGTATTTGTGACGGGGCAAAATCACGCCGGACTCGTTTGCGCAGGAATAATTCAGCAATGTGCAATCTGTCACAAATGTTTGGTTTTGTTGATGTGATTGATCTTACTTGTTTAGGATTTGGTTAATTTTTATGCTGCCATTGTGAGCTTAATCAAAGCAGGCATTCTGTCATTTTGGCAAAATGCGGCGCAACTTTCACATGGAATCCGTTAGTGCGCCCTATGCAAACACATTCAAAAAATGGTGAAAAACACCTTTCCGAAAACGCTATTCTCCTCTCGACGACCGATCTGAAGGGCAACATTAAGTATGTTAACCAGACCTTTTCGCAGATCAGTGAATATAGCGTTGCCGAGTTGCAGGGAAGCCCACATAACATAGTGCGCCATGGTGATATGCCTGCCGCCGCTTTTAAAATGCTTTGGGAGAGGATAAGAAGCGGTAAACCTTGGATGGGCATTGTTAAAAATAGAACCAAAACAGGGGGCTATTATTGGGTCAATGCCTATGTCGCACCAGTATATGAGAACGGCAAAATCCATGAGTATCAATCGGTTCGTCGCCAAGCGACCCCTGAGCAAATCAAGGCGGCCGAAGAGATCTATCAAGGGATCAATCAAGGTAAACAGCCTAAAGCATTAAAAAAAGACCGGTTAGGATTTGGCGGGAAAGTCCTCACGGCGATGTTGTTTACTATCGCGTTAACCGCATCCTTAGCGACTTATTCGCCCATCTTGGCTGTGCTAGCGGGTGGGCTGATTGCTTGGGGACTGTGGTACATGCTTATGCGGCCTTTTCAGGAATTAGTGCGGGTGGCCAGTAATATTATCGATGACCCTGTTGCTATGGGCGTTTATACCGGCAGGCAGGATGAAATCGGTAAAATTGATCTTGCCCTGCGATTTTTAATTACCGAAATCGGCGGCGTAGTTGGCCGAATGGCGGATTCTGCCAGTGAGATCCAAGAGCAGAGTGTCAATCTTAAACAAACTATCACTAATACCTGGGAGCACGCCGATAGCCAGAGCGCGCAAACCTCGCAGGCGGCAACCGCAATGGAGCAAATGAGTGCCAGCTTTGCGGAAGTGACGGACAATATCCACCGCACCGCCTCCGAGATGGTTTCTAGTCATCAGGCGGCGCAGCGCGGTCATTCACGGCTTGAAACCGTTATCGAGGCGATACATCAACTGAGTGTGCAAGTGAGTCATTTTTCCGATGTGGTGCAAACGATTGAGCAGGATAGCCAAGCGATTCATCAAGTGTTAGAAGTGATCCGCTCCATCGCCGATCAAACCAATCTGTTAGCACTCAATGCGGCGATTGAAGCGGCGCGTGCGGGGGAAAGTGGCCGCGGCTTTGCTGTTGTTGCCGACGAGGTGCGGCAGTTATCTAGCCGAACCAGCCAGTCGACCTCACAAATTGAGCTGATTGTCAGTCGGTTTAAAGACAGCACCCAAAGGGCCACATCGACCATGACGGCCGGACAGGAGCAGGTTAAGCGCTGAAGGATCCCCTCATAAATCAGCCATAGCATAGCCATATTTGAGCAACTGATTGGCGAATAATACCCAGGCCGCCAGCAATTCTTTCTCCGTGATTTGATAATCAGGCCGCCTGAGTACCTCCAA